>DGAD01000032.1 GCA_002382805.1 Clostridiales bacterium UBA4039
CCCAACATTTATTATAGAACCTTTTTATAAACAATTTGTGTTATCTAATACTGTGTATTATAATGAAAGAAGGAGTATATTGATATGTCGTAAAGTGTGAGGGACTATTATGATAAATATAAAAGGGATGCTTATAAAATACCAAGATGTATTTTTTCCGGTTTTTGATGTGCTGCTTAATGGGCTAAATTTCTTTATGCACATTTATATCAGCTGGTTTATCTCTCTAAATGAATATAGTATTTTAAATGCAATGCTCTCCTTTTTGGCGATTCTTTTTGTTGTGGGCATTAGTGTGCAAACCTATACAAACAAAGAAGTCGGAAAATCAAAAAATAATTCTCAGGTTATACGTTCTATATTTTCATTACTTATTTCCATTGGACTTTTTCTAAACATACTATTACTCTTATTGTTTCCAACATTGATTAAAATCATGCGAACCGATACGCTTGGCATAATCCTTATTATGCTTATTTTTGATATGAATATAATATTAAGTTTTTATAGGGGGATTATGCAAAGTCAACAGCATTTTTTGTCTTTGAATATCAATTTTTATGTCGAGGTCATTACAAAACTTATCGTTATTGTTGCCATACTTCCATTTTTTTCTCAATCGCATATTCCACTTATCGGAATTTTGCTGGGTATGTTTTTTTCCTTGATACATGGATACCATAGCTCAGGGCGATTGGTTTATTTTCCAATGCTTTTTTCGAAAAAAATACGTGTTAATTTATTTGGATTAGCTCATATTATTTGGGCGAATTTCTTTCTTTATTATTTGACGTCGGTTAGCCTGATTGTTGCAAATTATTATATTGGGGAAAGAGCCGCTTTATATGCTGTATCTTTAAAATTCAGCCAATTAATTATGGCGGTTGGTTTTAGTGTGATTACCGTCGTTGTATCCTATTCTTCAGGGCTAATCATACATCCAGAAGAATTTAAAGCATATGTTCATAAATGGTTGATTCGATTTTGCCTTGGCGGTGTAGTGATTTTGGTAGGATATCAATTGGTTGTTCGACATTTTATTGCCTTTTTATTTGGAGAAGCTTATCAAGGGGCTAGTCAATTTATGGTTTTTCAAGCTTTAGGCTACGTTATGTTAACCATTGCGTATTTTATGATATCTGAATTGATTATTATGAATCAAAAAGTCCATATATATATACTCGCTGCTGTTAGCGCTATGCTAACAGCGGGAATACTTCTATATCATGAATCTATTCGTATGATTATCGTGGTTGAAGTGGTGAGTTATAGTTTATTATTAGTTACTCTATTCATGATTTATATGCGAAGGGAGAAAAAAGATGCGGCAAAAGTGTGAAGGAAAAAAAACAATGCTATTTTTATCATGGAGAGATATCAAGGCCCCTAAAAAAGGCGGAGCAGAAGTGTTTACTCATGAAATGCTGTCAAGGAGAAATAAAAAAAGAATAAAAGTTATACACTTTTCTCCTATGTTTGATGGGGCGCCAAAAAGGGAAGTCATTGATAATGTTCTCTATATTCGACGAGGAAATATATATTCGGTGATTATATATGCATTATGTTACTATATAAAACATCGAAAAAAAATTGATTATGTAGTCGATCAGTGCAATACCCACCGCTTTTTTACACCTTTTTGGGTTAAGAAGAAAAAACGCATTTTTTTCATTCATCAAATGACCCGAGAGATTTGGCTAAGGCAGATGAAAAAGCCGTGGAGTATAATTGGAATGCAACTGGAATCGGCGATGACGCGTATTTACCGTAAGACATGGACATTGACGGTGTCTTTATCAACACAACAAGACTTGGTTGACCTTGGGTTTGATGAGGATAAAATCATTATCCTTCCAGAAGGGATTGATTTTGAACCATGGCAGACAAACGCATGGCACAAAGGATCAGATTATCATTTTACCTATGTAGGACGTTATGCATCATATAAAGGAATTGATGCAACGGTTGAAGCTTTTTGTCGTTTCCAAAAAAAATATCCTGTAGCAACCCTTGGGATTATTGGCAAAAAAAATGAAGAATATATTCAAGAAGTTTTAGAACCTATCATCAAAAAATATGGAGTGAATCATGAGAAAATAACTTATCATGGCTTTGTGAGCGAAGAAGAAAAACTACAGCTAATGAGTCAAAGCCATTGCCTTATATTCCCATCTGAGCGCGAAGGGTGGGGGTTGACTGTCACAGAAGGGGCAGCGGTTGGAACGCCGAGCATCGTCTATAATTCGCCGGGATTAAGAGATGCAGTTCAAATGGGACAATCTGGGTTTATGACGTCGCAAAATACAGTAAAAAATCTTGTAGAGTTGATGGAGAAAAGTGTCATTGACCCGAGTGCTTATAAGCATATTCAAACTGCGGCTTATAAATTTTCAAAAGAGTTAAACTGGGATAAGACAGCAGTAGCATTTAATAAAGCAATTGTCAAAATATGTCAGGAGGGTAAGAATGTCTAAAGTAGCCATTGCAGTTACAACGTATAATAATCCAATCCATATTAAAAAATTACTAACAAGTTGTCAGCGCCAAACCATGCAAGATTTTGAACTATTTATTGCAGATGATGGTTCGTCAGATAACACTGTTAAAATCATGCAAAAGTATGCAAAAATTATGCCACGGCTAAATATCTACCCTTTGGAGCATGCAGAACGAGGAGTTGCACGTTTAGTTGCTATTACAAAGGCACTAAAAAAAAATCCAAAATATCTAATGATTATTGACTCGGATATGTATTTAAAAAAAGATTTATTAGAAGAAGCTGTTAATCAACTGGATATACGTACAGATATTGATGGATTAATTATCAAGGAAATACCCTATACAAAATATACAAATTTTTATTCGAAAGTGAAGGTGTTTGAGCGTCGATTAATCAATAATTCAGGTGAAGAGGTTGATCTAAACTCTATAGAAGCAGCCAGATTTTGGCGTTCTCAAGCATATGTGGCAACAGGAGGAATTCATCCAGAGCAAATATCTTTTGAAGAGATACAACCCACGATAAAATGTATAGAAAAAGGCGGAACCATAAAAAAATTAATGGTGTCTGGGCTTTATCATGATGAAAAGCATGTAACGTTAATAAATATTTTATCGAAGAAAAGATATTATTTTAAAATGATGAATAAAACAATAGAGACAGAAGAAAAAGGGTTTATTAAGGCATTTCGACGTTGGTATTTGTTTAGACCTGTCTATTATTGCAGGGCAAATATGCGCCTTTATGTTCGTCATCCACTTTTGACTTTTGGCGTGTTGATGATGTATATTGCATTAACTTTTGTAGGTGGATTTGAAATTCTAAGATATAGAAAGTAGAGGGATATGATGGATAATCAAATTGTTATTATTTCTGATGGTCAACGCAATGTCGATTACTCAATTTTAAACACTTTTTATACAAATACACTTCAACTAAAGCGTCTGGAAGAACAACAGCTTAATCAGATAGATAAGCTAATACACGTTAAATTAATGATTATTGATGTGATATCTCACAAACGTATTAAAAAGATTTTGTATCAAGTCAATCATTATGTTCCATCAATGAGTTTTTTAATTATACAATCCTTTGCCTCAAAGCATCGGCATGCATTATTAAAATCCAATGAAGGCTACGGTCAACTTCGTATCTTAAACTATCGATCGGAATATCCAGAGGTGCTCATTGAGTATGTAAATCAACTGATTCACCCGGAATATCCAGTGGGAGCTTCAGATATTGCGATTATTTTACCAGTGTACAATGAAGAAACTCGATTTAAAAATGTTATTCATTTTTTTGAAAAGTTAGAAATCCTTTGTAACCAAAGTTTTATCAATGCAACAATTTATTTTGTGAACGACGGAAGCAAAGATCGTACACAAGAATTGGTGGAGCAAATTGTTCAGAAGCAAAAGTCGGATACAACGACAGTGTCAAACCTAGCGTTTGCAAATGCACAACAATTGGTTATGAATACACGAAAGGCAGGAACATATATTGAAGGGATAAAAACAATTCGTGCAGATGTGCTTTTATTTGTTGATGCAGACGATTCGTTTCGCATAGAAGATATGGCTAGAATGATTAACATCATCCGAGAAGGATATTATGATTTGGTTGTGGGAACGAAGGATTTGACGGCAGAAAACAGACCGCCCATTCGGCGTCTAATGAGCTTTGTTAAAAGACAGCTAACAAAATCACTCTTACCCAAGGGGGTCTATGATTCTCAAACGGGATTAAAAGCTATGAATGGAACTGCAGCTAAGTATATTTTACCTCATCTGAACGTAACCACTGGTTTGGCAATTGATCTAGAGATTTTACACATTGCAAAAAAATACGGATTTAGAACCCTTCAATTTCCGGTACAGTGTATTGATCAGGAAGGATCACATATTGATATCATAAAAGATTCGATTGCTTACATTAAAAATGTATTTATGATTAAAAAGCGTAATAAAAAAATTACTATTCATAGAGAGGTATAGATATAGAGGAGGAGTACTATGCCTAAATTTAAACTTGGAGAATCTCTTGTCAATGAAGGGAGAATTTCAGAGCAAGAATTGGAGAGTATCTTAGATGAACAAGAGAAAATGCGCCATCAGCTGCCAAGTTATAAGCTGGGTGAGCTTTTGGTTCAACACGGAATCATATCTTCGCGTGAATTAGAAGAGCATTTAAAAATACAGCAAAAAAACAGACAAGATATGTTAGAAAAAAACAATCAGCTAACTGCGGCGATGAAAAATCTGCATAATGGGGTTGTTATCAGTGATATGCGCGTTGGAGATGAAAAGGTAATCTATGTTAACCAAGCTTTTACACAAATTACAGGATATACTGAAGCGGATGTTATCGGAAAAAATTGCCGGTTTTTACAGGGAGAGGAAACAGATTATATAGCGGTAAAAAAAATACGTCAAGCCATCAATGAAAAAAGAAAACTCAATGTTGAACTTATAAATTATAAAAAAAATGGGGAGAAGTTCTGGAATAATTTTTCATTGAGCCCTATCTTTAACACTCAAGGAGAATTAGATTATTTTGTTGGATTAATTAGTGATGTAACACAGCGAAAGTCGATGGAAGAGGATTTGCGCAATAAAGAACGCTTATTACGAGCAGTTGCACAGGTGAATAATCTTATTCTAATTCATATGGAACAGCACAAAGCAATTAATAGTGCGTTAGAAATCCTTGGAAAGGCGACAAGTGTTGACCGTGTATATATTTTTAAAAATCGCATTGAGTCATCAAGCCTAGATATTTTGTGTGATCAAATCTATGAGTGGGTTAGTGCGGGTGTTGAACCTCAAATTGACAGCCCGGATTTACAAGGGCTTTCTTATGCAGAGGCTGGATTTTCAAGATGGATTCATGCCTTTGAGAATAATGAAGTCATTGCAGGACTAGTTGAAGACTTTCCGGTAGATGAACAAGAGATTTTAATTGCACAGGATATTTTATCATTACTTGTCGTTCCAATTTATGTTGAAAACAAATTGTGGGGAATGATAGGATTTGATGACTGTACAACAGGTAGGATGTGGTCTGAAGGTGACATGCTCATTCTCAAATCAACAGCATCAGGAATTGGGTCTGCAATTAAGAGCTTTCAAGATCATGAGCAAACTTTGCGAGCACATGAGCAGGCAAAAAAAGCCACCCAAGCCAAATCAGAATTTTTGGCAAATATGAGTCATGAGATTCGTACACCGATGAACATCATTTTAGGAATGTCAGAATTACTACTTGATACAGAATTGACAGAGGAACAAAAGAAATATGTGGATATTTTTAATCGTTCAGGAAAAAATTTGATTGAACTAATCAACAGTATTTTGGATTTGTCAAAGATAGAGGCCCAGCAAATCGAGTTGCTTCCCAAAGAGTTTGATTTTCATTATTTTATTCGTGAAGTGCAGAGTTTTTTTCAGGCGCAGATGAACAAAAAACAATTAAAACTGGAATACATAATTAAAGATAGCGTTCCTAGGTTTATTATTGCAGATGAAAGTCGACTACGCCAAATACTTATTAATTTAATTGGAAATGCGCTAAAGTTTACAGAAAAGGGAGCTGTTCGTATATCTGTTGATGCTAAGATGCTAGAGAATAGATATGTGGAACTTGAGGTTGAAGTACAAGATACAGGTATTGGCATATCAAGAGACAAGTTGCATATGATTTTTGAAAGCTTTACTCAAGTAGATCATTCAACAACAAAAAAATATGGAGGCACAGGACTGGGATTGACGATATCCAAGCAACTGGTGGAACTAATGGGAGGTCATATTGAGGCAACAAGCATAATAGGGGAAGGGACGACGATTTGTTTTCATATTCCTGTTCCTATTGGAAGCGGAGAAGCTATGGAGTCAAGAAAACAGATGGAGTTTAAGGATATTAAAGCGCTCGTGGTTGATGATCGCTATGAAAATCGCTTAATTATTAAGCAAATGCTAAGTAAATATGACGTTCAAGTGATGGAGGCGCAAGATGGTGAGCAAGCATTAAGGATTATTGATGAAGAGCGGGCTAAGGAGGAGCCTTTTAATATTGTTATTTGTGATGATATTATGGAGGGCTTGCAAGGGTTTGAGGTAATGAATAGGATTCGTACAATCTATCCAAAAGAGCAACTCCCGATGATTATATTATCTTCAGATAATGGACGAGGCAACCATGTAAAATACCCCATCGAAAAAGTGAATTATGTGTTGGAAAAACCTATTGCAGCAGAAGTTTTGAAATACAAAATTCATATGTCCATTGGTCACAAAATGCCTGTGAAAACTATAGATATAAGAAAAGGAGCTTCTCAAAAGAAACAAGAAACTATAGAACAACCAAGCTCCCATGGGCAAGACAAAAAGCGAATACTCCTTGTAGATGACTTTGCAGATAACCGAACATTAGTTAAAGCTTTTTTAAAAAAAATCAATGCATATATAGATGAGGCAACAAATGGACAGGAAGCCGTTACCAGCTATACGCAACAATCATACGATCTAATTCTCATGGATATTCAGATGCCAGTTATGGATGGATATGAAGCGACTAAAAAAATCCGATCCCATGAGTTTGAAAAAGGTCTAAAGCGGACGCCAATTATAGCCTTGTCAGCATATGCATATGAACAGGAAGTAAAAAAAAGTTTTGAAGCCGGATGTGATGAACACATGACGAAGCCGATTGATAAAAACAGGTTAAAACAAACGATAGCGCAGTTTATAGAAGGGGATGAAAGGTAATGCAATACGAAGCATATGTGGATTACGACTTAGAAGAACTGGTGTCAGAATTTATGAAGAATCGACAAAAAGATTTGAGGGATTTAGAAGTAGCATTTGAACTTAATGATATGGAGAAAATTCAATTTATCGGACATGCTTTAAAAGGTGTTGGAAGTGGGTATGGATTCGAGGAGATAACATCTATTGGCATGCATATTGAACATGCAGCCAAAGTAAGTGATACGAAACAGCTAAAGCAACTTTTTGAAAAATTAGGAGATTATCTATTGAATGTCAAAGTTATCTTTGTAGAAAAACATTAGGAGGTAAAAAATGTCAGAAAGCACAGTACTATTTGTCGATGATCAAGATGAAATTTTATTTTTAATTCAACGTATGTTAAAGGAAGAGCCTTATAAAGTATTATTTGCCAAGAGTGGAAAAGAAGCATTAGAAATTATTGAAAAGGAAAAAATTGATGTCCTAGTTACGGATGTTCTTATGCCTGAAATGAGTGGATTGGAACTTCTAGATCATGTGCGAGAGAGTCATCCACACATTGTACGCATTATACTGTCAGGCTTTTCGCAAATTCCAACACTATTATCTGCTATCAATCATGGCAAAATTTTTAGATATATTACTAAACCTTGGAAAGTTGATGAAGATGCAAAAAAAATATTGCGAGATGCTATTGCATACTCCAAATTGATTAATGATATGCATACACTTAGTATGAATGCTTTTTGTGAGTTTTTGCTAAAGCGGGGACATGTTTTTTTAATAACGGTAGAGGATAAAATTGTTCACCTACACCCAGAATTATATAGTAGCTATCTACTTAATACGCTATATGAGCCCAAACATTTAGAATTTCTAAGCCTTGAACAAGAGTACGCATTATCACCAACGCAAAAAATATATGTTTTTAAATAAAGGAGCTGCTATGAATTATATTAAGAGCAGATACATTTTTGGGGCATTAATTGGCGTTATGCTTTTAACTACGGGATTGTTTTTCTTTATGAATATTCCATTTATCCAAAAACAGCTAAAAGTTAATATTATACAAGAAATTGAATTTAGCCGAGAGATTTATCGTCTTAAATTAGAATCTATTGCCGCGGATGAGTTGAAAAATGGGTTTGACCAGCTTTTTATTGGTGATGATCGATCAAGTAAAATACAAGTGCTAATCTATGATGATTATGGAACCAACATTGCCGGAAACATGACGCTGCGAGATGAAGGCATCAATGAGATTAAGACAGTGATGCTTAATGGACATGAGGATACTATATATAAAGACGGCATTTTTTATAGCTTTACACATGTAAAAACAAATTATGGCGAAGTATATTTGATGCTTGAGATGTCGGATCAAAAATATATTGAAGGAATTCGAAATTATTATTTTCGAACGCTTTTAATCACTTTTTTTGTCAGTGCGTCTATTCTCTTAATGGGATTTAAGCTGATAGACATGCAAAAGATGGACATAGAAATAAACAAGTAGTATATAATCCATGGGAGGAACGGATGAAGAAAACATTGAAAAAACGACACTCAGAACTTATATATCAATATCGATTTGATTTTTTTGCCATGGTCGTTATGGTTGGCTTTATTATGTATTATGTGGAAGTTTTGTTGCGTCCAGGTCAAATCGTATTTTCGGATATTGATTTTCCTTTTCATTCTTCAACTTATCTAGATGAGATTTTTGGAATATGGAATACAAAGTGGAATACTACGTCTATGCTAAATATTCCAAGATTGCTTGTTTTACTTCCGTCCTATTTGTTAGCGAAAGTTGCTGGAGACAATGGCGACTTGTTTTTAAAAAGTTTTGTTGTACAAAATCTTGTAGGAGCAGGCTTGAGTTTTTATCTTTTTTGCAAACGGCTTGTTGGGGTATATATAGGTCAGAATTTTAATATGAGTCGTATTTTTGTTATTATTTTTGGAAGTTTATATTATGCATTAAATCCGTGGGTGATTTTTCGGATTCAACACATATACCTCTTAGTCGGATATAGCCTTTTTCCATTAATCTTATTATTATTTTTAAAAGTATTTGATCATAAGTTTCAAGCAGCGGCCATTGTAGACTATTCGCCTTTAAGGAATAAATTATACTATGAAAATGTACGTGATATTATTTTATTAGCTTATATAATTACAATTGCTTCAGCGGCAATTCATTATTTTTTTTACACGGTTTTCTTGTTGTCTGCTTTGCTTGTATTACTCGTGTTGAAATACTGGATAAAATATAGGCACATGGCTATGGATAATAAACGTGCTATGTGGTTAAATCTTTTTAAAAAGACTGTGATTCTTGGAACATTGCTAGTTTGTTTTTCATTTTACTGGCTCTTTATTTATATTGGAAGCATATTATTTGATGTTCAAGCTAGCCAAAACAATATAAATGTAATTGATACTTATGTCGCTTTCAGTCGACATAGTTCTTTTAAAGAGGTAGTATATCTTATAAGTTATTGGTGGCCAATGATTGACATGCGTCAACTATCGTTAGGATTTTATATTGGAGGAGGAATGATTCTCCTAACATCATTTTTAGGTGTGATATTTCATGCGTTTAGGCATCATATATTACTTTTCATGGGGGTATTATCTATTTTTCTAGCTGTTTTTGCTACGGGAGTCTATTATCCTTTAATTGCAAAGTTTTTTCTGCTGATGGTTAACTTTCCGATTATTGGAAATATGTTTCGGGATCCTAACAAACTGGTTGCTTTACTGGCGATTTTTTTTGGTGTGTTTTTTGTTTTTGGCTTAGAGTGGTTCTTAAAGATATCAGACAGACTACAAAGATATAGACAGGTGTATATTTATACAATTATTGGTGTTGCTACGCTATGCTTAATGGGCTATCTAATGCCGATGAAAAGTATATATTTTGACCATTTTTACGCACCGATTGAAGAACCGCAAAGTTATAGAGAGTTGACAGAGTATTATGAACAAGACAATGCGCATTATGGTATTTATCTTCCCGTGGCAGAGGAAATGATTCAACCGTATTCTCGAGTAGCAACGCCATACTGGAATGTTAATCCATATAGTGAACATACTTTATCAAAAGCGACAGGAGATATCCATATCTATAATTCGCCCATACCTACACTTTTTCAACATGAAGGTAATGATCCGGTAATTTCATATTATTTTAATTACATTCAATACCTTCTTGATCAAGGAAGAACAAATAAAATTAGTTGCTTTTTGGAAGCTTTTGGCGGCGATCAAATTATATATCATGATGAATATTTGCAACAGAGTAATCGACAGGATTTCAACTTAGAAATCTTGCGCATGGATGATGAATTGCAGCCGCAATTTAATAATGCTGTATTTACTGTATTTGATAATGGTATTGATAGAAAGAATCGAGATCAAGAATTCTCTACGATTGATACAATTATTCAAACGCCATATGGATTGGAACGCACGGCAATTTATAATCAAGTGGGGCTTTATAATCCCTTAGTCTATCCCATTATTTATTTAAATCAAAAACAAAGTGCTGACGCATCAATGGATACCATAGAATTTAATCCAAGTGGTATTAACAACATTGTTGAAGCGAGAGATACGTATGACATTGTTTTTTCTATGTTGCCTGAACATTATTACCTTTATCCGTTCCAATGGACAAATCAAGGCAATGTCTTCTTAGGGTGGAGCAAGACCTTTTTGTCTAGTGTGGATTGGGACTGGTATCTTGAATCCCAAGATATCAAAGACCGGCATTTTGATTTTGATCGGGGCAAAGGGGTAGCAGTTACATTTGCATCCAGTCATCTAAATATTGAACCTTATCTTCGTGATACGATCAAGGGAAAACGCATTATGGATTTTGATACAATGCTTCGAACAGAGAATCTATTTGTTTCCGATAACCCAGATATGTTTGAGATTAATAGCAATCCATATAGTGATATTAATGAATTTCAAACGCTTCATGGGGAATTGATTAAAGGAGATCCCAAAGATATATGGCAGGTGGCAAAAAGCGGTGTTTTAGAAGCTCATGGAAAGACACCTTATTATTTTGAATTAATGATTTCAGGAAGAGATGTCGATAGGTTGCATCTTAAAGTGCGTTTTTATAACGAGGATAGTGAGGAAATTGGTGTTTCCTATATTGTGGCTGCAACAGAGGAAAGTTATTTTGATACAATCCAATTTGTTGGAGAGGTCATATCCCCTTCAGAGACAGCGTATATGCGTCTGGATTTACTATCGTTTCAAAACCCACAATACAAAAGTTATTGGTGGATTCATGATATTAATATTTATGATTTGTCGCAATATGTGCAAGATAATACCATTGAAGGTAGCTATGAAGCGAATACAGCGGGGACACATGAGGTTTTTATTCGTACCTTTAACTCTTCAAAAGGAGGAAAGTTGAGCCTTTTAGTTGATGAGAAAGTTTTTCAGATAGAAACCTATGATGCAAAAAAAAATGCATTTGGATGGTATCACTTAGGACAGATAAACCTTGAAGAAGGGCAATATCCAGTACAGCTAACAGCTCAAGATGGGTTTAATAGTGTGAATGCTATTGTTATTTTGCCGCAAAATGCCTATACAGATGCTATTAATCAGGTGACTAAAAATCTTAAAAAAGCTGGTATTGTAATGTCGTTTGAACCAACAATTGATTTGGCGTATGAAGGTAACATACAATCAGAACGCATATATCCTCCATTGAGCTTAGGTAAAGGTGTTGCATTAGCGCAGGGAACAATCAAAGGAGAATTTGATGTGCTTGTTTCAGATATCTATACGTTTAATCCAACGGTCTTATATGTTGATGAGGAACTCGGATATGGGCGGATGACCATTTATAAAGAAGAACACCCTTTGGTTATATGGGACTTGGGAGAACGTATACGCTATGACGAGCAAGAATTGATTATTGATTATACAACGAATGTTCCATCTTATGCATATTCATTTATTGATCTAAAAACACCGTATCGGTATAAAGAGAATGTAGAATATAGTGTTGGATTAGAACCTGGAAAATATACATTTTTGATAGAGTTGTATTCCCAGACCCAAAATCAAAGTGGATTAGAGCATATAAAGCCATTTGATCCAAGTATTATTCAATTTCCGATAGAGGATACTAAAAGTAATGAAGTGGGATCATGCGAACGTATTACACCGGATATGATGCGGGAAGAGATTAAAAATGATATGCTAACGATTACTATGGATCCAACCTGTTCTACAGATTGGTATAGTTATGGAACACAAAAAATAGATGTATACTTTGAGGAGGAGTTTTTGATTCGCTATGATGCCAAATCGGAGTATCTACAAAATCGACATGCAAAAGTTCTTTTTCTTGATGATGCGAATAATTTCAAAGGAGATATATATATAAATGAAGTGGAAGAGCAGTATAAATCTCAATGGAATCATTATGAACAGTTGGTCAAAGTTCCAAAAGGAGCGACACAGATGATTATTCAATTTTTAGGAAATGGTGATCGTAAGCAATTTTCTATACTAAAGATAAAGGGTTTTGAGATCTATAATTATAATACCTTTATAACATTAGATCATCTTTTTGTTGAGAATACTGTGGCGAGACAATTGCGCCAATATGAACGAAAAAAAGAGCCTGTGATTCTTAGGCGAGAACAGAATCAATGGGGAGTGTCATATACTTTTGAAGAAAAGATAGAAAAATCTGTAGTATTAAACACGTTTCTTTCACCAAATAAAAATTGGAGGTTGGGGAAAGAATCCTATGATTATCTTTTAAATGGAGTTACTCAAGGATTTTTATTGATGAATCAGGAGTCGGTTTTATTAAAGCTTCTTCTCATGCCGGGATATCTTGTCGGCCTTGGGATTCACTTAATGACGCTTTTGTTTTGTGGTTTTTGGATAGTGAAAAAGGGGAAAAACAATGGTTAAGTCATATGTGCATTCAGCATTGAAATAGTGTATAATATATAAAAAATCATACTCGAATGGAGAGAGCACATGGTTCGAAGATTAGAAGAAAAAGATCGGCAGAGGGTTTTGGATTTTTTGCGTGAGGAAGCCTCCATTAATTTGTTCATTATTGGTGACATTGAGGCATTTGGCTTTGAAGAAGAGTTTCAGACACTTTGGGGACAATTCACACAAGATAACCAGATAGAAGGAGTATTGCTAAAATTTCATGAAAGCTATATTCCGTATTTCAAGAAAGAGGACATAGACATTACGGATTTCGTGAAAATTATTTTGTGCACTGAAGGAACGAAGATCGTCTCAGGAAAAGAAAGCATACTTGACCGATTTGACAAGATACTCCCTGAACATACAACACAATCCACTTTTTTTTGCGAGCTGACACATCAAGACAAACTATTACACGATGAATCCATAACACAGGTGAAAAAAGCTGACAAAAAGGATGCTAAAAGGATATACGAGCTCATTGAAACAATTGAAGAATTTAATCGAGTTACTAATTCAATTGAGCGAATTGAACATACACTACAAACCAAAACTGGACGTGTTTTTTATATGGAAGATGCTAATGGAGAAATGGTTGCTATTGCCCAAACCACCGCAGAAAATTCACAATCAGCTATGGTCGTTGGTGTTGCTACGCGAAAGGACTATAGAGGAAAAGGGTTTATGCACAAATGTTTGATAAAGTTATGTATGGAGGTAATGTCAGAAGGTAAAACACTGTGTCTGTTTTATGACAATCCTGCTGCGGGCAGAATCTATCATAAAGTTGGATTTGAAACCATTGAGAAGTGGATGATGATGACCATAGGAGATAAGTAAAGCATGCGGTTTTTAATTTGGTGCGCTTGAAGCAATATATCCAATTGAGTACTATGTGACCCTTGAAGACGATAATCTTAGAGTGCATATAGATAAAGCGTTGCCAATAAAAATTGCAGACATTGATAATGACCATGTTCTAGAATGGATTTCCCAGTATGATGGCCAAGTTACAGTGTATAAGCCTAGAGATAATGAGTGGTTTAAAGCTCAGTTGAATGACGTTTTTGATGGATATATTTTCTTTGATGCAGAAGAAAACTGCTTTAATATTGTATATGATCAAGGAGCTAAATCTCAAAGGATTGACCGATATCAAATGAAAAAAGATACTTTGATACCTAATTGATACAAGGATAAAGACAGAAATGAGTTTTCAAAATGATGGCATATCTGTAGTAAAAATAGAAAGGGATACGCATTAAATATGTGAAAATAGAACAAAGCCGTCACTTGCTTTTTGGAAAAAAGTGTTATATCCTATAAAAAACAACAACTTTAGGAGGCAAGAGATGGTGAGTGACAGATTGTATTTAGATGAAGAAAAATGTGTTGGGTGTAATCAATGTATTGGGAATTGTCCAATTCCAGGAGCAAATATTGCATATCTTCTTGAAGGAGATAATCGGGTTAAAATTGATGCAAATCGCTGTATTCATTGTGGAGAATGTATTCGAGTGTGTGAACATGATGCACGAAGGTTTAAAGATGATACAGAACGATTTTTTGAAGACTTGAAAAATGGAGAGCCAATCTCGATATTGGCAGCACCGGCGATTATCGTTAATATTTTAGAATATAAAAAATTATTTGGGTATTTGCGAAGCATAGGCGTCAACTTCATCTATGATGTATCTTTTGGAGCAGATATAACCGTATGGGCATATTTAAAAGTGATAAAAGATGAAAAAATACAAAGCATGATTGCGCAACCTTGCCCTTCGATTGTAACATTTATCGAAAAATATCAATCAAAGTTAATTGAAAAGCTCTCCCCCATTCAAAGTCCGATGATGTGTAGTGCAATCTACATGCGAGAATATAAGCATATCACGGATAAGATCGGTTTTTTGTCACCGTGTATAGGCAAAGGGGATGAGATTGCTGATAAAAATACACATCAATATATTGAATATAACATTACATATAAGAAGCTCCTTGAATATCTTGAGCAACAAGATGTAGATTACCAAGCATATGACGAAACAGAATTTGACGATATACAAGCAGGATTAGGGGTTTTATTTAGCCGACCTGGCGGATTAAAAGAAAATGTGGAGTATTTTAATTCTGATGCTTGGATTCGCCAAATTGAAGGACCGCATCATGTATATGATTACTTAAAAGAATATGCGCAATGTCTAAATCAAGGCAATGAATTGCCGCTTTTATTAGATGTGTTAAACTGTAGTTATGGATGTAACTTTGGAACCGGAACGCAGCAAAATGCTCTTGAAAGAACGATGTCACTTGATGAAGTGGATCGGACATTCAACAAGAGAAAAAAAGAAAAACACATAGAAAAGATAGGAATAATAAAACGCAAGAAAATTCGTTCCATGCATAAGACATTTGACAAACTATTTGATGTTAATTCTTTTAGAAGAGCATATACAAGTGAAGGACTGTCTCTAGCGCTTCCGACAGCAGATTCCAAGACAAAGCAAGAGATTTATGGTCAGATGAATAAACGCGATGCAGAGAGTCAAAAGATTAATTGTGCAGCTTGCGGCTATAATTCATGCGAAAAAATGGTAACGGCAATATACAATCAACTTAATGTAGCAAGCAACTGTATCGATTTCAATAAAAAAACTGTTGAGATTGAAAAAGAGATGATTGAAGCCAAACAAGATCAATTGGAATTAGTTGAAGAGATGACACGTATTTCAGAACAACGATTAAGGGAAGCTGATGAAATCGGCAAAGAGATTAAAGTTATATTAAATTCAATTGATACCTTGACTCAAGGTAATGAAGTCAATGCGACAGGGGTATCAAAAATTAGTGAACAAAGTTATGAAATTGATAGTATTAATAAAAATTTAAATGACCGTGTGATGGATATGGAAGATAAAATACGACGTTTTTCAGAGGCAAGTACCCAAATCGTAGCCATTGCAAATCAAACAAATCTCTTAGCGCTTAATGCGGCTATTGAATCTGCACGTGCGGGAGAACATGGAAGAGGGTTCTCAGTCGTTGCAGAAGAAGTAAAAAAATTAGCGGAAAAGTCAAAAGAAATCGCAGAGAGTACTCAAGACGAACAGTTTGCCATGTTAGATGCAATCTCATCAATTGTAAAGATTGCCAAACGGATTGATGAGCGGCTTTATGAAATGAATGGTTCAATCGATAACATATCAGCCTCAATAGAAGAGATTACAGCCAATACAGAAGAAATATCAGGCTCTGCACATAAAGTCATCGATAAGATTGGAACACGATAAGATAAACTGAGAAGAAGGAGGCAATAGATGCATTTTGTTGATGCAAAAAGCATTTTGTCGGCGAAAAATGGGATGAATATCTATAGAGGATGTACTCATGGTTGCATTTATTGCGACAGTCGAAGTAAGTGCTATCAATTTACACATGATTTTGAAGATGTTCAAGTCAAACAAAATGCACCTATTTTACTTGAACAACGGCTTCGGTCAAAACGTAATAAATGTATGATTGCGACAGGAGCAATGAGTGATCCATATATGCATTGTGAAGAAAAACTGCAATTAACACGCCAATGTTTAAAAATTATAGAAAAATATGGATATGGTCTTGCAATACAGACAAAGTCCACGCAAATTTTACGCGATCTTGATCTTTTAGAGCGGATAAATAAAAAGTCTAAGTGTGTCGTACAGATGACACTTACGACATATGATGAAGACTTATGTAAAATTATTGAACCTAATGTATCAACAACAAAAGAGCGCTATGAAGCACTTCAAATTTTTAAAGAGCATAATATTCCAACAGTTGTATGGCTAACACCAATATTACCCTTTATCAATGATACACGTGAAAATCTTGAAGGAATTTTAGAGTATTGTATAAAAGCGAAGGTCAAAGGGATTATGAATTTTGGCATGGGCGTTACATTAAGAGAAGGCGACCGAGAATATTTTTATGATGCCCTTAATCGTTTTTTTCCGGGAATGCAAAAGAGGTATCATGCAAGATATGGTTATGCCTATGAACTTAGAAGTGAGAATCATAAGGTGCTGATGCAATATTATAAAAAAACATGTCAAGAGCATAATATTTTATATCGCCCGCAACAGATTTTTGCATATTTGAATACATTTCCAGAAGAACATGTAGAACAGATGTCACTCTTTTAATAGTTAAATGAAAGGAGTTATGGATGGATAAAGAGATAGCGACCGGTGTGGTGCACGAGATACCCAATGATATGCAAGCCCAATTAAAAGCTAATGAACAATTACTTGAAAAATGGAATGCTTTGACACCCTTAGCCCGCAATGAATGGATTTGTTGGGTTATTAGTGTGAAAAAAGACGAGACGCGCAAGAAGCATCTTGAGCGTATGGCATATGATATTGTCCAAGGTAAAAAACGTCCCTGCTGTTGGCCGGGGTGCCCTCATCGAGGATGAGTGAAGAAGGTGTTAACCTAAGAATAAGAGCAAGGAATGAATAAGGAGTTGACATGAATAATTACAAACAAACGGCAGCGGTGTTTAAAGCCCTGTCTGATGAAAATAGATTGCACATCCTAACATCGCTTCAAGAAGGTGAAAAATGTGCCTGTACTTTATTGGAAGAAGTTAAAATTGCACAGTCTACATTATCCCATCATATGAAAATTCTCCTTGAAAGTACACTTGTAAATTCAAGAAAAGAAGGCAAATGGACATATTATAGTTTGTCCGATAAGGGGATTGGATTGGCAAAAGCTTCCTTAGCAGATGTTCTAAAAAAATCTGTGGATTATAAGACGTATTTTGTGTGTTAACATCGAGAGACTACTTACGTAGTCTCTCGATTTCTTCTTTGTAAAGATTTGTTTTTTTATCTAGCCATGGAGTTTCTAAAATCATAGGTCGTCCTGCAAGGCGAGGGTGATGAACAACATTATACAAAGTGTTAAAACCAATGTGGTCCTGACCTTTTGGATTGGTTGCATCAGCGCCTAAATTAGCGTGACGGTCTTTATGTGCTCCTCTGGGATTAAGTGAGCCATTGATATGTAAAACTTTTAAGCGATCTAATCCGAGAATAGCATCAAAGTTATCAAGGACACCATCAAGATCATGGATGATGTCATATCCAGCATCATGAATGTGACATGTATCAAGGCAAATGCCGAGTCGATGGTCATGGGTCACTCCAGCGATAATAGTTGCCAGTTCTTCAAAACTACGACCGATTTCTGAGCCTTTTCCAGCCATGGTTTCAAGGCAAATTATGGGACCTTCATCGTCGGTAAGGACTTCGTTAAGACCATCGATAATTTGTTGGGTCCCATAGTCAAGATTGGTTTCTGTAAAAGAGCCTGGATGCAATACAATATACTTAGCGCCAAAAGCTTCGCTACGTATAAGTTCTTGGCGAAGAAAACCTTTGGCTAAAGTGTAAATTGAGTCCTTATGAGAGGCTAAGTTAATGATATATGGTGCATGAACAATCGGACCTATAAGTTGATGCTCGCGCATAAAGGCTTTGCCCTCTTCAATTTTCATATCTTGCAGTTCTTTTCTGCGTGTGTTTTGAGGTGCGCCGGTATATACCATAAATGTATCCGAACCATAGCTATGTGCTTCTTGTGCGGCGCCAAGAAGCCCCTTGGCTATAGAAACATGTGAACCTAATAATAATGACATAATAAACCTCCTAGTCTTTGTGTTAAGTATATGGTATTATAATTTTATCAGAAGAATCCAAAGTGTCAAATACATTAAAATGAAAGGAAATACATATGAATCTTGAAGAATTGTATAAAATAAAAAATCACATACATGATTTGGTGAAAGAAGTTGGACAATATCAACTGGAAAATCTAGGAAGGCAAGATTTGGAAATTGATAAAAAAACGTCTGCAGTCGACTTGGTGACTGAAGTAGATAAAGAATCCGAACGAAGGATTATTCATTATATTGAAACCCATTTTCTTGAGCATGCTATATTAGGTGAAGAAAGTGGTATGAACACAGCCAATCATGACAGTGAATTTTTGTGGGTGATAGATCCAGTTGATGGGACGACTAATTATGCCCATGGATACCCATTATTTTCGATTGCTATTGGATTACAATATAATCAAAAAACAATTTTTGGCAGTGTATATCTACCTTATATGGGTGACTATTTTTGGGCAATTCATGGTGAAGGCGCATATCTTAATAGCGAGCCGATTCATGTAAGTAGCCATGGGGCAATGGATGCTTCAATTATTGCAACAGGATTCCCATATGATAAAAAAACAAGTCCTGATAATAACGAAAAGTATTTTGCAAAAATCATGCCTATCGTTGCAGGAATACGACGTACAGGTTCTGCTTGCATTGATTTGGCCTTTGTTGCAAGTGGTCGGGCAGAAGGGTATTTTGAAATGAATCTAAGCCCGTGGGATTTTATAGCGGCGCAACTAATTGTTCAAGAAGCCGGTGGAGTCTGCTTGTCAAAACCTCTTCGAGAGCGTTATGCAGTTGTGGCAGGTAACCCGCATATCATAAAGGAACTGATAAAAAATCTTAGTGAGGTATCAACATTAGATTACCCAGTGGAATAAGGAGGTTAAAGTATGTCATTGCAAAAAAAACTTGTCTTAAGCATGAGTTTATTGAGCAGTTTAATGTTTATCCTTGTTTTTGGTGTTGTCTATAATCAAATGAATAAAATTATTGGCGATCAGGAAAATGAAAAAAATAAAATGATGGTCCAAACTATGGACAATATGTTTGAAGAAGAATTAGATCGTGCTCAGGCCATTACTCTGACAATTATTAACAATCCTCAAACACAAGAGTTGTTTAAAAAAGGTGAACGTGAAGGGCTTATTCAGGCGTTAAAGCCTATATATGATTCAATGGGGAAAGATATAGCTCAAATGCAGTTTCATGAGATTGACTCAACCTCTTTTTTACGTCTGCATGCGATAGATAAATATGGAGATAGTTTAAAAGAATTTCGCATGACAGTCAATGCGGCAAATTCAGAGAAAAAAATAATTCGAGGTCTTGAACGTGGTGTTAAAGGTTATGGGCTTCGAGTGGTTGCACCTGTTAGCTATAGAGATGAACATATAGGAAGTTTTGAAGTTGGTCTTGATTTTGGAGAGGAATTTTTGGACCAAATTCAAGAAGTCTTGGGAGGAGATTACTTTTTATATACCCTTGCTAAAGAAGGATTTGATGAGACGAAGATGCAAAATTATCAAACAGGCCTATTGATAGGAACTGTTGAAGAAGATTCCTGGATGATTAATGAAAAAGACTTGGCACTAGTCAAAGAAGGAGAAACCGTTTTTCGACAAAGCAAAAACGGAGATCATACAATCATTCTCCATCCGTTCTTAAATTATCAAGGGAATTTAGAAGGCTATTACAAAGTGATTTTAAGCCGAGAGGCAATAAAACAAAAAGTCCTTTATACAGACTTGCTCTTAATTGTCATTTTTTTAATAGCGATTACTCTTTTAGGGATAAGTATATTCTTTGTATCCAAACGTGTTGTTGTCAAGCCGATTAAAGGTTTGACATCAAGTATCGAGAAGTTTTCTCAATATGACTTTTCTTCTCAATCAATAAAACATCTCGTTGGCTCTAAAGAGCGTAAGGATGAGGTTGGTATTATGGTAAGAGCTATGGTCAAAATGAAACAAAATATCGCTCTGTTAGTGCAAGAGATATCTGCGCAAGGAAATGGATTAGCATCTTCTTCGGATACATTAGCGATAACATCGGATGAGACATCTAAAGCTTCAGATGAAGTTGCAAAGACTATTGAACAAATGGCACAAGCAGCTATTCATCAAGCCGAACAGACGGATACAGGTGCTAAAAAAATATATGTTCTTGGACAATCTATAGCATCAAGCTTGGATTTGATGGAAACTCTAAATAGTTCTGCAGATCAGATTGTTCAACTAAAAGATAATGGAAGTACAAGCTTAGAAAGCTTGGTTGAATTGAGCAAAGAAAACAAATGTGCCTCAAAAAAAATCCGAACAGTCATTGAAAGCACAAGTACAAGTGCCGGAAAAATCGAAGCGGCAAGTGATATGATTCAAAAAATATCGGAACAAACTAATCTACTTGCTTTAAATGCAGCTATTGAAGCCGCACGTGCAGGTGAAAGTGGAAAAGGTTTTGCCGTTGTAGCCGATGAGATTCGCAACCTAGCGGTTCAATCCGATACATTTTCAAAAGAAATCAATCTGGTGATTGGTGATTTAATGCATAAAACTCAAGAAGCAGTTGCTGAAGTGACAACGGTGGAGGAAATCGTTGATGCACAAAATAGCCAAGCGCAAGTAACGTTAGATAAATTTAATGGTATAAGCATGTCTATTGAGCAGATCAAAGATGTTATTCAAAAAGTACATCATTCATCGCAAGAGATGGTTCGCCAAAAAGAAGATATTATTGAAATTATTAATAATTTATCGGCAGTTGCAGAAGAAAATGCTGCCTCAACAGAAGAAGTTTCTGCAAGTATGGAGCAACAAAATGCGGCAATGGAAGAAATTGCTCAGGCAAGCGATGATTTGGCAAAGATTGCAGAAAAAATGGCTTTGAGTATCGAAAAATTTATTAGTGACTAATGGATGGAGGAAGTAAGATGGCTATATCAGTACTACTTATATTTTGCATCATTATTAGCGATCAGATATCAAAACATTGTGCGAGACAAAAGTTAAGTAATAGGACGAGTCAAAAGGGTGTTTTTCATTTGAAGCTGGTTTATAATAAAGGGGCATTTCGAGGTCTTTTAAAAGAACGTCCGGTGTTATTAGCGTTGATTCAAGGAATAGCAGTTTTTTCTGTTTTTATTGTGTGGTTGATCTGTGTTTTTATAAAAAAAGAGCGTGGAATGGTATTTGGGCTTTCATGTATTTTAGGTGGGGCGATTGGTAATTTTATTGATCGCGTCCACGAAGGAAAAGTGACAGATTTTTTTGCAATTAAATGGACAAAGAATCTATACTATAATGTTGCAGACTGGTTTATTTTTCTTGGTGGAGTGTGGGTGCTTATACTCGAAATAAAAGGTTATGTCACAAGATCGTGACATAACCTTTTGCTTATTGCTCTTTATTAAAGATTGCCTTGATGTAGTCCATTTGGGTTGTTGTCTGTTGTAGAAGAAGATCGAGTAAAGTAACTGCAATCATATTTTCAACAACAATGACCGCACGTGGGACAATAACGGGGTCATGACGCCCGCCAATGACGAGGTCAATAAGCTCGCCACGACGATTCGTAGCTTTTTGTTCTAAGTGAATACTTGGAGTTGGTTTGACTGCTGCACGGATAGTGATTTCGCTGCCATCTGAAATGCCGCCGGTCATTCCGCCGGCATGGTTAGTGGCTTTGTTTATATGTCCGTCCTCGTCTTTATAGAAGTCGTTGTTTTCAAAACCTGTCATTGCCGCTGCATTAAAACCAGCTCCAATTTCAACTCCTTTGATTGCACCGATTGACATAATTGCATGGGCGATAAGACCGTCAAGTTTATCAAAAACAGGCTGTCCGATACCAGCAGGAAGCCCATTAATACGACATTCGATTACACCGCCAGCCGAATTACCTTCTTTTATAAGATCATCCATGTATTTTTCACAAGGTTCGACAAGTGCTTCGTCAGCAAATCGGAAGGGGTTATCAAAAATAATGGAAGGGTCAAAATGGCTATCATTCATGGTTAAATGTCCGATGGATTTTGCATAAGTGACAATATCAACACCAAGTTCCTTTAAGATTTTTTTGGCAATAGCACCAGCAGCGACTCGGGCAATTGTCTCACGACCTGAGGAGCGCCCGCCCCCGCGATAATCTCTAAAACCATACTTCGCATCGTAAGCCATGTCAGCGTGTCCTGGACGATAGACGTCCATGATTTCAGTATAATCGCGTGAACGATGGTCTTTGTTGTAAACTAAAAGAGAAATCGGAGTTCCTGTCGTTGTTTCTTCAAAAACGCCGGAAAGAATTTTAACTTTGTCGGCCTCATCACGAGGCGTGCAATAGGGAGATTGTCCTGGACGACGTTTGTTCAAATCCAGTTGTATATCCCTTTCAAGAAGTTTTAATCCTGCAGGGCATCCATCAATGACGACACCAACTCCAGGACCATGGGATTCTCCCCATGTTGTTATTGTAAATATTTTTCCAAATATGGATCCAGCCATAATATCATCCTTTCTATGCTCGTGTTTGCGAAAGTATCTACAATTATAATTGATTTAAAGTGATAAAGCAAGTTTGTCAAATTTTAAATTTTTTTCGATTATATCAGATTTTAATAAAGTTTTACTAGTTTTTTGAACAAAAACGTGTATACTAATAGAAGAGAATAGGCATTAAGCGACGAAAACTTGATGCGAAATCAAAATAGATAGGTGAAATTATGTATGAATTGTTAAAAGTAGATGGGCGAGCAAAACGTGGACGTTTTCACACAGTACATGGAACGATTGAGACGCCTGTTTTTATGAATGTTGGAACTGCAGCGGCCATTAAAGGTGCCGTATCAACGAAAGATTTGGAAGACATAAAATGCCAAGTTGAATTATCCAATACATATCATTTGCATGTCCGTCCCGGAGATGAGCTTATTCATAAGCTTGGGGGATTGCATAAGTTTATGGTATGGGACAAACCGATACTAACAGATTCAGGTGGGTTCCAAGTATTTAGTTTGGCTAAGCTACGTAAAATCAAAGAAGAAGGCGTATATTTTGCATCACATATTGACGGTCGCAAGATTTTTATGGGACCCGAAGAAAGTATGCAGATACAGTCAAATCTTGCCTCGACTATTGCTATGGCATTTGATGAATGTCCACCGCATCCTGCAACAAGGGAGTATATGCAAGACTCAGTAGATCGAACAACACGTTGGCTAGAACGTTGTAAGTCAGAGATGACCAAATTAAATCAGCAAGAACGTACAATCAATCCAAAACAAATGCTTTTTGGTATCAATCAAGGCGGAACGTTTGAAGATATTCGTATCGAACATGCAAAGGTCATATCAGAACTAGAGTTAGATGGTTATGCTCTTGGAGGATTAGCCGTTGGAGAATCTCATAGTGAGATGTATCGTATTCTTGAAGAAACAGTGCCATATCTGCCGCAAAACAAGCCAACATATTTAATGGGGGTAGGTACTCCGGAAAATATATTAGAAGGGGTTGAGCGCGGTGTTGACTTTTTTGACTGCGTATATCCTTCGAGAAATGGTCGTCATGGACACGTCTATACAGACCATGGTAAGATGAACTTATTGAATTCTAAATATCAAGACGATGATCGACCGATTGATGAAAACTGTGGATGTCCGGCATGTCAAAAATATTCACGCGCATATATTCGACATCTTTTAAAGGCGAAGGAAATGTTAGGTATGCGTCTGGCTGTGTTACATAATTTGTATTTTTATAATACAATGATGGAAGAGATTCGCGACGCGATTGACCAAGGACGCTATTCAGAATACAAACGCAAAAAAATTGAAGGATTTAAAAATAGTCAGAAGTAATTTCTGATGAAAATACAAGGAGGATTATATGAATCAAATATTAGTATTATTAGAAGCAGGAGCTGGAGCGCCAGCAGGTGGACTTACATCATTGTTATTAATTTATGGAGCCATTTTTGCTATTTTCTGGTTTTTCATTATTCGACCACAGCGTAAAAAACAAAAACAAATTGATGCAATGCAAAATTCAATTGAAGTAGGAAATTCAGTATTAACCTCAGGTGGGTTGTTTGGAAAAGTAGTGGATGTTATTAACAATGTTGTTGTTGTTGAATTTGGAACGAATAAATCTGTTCGAGTTCCAGTTCAAAAATCAGCGATTGTTTCTGTGACAGAACCAGACATGAGTATTGCAAAAGAAGTAACAGAAGAATCAAAGTCAGATGATAAAAAATCAAAGTCAGATGACAAAAAATCAGACGATAAGTAATGATATGTACATTTTCTTAATTGCATAGGTAGTAAAAAAAAGCGAATGGATTTGATAATCAAATGAATTCGCTTTTTTTATATGCTTTTATGCACGAAAGCATATATATGTGGTAAAATATGAGTACAAATACTATACAAGGAGCTGATTCAATGGAACTAAGAGGTAAAGTGCTTATTGCTCAAGGGGGAGGGCCGACAGCTGTTATTAATCAAAGCTTAGTTGGTGCAGTCCTTGAATCACGCAAGTTTCCACAAATTACTAAAGTATATGGGGCAATCAATGGTGTGGAAGGCATTATTAATGAACGCTTTATGGATCTGACTAGAGAAACGACACATAACTTAGAACAAGTTGGAATTACACCTGCGTCGGCATTGTTATCGACTCGAATTAAGCCGGATGAAGCCTATTGTAAAGAAATATTTAAAGTTTTAAAAGCGCATGATGTCCGCTACTTTTTCTATATCGGAGGAAATGACTCTGCGGATACAGTACGGATTGTCAATGAAAATGCAAAACAATCAGAATATGAATTTCGTGCTATTCATATTCCAAAAACAATTGATAATGATTTGGTCCTTAATGACCATACGCCGGGATATGGTTCCGCTGCGAGATATGTTGCAGAAGCATTTATCGGCATTAATCTTGATAATCGTGCACTTCAAGGAGTTTATATTGGAGTGGTCATGGGAAGGCATGCAGGCTTTTTGACGGCGGCTTCATCCTTGGCAAAAAAATATCCGGATGATGGACCGCATTTAATTTATCTGCCGGAGCGTGCATTTGATGTTGAGCAGTTTCTTATTGACGTCAAAAATGTCTACGAAAAATATGGACGCTGTGTTATTGCAGTTTCTGAGGGAATCAAAGATAAGAGTGGCACACCAATTATGCTATCATTAACAGATAGTATTGAAAAAGATGCACACGGCAATGTTCAATTATCAGGATCGGGGCAATTAGGAGATATGTTGTCTGATCTGATTAAAACACGTCTTAATTATACACGTGTACGCTCAGATACTTTGGGGTATACCCAAAGAAACTTTATCGGAGCTATATCGGATGTGGATTCTCATGAAGCACGTGAAGTTGGAGAAAAGGCAGCCCAGTTCGCCATTTGGGATAATGTCGACGGCTCCATTGTTTTAGAAAGAACAGGAGATTATAGCATTAATTATCATCTATATCCCCTAGAAGCTGTTGCCGGCAAGACAAAATATATGCCGGATGAGTTTATTAATGCCGCAGGCAATAATGTCACAGATGCATTCTTTCGATATGCAAGACCGCTTATTGGCTCTGCATTTCCACAGCCACACCGATTACGTGCGCCAATGGCTAAGCGTATCTTGCATCATGATGACTAGAGGTGATGATGCATAGCAATGAGCAGTTCATCAGGAACACATAGATGACCAAAACCGGTTCCTAGATCATTGCCGGGTTTATTGGCTCCATGAAAGTCAGAACCTCCGGAGCGTAATAGAGAAAACCGTTTGGCAATATGAAGCATAGCGCGTGTCTCCTGAGAGCTATAAAGAGAATAATACGTCTCAATTGCTTCTAGACCATAACTTTTTAATTGATCAACAAGTGAATATAGGCCGTTGCTGTCTAGCGGATAAAGAGTGGGGTGTGCCAAGACGGGTATACCCCCGCTTTTTTTTATGAGTTCAATGGCGAACTGGCTAGAGACATCTTCTCGAGGGACGTAGAATTTTTTTCCGTTTCCAATAAGCGTATGAAAGACGTCTTTGGTTTTTTTAAAATAGCCTTTTTGGACGAGATAACTTGCGAAATGTGAGCGAGTGATGACGCTGTCTTTTGCGTGGGCTTTAAGCTTGGCAGAAGTAATGTCATAGTCGTGGGCTTGGAGTGAAGCTATCATTTTTTCATTGCGACGTTCACGGTCATCATAAATGCGCTTTAATCCATGAATAAAACTCTGATGTTTAATATTTATGAATAAACCGACAATATGGATGTCAAAATCATATCGATCCATGGTCGTGGAAAGTTCAATGCCATTAATGAGTTCGAGAGTGTCTTTGGAGATTCCTTTTTCAGACATATAGGCTTGTGCTTCTAATAATCCGTCAATTGTATCGTGGTCTGTTATTGCAAGAGCTTTTAATTTTTTTGCGATAGCATAATCAATGAGTTGCTGTGGTGAATACGTTCCATCTGAAGCTGTTGTATGGGTATGTAAATCAATCATAATAACTCCTTTATATGTGGCAAATTAAAGCGTTTAGGACTTCATGATAGCATACTTTGGTGATATTTTCTATAAAATAAGATTTTAAATATACAGGAACTATGATATAATAGTTAAGGTTAAGAAAAAGGAGGCTGTGTAAAATGAAGCATATCAAAACTTTAAACAGTGCAGTGTTACAAAATACGGTTAAGCACGGTGGTTGTGGAGAATGCCAAACATCATGTCAGTCAGCTTGTAAGACGTCATGTACTGTAGGTAACCAAAGCTGCGAAAATGAAAATAGGTAAGTAGATAAGCAGTGACGTACAGTCGCTGCTTATTAAATGATTATCGAATTATTCAATGATTGAAAGGAAGTATATCGTGATACATCAATATAAAATGAATGGAATGAATCTCGTTATTGACGTCAATAGTGGCGCGATTCATTTGTTTGATGAATGTTCCTATGAATTTATCGAATTATTGAACCAAAAATATTCGGAAGACGAAGTGATTGAACAGTTAAAAACTAAATATCCTGAAGCCGATCTCATCGAAGTAAAAAATGAAATCCAAGCACTTATTGAACAAAAAGTGCTCTTTACTGAAGATGAATATGCACAGGTTGTAGAGTCATTTGGTCAGAGAGAGACAGTTGTTAAGGCGCTGTGTTTGCATGTGGCGCATGATTGTAATCTTGCATGTCAATATTGCTTTGCTGAAGAAGGCGAATACCATGGAGACCGCTCGATTATGCCCTTAGATATAGCAAAGAAATCTATAGATTTTCTTATTAAGCATTCAGGTCAACGGAAAAATCTTGAAGTGGATTTTTTTGGCGGTGAACCTTTAATGAATTTTGATGTTGTTAAAGAAACGGTTTTTTATGCAAAAGGATTAGAAGCAGAGCATAATAAAAAATTCCGCTTTACCATTACAACCAATGGTGTGTTGTTAGATCAAGATAAAATGGATTTTATCAATGAGCATATGTATAATGTTGTCTTAAGTTGTGACGGACGAAAAGAAGTCCATGACTATATGCGACCGGCTTCCAATAAAAAAGGGAGTTATGATTTGATTATGCCAAAGTTCAAAGAATTGATTAAGCAACGTGGTGATAAAAGTTATTACATTCGAGGAACATTTACTCACCACAACTTGGACTTTGCAGAAGATGTTCTTCATATGGCGCGAGAAGGATTTGATCAGATTTCAGTCGAGCCGGTAGTGGCACCATTAGATGAAGCCTATGCAATCCAAAAAGAAGATATCCCACAACTATTGAAAGAATATGAACATCTGGCGCAGAAGATGATGGAATATAAGGAACAAGGAACAACCTTCAACTTTTTCCATTTCATGATTGATTTAACAGGTGGACCATGCGTTGCAAAACGGTTAACCGGATGTGGTGCAGGGTTTGAATATATGGCAGTTACACCACAAGGGGACTTATATCCATGCCATCAGTTTGTTGGAATGGAACAGTTTAAAATGGGTGATCTAGACACAGGTGTCGAGAACCTTTCAATGCAACAAGAATTCAAAGGGTGTAATGTCTATTCCAAAAAAGCGTGTCAATCCTGTTGGGCAAAATTTTATTGCAGTGGTGGATGTAGTGCCAATGCATATAATTTTCAAGGTTCTATTACAGAAGCTTATGAAATGGGATGCGATTTAGAAAAAAAACGAGTCGAGTGTGCTATCTATATGCGTGCATGTGAACTTGTTGCCAAATAAAACTTAAGGAGGATTACTTTTATGAAGGGGAAAAGCCTTGTAGCGCTTTTGTTATCTTTATTAATTATCGCAGGAGGACTCTTTGTTTCATTTAATGGTGTCGGAAGCAATGCGATTGGAAGTGCAAAAGACATCAATTTAGGTTTGGATTTAGCAGGTGGTGTAAGTATTACATATTCCACAATTAAGGATGAACCAACCGATCGTGAAATGAATGATACAATTTACAAGTTAAATCAACGTATTACTGGAAGTGGATATACAGAAGGTGAAGTATATCGCGAAGGTAAACGTCGGATTAACGTGGATATTCCAAATGTATCTGACCCAAATAAAGTTCTTGAGGAACTCGGAAAACCAGGTGACTTAAAATTTGTAGATATGGACGGCGTGGTGGCAATCACAGGTAGTGATGTTAAGGATGCCAATGCAGCAAGTAATCCAGATGGATTTGGATATGTGGTTATTCTTGACTTAAATGCGTCAGGAAAAGATAAGTTTGCTGTTGCTACTGCAAATAATGTCAATAAGCCTATTAATATTGTTTATAATGGCGAAACGATTATGTCACCTACGGTAAGTACAGCAATAACCGATGGTGTAGCTACAATTTCAGGAATGGCAACGATTGATGATGCTAATGAATTAGCAACCTATATTCGTATTGGAGCATTACCTCTTGAGCTTAAAGAACTGCGATCGAATGTCGTTGGAGCTAAGATGGGTAAAGATGCCATTGATACATCGGTTAAAGCCGGCTTAATTGGAATTTTGCTTGTCTTTGCATTTATGATTTTCTATTATCGCTTGCCTGGATTAGCATCCGTTCTTGCATTAGCTTTTTATGCGTCTTTGGTAATTATTGTTTTATCCATTACAAATATGACCTTGACATTACCTGGAATTGCCGGGATGATTTTGTCTGTCGGAATGGCCGTGGACGCCAATGTTATTATATTCTCGAGGATTCGTGAAGAATTGGAAGTCGGCAAAACACTTCGAGCGTCTGTAAGTGCCGGATTTAGAAAAGCTAGAACGGCGATCGTTGATGGTAACATTACAACGTTGATTGCGGCAGCTGTACTCTATATTATGGGGACCGGAACGATTCGAGGGTTCTCTCAAACATTAGCTTTAGGTATTATTATTTCCATGTTTACAGCTTTAGTTGTCACTCGAATAATCTTGATGAGCTTTGTTGAACTTGGGGCTACCAATAAGGCTCTATATGGACGGGACTATCATGTTAAAGTCTTTGATATTGTTAAGCGAAGAAAAACATGGTTTGCTATTTCACTTGCGATTATTCTTCTTGGGTTGATAATGTTGCCTGTTCACAAAGGAACCGATGGTGCATTCTTAAATTATGATATTGAATTTATGGGTGGAACATCGACATTAGTTACAACTAACGAAGTTGTCTATGATACATTGGAAGAATTACAAGAAGGTGTTCGAGACTTAGTTGTCGAAGCAACAGGAGATGATACGCCTCAGATGAATATTGTCAAAGGCATCGACGGAGCTGGACAATTTGTTATCAAAACAAAAGAATTAGACACGGAAACAGGGATGGACTTGCGTGAAGCGTTAATGGCAAAATTCTCTATTTCTGCTGAGAATATTGAAAGTGAAAATATTAGTGCGACGATAAGTACGGAAATGCGACGCGACGCAATTATTGCAGTAATTATTGCATCCATTGGTATTCTTATTTATATTTCAATGCGATTCCATGATTTTCGATTTGGTGTTGCAGCTGTTATAGCATTGATTCATGATGTGTTTATCGTATTCACAGTGTACTCAGTCTTGTTTATTCCGGTTAACAATTCATTTATTGCAGCTATGCTAACGATTGTCGGGTATTCTATTAATGATACGATTGTCTTATTTGACCGTGTTCGAGATAATCAAAAAACAATGAAACACGGAGATTATCATGGTGTAATCAATACCAGCATCAGTCAAATCATATCACGTTCGATCAACACGTCGTTAACAACGTTTATTATGGTTTTTGTATTAAATCTTTTAGGTGTGGCATCGATTCGTGAGTTTGCATTACCGCTTATGGTCGGAATAATCTCAGGAACATATTCTTCAATATTTATTGCAAGTCCGTTGTGGTATGTTCTTAAGAAAAAAGAAGAAGCAAAGATTCAAAACGCTCAAAAATAAGGAGTATATATGTTAAAACCTTTAATTATTGAAACGACAACAAGTGATGAGCAACATATAAAAAAACTTCATCAAGAATTAAAGGACCAAGGTATTAACAAGAGTGAACTGATTTGTAAACTATTAGTTCACCGTGGGATATATACAGTAGATGATGCGAAGAATTTTTTGTACCCAACGTATCATCTGCTTTATGATCCCTATGGTTTAAAAGATATGGAAAAAGCTGTTATGCTTATTCAGAAGCATATAGATGCAAAAAATAGTATTTATGTCTATGGAGATTATGATGTTGATGGAATAACAAGTACATCCATACTCGTCAAAATATTAAAGGCATGTGGTGCAAATGTAGCATACTATATTCCGGATCGAATTGATGAAGGATATGGCATCAATGAAGAAGCTATTGATTGGATTTATGAGCGTGGTGGCCGGTTGATTATCAGTGTTGATACGGGAATTACTGCCATAGAGCAAGTGGCTCATGCCAAGAATCTAGGGCTGGACATGATTATTACGGATCACCATGAGTGTCAAGAGCAGATACCAAAGGCAGATGCAGTTATTAATCCTAAGCAATCCGCATGCAATTATCCATACAAAAACTTAGCTGGTGTCGGCGTGACGTTTAAATTGGCCCAAGCTCTAGGAAAAGTGTATACAATTGACGAAGAATTTTTGGTTGATTTGCTTGAGATTGCCGCGATAGGAACGGTTGCAGATATTGTTCCGTTGATTGATGAAAATCGTATCATTGTGTCCGTCGCATTTGAACGTATACGAGAAAACTTGGAAAAAGATCAAGGAAACAAAGGTTTAAAGGCGTTATTGACATTGGTGGGGGCACATGAACGTCCTTTAACAGCCGGAGTTATTGGGTTTCAAATTGGTCCGCGTCTAAATGCAGCCGGGCGGTTGGGGGATGCCAAGCGCGGCGTAGAGTTGTTTTTAACGGATTCGGCAGATGAAGCTATGGATATAGCCACAGAGCTGGATGTTCAAAATCGAAAACGTCAGGAAATGGAACAAAAAATTCTAGAAGAAGCGGATGCGATTATTCAAAAAACACGTAATGTGGAGAATGAAGCGATACTTGTAGTGGCTTCTCATGGATGGCATCATGGAGTAATTGGCATTGTAGCATCCCGATTGACAGAAAAATATTATCGACCGACCATACTGCTGACCATTCATGAAGGTATTGCTTCAGGATCGGCACGTAGCGTTGAAGGATTTTCAATTTTTGATGCACTTATGGATTCAAAAGATTTGTTTCTAAAAGTCGGCGGGCATGAAATGGCTGCAGGAATGAGTCTGGATGAAAAAAACATTGAATCTTTGCGTATGCGCCTAAATCAATATGCGAAAAATAATATGAGTGCCACAACCCTTATCCCTAAAGCGCGTGTTGAGCATGCGGCGTGTTTAAAAGAGGTAAACGTAGAGTTGATTGAAGAGTTAAAATGTCTTGAACCCTACGGCGCAGGCAACCAGGAACCACGGTTTTTACTTCAAGGTTACGTAGGTCAAAAACAGCTGATGGGAAAAGAAAAAAAGCATTTCAAAATGCAGTTTTTACAAGAAGAAAACATGGTAGATGTTGTTGCTTTTAACAATGCCCAATATTATGAAGATGTCTATAATAAAACAGAGATTGAACTAATAGGTACCTTCAATATTAATGAGTGGAAAGGGTACAAAAAACCTCAGATTTTTTTAAAGGGCATGCGATATCTGCCGGAATTTGAGAGCTACCTCAAAGAAGCTACTCAGAAGTTTGAAGCAATAGATAATGGAGATATTGATGATGTGGTTATGGCGTACGATATTCAGTGTAGTCGAAAAGACTGTATTGAGGTGTATCGAAAGCTTCGAACCCTTATGACCAAAAGTGAATGGGCTATGGATGTGTTCAAATTTAATGCTATGATTCAGGACAATCATAAAGACTTAAAGGCATTGATTAAAAGCCGGTTAATCCTAGAAGTATTTCGTGAACTTGGATTGATTGACATAATAAAACAAGACATAGCATGTTATCAAATACAAATGAATAAAACGCAAACAGTTGAATTAGAGAAATCAACGTTGTATAATAAAATATGTTGACTATGAAAAAGATAGGAGATTGGCTATGGATTTAAGAACAGTTATAAGAGATGTCTATGATTTTCCAAAGGAAGGAATTGTATTTAAAGATATAACAACCGTTTTGCAAGATCCACATGCACTGCGAGAGTCTATTGATCAAATGCAGGCACAATTGGATGGAGTTGAGTTTGATTATGTTGTGGGACCGGAATCTAGAGGGTTCATTTTTGGTGTTCCGATTGCTTACAATATGCATAAAGGCTTTGTTCCTGTGAGAAAAGCCGGAAAGCTTCCTTATGAAACAAAACAAAAAACTTATGATTTAGAATATGGAACAGCTACAATTGAAATGCATAGCGATGCCATCAAACCGGGAGACAAGGTTGTTATTATTGATGACTTATTAGCTACGGGAGGGACCTCAGAAGCGATGGTTAAATTAATTGAAGATTTTGGCGGAGAAGTGGTTAAGATGGTATATTTAATCGAATTATCTTTCTTACCTGGACGTGATAAATTAAAAGGATATGATGTTGAAGCATTGATTACATATTAGTTTATTCATAGGAGAGCTTATCATTAGCAAGGAGTCAACTAATGCATAAGCTCTTTTTTACTTGCATTTTAGTGCGTTTCTTAATATAATGGAGTATAATACTTTGGTAAGTAGATTAGGTGCATAGCCTTAATATACATAAAAATGAGACAAGAAAGTGATGATTATATGCCAACAAAAAGTTTTGAGGAATTAATCGTAAAAATAAAAAAGTATCATCCGACAGAAGACTTTGAATTAGTCGAGAAAGCCTATAAATTGGCTGAATCTGCTCACGGAAATCAATTGCGCAAGTCTGGAGAGCCTTATTTGATTCACCCAATTGCAGTTGCAAACATATTGGCGGAACTTGAACTTGACAAAGAGTCTATAATTGCGGGAATTTTACATGATGTCGTAGAAGATACTGAGTATACGGTTGAAGATATATCGAGAGAGTTTAACGAAGAGATTGCCTTACTTGTTGATGGTGTGACAAAATTAAGTCAGATAACATATACTTCGGACAAAGAAGAAATTCAGGCAGAAAACTATCGTAAAATGTTTTTGGCCATGGCAAAGGATATTCGCGTAATCTTAATTAAACTTGCAGACCGATTGCATAACTTGAGAACACTAGATTATATGCCGGAACATAAGCAAATTGAAAAAGCAAAGGAAACTTTGGATATTTATGCACCTCTTGCTCATCGACTGGGAATTAGTAAAATTAAAGTCGAGATGGAAGATTTAGCTCTTAAATATCTTGATAAAGAAGCGTATTATGATATTGTGGAGAAGATACGAAGAAAGCGTTCGGACCGTGAACGTTATATCGAAGATGTTGTTGAAAAAGTCAAGCAAAATTTGGAAGAAGTTGGCATTGAGGCCGAAGTTTTTGGGCGACCTAAACATTTTTTTAGTATCTATAAAAAAATGGTTAGCCAGAAAAAAACCATTGACCAGATTTATGACTTGTTTGCTGTTCGTGCTATTGTAGGAAGTGTCAAAGATTGTTATGGCGTGCTTGGAATTATTCATGAGCTGTATACTCCGGTTCCTGGAAGATTCAAAGATTATATTGCTATGCCAAAGTCAAATATGTACCAATCATTGCATACAACACTAATTGGACCAGAAGGGGAACCTTTTGAAATGCAAATTCGAACATATGATATGCATCGTACAGCTGAATTTGGAATTGCAGCGCATTGGAAGTATAAAGAAGGGGCTACTGCTGAATCAATGGAAAGAAGTGAGGAGCAGAAGCTGAATTGGCTACGCCAAATTCTTGAATGGCAACGGGATATGTCAGACAACAAAGAATTTATGGATGTACTAAAAACGGACCTTGATGTCTATAGCGATCAAGTGTATGCGTTCACACCTACAGGTGATGTCATTAATTTGCCGCAGGGAAGTACACCGATTGACTTTGCATATTATATTCATAGTGCCGTAGGTAATAAAATGGTCGGTGCAAGAGTTAACGGTAAGATTGTCACATTTGATCGAAAGATAAAAAATGGTGATCGTATCGAGATCTTAACATCACAAAACTCAAGAGGACCAAGTAGAGACTGGCTGAATATCGTTAAAAGCTCTCAAGCAAAATCAAAAATAAATCAATGGTTTCGCAAAGAGTTTAAAGAAGAAAACATTAGCAAGGGAAAAGATTTGCTTGAAAAATATGCCAAAGGTAAAGGGCTTCCGCTTCATGATATTATGGAAACAAAATATCAAAAGATTGTTATTCGTAAATATGGCTTTAAAGACTGGGATTCAGTTTGTGCAGCCGTTGGTCATGGTGGATTAAAGGAAGGGCAAATCATTAATCGCTTACATGATGAGTACTTAAAAGACCATAAGGTCGAAGTAGATCCTGAGGAACTGCTTAAAGAGTTCAATGAAAACAATGATAAAGTTACGACAAAAAAATCCAAAACAGGCATTATTGTTAAAGGGATTGAAGACCTAGCCGTTAGATTTTCAAGGTGTTGCACTCCGGTTCCAGGGGATGAAATAGTTGGTTTTGTTACCCGGGGACGAGGAATATCAATTCACCGAACAGACTGCGTTAATATTATTAACCTTACAGACGAAGAACGTGCGCGTCTAATTGATGCAGAATGGCAAATGATTGAAAAAGTGGCCTCGGATATGTTGTACAAGGCTGACCTTCAAATTACGGCAGAAGATCGCAATGGTATGTTGGTCGATGTATCCAAAGTGTTGTCAGATGAAGGGGTTCCGATTCGAAATATGAATGCACGTACGACGAACAATCATGAATCGGTTATCAATATAACCATTGAGATAAAGAACTCAAATCAGCTTAATGTTATAACCAAAAAGCTAAATAACATCATGGGAGTTTATGAAGTGATGAGGACGAATAATTAAATGCAAAGACTACAGGTTTATATCAGCAAAACACAATTTAATAATTTGGCTCATGAATGCTCCGTGTTAATCCACGTCTTTTATCCCAATCATTTAGTTGAATTAACAACAAAAAAAGATCGTTCAGATATTTCAGTAGAAATAGATGGCGATTCTTTTTATATTCGTTTTAATGGGTTAGGCGTAGAGAATCAACAAGATAGCTACGGCTATAAAGTGACAAAAGACCTTCGTTATCAAGTGAAGGCGGCTTTGTTTGAATGCTTGGCAAAACGTACGGGATATTCACCAGCTTGGGGGATTTTGCAAGGAATACGTCCCACAAAGCTTGTGTTTAAAATAAAAAATGAATTGTCACAAAAACAGTCAATCGAGGCGTTGCATGAAGCAATTGAACAAAGATTAACTTCAAAATATAAAGTTTCAAAAGCTATGGCAAAACTGGCAATTGAAGTTGCCTCTTATGAAGAAGGCTACCTTAAAACAGATGAAGATCATTCCTATCCGGTGGCTTCCGTATATGTAGGGATTCCATATTGTCCGACGCGGTGCCTATACTGTAGCTTCCCTTCCAATGGACTTGAAAAATACGAACAAACACATGATGCCTATATGATTGCATTAAAAAAAGAACTCAATGCGATTCTACCATTAGTAAAAGATACCCATCAGTTAAGCACCCTATATATTGGAGGAGGGACACCAACAACTCTATCTGCAATGGAACTACAAGAACTCTTAAAGCATATAGATGGAATTACTCCCTTAAAAGATTACCAAGAAATTACTGTTGAAGCAGGACGACCAGATACCATCACAAAAGAAAAACTTGAAGTCCTTAAGCAAATGGGTGTGCAGCGAATTTCGATTAACCCACAAACGATGAATCAAGAGACGTTGGACTTGATTGGACGCAAGCATTCGGTTGAATCAATAAAAGAGGCATACATATTGGCAAAAGAAGTCGGGATCGAGCGAATAAATATGGACCTGATTTTGGGGCTGCCTAATGAGCATATGAAGCAGATTCGTCAGACCTTTGAAGCGATTCAAGGGCTAAAACCTTCGGAGGTTACCGTACACACGTTGGCGATAAAAAACTCTTCGAGGCTAAAAGAAAAACAAGAAGGCTATTCTATGGCACAACGTGAAGAGATGGAAGATATTTTGGCTTTTTCGCGTCAGGTACTGATTGAACAGATGCATATGCAGCCTTATTATCTCTATCGACAAAAAAATATGGTGGCATCTTATGAAAATATTGGATATACCAGTGGATTTCCATGTTTATACAATATGCAGATTATTGAAGAAGCAATCTCTATATACGCTTTTGGGGCTGGATCAACAACAAAAGTATGTCAGCCAAACGGACGATTGGAACGTGTGGAAAATGTGAAAAATGTTGACATCTATATTGAGCGAATTGAGGATATGATTAAGCGCAAGGGAAGGTACTTCACAGAATTTCAAAAATAGTGTATAATAATTAATAATTGTTATTATATAATAATCAAAAAGACAAGGAGATATGTCCATGATTAGTGAAATAGGAAATGCAATGGTTATATTTGGAGGAACAGGGGATTTAACAAAAAGAAAACTTGTTCCTGCATTATATAATTTACTTATAGAGGGTCAGCTTCCGGATAATTTTTTCGTTGTTGCAGTAGGACGGCGTGATAAAACAACAGAAGACTTTGTTGATGAAATGGAAGTCGCCTTAAAAGAGTTTAGTCGTAACAGTTATGATGAAAATGTATGGTTAAATTTAAAAACACGTATTTTTTATTATCAGCTTAACTTTGATGGAAAAGAAGAGTATTTGGAGTTTGATACGTATTTGTGTAAGCTTGAGCATAAATATGCGACGAAGGGGAATCGGTTATTTTATTTAGCGGTGAGCCCGGAATATTTTGGTATTATTGTTGAAAAGCTGCATGAATATGGTTTGGCAAGTGATAATGGAAGCTATAAGCGTGTTGTTATTGAAAAACCTTTCGGAAAAGATTTAGCATCGGCAAAAGCGTTGAGTAAGCATATAACTCATGCTTTTGGCGAAGAAAACATCTATCGGATTGATCATTATCTTGGCAAAGAAATGTTGCAAAATATTATGGTTATACGATTTGCCAATGCATTTTTTGAACCCATCTGGAATAATAAATATATTGATCATATTCAGATTACCAGTACAGAAACATTAGGTGTTCAAGAAAGAGGCGGTTATTACGAAAAAGCTGGTGCGATGAAAGACATGCTTCAAAATCACTTGCTTCAGCTTTTAGCGTTGACGGCAATGGAGCCGCCGGTGCATTTAGATACGGAATCCATTCGCGATGAGAAGGTAAAAGTTTTTAAAGGACTAAAGATATATGAAGAAGAGGAAGTGGATGACTATGTTGTTCGAGGACAATATGGACCAAGTGATGATGGACAAGTGATTGGATATCGTCAAGAAAACCGTACGGATGATCAATCCGATATAGAGACATATATCGCACTAAAGATTGAAATCGAAAACTTCCGTTGGTCAGGTGTTCCGTTCTATATTCGAACGGGAAAACGCTTAAAAGAAAAAACAGTTGAAGTTGTCATCCAGTTTAAATCCTTAGCAAAAATTTTATATCTAAAAGAATTAGATGACATGATGCCCAATCAGCTTATTATTCGAATTCAGCCAACAGAAGGGGTTTTCTTAAGATTTAATGCAAAAAAACCTGGTCAAACCAATGAAATTGTTCCGGTAAAAATGGATTTTTGTCAAAACTGTGAAGTAGGATATAATAGTCCAGAAGCTTATGAACGGCTATTGCTGGATGCAATGAAAGGTGAAAAAACACTGTTTACCCGTTGGGATGAAGTTGAATATTCATGGAGGTTCGTCGATGCTATTCAAAATGCATGGAGTAAAAAGCACCCGGACTTTCCGAATTATGCTGCAGGAAGCCATGGACCTAAAGCGGCGGATGACTTAATAGAAAATGATGGACGACGCTGGGTGAATGAATAACTATTGGTGCGGATTACAAGGAGGTTATTATGAAAATACATGATATTTCAATGTTGATTGAACCGGAGATGATGGTATATAAAGATGCGGATATAAAAAAACCGATTTTTGATGTGATTGGAAATCATCAGACAGGCTCTGCACATGAAACCAATGTAACGTTGAATATACATACGGGGACACATATTGATATGCCGCTACACATGATTAAGGATGGGAAGACACTCGACACATTTGATATACGTAGAATGATTACGCCATGTAAAGTGTTTGATTTGACGTATTTAGAGAAGAATGTAATCACGGCAGATGATATCAAAGACTTACCCATTCAAAAAGATGATTTTATTTTATTTAAGACACGGAATTCGTTTTATGATAAAAGCCAAGGTTTTGACTATGACTTTGTTTATCTAGATGAAAGTGGTGCGAAGCTATTAAAAACATTGGAAATCAATGGTGTAGGGATAGATACGCTAGGTATTGAACGTGCGCAACCTAACCATATGACACATATTTCTTTGTTAGAAGATGATATAGTGATTTTGGAAGGGTTAGAGTTAAAAGCAATCAAAGAAGGGCAGTATGAACTTATTGCTTTGCCGTTAAAAATCAAAGGCGTTGAAGGTAGTTTTGTACGTGCAGTATTAATTGAAAAATAACATATAGTATCAAATACTACAAGGTGTGTTTTTAAAAATACATCTTGTATTTTTTTATATCCTGTGGTAAACTAATTTTAGTTTGATTATCAAAGTAATAAGCAAGGAGACTATATGAAATTAAATGAACTCAAGATAAAAGATTTGACGTCAAAACTTCCGATTATCCAAGGAGGTATGGGCATTGGAGTGTCTGGATGGAAGCTGTCCTCAGCAGTGGCCAATGCAGGTGGAATCGGTATTGTCTCAGGAGCGCAAAGCGGATATCGTGAAAATGATTTTGCAAAAAATACGATTGAATCAAATCTGCGTGCATTTCGTGAAGAAATACGAAAAGCTAAAGAAAACACTAAAGGAATCATCGGTGTGAATATTATGGTGGCTATGAAAAATTATGCGGAATTAGTGAAAGTAGCCGTAGATGAAAAAGTTGACCTGATTATATCAGGTGCTGGATTGCCATTAGATTTACCTGGTCTAGTCGAAGGTTCTGCAACAAAGATTGTTCCTATTGTATCTTCCCTTCGAGCGGCAGAGCTCATTATGCGACGCTGGACAAAAAAGTTTCAAAGGCAACCAGATGCCATTGTTGTGGAAGGACCAGAAGCAGGTGGACATTTAGGATTTAAGCGCGAGGAACTTCTCGACAACTCTGCACAAGATCTTTATACATTAGTAGCACAGTTAAAAGAGTATCTAGATGAAAAGGAACTCGATATACCGATTATTGCGGCGGGAGGTATATTTCGAGGTGAAGATATTGTAAAGGCGATGGAAGCTGGTGCCAGTGGTGTGCAGATGGCAACACGCTTTGTTGCTACATATGAGTGTGATGCATCCGATGCATTTAAGCAGGCATATATTGATGCAAAAAAAGAAGATGTAGTTATTATGCAAAGCCCCGTGGGATTGCCTGGACGTGCACTAAGAAATCCTATGTTAAAAACGATCGAAAAAGAAGGACGCATCCCAGTAAAAAAATGTTATCATTGTGTACATAAATGCGATCCAAAGACGACGCCTTTTTGTATTACGCAGGCACTAGTAAATGCAGTTAATGGAGATTTAGATCATAGTTTGCTTTTTGTGGGAAGTCGTGTTCCAGAGGTGGAAAAAATGCAGTCGGTACAAGAAATCTTTGATGAATTGGTAAATGAGGTTGAAGCTTTATAAAAATTCATATATACTATAAGAAAAGACTTATCTTAAGATAGGTCTTTTAATTTTACGCGAATGGGAGAACGAGTATGACAAGATTAAAACGCTTTAGAACGTTTATGTGTATAGTGTTAATTCAAGTCTTGACGGTAGGGCAGTTAGCGGCAATGGATGAAGCTATTATAGAAGATTCAATGCAGTCCTACTATTATGAAGCAAAGGAACTGGAAAAACTTGGTGTATTTAAAGGGACAAGTCAAGGGTTTGAACTCTATCGTGAACCGACTCGCTTAGAGGCGCTTATAATGATGATGCGAATGCTGGGACTAGAAGAAGAGGTCTTGGTGCGAGAAGATAGTACGAGCTATTTCTTGGATGTTCCTTCATGGGGCTATGAATATGTGAACATTGCTTTTGAAAAGGGGCTGACACAGGGAACAAGTGAAAGTGTGTTTGGGATGGATCAGACGGTCGATGCGAAGATGTTTTTGACGTTTATGCTGCGTGCCTTGAATTATAATGATAGGGAAGGTGATTTTTCCTACCAAGAAGCTGTAGAGTTTGCATTAAACATTAATTTGATTGATACACAACTAAAAGAAGAACTGGAACAAGCATCATTCACACGAAACCATGTGGCAAAAATTGTGTTCAATACGTTGAATACGCCATTAGCTGATGATGAACGCACCTTGTCTCGAGTCTTGATTGATGAAGGGAAGCTAGTACAAGAGGACCAGACAAAAGGTCCGATAGATACTTCGCCAGAGGATGATGCGACGGATGATGCGACGCCAAACGATGACAATAATGATGAAGAGGTTCAAGGTGCTGTTGAGGAATTGACACCTATTATGGGGGAAGCTATTGCTACGGCAAAGCAGTTGGAAAAATATTTATTGAGCAAGAATCCAAACCCTAAAATTAATACATCTGTTCGAGAATTCGCCCAACTATGGATTGACGAAGGGGCACGAGAAGGTGTTCGAGGAGATATTGCTTTTGCACAAGCATGCCATGAAACAGGATACTTTAAATACGGTGGTATCGTTGAACCCCATCAAAACAACTATGGCGGTATCGGTGCCCTTAATGGCAATGCAACAGGGGAAGCTGCTACATTTTCTTCGCCTCAAGAAGGCGTACGAGCGAGTATTCAACATCTCAAAGCCTATGCATCTACAAAGGACTTGAGAAATGATGTGGTTGATCCACGGTTTGACCTTGTCAGTCGAGGTGTAGCGCCTTATGTTGAAGACCTTGGTGGTAAGTGGGCATGGCCGGGATTTGATAGGTCAAAATACGCAACTTTAGAAGAAGCTTTAGCAGCAAAGGACTCCTATGGTCATACGATTCTAAAAAAATATGAAGATATCCTAGATATGTAGAGTATGCTTTCATAAAAATAATTCTAAGAAGGAATTGACAAACCAATGAGTTTTGTTATAATAAACATAATATATTAAATCGACGACGAGACGAGTAGCATATGACGCTTGACAGAGAGGAAACGATGAGCTGAGACGTTTCTCATGACAACATATGTGAAGACTACCTCTGAGAGACCTTAATCCGGTTCGGTAACGCGTTATAGTTATAATGAAGTGGTTTTCAACAATTAGGGTGGAACCGCGGGAATATCTCGCCCCTTGCATATATAAATGTGCAAGAGGCGTTTTTTATTTTATAGGAGGAAAGATTATGTTATGGAATGATCGATTTGCATTTGGAATACCTGAGATTGATGAGCAGCATCAGCAATTATTTGCACTTATTGAACAAGTAAATGCACTTGAGCGTGATGTAAAAGATGGTATTGATTGTTATGATGAAGTGTATAATGTATTAAAAGAGTTAGAAGATTACACGGTATACCATTTTGAAGAAGAAGAAAAAGTGCTAGAAAGTGCAGGATATAATGATTTGGCGGCACATCAAAAAGAGCATAATTCATTTGTGCTAAAAGTTAAAGAGACATTGACAGAAGATTTGGATTTACGACAAGAAGGGGTTATTCGCGACTTATCCGAGTTTTTACTCGAATGGGTGTCGAACCACATATTGTATACAGATGCCAAGTATGTAAGTGTTTTGAACAATAGAAAGAAGGTAGAATAATGAAAGTAACATTAAAAGACGGCTCATTTAAAGAATATAATGAACCAAAGGCGATTATTGATATTGCTGCTGATATCAGCGAAGGTTTAGCACGTGTGGCATGTGCAGCAGAGTTAAATGATGAAGTGGTAGATTTACGTACGGTGATTTCAGAAGATGCACAGTTAAACATTTTGACATTTCAAGATGAAGCAGGACAGCGTGCTTATCGTCATACAGCATCCCACATCATGGCGCAAGCCGTTAAACGGCTATATCCAGAAGTAAAACTTGCCATTGGTCCAGCCATTGATACAGGGTTTTACTATGATTTTGAGACAGAGAATGCTTTAAAAGATGAACAACTTAAAGCCATTGAAGCGGAAATGAAAAAAATCATAAAAGAAAAGCAACCGATTGAGCGCTTTGAGCTTCCTCGTAATGAAGCAATTGCACTTATGGAAGAAAAGCAAGAACCATATAAGGTTGAACTGATTCAAGAGTTGGCGGAAGATGCAATTATTTCGTTTTATCAACAAGGTGAGTTTGTGGATTTGTGTGCCGGACCGCACTTGATGAATACAAAGGCTGTTCAATCGTACGCGCTTTTAAGCACAGCAGGAGCTTACTGGCGAGGCGATGAGCGCAATAAGATGCTCTCTAGAATCTATGGAACGGCGTTTAGTCGCAAAGCAGATCTAAAGGACTATTTACATCAATTGGCTGAAGCAAAAAAACGCGACCATAATAAATTGGGACGTGAGCTAGGCATTTTTACAACATCAGACATTGTAGGTCAAGGTTTACCGCTTATGATGCCAAAAGGTGCAAAGCTTATGCAGATATTGCAACGTTATATTGAAGACATTGAAGAGATCTGGGGCTATGAATTTACTAAGACTCCAATTATGGCAAAATCAGACTTGTTCAAGATATCGGGGCATTGGGACCACTATAAAGATGGTATGTTTATCTTAGGCGATGAAGAAAAAGATGAAGAAGTTTATGCCCTTCGTCCGATGACATGTCCTTTCCAATATGTTATTTATAAAGCAACACAACATAGCTACAGAGATTTACCTGTGCGCTTGTCAGAGACATCAACTCTATATAGAAATGAATCTTCCGGAGAGATGCATGGACTTATTCGACTTCGTCAGTTTACCTTGTCGGATGCGCATATTATCTGTACACCGAGTCAACTCGAGGAAGAATTCACAAGCGTTGTTGAGCTTCTCCAAGAGATTATGCGAGCGCTTGGTATTGAAGAAGACGTGTGGTATCGTTTTTCCAAATGGGATTCAGAGCGTACGGATAAATACATTGATAACCCAGAAGCTTGGGAAAACACACAAAATAGTATGCGAGAAATACTAAATCACATTGGTTTGGATTATTATGAAGCGGATGGGGAAGCGGCTTTTTACGGTCCTAAATTGGATGTTCAGTTTAGAAATGTTCATGGAAAAGAAGATACATTGTTGACCATTCAAATTGACTTTGCTTTAGCAGAACGCTTTGATATGAGTTATGTTGATAGAGATAATGTTAAAAAACGCCCATTTATTATTCATCGAAGCTCTATCGGATGCTATGAGCGAACACTTGCGATGTTAATTGAAAAATATGCAGGAGCATTCCCATTATGGATGGCACCGACACAAGTGAAGTTGTTACCGATATCAGAGAAAAATCATGAGTATGCAGAAAAAGTTGCTCGTAAATTAAAGAGCATGGGATTGCGTGTGGATATTGATATGCGTGCAGAAAAGATTGGTTATAAGATCCGTGAAGCCAGACTTGAACGTTTACCATATCTTGCAATTATTGGACAGGAAGAAGAAGAGAAAAACTGTGTGAGTGTCCGAAGTCGTGAAAAAGGAGATGAAGGTTCGATTGACTTAGAGACATTTGCAAAACGTCTTGTTGAAGAAAATGCTTCTAAGTATATTTATCATCAACATATGACAGAGGAAGAATCCGAATAAATGAATAATCATGATCGATCGTTAATACAATTGTTTTTTGCATTTTTAAAGATTGGTCTATTTACAATAGGAGGAGGCTATGCAATGCTTCCTCTTATTCATAAGGAAGTAGTTGAAAAATATGGATGGGCAACGGATGAAGAAATTATTAACTACTATGCAATAGGCCAATCAACACCAGGTATCATTGCTATCAACACAGCAACCTTTGTTGGAGTCAAACAAAAAGGTTTTATTGGAGGCGTGGCTGCAACGTTAGGTATGGTCACACCTTCATGGATTATCATCACACTGCTGGCAAATATAATCAACACATATAAGACAAATCCCTATGTGGAAAAGGCGTTTATGGGCATTCGCATTATGGTATTGGCATTAATATTGTCTGCTATTGTTAAGATGGGACAGAAAGTTTTAAAGACGTTGTCAGATTATTTTCTGTTGGCGATGGGGTTGATTTTTGTTGGGTTTATTGATGTAACACCGATTTATATTATTATTCTCGGTGGAATTTTAGGGGTTATTATTCAAACAGCAAAGTCACGATGGAAAAAAAAGGAGGATATGCATGAGTAATTATCTATACCTTTTTTTTACCTTTTTTCGTGTAGGGCTCTTTACCATTGGAGGCGGATTAGCGGCAATTCCTTTATTGGAAAATTATGCTATCCAGTATGGATGGGTTGATGAAAAAATGTTTGCAGATATGATTGCAATTAGTGAATCTACACCTGGGCCGATAGGCGTAAATATGGCGACATACGTAGGACTATCCCAGTTGGGATTTGGAGGCTCCATTGTTGCGACAGCAGGAATAGTCATGCCTTCGCTTCTAATTATCTACGGGATTGCAAAGTTTTTAAAGGGAGTTAATGAGCATTGGATTGTACAAGGTGTTCTAAAAGGGGTTCGACCGACTGTTATTGGTATTATTGGCTCAACACTTCTATCAATTGGGAAAGTAAGTATTTTAACTACATCTACAGATGTAACATGGAATTCATGGTTTGAACGCATTGATTTTAAAAGTAGTATTCTTTTTTGTATATTTACAATCGCGGTTATGAAAGTTAAAATTCATCCTATCTTTTTTATTATCGCCGCAGGCGCTATAGGTATAATTCTTTTTTAGAAAGGAAAGCAAACATGAAATTTGAATGTAGAAGAGAACATGTAGAACGTATAGAAAAAATACAGATTCGAGAAAAATATTCAAAAGATCAAATAATCTATGCAATGAAGCAAGGTCCGATTATTCGAGAGCGATTTGCAGTATTATCTGTGTGTAAGGCGCTTGGATGGGAGATTCTATGATGCTTTTAGTTGAACGATTACTACCGATTATTATTATGATAGGTATTGGTATATTTGCACGAAGAATCAAGCTTTTTGATATGGTGCTTATTGATGGACTTAAAACAATTATTGTGAAGATTGCCTTGCCTGCAGTTTTATTTGGTGCTTTTGCTACAGTTCACCTTGAAATCAGCTACATTTGGATCTTTGTTCTGGTATTTCTATTATGTTGCCTTTTATATGGAATTGGAGAATTTCTACACAAAAAAACACCCTGTCTTTTTCCGGAACGCTTTACTTCAGGTTTTTTTACAGGCTTTGAATTTGGTATGATTGGGGTTGGGCTTTTTAGTGCTATATGGGGTGTCGAGCACCTTGCTACAATTATGTTGATTGGTTTTGGACATGAACTATTTATTTGGTTTGTCTATGTGCCACTATTGGAAAATAAAGATAGACACACGTTTCAATTTAAAAAAACGCTGGTCGCTTTTTTAAAGACACCAACGATTATTGCAATATTTTTAGGGATTGTATTTAATTTAAGCGGCATGTATGTCCCCTTTGGATTAACAGCTCTTGGGGCAGGTGTCTATGCTACACTAGCCATGATTACACCGCTGACGTCGCCGTTAATACTTATCGTTATTGGCTATTCGATGACGTTTGAGAAAAGTGGCGCAGCCAAAGTAATTGCATATGTAGGAGGACGAGCGATTATTGTTGGGATACTAGGAGTGAGTACAATGCTCCTGGCCATTAAGATGTCAGGCATAAGTGACCCAATGTTTGCTCTATCCTTTGTCGCATTTTTATTGTTGCCGCCCCCTTATATATTACCTCTATATATAAGAGAGCAAAAAGAAGCGGAGTTTTTTAGTCAAATGCTTGTCTATAGTACGGTTATTTCGTTTGTGGGATATATTCTTGTCATGACTTTTTGGTCCCTTTAGAGTGACTATGCATTCTGCACAAGTTCCATGCGGTTTAGATAGTCAAGAACAATGGAGCCATAGGGGACTTTTTTGTCAATGAGACCTTGTGTGCCAAACATAACATTAAACTCAAAAATATAGTATTTTCCATTGACATATGCAACATCAAACCCTGCATGGTTGATACCAAGGGAGATGGCAATTTGTGAGACAATACGAATCGCTTCGATGGGGATCGGATCATAGGAGATTTGTCCCCCTTGAGCGACGTTGTTTTTAAAATTGTCTTTTGCAGCAATGCGCCAATAGGAACTTACCACTTGATCTCCAATAAAAATAATGCGCATATCCCTGTCAATTGGTAAGTATTCTTGGATATACAATGTATCGGTAAGAGCGCAATAAGCTTTAAAGTCATTAAGGTTTTCAATTTTATATACACCTTGACCCATGGAGCTTTTCACTTCTTTAGCAATAAATGGATAATCAAAATAGGTGAGGATAAATTCTTGATTGTAGTCTGTATTACTAAGTATTTCTGTATAAGGAACAAAGTCAGGAAAAGAAGTCATAAGCACACGTGTCATCTCTATTTTATTGTGTCCTAGATGATAGGTTGCAAGACTTGGAAAGATTTTTTTATGCAAGCCATAGACTAATGCGTTAACTTGCCAATAGGGGGGAAATAAAATCCATTCTGCATTACGTACAGATTCGATTTCTTTTAGATATAAATCAGGCTTTAGAAAATGAATACCGTTAAAATCATATGTGCGTAACGTATCGAAGCTAATATATTTCATTCAATACACTCCTTATTCTTACTTCAATATAAAAAACTCTATAACTGTGTAATTATAGAGCTAAAATAAAAAAAAGTCAATTTAAATATAAAACATATATCCGGCTTCACCATTGTGCTTATCAGCCTCAAGGACAAGTTCTTCCAAAGTGATTTGTTGAAAAAATTGTTGAAGTGTTCGATCAAGTGGCAAATAGATAAGATGTTGAGCAGAGTGTTCGATATGTGCAGCTGATTTTTTTACGGATTCTTTGGTGATTTCAAACAAAGCCGATTCAATGGGCGATAAAATCTCATAAACATTAATGTGTTTGGGGTGACGTGTCAATTTATATCCACCTTGTGATCCTTTTACGGATAATACAATATCTCCTTGCTTAAGTAGGGAAAACACTTGCTCCAGGTAAATCTTTGAGATGTCTAACTCCTCAGAGATGCTAATAACAGTTATGTATTCGTCGTTGGCATAGCGCTTGGCTAAATATATAGTTGCAGCAATGGCGTAACGACCTTTTGCTGAAATACGCATGAAAATCCTCCTTTTTCAAGTTCATATGTTATATCATAGGTCATATTATAGGGTTTGTCAATGACATATTAAACATATATGAATAAAACCTTTAACTTCGTCTAGAAAATCATAAGCGAAACGTGTATAATGAGGGGGAATGCATAGGAGGACAAGAATGAGTGAACAAGAAAAAAATCAACAGATGACCCATGAAATCACACAGATCGGTATGTCGGTGGCAATGCTTATTGCAGGAGGCGTAGGTGTTCTTTTTTTAAGTCGCTTTTTACCAATTCCTGGAACAAAGTATTTGTTTATGGGAGCATATATCGGGTTGGTTATGAGTGCAGTTGTGTATCTTTTTTCTACATCTTATATCATTCTAAAAATTAATGTCGTATTGGCAGGCATATTAAGTGTTATAACGATATATATGGGAATTGCAATATTAATTACTGGTATAAGCACCCAATTAATCTGTAGTATATTTTTACACAAAACCTATCGCGGTATATTTGTAGGAATGACGTATGCTGGGTTAACCGTACTAACATCCATTGTTATTTCAAAGTTTTTTATTGGTGATGCTTTGTTTGTAGCTGTTGACGGGCGGTGGATTGCAGTGACTGTTTTATTAGCTATGCTCCTTGGAAGCATTGGAGGATGGGCTGGAAAGTATATTGGAATGCGAGTAAGATATGCCATGAAAAGGAGATAAAAAATGAATGCATTATATAGAATGCCGGCTGAATGGGAAGAGCATGAAGGGACCCTTATTAGTTGGCCGGTTAAAGCTTCTATGGTATGGGAAGAAAACTATGAAGAAGTTTGTCGTGGTTACAGCGAAGTCATTTTAGCGATTGCAAAATTTGAGCCGGTGTATGTCCTTGTTGATGACAAGACACAAGCGATTGCAAATATGTATTGTGATAGTGAACAAGTATATTGGTTAAATATTGCACATGATGATGCGTGGATACGTGATAACGGACCTACTTATGTTTGGGATTTAAGATCAAAAACACTCATGGGGATTTCGTGGTTATTTAATGCATGGGGAGAAAAGTATCCGAATTTTGAATTGGATAATGCGGTGGCACAGACGGTAAACGAAGCGTTGGGTTATCAAGGACTTGATGTAGAGATAGTTTTAGAAGGAGGTTCTATTCACGTAGATGGTGAAGGGACCCTTTTGACAACAAAAGAATGTCTATTGAACCCAAATAGAAACCCTCATTTAAATCAAGACGAACTTAAAAATATACTTGCAAAATATCTTGGAATCGAACATATTGTTTGGTTGGATCAAGGTCTATACGGCGACGAGACGGATGGACATATTGACAATATCGCATGCTTTGCCAAAGAACAAACGATTCTAATTCAAACATGCTCGAATCCGGATGATCCGAATTATTCCATCAGTAAAAAAGCAATGGCAACGTTAAATAGTACCGTAGATGCTAAGAATAGACCGTTAGCCTGCATAGAAATTGAAGGGCCACCAGCAAGGTTTTATCATGGGAAACGACTAACACTAAGTTATCTAAATTATTATCTGGTGAATGGAGGCGTTATCTTGCCGGTATTTGGTGGAGATGCCAAAGCATATGATGAAAAAGCAATCAATACATTAACCCAAATATATCCGGATCGAGAAATTGTGACGATAGATGGGATGGCGCTTATTAAAGAAGGGGGTAATGTCCATTGCATTACTCAACAGATTCCAAAAGAGGTGAAGAACAATGCGTAAAGTTACTGTAGCAGCAATACAGATGTCATGTACAGATCACGTTCAGGCGAATATACAAAAAGCTGAAAAATTTGTACGTCAAGCAGTGAATGAAGGGGCCCAAATTGTTTTATTACAGGAACTTTTTGAAACCCTATATTTTTGTCAAAAAGAAAATCCGGACTATTATCATCTGGCAACGACTGTAGAAGAAAATCAAGCAATTAACCACTTTAAGGCAATTGCAAAAGAATTAAAAGTTGTCTTGCCGATTAGCTTTTTTGAGAAGAAAAACAATGCCAGGTACAATGCGCTTGTTGTTATCGATGCCGACGGTTCAGTTTTAGATATCTATCGTAAAAGCCATATTCCAGATGGTCCGGGATATGAAGAAAAATACTATTTTAGCCCGGGAGATACAGGGTTTAAAGTATGGAAGACTATGTATGGCACTATTGGTGTAGGTATATGTTGGGATCAATGGTTTCCGGAAGCCGCCCGCATTATGGCGCTTATGGGCGCGGAACTTATTTTTTATCCTACAGCGATTGGATCAGAGCCGGAAGATCCGACAATTGATTCAAGCCGCCATTGGCAACGCTGTATGACGGGACATTCTGCGAGTAATCTTGTTCCGGTGATTGCGTCTAATCGTATTGGACAGGAGTGTATCGAAGATTCGACCATAACATTTTATGGGACATCGTTTATTACAGATGGAACCGGAGAGGTGATTCGCCAAGCCAGCCGTGATCAAGAAGAGATTCTATTAGCTACATTTGATTTGGACGAGCTTATGCATCAACGTATTGAATGGGGTGTATTTAGGGATAGACGCCCTGAACTCTATGCGAAGATACTTTCCTTAGATGGGAATCAATAATATATAACTGGATATCTCTAGATAGCTAAAGGTTGCTGCCGAAATATTGGCATCAACCTTTTTTTATTGCGCAAAGGCATATTTTATGAAAATACATTTACATTATATCACATTTAGTGATATAATAATTATTATCAAAAGAGAATAAGTTGATAGGAGGATGCCATACGCATGAAAAAGAAATTGAGCATTGGATTAATTATTTTTGTCATCGTAGCGAGTGGTACATTGGTGTATTATAGCCAAATGCCAAAAAAAGTGGCTGGATATACAGTGTCAACAGGTGATTATGAAGAGGGAATAAGTGCAGTAGGCTATGTTGAATATGATATTGAGACATCAATACAAGCTGAGGTGTCAGGAAAACTGAATGAGATTTATATACAAGAGGGGGATAAGGTTGCTCAGGGAGCCATCATTGCAAGTATTGATGACGTAAAAGCGCGTCAGATGTATCAAGATTTAGAAGGGGCTTTGGTGCTGGCGCAATCAAGATATGAAGACTATCTTAATAATTATGAAGCTGCTTTGCGAAATGTTTCGCAACAGCGACAAACAAAAAACATTGAAATAGATGGGTATAAGCTAGCCCAACAACAGTTGGATACGGAACTTATAAAACTCCAGCAGCTTTATGATGAAGGCGTGATTTCTTATTCTGAATTAGAAAGTGTCAAAAATGAACAAGAGGTCATTAAAAATAATATTGAGGTGGGAAAAGCATCGCTAAACGCACTTAATAATCCTGCATTGATTAGCAAAGAATTAAAGGCTTCTGTTGATGTGGCAAAAGAGCAACTCGATCAACAAGCCTTAGAGTTGGATAAATATTCTATACATAGCCCGTTTGAAGCTGTGATACTTGATATTTATATTAATCAAGGCGAACTGGTTCAAGCCGGACAAGATATTATGCAAATAGGTTTGGCAAACAAAAAAGTCGTATGGGTGGAAGTGGATGAAAAATATATTGGTACTCTTGCCATAGGTCAAGAGGCGATGTTAACAGCAGAAGCCTACGCTGATCAAACCTTTACGGGACGCATCACAGGTTTTGATTCTCAGGTCAATAAAGAAACGGGGACAATTGGCGTCAAAGTTGAGGTGGTTGAGGGAAGAGAGGCATTGATTCGTAATATGTCAGTGCGGGTTGAGGTTATAACTACAAGTTTAAATGACGTTGTTTTAATCCCAGGTGACTATCTCTATGGAGATAATCCAACGACAGTTCTTGTCATTAATGCACAAGGACGTGTAGAGACGCGACCAATCAAGATTCAAAATCAAAATAAAGAGATGATTTATGTTATAGATGGATTGGCGCCTCAAGATATTATTGTCGCGCCGTTGGATATAGCACCTGGAGATAGGGTGGAAATACAAGAGGTGATAAATGATGCTGTTTGAATTAAAAGTAGCATTGCGTTTTTTGCGTGAAGGACGTGGACAGACAGTCTTCATTCTTATGGGAATTGCTGTTGGTGTCGCAGTGCAAGTTTTTTTGAATACCCTGATTACGGGCTTACAGGCAGACTTGATTAACCAAACGGTTGGAAGTAGCCCACATCTTTGGATTCAAGGAGAATCAGAGTTTGATAGTGAGACGAAGTTGCTCGAATGGGAGAGCATTATGGAGATTGTCGGCAAACGTGAAGACATTGTTGCGATATCTCCATTAGTTGAAAGTAATGGATTTATAGTTACAACTTCAGAAGCGGTTCCGGTACAAATAAAAGGCGTCAAACTAGAGCAGGCAGATGCGATTTATAAAATTATTAATCGTTTAGATGTACAAACCCGTGAGTTAAGTGGTAATCAAGTACTTATTGGAAAAGGGATTGCAGATAAATATGCTATAGCTAGGGAACAAAGCATTCGCTTATCCCTACCCAATGGTGTGGTTCAAAATTATACGGTTGCCGGAATCTTTGATTTAGGCAATGAAGGAAGTAATGCAACATGGGTGCTTTTAGATCTCAATCAAGCGCAAAAAATTGTTGGATTAGGCAACAGGGTATCAAAAATTGAGATGCAAATTCAAGAAATCTTTGATGCCCAAAAAATAGACGAAGACTTAGAACAACGTCTGGAAAACGTTGAAGTAGGTAATTGGATTGAAAGTAATCGTTCCTTATTGACCGCGCTTCAAAGTCAAAGTTCGTCTTCCATCATGATACAGGTCTTTGTACTATTGGCTATTACACTTGGAATTGCCAGTGTGTTGGCAGTCTCGGTCGTTCAAAAATCAAAGCAGCTAGGTATATTAAAAGCCATGGGAACAAAAAACAAACATGCCAGTCGTATCTTTCTACTTGAAGGGGCGATATTAGGCTTTTTGGGGGCAATATTAGGTGCCGGACTAGGCATTGCATTGGTCTATGGCTTTTTGTTTGGAACATCGATAGATACAGGGACACCTCTATTTGCTTTAACGGTTGAGTATAAGAGTTTGATAGTGATTATTGTAATTGCGATTGTTGCAAGTACCTTAGCTGCTGCAATTCCGGCAAGAAAAACAGCGCGCTTAAATGCTGTGGAGGTGATACGTAATGGATAATCAAAAAATATTGTTGGAAGCTATTAATTTATCAAAAGTTTATGGAACAACAATTCGTAATAAAGTCTTGCATGAATTAAATTTTTCGATTGCACGTGAAGAGTTTACTTCAATTATAGGTTACTCTGGCTCGGGAAAATCAACACTATTAAATATTTTGGGAGCGCTTGATCAACCGACACAAGGAAAAATTATTTTTGATGGTGTTGATTTTGGTCAAATGAATGAAGACGCGTTGGCGGAGTTTCGTAATGAAAACTTGGGGTTCATTTTTCAATTCCATCATTTGTTACCTGAATTTACAGCTTTGGAAAATGTGTTAATTCCAACCTGGATTAAGGAGGGAAGGTCCCATAACAAACGCTTAAAGCGAGCAAAGGAATTGCTTGAACTTGTGGGGCTCAAAGAATATATGAACAATAAAGCGACCAACCTCTCGGGAGGTCAGCAGCAACGTGTCGCAATTGCGCGAGCATTGATTAATGAGCCGGCTATTCTTTTGGGGGATGAGCCGACAGGGAACTTAGATAGTGAGTCGACACAACAAGTATATCGTTTGTTTCGCGAAATCAACGCAGACCTTAAGACGACAATCATTATTGTTACACATAATGATCATATAGCGGCAAAATCAGACCGTGTCATTGAATTAAGTGATGGTCGTATAAGTCGAGACTATAGTAATAAAATACTATCAGAGGACGATGCATTTTCGCAAGTCGCGCCAGAGTATTGTAAATATTGTGGAAAACAACGTCAGACAAAGGCAGGATATGTTCTTTAGCAAAGTAGCAACAAAAAAACAGCTGATATATATCAGCTGTTTTAGAATCGATGTTATGTAAGAATGTATTATTCTTCGTCAGCACCAATAACTGGTACTTCAGCATCTGCGTTCTCATCAGATTCCACAGATTCTTCTTTCGCTAATGAAAGAACAACGATTGTTGAATCTTCAGGAGTAATTACGTTGTAATTATCATCTTTAAACATGTCTAAATCTTTAACTTGGATAGAATCTCCAATTTGAAGACCTGCAAGATCAACATCAATGTGGTCTACAAGATATTGAGGTAATGATTCGTACTCGATTTCTTGTAGGTATTCGCTTACAAGTGCATCAGCAGGTGCTTTTTCTCCATTTAAGAAATTGATGTGTGCACTTACTTTAACTTTTTCACCTGCAGTTAAAGCTTGGAAATCAATGTGTTCAATGTTGTTACTAAGAACTGTACGAGACACATCTTTAAGCATTGCTAATTGCTTTTCTCCATTAACGGTTAATTCTACTTGTGCACCAGCAGAGTTCTTTTTAAGAAATTGCATAGCGTCACTTTCGCTAATTTGTAATTTTACTGGAGTCTCTAAGTTCTTTCCGTATAGAATAGCAGGAATAATTCCATTTTTTCTAAGTTGTTTACCGTTCAGTTGTTCATTGCGTTTTTCGCTTTTTAATACTGGCATATAAACCTCCTTATGATAGCGAACATAGATAAAAGACCTATATTCGTTTTTATCGCTCAATATATTATATCATTATATGGTCGAATGTCAAATTTTCTTCTATAGTACCTTGAATTTATACCTCAAATAAGCTATAATACACGTGATAATCATTATTGTTTAACATTAATGAAGTAAAAAGAAATGGAGAGATTATATGAAACCAGTAGAAGTAAGTAGCGGCATATACCAATTATCTGTAGCCGTTGAAGATATTTTATTTGAAGGAATCTGGGAAATTCCAAAAGGCGTAACCGTTAACTCATACATCGTAAAAGGTGAAAAGACAGCGATTATTGATGGCGTTTGCGGATGGGATGGTGTACCTGAGACATTAATCAAAATGCTTGATGAGATTAATATCGACCCAAAAGATATTGACTACCTTGTTGTTAATCACATGGAGCCGGATCATTCGGGATGGATTGAAGATCTTAAAAAGATTACCAATGATTTTAAAATCGTTTGTACACAAAAAGCAGCTGCTTTAATGACCCACTTTTATGAGCATGAAGAAAACATTATGGTTGTTAAAGAAGGTGATCAATTAGATCTTGGCCAGGGACGTGTATTAGAATTTTCAGAGGTTCCTAATGTACATTGGCCCGAGACGATGATGACATTTGATACACAATCAAAAACGTTGTTTCCTTGTGACTTGTTTGGTACCTTTGGATTATTTGAAGGACATGTTTTTGATGATGATTTTAATCCGGATACACACCCGTTTTTTGAAGAAGAGGGATTAAGATACTATGCCAATGTTCTTGCAACTTTTTCCCATCAAGTAAAAAAAGCTGTTGAAAAATCAGAAGCGTTACCTGTGGAAGTTATTGCGCCGGGGCATGGTTTGATTTGGAGAAAAAATCCACAGACAATTATTGATATTTATAAGCGATACATTGAGTACAGCTTAAACCATGGAAAAAAAGAAGAAGTTATGATTCTCTGGGGATCCATGTATGGTATGACGGAAAAAGCTGTTGATCATGCTGTTAAGTATTTGACAAATAAAGGTTTAAAAGTACATGCGCATCGTGTGCCTGAGACATCTTTAGGGCAGGTATTAACCTCTGCCTTGGCATCAGCAACAATTATTGTAGCTGCGCCAACCTATGAATATAATATGTTCCCACCAGTAGCTATGTCTTTAGAAGAAATAGGACGTAAACGCATTGTTAACCGTTTGTCTTATTGCTTTGGATCTCATGGTTGGGCGCCAGGTACGGTTAAGGAATTTAATGAAATTATGGAACGTATGCGTATGAAATGGAATGTTGTCGATTCTCACATCTTTAAAGGTGAAGCCAAAAAAGATGATTACGCCAAAATTGACAAGGATTTGGAACGCTTAGTCGAAGAAATCCATGCATTGTAAAAGTTTATATTTCCTAGTATAATAAAATGGTGTCACATGTATTGTGGCACCATTTTTGAGGAAAAACATAAATGCATTGGAGAGGAGAAGGTAGATGAAGGCTTTATTTATTGGAGGAACTGGGACGATAAGCTTATCCATTAGCAAAAAATTACTTGAACTTGGATGGGAGCTATATATTTTAAATCGAGGGAATCGCAAGCATGATTTAGATGGCAAGAACCTTCATCTGATTCATGGAGATATCAATGATGAGGAACAAATATACGAACGTATTAAAGACCTGACATTTGATGTGGTATGTGACTTTATTGCCTTTGTACCAGAACATGTTCAGAGGGATGTACGACTTTTTAAAGAAAGAACGCGTCAATATATTTTCATAAGTTCAGCATCAGCATACCAAAAACCATTGTCCGATTATCGGATTACTGAAGGAACTCCATTATCCAATCCTAAGTGGCAATATTCTAGAGATAAAATTGCATGTGAAGAGTATTTGATGACCCAATATAGAGAAAGTGGATTTCCGGTGACGATTGTTCGCCCAAGCCACACCTATGATGCTCGCTCTATTCCGCTAGGTGTTCATGGAGATAACGGTGGTTGGTCGGTAGTTCAACGTATACTTGATGAAAAGCCGGTTATTATTCATGGAGATGGAACTTCCCTTTGGACAATGACCCATTCACGTGATTTTGCAAAAGGATTTATAGGTCTGATGAGCAATATACATGCCATTGGAGAAGCGGTTCAGATTACTTCGGATGAAAGTCTAACATGGAATCAAATCTATCAATCGATTGCTAATGCCTGTGACAGACCGCTTTATGCAGTACATGTTGCTTCAGAGTTTTTAGATGCAACGAGTTCCTACGACTTTAACGGTGGACTTTTAGGTGATAAGGCAAATACTGTTGTTTTTGATAACGCTAAACTAAAGCGGCTTGTCCCTGAATTTGTGGCAACAACACGCTTTGATCAAGGTATTCGTGAAAGCATAGACTATCATTTGTCCCATGAAGACATGCAAAAAATAGACCCGGAATTTGATCAGTGGTGTGACCGTGTTATAGAAGTTATTGAACAGGCGAAAAAAAGTTTTTAAAGGAGTGATGCATTGACAATGGACGATAATGCATTAAGATTAGACAACCAGCTTTGCTTTCCTTTATATGCAGCTTCTAAGGAAATTATAAAACGCTATAGACCATATTTAGATGAAATTGGATTAACATATACACAGTATCTTACGTTACTCGTACTATGGGAGCATAAAGAGTTAACGGTTAAACAGTTAGGGGAAAAGCTTTTTCTTGATTCCGGAACGTTAACACCCGTGGTAAAAAAGCTGGAAAAGCAACATTGGGTCCGTAGACGCCGATTGCCAGAAGATGAACGTAGTGTTGTTGTAGAGTTGACGCCAGAGGGATGGGAGCTTAAGAATAAAGCGCTCTTTATTCCTCATGCAATGGCCAAAGAAATGAATATAACTGAAGAAGAAGCAACGATATTATATCAGGTGCTTTATAAAATTTTAGGAAGAACATCATAAAACAAAGAGGCTATGCCTCTTTGTTATTTGCTCATGGTCTTTACTTTTGGTGTGCACGAATTTTTGCTTCGAAATCATTAGGGTTATCGCATTCTTGATCAAGATCTTTGACTTCTTTGTCAATAAAATCATAGTCGATTTCAAGACCGATAGATTCTAATTTTTTAATTACTTCTTTATACGTCATACATACCTCCTCGATAGTTATGATGAATGGTCATTCATAGTAAAACATAACATTACTATATTATAATTGTAACAAATAAAATAGAAAATACAAGGAGAAAATTATGGAAAACCTTGAAAAAAAATATGGGCTATTTACAGCTGTAGCTATGGTTGTCGGAGTTGTTATTGGTTCAGGTGTCTTTTTTAAAGCAGATGATGTATTGATATCAACCCAAGGAAATTTAATTTTAGGATTGCTTGCATGGGGACTTGGAGCTATTGCTATGGTCTTTGGTGCACTTGTCTTTGCCGATTATGCACAACGTATTGAAAAAACAAATGGTATTGTAGATTATACAGAAGCTGCATACGGGAAAAAAGCAGGGTATTTAGTTGGCTGGTTTAATTGGATACTGTACTTTTCACCGCTAACTGCTATTTTAGCTTGGGTATCAGCACGCTATACCGTCTCTTTATTTAATCTTGGGGATATAGATCCTAATATTATTTGGTATCTTGCAGCTTTTTTCTTGTTATTTATGTATATTCTTAACTCGATTGCACCTAAAATTGCAGGAGATTTGCAAGTTGGAACAACTATTATCAAATTGATACCGCTACTCTTAATTGCTGCTGCAGGCATAATTTATGGCGTGATTAATGGCATGACATATGATAATTTTATTGAAGCATCCTATACTGTAGGAAGTAAAAGCAGTACCCTTTCATCTGCGGTGGTGGCATCAGCATTTGCCTATGAGGGGTGGATTGTAGCTATTACAATCAATAATGAAATTAAAGACTCTAAAAAAAACCTGCCTAAAGCCTTGGTTATGGGAGCGTTGATTGTATTTTTAGTATATATCACATACTTCTTGGGAATTGCGGGAGTGCTTCCAACACAGCAGATTATGAATCAAGGCGATGATGCAGTTACGTTGGTGGCGAACATACTCTTTGGACCTATTGCAGCTGTTTTGTTGACAGCGTTTGTAGTGGTCTCTTGTCTAGGGACTTTAAATGGGTTAGTCCTAACAAATATACGCGGACCTTATGCATTGGCAGTTCGCGGACAAGGACCGATGCCCAAAGTATTATCCAAAGTCAACCCTAGGTTTCATATGCCTATGCGTGCAGCAATTGCATCGGGAATTGTATCGTTTACGTATTTGTTTTTGTGGTACGCCAGTTTAAACAATCTTTTCGGTCGTTTTATTGCAATTGATGAGATACCTATAGTGCTAGTGTATGGTGTCTATATCTTCTTATATATTTATGCAATGAAAAATTTCAGTGATTTAAGCTTTTTTTCTCGTTTTGTCAAGCCAATTATAGCTGTAATCGGAGCACTGACCATTATTTATGGTGGTATGTTAAATCCAAGTATCGGAATATACTTACTCATATGTGTAGGAGTTTTACTCTTCGGTTTGTTGTTTTATAAAAGCAAATACGATATAATGTAAGAAGTGAAGGGAGGTAGAAATGGAAAAAAAAGCAATTATAACAAGCAATGCGCCCAAGGCGATAGGACCTTATTCGCAAGCCGTTCAAATAGGGGACTTTCTCTATACATCAGGTCAAATACCCATCAATCCTCAAACCGGTGATATACCTACAGGGATTGATAATCAAGCAAGGCAATCGTTAGAAAATGTTCAAGCTATTTTAGCAGAAGCTGGACTATCGATGGAAAAGGTTGTTAAAATGACGGTATATTTGAAAGATTTAAATCATTTTGAACACGTCAATGCAATCTATGCGTCTTTCTTTCAACAACCATATCCTGCAAGATCTGCAATAGAAGTAGCCAGACTGCCTAAAGATGTGCTTATTGAGATTGAGGCCATTGCCAGCATAAAATAATGACTTAAATAACAATATGACCAATATGACCAAAACATTGACAATTATTTGTCAAAATAATATAATTCACCTATCAGACATAAGTCTGTAACTATGTATAATATTTATGGAGGTAGTTAAATGAGAAAGATTATTGCTTTATTTTTAACAATGTTATTAGTTGTCGCTTTATTTGTAGGTTGTGGAAAAGATGAGCCAGCAACAGATGAGACAACAGATACAACACAAGAAGATGCGACTACAGAAGAAACAACAGATGAGACATCAGATGATGCAACTGTTGAAGCTGGAAGTTTAGCGGATGGTTTTTACTATGCACAAGAAGATGAATTTGCTGATAGTGGTTGGAAAGGTGCAATCGTTATTGAAGTTGCAGACGGAAAAATGGTTGATATCAACTGGACAGCAATTAGCAAAACAGCAGGTGTGGATAAAAAAACAGCATCAATGAATGGTGCTTATGGTATGGTTGAATACGGCGGCGCAATTGCTGAATGGCATGAACAAGCAGAAGCTGTTGAAAACTACTTATTAGAAACACAAGACGTTACAGCAATTGAATACAAAGATGACGAAGGTCATGTAGATGTAATCTCTGGCGTAACAATTCATGTTAATGACTTCTATGCTTTAGCAGAAAAAGCGTTAGCAAACGGTCCTCAAGAAAAAGGTCCTTACACTGATGGTGCTTACCATGCAGAAGAAGACCAATTTGCTGATAGCGGTTGGAAAGGTACAATTGATGTAACTGTATTATTTGGTGATATTGTAGCTGTAAACTGGAGTGCTGTTGATGAAAGCGGCGCAGACAAAAAAGAAGCATCAATGAACGGTGAATACGGTATGGTTGAAAAAGCTGGAGCAAGTGCTGAATGGCATGAGCAAGCAGAAGCTGTTGAAAACTACTTGTTAGAAACACAAGACGTTACAGCAATCGAATACGTTGATGATGAAGGTCATGTTGACGTAATCTCAGGTGTATCTATTCATGTTAATGATTTCTATGCATTAGCAGAAAAAGCTTTAGCAGATGCAAAATAATAGCTAAAACGTAAGGTTTTAGAATTTTTGAAGGGCATCATCTTAAGGTGATGCCTTTCTAATAATAAGGAGCGATATCATGAGCAAAGAAAAAAATATAGTTGTTTTGGGTGCCGGATATGGCGGTATTTTAACTGCGAAAAAGATGGCTCGTAAATTCAAAAAAGACGAAAATATTCGCATTACATTAATTGACAAAAACTCGTATCATACGATGTTAACAGAATTACATGAAGTAGCTGCTGGACGTGTTCCGGAAGAAGCTATACGTATTGACTTAGAAAAAGTTTTTGCAGGAAGAAAAGTTGATATTGTCTTAGATGAAATTTCAAACATCGACTTTAATGCAAAAAAACTGCAAGGAAAAGTAAAAGATTATACATATGATTACCTCGTGTTAGGTACAGGTTCAAAACCAACATTTTATAACTGTGATGGAGCAAAAGAACATGCTTTGACACTGTGGTCATATGAAGATGCAATAAGAATTAAAAGCCATATCATTGAGATTATGGGTGAAGCAAGTGTAGAAACAGATCCTGTCCGTCGTCGTAATCTATTAACGTTCATGGTTATCGGAAGTGGATTTACTGGGATAGAGATGGTTGGAGAATTAGCGGAATGGAAGACGAGTTTGTGTCATAGATTCTCTATTGATCCTGAAGAAGTGAAGATTTATGTTGTGGATATGGTACCAAAAGTACTCCCAACGTTTAAAGATAAATTGATTAATAAGACGGTAAAACGTCTTCATAAACTTGGTGTTGAAGTATTAACAAGTTCAAACATAACTGAGGTTAAAGAGAACTTCGTAACGATTGAAGGAAAAGGAACTATCGAAACACATACCGTTATTTGGGCGGCAGGTGTTGAAGGTAGTGACTTAATGGGAAGCCTTGATGATGTTGAAAAAGTTGGGCGTAACCGTGTACAGACAGATCAATATTTACGTGCAAAAGGTCAAGAAGATGTTTTTGTTGTTGGAGATAATATTTTCTACATTCCTGAAGGGGAAGACCGTCCGGTGCCTCAAATGGTTGAAAATGCTGAACATTCAGCCTCAACAGTAGCACACAATATTGAAGCATCTGTTAAAAAATCGGAGTTAAAAGAGTACAAGCCTGCTTTCCACGGTGCTATGGTATGTATTGGTGGACGCTATGGTGTGGCACAAGTCGGAACCGATAAGACAGAGTTTTGCTTCTCTGGATTTATTGCGATGTTTATCAAGCACTTTATCAATATGATTTATTTTATACAAGTTGCAGGCTTTAACAAAGTATGGACATATTTGATGCATGAGATTTTCCATGTAGAAGATCGACGAAGCTTTGTTGGTGGTTATTTTGCAAAGCGATCACCTAATTTCTGGCTTGTACCTTTACGTATGTTCTTAGGATTTAAGTGGCTAATGGAAGGTCTTGCAAAAATCGGACAAGTCATCAAAGACCCAACAGATATTTTCTTAATCCCTGCGGCGCCAGTGGCTGATGCTACAGCAGCGGCAAGTGAATGGGTTGAAGAAGGTGCAGAAGCAGTTACGGCATTACCGGTTCCGGAATTTATTACCAATATGGTTGATTGGTCGATGGACTTAATGTTCTACACACCAGATGGTGGATATACAGCATTGGCATCTATCTTCCAAACAGGAATGGTTATTGGAGAAATAGTTGTCGGACTTTGTTTACTTGGTGGTTTATTTAGCGCATTAGCATCGATTGTTTCTATTGCAATGGGAATGATGATTTGGGCTTCTGGAATGGCTCCAAACGAGATGCTTTGGTATATGATTGCCGGAGTGGCTACAATTGGTGGTTCCGGATCAACATTTGGCTTAGATTATTATGTGCTTCCATTCTTGAAGAAACAATGGAAACGTATAGGGTTTGTTAAAAAGTGGTATTTATTTACTGATTAAACATAATTCGAATTAGTCTGGGGAAAAATCATGGGAATTAACGAACAATTAGAACAAGTAAAAACAATCATGCATAAAGAATTAGTTACAGGGGACCATTATCTTAATGGTTCTCTTAACTATGTAAAGGAGACAACGGGGAAATTATTGCGTCCGCGTTTTTTGCTTATTGGTGCCAGTTTTGGAAAGAAAACGACCAAAAAGCAAGAACACAATTTAATTCGTTTGGCAGCAGCGGTAGAATCCCTTCATGTGGCGACGCTGATTCATGATGATGTGATTGATGAGTCAAAGCTACGCAGAGGCCAAGAGTCGATTCAGTCAAGATATTCAAAAGAATATGCAATCTATATGGGAGACTTTATTTTAAGTCGTTGTTTTATTATGCTTTCCCAGTTAGATATTAAAAAAGAATTGTTGGTTGAAATCGCAAAGGCGATGAATCAGATATGTATCGGTGAGATGAAACAGCATAAGCATCGTTTTAATGTGCATGTTAATCCACTTAATTACTTGCGCATCGTATCACGAAAAACCGCAACACTTTTTTCCATTAGCCTAAGTTCAGGCGCGTACTATGCCAAGGCACCGGAAGATACGGTGAAATTGCTTGCACGTATTGGTCATGAGATTGGTATGGTATTCCAACTTGTAGATGACTTGCTCGACTATGAAGGTAGCGTTATAGAAGTTGGCAAAGACTTGGAAAAAGACATGCTTAAAGGTTACTATAATATTCCTGTGTTGTTTGCGATGCAAGGGGAAAAAACACCCGAACGGCAAGAGTTAAAAGACCTTTTAGAACACTCAGATGGCATAAGTAAGAACAAAGAACGAATTTTTGAGCTTATCAAAAATCTTGGTGGCGTTGAAAAAACCCGGGAGCTTGCGTTGCGCTATAATAAAAGAGCGCTGGCACTTATTGAAAAATTGCCGGAGGCGCCGGGAAAACAAGCATTGATTGATTTGACTACAAATTTAATCCATCGAGAAAAGTAAAGGATGGTTCTATGAAAAAAGGGTTATTGCTGGTGATGATTTTATTGATGACATATAGCTTTGCCGGGTGTGATGAAGGTAAGGTCTATGAAGATGGCATATATTATGGTGAATCGGAAGGATACTATAGTATTATCAAAGTAGAAGTAGAAGTTAAAAATGGAAAAATATATGATATTTCCATTTTAGAGCATAATGAACCTGAGATATTGGCAAAGATTGTTTTTGATGAATTGCCACCGATCATCATAAAAAATAATAGTGTTGATGTTGATGTTATATCAGGAGCAACATATACAAGTGAGAGTTTGTTGCAAGCCGTTGAAACTGCCATTAAAAGTCATGAAGCCAGTGAGGTGGAACAATGAAAGCAATGAAGCTGCATATTAAAATCATGTTGCTTATGGTTATGCTTATGGTTGGTGTTATAAGTGTTTTATATATTGTCTTTTCTGATCAAACCAATACAAATATGGAAGATCAGATGGGGATTTCAGCATTGGACTTTGCCAATACAATAGCTGGAATGGAAGTGATTCAAGAAGGTCTATATAATGAAGTAGACTATCCTATAATCAATCAATATGTTGAGCAAATACGACAACGTACAGAATATCAGTATATCATTGTCATGGACATGGAAGGGATTCAATATTCTTATCCTTATGAAAGTGGTGTCGGAAAAGTCTATAAAAATGGCGGAGAAGAAGATGTGCTACACTATGGAAAAACCTATGTTAGTGCAGATCGCAATGAACTTATATCAGCTATCCGTGGATTTGCTCCGATTTTTCATGAAGGTGAACAGGTAGGGGCAGTGCTTGTGGGACTGCTTACGGATACTGTTCAACAAGAGATTCGTGTCAATCGAAGGAACCTAGAGATTGCCCTTGTGGTCAGTATTTTTGTAAGTATTATTTCGGCAGTTTTGCTTTCGATGAATATAAAAAAATCCATGTTTAACTTAGAACCTTCAGAAATTGCTATGTTAATTAGCGAGCGAGAGCTTATATTTAATAGCATAGAAAAATGCCTTATTTCGATTGATAAAAATGGGATTATTCTATTCTATAATAATGCGGCGGCGAAGCTATTGGAATTGCCTAAAGGTGTTGAAGGACAACCCATAGGAAAATACAACGAAAAATTAGCGTTGATTTTTGACGAGGTTCTACAGGAAAAAAACAATCAATATAATGAACAATTTTTTATTAATCAAGGTGTCCATGTAATTATTAACAGCTGCTTGATGTATAACCCTAACAAAGAAGTGTTTGGTGTGGTATCAAGTATTGATCAGATGAATCAAGCAATGGAGCTGGCTTATGAGATAACGGACTACAAGGATATTATTGATTCACTACGTGCGCAAAATCATGAGTTTTTAAATAAACTGCATACTTTGGGTGGATTGATACAGTTGGAAAACTATGAAGAAGCTTTAGATTATATTGATATGCTATCGGTGCGTTCCAAGCAATTACAGCATATTTTGATTCAGCACATTGAGAATAAAAAAGTTGCAGGAATTATTTTGGCAAAATATAATAAATTTGTTGAGAATAAGATTGAGTTTGGATTGGATAAAGGATCAAAGTTTACGGGGTTGCCAGGATATTTATCCGAAGAAATCGTATGTTCTATTATTGGGAACTTATTAGATAATACATATGATGCGCTTATGCAGCCAACAATGACAGAGGAAGGCTGTGTCGAACTTTTTATTCATTCTGATCAAGAGGTGTTTGAACTGCAGATTATTAACAATGGTCCTGCAATACCAAAAGATATTCAGATGAAAATGTTTCAAAAAGGATTTACGACAAAAAACAATAAAAATGCAAAGAATGGACAAGGTTTGTATATTATACATCAAGAGATTACACAATTTGGCGGGGAGATTTATGCAAACAATTTAGAAAATCAGGAAGGAGTTGCCTGGTATGTCAAAATCCCAAAATAAGTTATTATCAATTATTGTTGTGGAAGATGATCCAATGGTTCGAAAAATTAATGAAGGGTTTATTGAAAAAATTAGTGGTTATGAGTTAATAGGTTCTTTTGGAAATCTTAAAGACACAAAAAACTTTTTAAAAACTCATGAGCCGGACCTTATTTTATTAGATATTTTTTTCCCAAATGAACAAGGGACGGAGTTACTAATCTGGATTCGTAAACATCAAATTCAATCCGATGTAATATGTATAACAGCAGATAATTCAACAGAAACCATAGAAGAGACATGGCGTTACGGTGCGTTTGACTATTTGCTCAAACCCTTTCGATTTGAACGTTTAGAAGAAGCGTTATTACGTTTTCGTGAAATGAAGATGCGATTAACGACTTCAGAGACTTTTGATCAAGAAAGCCTTGATGAACTTTTTGAGACAAAAGATGAAGAGAAGACAGGCGGTTTGAATGGGGCACCTTCGAGCCGTGAAACCAACAAAACGTATCAGGGGATTTTGAAGTTTTTACAAGAGAATCCGGATGATTTTTTTACTGCACATATGATAGGCAAAGAATTAGGAGTATCACGTATTACAGCAAGGCGTTATCTTGACCAAATGGAGCAGGAAAACCGACTGATTGTCGAGCCCAATTATGGGAGCGTGGGACGTCCCCAAAATTATTATAAGTTAAGGAGTTAAATACATGAAAAGAGAAGCTTTTTTTCAGCTTGTTGAAATACAGACGAAAGTAGCAAGTGTCATTCCTTTTTTGACAGGAATCGCATTTACTTCATATCGATATCAAGAGTTTGATCCGATGATTATTAGTGTCTTTTTTATCAGTCTATTGTGCCTTGATATGGCGACAACTGCAATAAATAATCTTATGGATTTAAAGGTACTTGAGTATGGTGTGTCCGTTAAACAAGCGAAAACGGTTATTGGGGTCTTGTTGACCGTAAGTATGGTAACCGGATTATGGCTGGTGTATTTAACAGATATTGTTGTGCTTTTAATTGGTGGCATTGCATTTTTAGTGGGTGCGCTATATTCTTATGGGCCTTTGCCGATTTCTCAAACACCATTTGGAGAAGCTTTTTCTGGCTTTTTTATGGGAATGCTGATCTTTTTTGTAACCGTATATATTCAAATCTATGAACTTGGCTTTTTTATTTTTAGCTATGCCGACCAACATATTTATATTAATATTCATATTATTGAGTTTCTTATCATTGGATTGGTTTCGTTGCCGTTGATTCTAGGCATTGCCAATATTATGTTGGCAAATAATACCTGCGACTTAGCGGAGGATATAAAAAATAAACGGCATACACTACCTTACTATATAGGCAAAGATAATGCAGTGGTTTTATTTGAGGTACTAGCCTATTTATCGTATCTATGGATTATCGTAGGTGTGGTAATTGAAGTGCTTCCGATTATTACACTTCTTGTTCTTTTGACGCTGTATCCGGTGAAGAAAAATGTCGATGCGTTTAAAGCAGTTCAAGAAAAAAGCAAGACGTTTGTATGTGCGGTCAAAAACTTTGTGCTCATATCGGTTGCGTATTTTTTGACAATTTTACTTGGTATTATTGTGCGAATTATTATTGATTAGCCTTTTATCTTGAAAATACTTGACAAACAGTAGAAGAGTCACTACAATAGAGTAAAGTTATAAACACAAATTAACAAAGCGTTGAATAAGCGAGTAAATAAGTGCGAAGTCATCACCAGAGAGAAAGGTTTTAGCTGCAAGCCTTTTGTTGATTACTTATTGAAAGACCCTTAGGAGTGCTTTACTAAAAGATACATGATGATTCATCATAGGATTTAGTAAGTAAAGACGTATTGTCTACGTTACAAGACTTTAAGCCGGAAGCATGGATATGCTTCAATTAGGGTGGCACCGCGGGTAATGTCTCGTCCCTTTTTATCAATATAGATTGATAGGGAAGAGGCTTTTTTTATGTTCTATTTGGAAAGGAGTTACTATGAATATTAAAGCACCTCGAGGAACCAATGACTTTTATGGAGACTATATGGACCAATTATTGGACCTTGAACATCAAATGCGATGCTTATGTGATGATTATGGATTTAGCGAAATACGTACACCGATTTTTGAACGTTTAGAACTGTTTCAACGAGGGGTTGGAGAGACAACGGATATCGTACAAAAAGAAATGTATACATTTTTTGACAAGTCAAAAGAGCAACGTGAGTTTGCCTTAAAACCGGAAGGAACAGCAGGTGTTGTGCGCGCTTATCTTGAACGTAAGCTGTATGCAGATGTTCAGCCAAGTAAGTTTTACTACATCAGTCCTAACTTTCGTTATGAAAAGCCTCAGGCAGGACGATTTCGTCAATTCCACCAATTTGGTGTAGAACTATTTGGGGCAGAGGACCCTTCGGCAGATGCAGAGATTATTAGCTTAGGCTATCAGATGTTAAAACGCCTGAACATACCTAGTGTTAAATTACATATTAACAGTTTGGGAAATCAGGTTTCACGTAAGCGTTATAATGGATTATTAATGGATTTTTTGGAGGCGCATAAAAATGAATTGTGCCCAACATGCCAAGAGCGTATGTATAAGAACCCCTTACGTGTGTTAGATTGTAAAAATGAAACTTGCCAGACCATCATGCAAGAGGCGCCGCTAATGATTCATCACCTGGATGATGCGGACCGTGAGCACTTTGAAGGTGTTCAAGCCTTGCTTGATAGCATGGGAATCCCTTATGAAGTGGATCCTTGGATTGTTCGGGGGCTTGATTATTATTCACGTACTGTATTTGAATTCATCTCTGAAGATATCGGCTCCCAAGCAACTGTGTGTGGTGGAGGTCGTTATGATTATCTGATTGAAGAGATGGGCGGAGCGCCAACACCAGCGATTGGGTTTGGAGCAGGAATTGAACGCTTGCTGTTGACGATTGCCAATACTCAAGGGAAACCGGAGCCTAAGGAGAAAATCGACCTATATCTAGGCTATATGGGCGATGCAGCAAAAAATAAGGCGATGGCATTAACCTATCAACTACGCGAACAACATATTCGTTGTGCAACAGACTTACTTGGAAAGTCTGTACGTGCCCAAATGAAATATGCGAATAAAATTAATGCCAAGTATTCATTAATCATTGGTGAGGACGAAATCGCGTCGAACACCGTGAGCCTAAAAAACATGAAAAATGGTGAACAAGTCGATATATCAATGGAAGAGATAGCTTCCTATATTCATAGTCAACAAGGAGGAAAATAAGCATGAGTGAATCAATGCAAGGATTAAAGAGAAGCCATTATTTAACCGAAGTATCTGAAAGTCATATTGACCAAGAAGTCACTGTGATGGGATGGGTACAAAAGCGACGTGACCTTGGAGGGGTTATCTTCTTAGATGTACGCGATAGAACAGGTATACTTCAAGTTGTCATCGATCAAAGTAGTATCGGTGATGAAGGGTTTAAAAAAGCTGAGAAGATTCGTACAGAATATGTTATCGCAGCTAGAGGTCTCGTAGAAAAGCGATCAGAAGAGACAATTAATCCAAACTTAAAAACAGGAATGATTGAAGTTCGGGCACATGAGTTGCGTTTGCTTTCAGAAGCTGAGACAACTCCGTTCCAAATCGAAGAAGATTCCAATGTTAAAGAAGAGCTTCGTCTAAAATATCGATATCTTGACTTAAGACGTCCAGATATTCAACGTAACTTAATGCTTCGTAATCAAGTAACCCAAGCAACTCGTGACTTCTTAAACGAAGAAGGCTTCTTAGATATTGAGACGCCGATGCTTACTAAATCAACACCGGAAGGTGCAAGAGATTATTTGGTACCTAGCCGTGTGAATCCAGGGCATTTTTATGCCTTACCACAATCACCACAGATTTTTAAACAGTTGCTTATGTTATCAGGTTATGATAAATATTACCAAATCACAAAATGCTTCCGAGATGAGGACTTACGTGCAGACCGTCAACCGGAGTTTACGCAAATCGATATGGAGATGTCTTTTGTAAATGTGGATGATGTGATTGATGTTAATGAGCGCTTATTACAAAAAATGTTCAAGGACGTTATGGATATCGACATTGAACTTCCAATCAAGCGTATAACCTATCAAGAGGCAATGGACCGTTATGGTTCAGACAAGCCGGATATACGTTTTGGGCTTGAGCTAGTCAATATTTCTGAGATTGTTGAATCATGTGGTTTCAAAGTGTTTACGGACGCTGTGAAAAAAGGTGGTTCTGTTCGTGGAATCAACGGTAAAGGACTGGCAAACTTACCTCGTCGTCAGATTGATGCCTTGACGGAGTATGTAAAAACTTATGGTGCAAAAGGTATGGCATATATTGTAATTAATGATGATGGTTCATTAAAATCGGCGATTACCAAGTTCCTAGATGAGGCTGTCGTTGAAAGCATTATCGAAAAAATGGAAGGTAAGCCCGGCGATATCCTTTTCTTTGGGGCAGACACCAACGATATTGTCTATGCATCCTTAGGAGCCCTTCGTTTAGAACTTGCACGACGCCTTGAACTTTTAGATAAGAACACCTATGAATTTGTATGGGTGACAGAGTTCCCGCTTGTGGAATGGAATGCAGAACATAAGCGTTATACAGCGATGCATCACCCCTTTACTATGCCTATGGAAGAAGATCTTCACCTTTTGGAGTCGGCACCGGAAAAGGTACGTGCCCAAGCTTATGATATCTGTCTTAACGGTAATGAAATCGGTGGTGGAAGTATTCGTATCTATCAACGTGATGTACAGGAAAAAATGTTTGCCGCTTTAGGATTTAGTAAAGAAGATGCCTATGAACGTTTTGGATTCTTATTGGATGCCTTCAAATACGGTGTGCCTCCACATGGTGGACTAGCCTATGGTTTAGATCGTATTGTTATGTTGATGGCAAAAGCAGACAGTATTCGCGAAGTCATTGCCTTCCCTAAGATTAAAGACGCATCCTGCCCGATGACCAAAGCGCCAGGTATGGTCGATGACCAACAATTAGAAGAATTAAGTATAAAAGTCGATTTATTAGAGATTGAAGAATAAGAGTTGACATCAAGTATACTTTATAGGTTAAAATAAAAGAGTGGAGTTCTACTCTTTTATTTTTTTAGAACCATATAAGCATATAAACTTGATCATTATAGGAGGAAGAGGATGTATAAAGCAAATGAGAAAAGATATGACACAATGATTTATCGACGCGCAGGAAAGACAGGGTTAAGACTACCTTTGATTTCTCTTGGATTATGGCATAATTTTGGTGATGTGACACTTGTAGAGGCAAGTCGAAAAATGATACATAAAGCATTTGACCTTGGAGTGACACATTTTGACTTAGCTAACAATTATGGTCCCCCTGCAGGCAGTGCAGAGAAAAATTTTGGTCGGATTTTACGTGAAGATATGAAGCCATATCGGGATGAGATGATTATCTCGACAAAAGCAGGGTATTACATGTGGCCAGGACCTTATGGTGACTTTGGTTCGAGAAAATACTTGTTATCTAGTTTGGACCAGAGCCTTCAACGGATGGGGCTTGAGTATGTCGATATTTTTTATCATCATCGCCCAGACCCAGAGACGCCCATAGAAGAGACGATGTTAGCCTTAGATCAAGCGGTTCGCCAAGGCAAGGCTTTATATGTAGGGATTTCTAACTATCGAGGAGCGCAAGCCAAAGAAGCGTTAAAAATTTTAAAAGAGTTAAAGACTCCGGTGGTCATGACACAACCAAGGTACAGCATGTTAGATCGGTGGATAGAAGAGGATGGACTAAAAGATGTGACAGAAAAATATGGAGTGGGCAATATTGTCTTTAGTCCATTGGCACAAGGTTTGCTAACAGATAAATATTTGAAGTCGATTCCTAAAGATTCACGGGCAGCAAGTGGAAGCCAATTCTTGACCGAAGAAAAAATTACGGAAGAATTATTAAACGGAATACGTGAATTAAATGCAATGGCCATAGAGCGTAACCAAACGCTTGCACAAATGTCCTTGTCATGGGTGCTAAGAGATGATAGAATAACAACAGCACTTATTGGTGCAAGTAAAGTGAGTCAGGTTGAAGATAGTGTAGCGGCAATTAATAATTTGTCCTTTACGCAAGCAGAGTTAGATGCCATTGATGCCATCGTAAAAAGGATGAATGTGTAAAGATTTAAGGAGTGACAAAATGGCTGAAATTGGTCAAGTAACAAAAGTTGAAAATGATGAAGTTGTTGTACGTCTGCTTCGAAAAGAAGCATGTGCAAAGTGTGGCGCATGTACTGCAGGGCTAGAAAGTAAAGACATGTTTATACATGCCAATAATCTATGTGATGCAGGTGAAAACGAGTGGGTTGAAATCTACCTAGAAGAAACGAATTTTCTAAAAGCCGTTGGACTTATGTATGGTATTCCCCTTATAGGATTATTAATAGGTTTGTTCGCGGGGATGCTATTGGGGCGAGCTTATGTACCCCTATATGCTGATGCTATCGGATTTGCCAGTGGGATTTTTGGTGCAGGAGTCACTTTTTTTACGTTACATTTGAATGAACATCGATTTAATACAAAGACCTATAAACCTAGAGCAATTCGCATTGTCGATACGACAAAAGAAAATATAAGTTGTTAAGTGCATTGTTTACTTTAGATGTTTGGAATGATTTCATCCGGCTATGTGATATGCATAGCCGGATGTTTTTTTAAAAATACGATAAGAAAAAAAGTTTTGTTGAAGGTAATGGAGGATTAAGATGAATACTATGATTAAGGGAGTTGTTGCCGGAATTGTTTTTATGTTTGTCATGGGTATGACAAGCTATGCTCAAGAACGTACGCTCATCTATAATGGAACCCAACATCAGTATACGACAAAGGAGGTAACAATTGATGTCAATAATGATATCATCGAACCGGAAGGGATGGACCCTGTTATTATTAACGGAACAACGCTAGTACCTGTACGCGAAGTTATGGAATCAGTCAATATACAGGCACAAGTTTCGTGGGTAGCACAAACACAAACCGTCGTTATCGTTCGTGAAGACATACGTATTGAGCTTTCGATCGGCAATACACAGGCATATGTTAATGGAAGTCCTGTCGAACTTGATGTTGCGCCCATGTTGATATCGGACCAAGACGTTAATATTACAAAGACAATGGTTCCGATTCGATTTATTTCAGAAAGTCTTGGGTATGAAGTTAAGTGGGACCCTGAGACGTATCATATTTCCCTTCAAGGAGATATTTATGATGCCTTCGGATTATTAGCATCAAGCTCAAATTTAGAGCAGCTTATTCCGACGCAAAATATCCAAGAACTTCCAACACCTTTATATGAAAATTCTTTTCATTTGAAAAAAGATGTGGCAACGGAGATTGTTGAATTTACAGAATATAAAGATAGCGAAAATTATCCTTTAACGCGAGTAGCGGAAGTCAAAAGTAATGAAGACCAGTCCCAACATACCATTGTGAGTGATGCTTCAATGTCATCTGTACATGCTGTTATATGGGATAATAAATTAATCGTTGACATTGATAATATTGATATGGAAAGTGTCCCCGGAACGATTCGAACAGATGTGAGCATCTATACACAAGCCATTCGGACAAGTCAATTTGATGAAGGTGCAATGACGGGACGATTTGTTTTTGACCTTAAAGAAAAAGCACTTCCAAGAGAGCTTGTCTTTAATCAAGATAGAACCGAATTGACCATTACTTTTAATGAAGTTGGGTTATCAGAAGTACGCATTGCACAAGATAATCAAGGCGACTATATAGAGCTTGCAGGAGATTATCGAAAAGCGCAGGTTATGCGAATGGATAGTCCAAGAGGACTCATCTTTGACTTTGAAGATAGTGTCAACCTACTGGGAAATCAGCGGTTTATGAATGCGAAGGGACAGTTCCTTACCTGGGCAAAGCTTGCGCAAAAAGATGATACGACAACACGTCTTTCCCTTGGAACCAAAGAACATATAGCCTACAGCCTTATATATGATGAAGAGACGAAGCGTACGCGTATCAGACTAATACCTCTTCGATTTGAGCAACTAACTTATGATAAGACTCACAATGATGCGATTGTTTTACCTAAAGAATCGGAATTGACGTTAAGTTATGATTATACAACAAAACAAGCTACCCTTAAGTATGATACAGTTGTAGATGCGTTTGAAAAAAAAGAAACAGTACAGATTCATGATGAAAAATATGAGACGATTACTATAGATGTTCAAGAGGATGCGTCGGTTATTTATTTATCCGGAAAGCATATTTATGAATATCGTATCGAAGAAGATGACACCAATTATTATGTCTATGGGGTTAAGCCTCGAGATATATATGAGCATATTGTTGTTATTGATCCTGGACATGGTGGTAGTCAGCCGGGAGCGTCTTATTACGGGGTCGTTGAAAAAGACTTGAATATGAAGCTTTTAGAATTTATTAAACCCCATACACAGGAAAACACAAAGGTCAAGTATTATTTTACACGGCATACAGATCAAACAGTATCTCTAGGAGAACGAACACGCTTAGCCAATGATTTGGAAGCGGACTTATTTATATCTATGCACAATAATGCGTTAGACTTGGAGAAAAACCCTGCTGGTGTTCATGTTCGAGGTTTAGAAGTATTTACAACGACAGGTCAAGAAAATTCAGAGACCGAAGTTGACTTTGGCAATATCTTTTTAAAAATTTTACGTGAAGAGATGCCGGAATATCCAATTCGTGCTATAAAAAACAATAATAAGCTGTATGTACTAAAATATACTCAAATGCCGTCGATACTTATTGAATACGGGTATATGACCAATCCGGAAGATAGTGCACTTTTGCAGCAAGATGCGATTTTAGAGCAGCTAGCTGAAGTGACAGAAAAAGCAATATATGAATATATTATGAATAAGTAATATAGTGCAAGAACAGTATTGAAAACCGTTCTCATTTGTGATATACTCTCTGTAAATGATAATAATTATTATTTGTAGAATATACATAGATGAGAAAGGATTGATTTTATGGAGTTATTAAATATAAAAAATCTTCATGCATCAGTTGAAGAGAAACCAATATTAAAAGATTTGAATTTAAAAATAAATGCTGGAGAAATCCATGTCGTTATGGGCCCAAACGGAGCCGGTAAATCAACATTAGCATATACCTTGATGGGACATCCAAAATATGAGGTAACGCAAGGAGAAGTGTCGTTTTTAGAGCAAGACCTTTTCCTAAAAAAAGTTGATGAACGGGCGAAGTCTGGGCTTTTTATGTCTTTCCAACATCCGGAAGTAATCCCTGGAGTGACGGTTGAAAACTTTTTAAGAACTGCAAAAACTTCAATAACAGGAGAAAAACAAAGTGTTATTGGTTTTCGCCGTGAGTTGATTAAAACATTGCAAAGTTTGAATATGGATGAAGGATATTTGACCCGTTATCTAAATGAAGGATTTTCTGGTGGTGAGAAAAAGAAAAATGAAATTCTACAGATGCTGACCATTCATCCCAAACTTGCTATTTTAGATGAAACGGATTCAGGACTGGATGTGGATGCAATAAAAATCGTTGCAGAAGGTATTAACCGATTTGCAGGTGATGACAATGGTGTCTTGGTTATAACACATTATAACAAGCTATTAAGTTATATAGACCCTGATTATGTTCATGTTCTAGTCGATGGGCACATTGTGGCCTCTGGAGATAAATCCCTTGCAGACCAAATCGATAGAGAAGGATTTGAGTCCTTTGTCGCTTCAGTCGTATAGAAAGGAGCATTCCAATGGAAAAAGCAGTTGAAAGAACATATGTCGAAGATATTGAACGTGGAATATATGATATCAAAAATGAAGATCGTTCAGTATATCGTTCCAAGTCAGGACTAACCGAAGAGATTATTCGTGACATATCCAAAGAAAAAGAAGAGCCGGAGTGGATGACGGAGTTTCGTCTTAAAGCTTTAGATTATTATAACAAACGCCCCATACCTACATGGGGAGCAGATTTAAGTGGCTTGGACATGGAGAATATTGTAACCTATGTGCGACCCGATACAGATATGAAACAAAGTTGGGATGATGTCCCCAAAGATATAAAAGATACTTTTGACCGTCTAGGCATTCCTAAAGCAGAGCGAGAATCTCTTGCAGGTGTTGGCGCGCAGTATGATTCGGAAGTTGTCTATCATAGTATGCGTGATCACCTTAAGAAAAAAGGGGTGATCTATACGGACATGGAGACGGCGGTAAAAGAACACGGTGACATTGTTAAACAGTATTTTATGAAACTAGTAGGTCCAAATGACCACAAGTTTGCAGCTTTACATGGTGCGGTTTGGTCAGGAGGCTCCTTTGTCTATGTTCCAGAAGGTGTAGAGGTGGATTATCCATTGCAAAGTTACTTTCGACTTAATGCACCTGGAGCAGGTCAGTTTGAGCACACCTTAATTATTGTTGAAAAAGGGGCAAAACTTCATTTTATTGAAGGATGTAGTGCTCCAAAATATGATGTGACAAATTTACATGCAGGATGTGTGGAACTGTTTGTTAAAGAAGGGGCGACGCTTCGGTATTCAACGATAGAAAACTGGTCACGTAACATGTACAATTTAAATACAAAGCGTTCACAAGTTGAAAAAGACGGACGCATAGAATGGGTTTCTGGCTCTTTTGGTTCAAAGGTCAGTATGTTATATCCAATGAGTATTTTAAAGGGCGAGAGAGCTCATGCAGAGTTCACAGGCATCACTTTTGCTGCGTCGGGTCAGCACTTGGACACAGGCTCGAAAGTGGTCCATGCGGCTCCATATACTACGTCAAATATTAATACCAAGTCTATTTCAAAAGATGGAGGCTATGCTTTTTATCGAGGATTGCTTAAAGTCAGTAAAAATGCACACCATGTTAAGTCGACCGTATCGTGTGAATCGCTAATGCTTGATTCCCAGTCAAAGTCAGATACGGTGCCCATTATTGAGTTAAATAATGATAACATCGATATAGGACATGAAGCTAAAATCGGACGTATCTCAGATGATGCGATTTTTTATCTGATGAGCCGAGGTATTGATGAAGTAGAAGCTAAAGCAATGATTGTTCGAGGATTTGTCGAACCCATTACAAAAGAGTTGCCCCTTGAGTATGCAGTTGAGCTTAATCAACTGATTAATCTTGAGTTTATCGGTGCAATAGGATAGAAAGGAGGGATACTATGTTGCAGCAAAACGTAAGAGAACGATTTAATGCACTTGAGTATCCAACATGGAAACGTGTTGGCGAAATAAAGAACACAACCAATTATTTAAATAAAGAAAATGAAAATATATTGACGATAAGCCATCTTGAACCATTAGGAGAAGGCGTAGATATAAGACGTTATAGAGGAAGTGACAGCAATCTAGATGCGACGTTTTATGAACGGTATGAGACGTTCATGGGAGCTTTTGAACCCTATCCATATGGAACCCATGCAAAATACATTGCCCAGGCAGATGCTTACTTTGATCATGCGGTTGCTATTGAAGTGAAAAAAAATACTTGCGTAGAAGAACCGATTTTTCTTCGATATGATGGCGGCGAGGCACAAGGGTTTATTGATCAAAACATCATACAAGCAGGACCAGGTTCTGAAGTTACCGTTGTGTTTGATTATCAATCTTCAAAAGATGCAATGAGCTATCATAACGGAGTGATTCGTGTAATAGCCCATGAAAATGCACGTGTCAAAATTGTGATTTTGCAGACGTTTTCACCTCAGGTAGATCATATGCAAAACACGGTATCGTTGATTCATCAAAATGCCCATGTTGAATATGTATCCTTTGATTTAGGTGCCAATGTTATTGTTTCAGATTATTCATCCCACCTTGTGGGTCAAGCATCTGAAAGTGAAGTGGCAACGGCCTATATCGGTAATGGACATCAACGATTGGACTTAGGATATAACTCAACCCATTATGGTCGCTATAGCCAAAGCTTAATTGAAACAAAAGGGGCGCTAATGGACCATGCACGAAAGATTTTTAGAGGGAACTTAAAATTTGAACGTGGTTCAACAAAGTCAGCAGGGGAAGAATCGGAATATGTGCTGTTATTGGATGAAAACGTACGCTCGGATGCATTGCCGGCACTTTTATGTGATGAGGACGATGTGAGCGGTGAACATGCTGCTAGTGCAGGGCAAGTTGATGAAGATCAATTGTTCTACTTGATGAGCCGGGGGTTTAACCTAAAAGAAGCCAAAAAATTGGTCATTCATGGTTCCTTTACACCGGTAATTGATCGGGTCGGGATTGATTCGATTCAAGAACGAATAGAAGCTGAGTTGGAGAGAAGGCTGCTTTATGCATAAAAATTATCATCAAGATTTTCCTGTTTTTGAAAAAAAACCCGAACTTATCTACTTAGACTCTGCCGCCTCAAGTTTACGCCCATATACAGTGGTGGAAGCCATGAAAAACTATGGTGCTTATAGTCATGCGAACATTCATCGAGGTGCCTATGCTCTTAGTTATGAAGCAACGCAAAAATATGAAGCCATTCGTAAGCAAGTTGCAACATGGATTGGGGCAAAAATGCCGGAAGAGGTGATTTTTACACAAGGAACGACAGACAGTATTAATCATCTCGTGCGTTCCTTTGAATCGGAATCGCATTTTGAAGCTGGAAAAAAAATTGTGCTTTCAATTTTTGAACATCATAGTAATTTGGTTCCTTGGCAGCAGTTGGCGAAAAAAAAGAACATGCGTTTAGAATATCTATATGATTTTTCAGAACAAGCATTAGATATTATTGATGATCAAACCCAAATTGTAGCGATAACACTAATGTCAAATGCAGTGGGGCTGATGCCACCTATATCTAAGATTATAAAAAAAGCACATGCAGTAGGTGCGCTGGTTGTTGGAGATGCGGCTCAGTATATGGCCCATTATCCAGTAAATGTGGATGCGCTGGATATTGATTTTTTGGCATTTTCAGGGCATAAGCTATATGGTCCGACGGGTATAGGCGTTTTATATGGAAAGCATCAATGGTTAACGCGAGTTTCACCACCTCGTTTTGGAGGAGACATGATTGAGTATGTTGCAGAACAAGAGACGACATTTGCGCCATTACCAAACAAGTTTGAAGCGGGAACCCCAAATATTGATGGGGTGATTGGTTTAGGTTCAGCTATTGAATATATCCTATCTAACAAGACGCACACAGCTGAAGGCATCGAACACATGCAACAATTGAGGCAATATGCATTCACTGAACTTGGCAAACTTGAATTTATTCAATGTATCGAACCGCTTAAGGAGACCGGTGAGAGTACATATGGTCCTATTATTTCATTTGTGGTTCAGGATGTACATCCCCATGATGTGGCAAGCATATTGGACCAAAGCCATATAGCCATACGCGCAGGCCATCACTGTGCTCAACCTTTGATGAAGCGGTTAAATCTTAGTGGGACGTGTCGAATAAGTTTTTCGATATATAACACTACCAACGATATTGATGCATTGATTGTAGCGTTAAAAAGTGTAAGGAGGTGGCTAGGATATGAGTCTTGATATGATTTATAATGACTTAATTATTGAGCACAGTCGTAACACGAGTAATCGTGGTCCGTTACCAGAAAAAACCCATGTAGAACATGGGCATAATCCTAACTGTGGTGACGATATTGAACTTGAATTAAATATTGATAATGGAATTATCAAAGAAGCGGCATTTGTAGGTTCTGGATGTGCGATTTCTATGGCTTCGACGTCAATGATGATTGACCTGATTAAAGGCAATACGATTGAAGAGGCAAAAAAAAAGGTGGACGCTTTTTTAGAATTAATCAAAAATGAAAAAACTCAAGAAGAAGTGGAACAACTACTTGAAGATGCTACACTGTTATCTAATATACAGCATATGCCTGCCCGTGTTAAGTGTGCCGTACTTGCATGGCATACGCTAAAAAATGTCATTGATACGTTGGATTAATGAATGACTATATCGGTGACATACATGATTTCACATGAACCGTCACCTGTATCTGAACGGGTTAGGCTTGATTGCCAATACCCGTTTTTAAAATAGGCATTTACAAGATATCCTTTCATCGTGATACGATCATTTGTTTGAACCGATCTTACGGTTTCAAGTATTGTCGGATTTGCAGGAATAATATGTGTGTTGGCGCTATAGTAGTCGACATATTCTGCACTAACCGGAGCTTTGGAGCTAACGGTAAAATAGTACCAGCGCTCGTTTTGTCGATAATGGACATAGTTATCTATAGAAGGCATGTTCACATCTCCCCATGCCAATGCAAAATCTCTTGGAGAAATTTGAGAGGTAAAATCATCAGAGTAATCCTTGATACTTTTGACTTGTGCAACAATCTCATATGCAGCAAGGAGTTCTAAATCGACGCTACCTTCTTTTCCATTGATGGAAATCATATATTCATAAGGGATATTTTCTTGAATAGGTTCTTGGATAAATTCATGTTTAACAATCATGCTGTCAACAAAATCATAGCCTATAAATGTCGCTAGCTGTGTTGTGACAATAAGATACATAAGGACTTTTAATGACATAGGAGCACCTCCTAACAAAGTAGCATTTACATAGTTTAATTTTATCACTCCATTTTTAAAAAAAGTGGATTTTAACAAAAGATTATGATAAAATTAAATGTTTAGACATACTCTTTTAATATATTAAGATATCAGGAGGCTGCTATGAAACGATGGGCTTGGATTATTGTCAACACCTTTACTTGTGGAGGAATGCTTTTTGTAGGACATCTTTGGCCTGAACAGATAGAACGGATTTACTCTAGAGGCATATATGTGGCCATTACGAATCAATTAACTTTAATCTCTCGGTGGTTTCCGTTTAGCCTGTCTGAGCTGTATTTTTTAATTATAGGCAGTGTAACCATTGTTTTTTTAGTTTTGGGGATTGGCTATGGTCTGAGGCGTCAACGAAAAAAAAGTTTATCCTTTTTTTTGAATGTGGTTGTCATTGTCAGCATTAATGTGACATTGTTTTTGATGCTTTGGGGACTAAATAATTATCGATTGAATATAGAGACGCTTTTTGAATTTAATGAACAAAGTATAACGCAAGTAGACTTGGAAAATACCTATCAATGGTTAATTACCCAGGCAAATCAGACAAAAGAAGATATAGGTGAAGAGGATATACTTGATCGTAAAACGATTATGAACATAACAGATGAGGGATACATGGCTCTATCCCAGTCCTATCCATTTATAGCTGAGCGTCAAGCACGGGTAAAGCCGCTATCTGTCTCAAAGTTTTTTAGTCAAAGTGGCTATTCAGGTGTGTATTTATATGTGTTTTCAGAACCAACAATTAATATTATGCCCCATATAACATCGCTTCCTTTTGTTGCGAGTCATGAGATGGCGCATCAGCAAGGGTTTGCGAGTGAAGATGATGCAAATTTTATCGGATTTTTGGCAGCGTCACAGCATGAGGAAAAGCTTTTTAGATATTCAGCCTATTTGTCAGGCATGTCATATGTGGGCAATTCTTTGTATAAAACGGATGCAAAAGCGTATAGAGATTTATATAGTTCGATTAGCCCGGCAGTTATCAAAGACCTTAAGGCGCGTAGTGATTTTTGGGAACAACACCGAAAACCTCAAGCGGAAAAAGTACATAATCAAGTGAATGATTTATTTTTAAAAGCCAACAACCAACCAGATGGTGTCTTAAATTATTCCAATGTCTCTAAACTGATTGTATTGGGATATAAAAAACAGCTATATTAATGACCCGACCTGGCAAAATTAGATTTTTTGTGTCTAACTTTTGTAGATCGGGTCATTAATTTATTGCTAATAATTATAAGAAAAATTTAGATAAACAGGTTGTGATTGGAATCTTCTGCAGCTCCAAGGTATGCAGCAACACCGCCATACTCAACGCCATCAAGAAGTTCTTCTTTGGTAATGCCCATAATATCCATAGACATTGTACATGCCACGAACTTAACACCTGCATCCATTGCGGATTGAATCAAATCTTCAACAGTATTTACATTCTTGGCTTTCATGACCCCATGCATCATCTTGGTGCCTAAACCACCCATGTTCATTTTAGATAGCTTAAGTTTATGTACGCCACGAGGCATCATCATACCGAACATTTTTTCAATAAGCCCTTTAGATACTTTTTGTTTTTCAGGTTTGCGTAAAATATTTAGTCCCCAGAAGGTAAAAAATAATGTTACGTCTTTTCCCATTGCGGCTGCACCATTTGCAATAATCATGGATGCGATGGCTTTATCCAAATCGCCGCTAAAGACAACCATGGTACTTGCGTTTAGTGTTTTGGTCTCTTTGGCTTGAATTTGTGAAGAGCCTTTTTGGATATAGACAACATAGGCCTTGTCTTCTTTGACGGTTTTTATAAAACTGTTTCCGGTTTTTTTGCACCAAGCCTGAGCATCAACAGGGAATCCGGAATCTGTTGCCGATACTTTGATAATATCCCCATCATTGACCTCTTTGACTTTTTGATTTACCTTCATAATAGGCCCAGGACATTGAAGGCCACATGCATCAAGTACAATGGCTGAGGCTAAGTTACTTGAGGGGACAAAGTTAATCGCAGTTTCTGGCGTTCCATCTTCAGACAAAACATGTTTTTTGTCTTCGATAATGCAATTTGGATGGGTATAATCTTTTTGGAAGTACTTGTACAGGTTATATCCTCCGATTAAATTTTTAGCATCTAATCCATGTTGCTTTAAGATTCTTGTAGCAATATAGCCACGAATTCCAACCGCACAATAGATAACAATGGTTTTGTCTTTTGGTAGTTCGTCAATACGATCTCGAAGGTCATTAACTGGGATATGCACTGCACCGTCAATTTTTCCAAGCTCGACTTCAATGTCTTCACGTACATCAACGATAAGAGTGGTCTCTTTATTAAAAGTATCAATATCACGCCATAAGACAACCTCTTGATCTTTTTTGAGGATATTTTCAGCAGCAAAACCAGCCATATTGACAGGATCTTTTGCAGAAGAATAGGGAGGAGCATAGGCAAGCTCCAGTCGTTGAAGGTCATATATTGTCCCATCAAAGCGTAGCGAAGTTGCAATGACATCGATGCGTTTTTCTATACCTTCAACACCAATATTTTGTGCACCAAGTACTTTACCGGAAGTGTCAAAAATCACTTTGAGTGTCATCGGAAACGCGCCAGGATAATAACCTGCATGAGATTTTGGTTGAATAATCGTAACAAAGTAATCTTTGCCATAAACTTTACCCATCTTATTCAGTGTTTTTTCATTAAGACCGGTATTAGCTACAGTAAGGTCAAATATTTTGGCGACGCTGGTGCCTTGACTACCTTCATATGTGCTTTGTCGTTTGCATATATTGTTGGCAACAATACGCCCTTGCTTATTCGCAGGACCTGCCAAAGGAACCATTGTTTTATCTTTGGTCATGTAGTCAACAACTTCAATTACATCACCTAAAGCATAAATATTGGGATCAGAAGTTCGTAAGTATTCATCAACGACAATGCCGCCACGGGCATTCGTAGTCAAACCGGCAGATTTGGCTAATTCACCGTTGGGGGAAATACCAATACTCAAAATGACCATATCCGAAGCGAGGCTTGTTCCATCTTGAAGCTTAACATGTGTGACACCTTGTTCATACTTGAATTCTTTGACACCATTTTTGAGATACAGATGTACGCCTTGAGTAGATAAATGGCTATGAACAATTTGAGCCATCTCATAGTCAAGAGGCGTCATAACTTGGTCAAGCATTTCAACAAGATTGACTTCTATGCCAAGCTCGTGAAGATTTTCAACCATTTCGATGCCAATAAAGCCGCCGCCGACAACTGTCGCTGTTTTTACTTTATGTTCCGTAACAAAATGTTTAATGCGGTCAGTATCTGGAATATTCCATAGAGAAAAAATATTGCTACTCTCAATCCCTGGAATAGGGGGCTTTATAGGTGTAGAGCCTGGTGAGAGAACAAGTTCATCATAGGATTCTTCGTATTTGGTTGACGTCTTAATATCAAGAACCGTTACGGTTTTTTGGGTGGGATTGATATCAATAACTTCATTTTCAACACGTATATCAATATTAAACCTGGCTTTCATTGCTTCTGGAGTTTGAACAAGAAGAGATTCCCGCTCCTTAATTGTGCCACCGATGTAATAGGGAAGGCCGCAATTAGCGAAGGAAATATAAGGGCTTCGTTCAAAAAGGATGATTTCAACATTTTCATCGAGTCTTCGTAATCGAGCTGCTGTGGAAGCACCGCCAGCAACGCCACCGACAATAAGAACTTTTTTTGACATAACATACCTCTTTTCTTAGATTGACAAATTCTTAACCTTGTAGTGCATTAATCTACTTAACGATATATTCAAATAAACATATATAAATAATACATTGTTTTTACATACATGTCAACAAAAAAATCAATTTTAATATAAGAATTAGTGCATAAGTACTTAAAATATGATAAAATAGTAGGGTACTTATTCGTGGGGATTAATAAGGATGGGAGATGCAAATGAACGACGTGATTAATGCAGTATGCAATGATCTAGTGAAAAATTCGCATGTAATTGGCATTTTACATAATTGCAAGACTATAGAAACAATTCAATGTCAAGAAAAAACAGTGAATTTATGTGTCATTAGTAAAGAGACGGGAAATATATCGACAATATCACAAATTGGAGACTTTGTTGTTCATATTCGTTGGAGAACAGATTATGAATTTAGTGAATGGGTAAAGACAGATGACATGACACATGCTTTTTGCCGAATATTATATGATCGGACAGGGATATTGACAGATTTGTTAGAAGATAAAAAAGGTTGAGTTTATACTCAACCTTTTACGATGTTCTAAGCTTTAAAGATGTCGATAAATTTATCGACTTCAGTGGCAAGGATGTCTTCATGTATGGGTTTATGGCGAAATGCAACATGGGTAATCATTTTTTCGATTGGGTTTAGCAGATTCTTGGGCATCTTCCCACCGAAAAATCCGTCGGCGCTTGAGTGCGACAACAATTCATTTCCATAAGCTACATTAAATTGTTCTGCGGCAAGTTCTTCGTCCATAAGGCAAACAAGAAAAAGACCTATTTTTTTGGTTAAAAGTGTTGAAGTGTTCTCTTCGATGAGTGCCGTCATTTTTGGATTAATAGATCCAAGATATATCGGAGCACCAATAATAACAGCTTCATAGCTTTTTAAATCCGGAATGATATCTTTTAAAATATTACATCGATCTGCTTGAAGTTGTGAAGCGATCTTCTTTGCGATTGTTTCAGTGCTACCATGTCGTGTAGTATAAAGCACAATGGTTTTCATATTCATTCACCTACCTAATCACATTCTAAACAGGAACAGCCGTTACGTCAAGTAAAAAAAGCAAATGCATTTATGCATTTGCTTTTTAATAAGTACGTTAATCGAATTTTACCACTTGCTTTTGCTAGCATGAATAGCGATTTCAGCTTTTGAACGTTGCTTGATAACCCAAGCTTCATCAATGGCTTTTTTAAAATCACTAACACAGCCTGGATCCAAATCAAGTTCAACACCTTCATGAGCTAAATCAATGATTGCTGCAGATAAATTAATAATCTCTGTATGTATATCATTTGTACGATCTGCGTCGTATATTTTTTTTGCAGCTTCCTCATCTAATGCTACGAACTTTTCTTGTGGTGCACCACATTTTGGACATTCTACCGGAGCCGTTTCACCTTCGTTAATAAAACCACATTGTGTACATTTCCATAAACTCATTGCGTTACCTCCTATTTAATAACTATTATTATTTAATAATCAAGTAAATTATATCATACAGAAATTGTAGTGTCAAATCAAAAAATTTGATATAATAGATAGTATTACACGTAGGAGGACAATATTGTGCAAGAACGTTTAATCCTTCATATTGATATGAATTCTTTTTTTGCATCATGTGAACAGGTCGTTCATCCTGAGCTAAAAGGACAACCTATAATTGTAGTAGGAGACCCCGATAGACGTAGTGGTATCGTGTTAGCGGCAAGTTATGAAGCAAAGGCATATGGAATAAAAACAACAATGCCGATTTATCAGGCTAAACAATGTCTGCCAACAGTTATTGCCGTTCGCTCAACATATGGGTTATATGCTTCAATGAGTCAGCAGGTGATGGACATTTTTGATCAGTACACGCCTCTAAAAGAGCAGCTGTCGATTGATGAAGCTTTTTTAGATATGACAGGTTCAGAACACCTTTTTGGAAAACCAGAAGAGATTGCTTTAAAGATACAGCAACACATTAGCACAGAGCTTGACTTAGGGTGCTCAGTAGGAATTTCCACAAATAAGCTTTTGGCTAAAATGGCTTCTGATATGAAAAAACCCATGGGCATTACAACGTTATATCCCTATGAAATACAAGAAAAAATGTGGCCGATGCCTGTAGGCAAGCTCTATGGGATCGGAAAGAAGACCGAGGTAAAATTGCATCAATTGGGCATTAAGACGATTGGAGAATTGGCACAGGCAACCTTAGTGATGCTCCAAGATAATTTTGGGGAGCGTCATGCAGTGTCTATGCAAGGCTCTGCTAACGGACGCGCTAGCGCCATATTAGACCCGGACAATACATCCAATGTTCAAAGTGTTGGCAATGAACTTACCTATAGTCATGATTTGACTGAAGAAGAAGAGGTCAAACAAGAACTTTTGGTTCTGGCAGATACTGTCGGCTATCGGCTTCGTAAAAAAATGCTGAAAGGTCGAACAATTCAATTAAAGATTAAGTACAATGATTTTAAAGTCATTACACGAAGTATGAGTATTGATCAAGTGACAGATATAACTAATCAAATTTTTGGGGTGGCATTTGACCTATATTTAAAGAATAAATCCAAGAAACCCATCCGTTTATTGGGGATTTCTGTTTCAAACTTTAAAGCGGAGGAGGATAGACAATTATCCCTGTTTGAGTCTGTTGAACAAACCTCTGACAAAGTAGACCAAATGGTGGACCGAGTGCGTAATCAATTTGGGTATGATAAGATTTATCGTGGTTCCATACTGAACCGCAAACATGGAAAGATAAAATAAGATTATGTAATTTTATTACATAATCTTATTGATGTCTTTAATAATAATAGAGATTTTTCCGTTAGGTTCAGTGACAAATTCCATCTTTTGAGGGTTATTGTAAAAGTCCATGGGTATCTTTATTTCAATACCTTCATCTGTTTTTATACGCTGTTTTTCAAAGGTTCGGTTGATTGTTTTTTCGGTAATGGCAATCTTAGGTTCGTCAATACCTTTTTTTTCAAGAGTACTAAAGAAGATTTCTTTTGCCTCATCTTGTGCCGGAAAAGCTTCCTTGGCAAAACTTTCCAAGTCAAGTTCGCCTTCTTCATTTAAGTTTGAGTAAAGTTTTTCTGTGATTTCTGCTTTTTTTTCAATATCCGTATCAAAATATTTTTTGGCTACTTTATTGGTTGCTGTTTTAACTGCTTGCATTTGCTCTTTAGAGGAAAGCTTGGTATGACACTTAAAAAACAATGTTGATAGATAATGTTTTTTTTCTCCATCGATATCGACAAGTTTGTCTAAAAGTTGAACATCAAAGGTTTCAAGGTCAATCACTGCAGCTTCGGTAATTTTTTGACCATAATTCGGTAGTGTGGTTCGATGCTGGATGATGGTGTTTATATTGACATCGCTTTCATAGTCCGTAAAGTGAATAAATGTGTTTTGATAATTGAGTTTTAATAAAGCAAGATAGTCGTGCATATTATATCGGTACTGAATAATAGCAAGGTCTGCGCTAGGGATATTGATATGTGCGCTCATAATGGAAAAAAGCTGACCGGCAGTTTGCTTGGAAAAGGTAACAAAATCAATTATTTCATCCCGATATTCTTTCAAATAATTTAAAAAGAGATTGTATTCTTCGTCAAATACACAGTTTCGTAAAGCGTCATCATTGGTAGTTTTGCAGATATGGTGTGCAAAAAAATCATTGATATCAATGGAGGTTGGCATTTCATCCATAGACATTACTGGCATGGTAATGGATGTGTCCAGTATATGAATAATTATTTTTTTGATTTGTATTTCTTCAGGTTTTATCATGGTGAACCTTCTTTCTAAAATGGTTTAAACGAGAATATTATAACATAGAACGGACTGAGTATAAAAGGTTTACTTTTTTATGATTAATGGTATAATTAACTAAATGATTTTATTTGTTAGGAGTGAAAAAATGATTGAATATAGTGACAAAATATATAAAAGAATAACACAAGCTGGAGTAACAGGTATTGTACTTGGAATTATTACTATTGTTGGTGCGGTAGCCATTGGAACGATGTCGATTATTTTTGGGAGTAAACTATTAAGTTTAAGAAAGCACTTAATTGATTAAGGTTTGGGAGATGCCATGCGAATAGATAATGATTTGAGTAATTATAGCATTGCTTCTGTGATTATAGGATCAATAAGTCTTGTATTATGGATTATACCGCTTTTAGCAATTTTTGTTTCATTTGTGGGAGGATATACCGGAGTAAAAGGGTATCACTCTGAAAAGAGACGATTATCAAAAGCTGGTATTTTTTTTAGCGTATTGGGGTTTGGACTCAGTGTGCTTCGAAGTGGTTATGTTTACTTTATGTAAGTGTGAATTGGAGACCGTATGAAAACGAACAAAGCAGTTTTAAAACTAAATGCTAAACCGCATAATCGATTTGGGGTGGCATCCTTGATACTTGCAATTATCGCTTATGCGTTGTCGGCTATAAGTATATATATTATTGCGTTTTATACACGTGATGAACAAAATATTATACGTGCAGGGACACTAGAGATGATTGGGGCATTAGTGACACTTGCAGGAATTGGTGTGGGTGTTATTGGGGAAGAACCGGATGATACAGAAAAAATCTTTGCCCATATTGCATTGATTTTACATGGCTTAGGGCTTATATATCATGGGATTGTCTTTTATCAAGGATTTTTTGTTTAAGTTGTGAGGATAAAGAAGGGGAGCAATGGAAAAAGTCTTTTTTGTTGAAAAAAATACACAAGATCCATTATACATACAATTATATAATAGCATCATCAAAGAAATAAAAAGCGGCCATTTATCCGGGGATGAAAAAATGCCGTCTATTCGTCAATTGTCCAATAATATGGGGATTTCTCGAACAACAATTGAAAATACATATGCGCAGCTGGTATCAGAAGGATATCTCTATTCGTTACCGCAAAAAGGATATTATGTAACTTCAATGAAGCTCTCTGCCTTTTCTGATCAGATCGACAGTGACGACGATGCAGAAATCCAAAAATATTTAGAGGAAAATGAAGCGCAATACGATTTCACAGGAGAATATGTAGAATACGATAATTTTGACATGACACTATGGAAAAAAAATATTAATCGTGCACTCAATGATGATGCACTTGAACTCTATCATATGGGACAACCATTTGGCGAACTGCTTCTAAAAAAACAAATATGTGAGTATTTTCAACGTGTACGTGGCATCAAGGCGCGTGACAGTCAAATCATTATTGGCTCTGGTATGCAAGGATTGTTAGGACCGTTATCACGGTTGTTTTATAATAGAGGATATCAGACGTTGACTATAGAAAACCCGGGATTTAATATTGCAAAAGACGTCTTTACCCAGGCCAATTATTCAATTGTTCCCATTGGACTAAAAAATAATGTCTTAGATATTAGCCAACTAAAAAAACAAAAAAATCAAGTTTGCTTCACATCACCAAGTTATCAGTTTCCTTATGGAAGTATTATGCCCATGAATACGCGATTTGAGTTGCTTGAATGGGCGAATGACTCCGATAGCTATATTATTGAAGATGACTATAATAATGAGCTTCGATACATAGGTAAGCCTATTCGATCGCTTCAGGGGATGGATCGACATGAGCGAGTGATTTATATGGGGTCATTTTCAACACTTTTACTGCCAAGCATTCGCATTAGTTTTATGGTGTTGCCAAAACCCTTACTGACAGCGTATATCAAAGAAAACTATCGAGGGACACAAAGTGCATCCAAACTGGAACAATTGGCCTTGGCTAATATGTTGAAAAATGATGACTTTGGACGGCATATTCGTCGATTGCGCAAAAATTATCGAAACAAATATTTTTTGCTAAAAAAGCTCTTACATAAACATTTAGAAGAATATGCATCCATTGAGATAGATCCGGCAGGCGTAACCTGTGTGTTAAACGTAAAACAGCCTTTTAACAAACAGTTGTTTTACTCGCTACAAAGAAAATACCATGTTCGTTGTTGCCTGCTTTCAGAATTTATGATAGGTCAAGAGCAAACCTATGAACAATTTATTGTACTAAACTACCGAGGAATAGAAACATCAAAAGTCGAAGAAGGAATTATTCGCATTAAGGAGGTCATATGCCGGCTACATTAGAACTCTTTTTGTCCTATCAGATTCTGCCAATAATTGGTGGAATGTATTTGATAGCTTTTATTATTGTTATTGTTGGTTTTAAGTATGCAGGAGTAAAAAGACGTAAAGATGTAATTATGCGAAGTGGGTTGATGCATGGAACCTACATTTTTTTAAGCCATGCGTTAGGACTTATGCTCTACAGTACGGTGTTGTTATGCATTCATGCATACGGGTTAAGGTTTGACTATGTACATAATGTAACCCTTACAATAATATCGATGCTATGTGCGGTAGTGATTTACATGATGCTGACAAAGTATCTGTGGCTTCGTATTGCTCTGTCAAAAAAAGAGGCGAATAGGTTGATTGTATACGCATTAGTGTTTGTTACTCCCTGGTATTTTATTTTGAACTTCCTTTAGAATTTATGTTATAATAGACAAAGACAAAATGGATAGGAGTATCTCTTATGGAAAAGAAAGCATTGTTGATTAATGATTCAAAGTTTGAAAGCTTAATATTAAAGGACATGCTTCAAAAAATGGGATTTGAAGTGGAGATAGCGGATGAATATGAGGCGCTTTATGCAATTGAACGTGATGAACCCAATGTTGTTATTGTGAACTATATTATGCAACAAACGCGTGGAGACAAACTCATTCAACTCATAAAAGCTGGAATGCCGCATATTAAATGTGTACTTTCTTCGAGTAATCCCATTCATAAGTCCGATTTTTCGGGAGACTATATTGATGGCGTACTACAAACCCCGGCATCAATGTTCTTACTTGAGAGTGTCATAAAAAAAATTCTACGTGACCCTGAACCGGCAGATGAAACCCTGTGTATACATTGTCATAAGGATTTATCTCAATTTGATGCAGCCATCACTTTTTGCCCATTTTGCGGGGCGCAAATATAAAGGAGTATATATGCCAAAAGACATAAATCGACTGAAACAACAAATGGACTTTATTATAGAAATAGACAAATTAAAAGCAGTGTTTCGACAAAGCTATCTTGCCGATGGCACGCGAAAGGAAAATGATCCTGAGCATTCTTGGCATTTGGCTATGATGGCGATAATACTAAGTGAATATGCAAATGTAGAAGTAGATGTTTTAACAGTGGTTAAGATGGTGCTGATACATGATATTGTTGAAATTGATGCAGGTGATACCTATGCATATGATGAAAAAGGGCACGAACTTAAGCTGTTAAAAGAGCGAGAGGCTGCAAAACGTATTTTTGGCTTGTTGCCAAAAGAACAAGGTCAAGAATATGAACGATTATGGGAAACTTTTGAACAAAAACAGACACCTGAAGCAAAATTTGCTGCGGCGATTGATCGAGTGCAACCTATTTTGCTCAACTATTTATCGAAAGGTAAGGCCTGGCTTGAACATGGAATATATAAGGAACAGGTTATAGACTATAATAAACATGCCGCTGAAGGCAGTTTATCTATATGGGAATATATAAAGAACATTATTGATGAAGCCTATGCTGAGGGATATCTTAGGTAGCAGTGTAAGTATGTATGGAGGAAAAAAGAATGAATAAGATTCATATTGGATTAGATGTTGGTTCAACAACTGTTAAAGTTGTCATACTCAATGAAAGATGTGACATGATTTATAGTAAATACAAGCGCCATTATTCGGATATTCGGGCAACAGTATTTTCTTTAATCCAAAGCATCAACCGACATTTTCCTGGACATGAATGTACAATTAAAGTAACAGGATCGGGAGGATTAGGCATTTCCAAATGGTTATCTATTCCGTTTATACAAGAAGTGGTAGCATGCTCTAAGACTGTTGAACGCATTATTCCCAAAACGGATGTTGCGATTGAGTTAGGCGGAGAAGATGCCAAGATTACCTATTTTGAAGGAACATCTATTGATCAACGAATGAATGGTACCTGTGCTGGTGGGACAGGTGCATTTATAGACCAGATGGCGTCGCTTTTAGAGACGGATGCTTCTGGATTAAATGAATTAGCCAAAAAACATCAAGTAATTCATCCCATTGCGGCTCGCTGTGGCGTTTTTGCAAAGACAGATGTACAGCCGCTACTGAATGAAGGTGCAGCAAAAGAAGATATTGCTGCATCAATCTTTCAAGCGGTAGTTAATCAAACCATAAGTGGTTTGGCGTGTGGAAAGCCGATTCGCGGTAATGTAGCATTTCTAGGCGGTCCTCTTTACTTCTTGTCGGAGTTGCGCCAACGCTTTGTTGAAACATTAAAACTAAAAAAAGAGCAAATTATGTTTCCTGAACATCCACAGTTGTTTGTAGCTATAGGTGCATCATTAGAATCTTTTTCACAAGATTCTATCAATGTTAAAACCCTTATAGAGCGATGTGAAGACCTCTCAGCTTCTGAAGCAAGCGAAGTAGCACGGCTAGACGCGTTATTTTTGTCAGATGAAGAACTTGAAGCGTTTTTGGTGCGTCATGAAAAAGCCAAAGTAAAAAAAGCTGAGCTTAAAGACTATGAAGGTCCTATATATCTAGGAATTGATGCAGGCTCAACAACGACAAAAATGGTTTTAATGGGAGAAAACCATGAAATATTATATTCGTTTTATGGGAGTAACCGTGGTAAGCCCTTGAATTTGATTGCAGATGTATTGCGGGAGATATACCATCAAATGCCGGATAAGGCGTATATTGCAAAAAGTACGATTACAGGTTATGGGGAAGCGCTGATAAAAGAAGCGCTCAAAATTGACATAGGTGAGATTGAAACTATTGCGCACTATAAAGCGGCAAATCACTTTTTACCTGGTGTCGAATTTATTTTAGACATTGGCGGACAAGATATGAAGTGTCTTCGTGTTAAAAATGGTGTCATTGATGATATCTTATTAAATGAAGCATGTTCCTCAGGATGTGGGTCCTTTTTAGAGACCTTCTCCAGTTCATTAAATCTAAAAATAGAAGATTTTGCTAAAGCGGCGTTGGATTCTCGGCGCCCGGTTGATTTAGGTTCAAGGTGTACAGTATTTATGAACTCAAGGGTTAAACAGGCTCAAAAAGAAGGCGCAACTGTTGGGGACATATCCGCAGGATTGTCGTATTCAGTAATAAAAAATGCTATTCAAAAAGTAATCAAAATCAGAGATCCAGAAGCAATGGGAAGTAAGATCATTGTTCAAGGAGGAACTTTTTATAATAATGCTGTATTAAGGGCGTTTGAAAAAGTGAGTGGCAGAGAAGTCGTTCGACCGGATATCGCCGGAATTATGGGGGCTTATGGCGCGGCTATTATTTCAAAAGAACGATGTGAAGCGGGAGAACGTTCATCATTGCTTTCCTTAGAACAGATGGAAGCTTTCGAATTTTCTACAGATATGGATCGATGTCAATTGTGCTCAAATCAATGCCTATTGACCATATCCACATTTAATGATGGTCGTCGTTTTGTATCAGGGAATCGATGTGAACGTGGAGCTGGAATTACAAAGCCGAATAATGAAAAAATGCCGAACTTATATGATGAAAAATATAAGCGAATATTTAGTTATAAGTCACTTCCTCTAAAGGATGCTGTACGAGGGGAGATTGGTATTCCAAGAGTACTTAACATGTATGAGAATTATCCGTTTTGGCATACATTTTTTACAGAGCTTGGATATCGTGTTGTATTATCGCCAAAGTCTTCCAAAAAAATATATGAAGAAGGGATTGAGACGATTCCATCAGAATCCGTGTGCTATCCTGCAAAAATTGTTCATGGCCATATTATGCATCTTATTGGAAAAAATATTAAAACAATATTTTATCCCTCAGTGGCTTATGAAGAAAAAGAAGTACATCAAGCAGATAACCATTATAACTGCCCAATTGTTACATCTTATCCAGAGACAATCAAACATAATACTGATGCGATTGTCCAAGGAGATGTTCGCTTGATTCAACCTTTCTTAGCTTTGGATACAAAGAAAAATATCGTTAAAGGTTTGATGGAGGCGTTTTCACAAGACCAATTAACTCAAGAAGAAATTGAACGCGCGGTAGATAAAGCATGGGCTGAAAAAGAAGTCGTAAAGGCAGATATACGCCGACGAGGTGAAGAAGTCGTAAAAGAGCTTCAAAAAATGGGTCGTCGAGGCATTGTCTTGGCGGGTCGTCCATATCATGTTGATCCAGAGATTAATCATGGATTAACCAACATTATTACCGACCTAGGTATGGGCATCTTAACAGAAGATAGTATTGCTCACTTGGCTGCGCCCAAACGTCCGCTTCGGGTTCTTGATCAATGGTCGTATCATACACGCTTATATCATGCGGCAGAGTATGTTGGACGTACACCGGGACTTGAACTAGTCCAGCTGACTTCCTTTGGATGTGGTGTCGATGCAGTAACCAGTGACCAGGTCCATGAAATCCTTGAAGAACATGGTAAGCTATATACGTTGATAAAGATTGATGAAGGTAACAATCTTGGAGCCATTCGTATTCGTATGCGTTCGCTTAAAGCTGCGCTTGATGAAAAAGAGAAGTCTGGAAAAGAGATACAAAAAAAACCAAGAGTTGAAAATCGACTAGTCTTTACCAAAGAACACCGAAAAACACACACGATTTTGGCGCCTCAGATGTCGCCGCTGCATTTTGAATTCTATCAAGTAGGCTTACGTGAATTGGGTTACAATGTAGTGGTGCTTCCACAGGTTGATTATAAAGCTATTGACACGGGATTAAAGTATGTCAATAATGATGCATGTTATCCCTCAATTCTTGTAACCGGTCAAATTGTATCTGCACTGCTTAGTGGAGAATATGACTTAAACAACACGTCAGTCTTTATTACACAGACAGGCGGAGGTTGTCGAGCATCAAACTATATTGGCTTTATTCGTAAGGCATTAACAGATGCCAATATTTTTACAGTTCCAGTGGTTTCGGTCAATACAGTTGGTCTGGAAAAACATCCGGGACTTGAAATGAATTATCGATTTGTCAAGACAGCGCTGATGGCAACGGTATTTGGAGATTTATTTATGCGGGTAACGCAAAAAATGCGCCCATATGAAATCAATGAAGGACAAACGATGCAAGTCTATGAACACTATCGACAAAAGGCCTTTGAGGTTCTTCGTCGAGGACGAATGGGAGAATATAAAAAGCTAATTGGTGAAATTGTCGAAGCATTTGATCAAATTCCAATTCATCCTATCGTCAAGCCTAAGGTTGGGATTGTCGGCGAGATACTCGTTAAATATCATCCGACAGGAAATAATCAGTTGGCAAAGGTATTAGAAGAAGAAGGGGCAGAAGTAAGTGTTCCTGACCTTATGGACTTTTTCTTGTATTCGGCTTATAATGCGAAGTTTAAATATGAAAAACTTAATGCATCACGTAAACAATGGATCGGAAATAAAATTGCGATAGAAGTTATTGAATTTTTCCGTTCATCGATGAAAAAGGCATTGTCCAATAGTAAGAACTTCAGAGCTCCAACGCGTATAGAAGAAAAAGCTAAGTTAGCTGGTAAGTTGATCTCGTTAGGTAATCAAACAGGTGAAGGATGGTTTTTGACAGGCGAGATGATAGAGCTTGTTGAACATGGAGTTGAAAACATTGTTTGTGTGCAACCATTTGCATGTTTACCTAACCATGTTGTTGGTAAATCAATGATTAAACCCATTCGAAAAGAGTACCCCTATGCAAATATTGCAGCGATTGACTATGATCCAGGGGCAAGTGAAGTAAATCAATTAAATAGAATTAAGCTGATGTTAAGTGTTGCCTTTAGTAACTTGGAGAAAAAAACAGGGACGGTTACTATGGCGTATCCAAAAAAACACGAGCTTAACGATGAAAATTTGGCATAAGAGAGGAAAAACTATGTTTAAATCTGGTTTTGTAACAATTATAGGACGTCCGAATGTAGGAAAGTCAACCTTAATGAATCATTTTATTGGAAAAAAAGTGGCAATTATGTCAAATAAACCACAGACGACCAGAAATCGTATTCAAACTATATTAACAACGCAAAAGGAACAAATTGTTTTTATTGATACACCGGGAATACATAAACCCAAACATAAACTTGGGGAGCACATGAATCAGATGGCGTTATCAACATTTTCAGAAGTTGATGCCGTGTTATGGCTGGTTGAACCGGATCGAACAGTGGGTGCAGGAGATTTATTTATTATTGAACAACTTAAGGCAATAAAAACACCTGTAATCTTGGTAATTAATAAGATGGATTTGATTCCTAAAAATGAGATTTTACTTGTTATTGATGCATACCGTCAATTATATGCATTTGATGATATTGTTCCTGTGTCGGCATTAAAGGGAGAAAATTCTGAGGCGGTTCTAGATGCGGTCAGAAAACACCTGATTGAAGGTCCGATGTTTTTCCCGGAAGGCATGGTCACAGACCAACCGGAAAAACAATTGGTTGCAGAATTGATTCGAGAAAAAACTTTGTATTTTCTAAAAGAAGAGGTGCCTCATGGAGTCGCTGTTGTTGTAGAGTCTTTTGAGGATGATGAAGAACTAGGTCGACTTAATATTCATGCGACGATTATTTGTGAAAAAAAATCCCACAAACCAATTATTTTAGGTAAGCAAGGGCAGATGATTAAAAAAATTGGAACCAGGGCGCGAAAAGATATTCAAAATTTATTAGGAACAAAAGTGCACTTGGAATTATGGGTAAAAGTAAAAGACAATTGGAGAGACAGCGAATTTCACTTGAAGAATTATGGCTATGATCAATACCAATAAAATAAGATGAGGTTGCCATGGAAGAAACAAGAGAACGATTTACGTATCAATTTTATTTAAAATACTCAAAATCGCCCAAAGAAAAGCTGCAGGAGGTACTTGAAATCTATGGACATAAACCGGAACATCATGAAGTAATTAATCAAGTTGCGTATTGTTATTATTATTGTAATGATTTTTTCAATGCGTTGGATTTTGTGCTCAAAGGCCTAAATCTCTCAGAACATAAAAAAGAATTTGAAGAAAATTATTATACACTAAGTTTAGCTGGTGATATATATAGGAAGCTAGGAATTAGTGAGTCAAGTGTTTACTATTATATGGAAGCACTGAAAAATCCTATGGAGTATGATGTGGAACAAAAGCGCTGTGACTTGTTGAGGAAGATGTCAATGGTATATATTGAAATCCGTGCGATGGATATCGCGATGGACTATGCTGTTGAAGCGCTTCAACTTGCGGAACTATTAGGAGACGAGATTCTTATTGGAAATGCTAATTTGATTTTGTGCCGGATTTCTATGGCTAGACGTCTGTATGACAAGGCGCTAAAATACGGGCTCAAATCAATGGAAGTCTTTAAAGATGTTGACTATAAAAAAGGGCTGGTTCTTGTTTATCTAGAAATAGCATCTATTTATGAGCGTACGAATAGTTGTGCTTTGTCAAAAGAATTTTATGAACGTGCGCTAGAGCTAGCCGGAGATATTCAATATAATGAAGGTCGAATTTATGGAAAATGCCTTGTTGGAAAATTATTATTAAAAGAGAGGCAAATCAAACAAGCGCTTGAAGTTTTTGAGTCGGCATTAAATATTGCTAGAAAATATAATATTCAAAAGCACAAAGTCGAGTTATATTATGCGATGGCAGAAGCTTACTCAGATATTCAAGAGTTTGAATTAGCCTATAATGCATATAAAACAGGAACTGAACTTCAACAGTATTTCACAGCTGAAAGTAACAAGGAAAAAATATATCGATTGCAAAATGAATATAATCTCTATATTAAAGAACGTGAATTGGCGGAGTATGTTGAGCAATATCAAAGCTTAGAACGCGTTAACAAAAAGTTGTCGCAAGAAGTACAATGTGATGCGCTAACGGGGTTATTGAATCGACGCGGCATTAAAAAGACATTTGGCGATTTGGAATATAATGGACGCCATATATTGGTTTTGTCCGATATTGATGATTTTAAATTGATCAATGATGAATATGGACATCCCTGTGGTGATGAAATCCTTAAACAATTAGCGGAAATTTTAAAGAAGAGTCTAAAAAAAGGATATCGTGTATCGCGCTGGGGAGGAGAAGAGTTTTTGATTGTCCTACCGGAGACGACAATGGAGGAAGCAATTGCTTATGTAAAATTCCTTCGTGAGCGTGTGTTAAAAGCTTTGTTTAGGTATAAGGACATACAGCTTAAGATTACGATGACATTTGGATTGGCACCGCTGGTGGGTGAGTTTGATTCAAGTATAAACTTGGCGGACCAACGCCTATATAAAGGCAAAAAAGAAGGTAAAAATCAAGCAGTATTCAGTTAAGCTGAATACTGCTTGATTTTTTAGGCTATAGCAGGTCGCTATAGGATGTCTTATAGCTAGATAGCTTAAGCTTTAATAGGTGCATCATAATCAACACCTTGTGTATCAACAGTGACCTTAGTCATAACTTGAGGCTCATGAGGTTGATCGTTTGCATTGCGAGGGCTGTTAACAATAGCATCGCAAATATCAAGTCCCTCAATAACTTTTCCAAAGGAAGCATACTGACCATCAAGATGTGGTGAGTCTTTTACCATTAAGAAAAATTGAGAACCGGCTGAGTTAGGATTCATCGCTCGAGCCATAGACAATACGCCGCGTGTGTGTTTGAGTGGATTGTCAAATCCATTGCCCTTAAATTCTCCCTGTATACAATAACCAGGACCACCCATTCCGGTTCCGTCAGGACAGCCGCCTTGAATCATAAAACCGGGAATAACTCGGTGAAATGTTAGACCGTCATAGAAGCCTTTTTTTATCAATGTGATAAAATTATTCACTGTATTTGGTGCGATTTCAGGATATAGTTCTACTTGTATGATACCATCACGATTGGTTTCAATCGTTACAATAGGGTTGTTTTTTTCCATAATAATCTCCTTTCAATAACAATACGTGAGTATTATATCATATAGTGTATATGTTGTCATTAGTATTGGAATCTTGATTTATAATTAAGAGATTGATATAATTAGAAAAACATGAGAAAGGCAATAGGTGAAGAATGAAAACGATATGGTTGACACGCCACGGAGAGACAGAGTGGAATACAATTCGAAAAATGCAGGGGCAATTGAATTCTGCATTGACTGATAACGGGATACAACAAGCAAAAAACTTATCTAAATGGATAGAAAATGAACGCATTGATATAATCTATACCTCCCCGTTGAAACGGGCGTACGATACGGCAACAATTCTTAAAGGGCATCGTGATATACCCATCGTTGCTCATGAAGACTTAATGGAAATTAATCTTGGACAGTGGCAAGGCCAGTGTATTTCTGATGTCAAAGCCCAAGAGCCTGAAAAACATCAGGCCTTTTGGTTTACACCTGATAAATATCAAGCAACAAGTGGTGAAGATTTTTATGATGTTCGCAAGCGTGTTCAGCGCTTTTGTCAGGAAGTTTTGGATACGGAAAATAATAAAAACATATTAATTGTTGCACATGCAATTGTCTTAAAAAGTTTTATAGCATATACAAAAAATCTACCTGTGTCTAAGCTGTGGACGGGAGAGCGTTTAAAGCCTACGTCTATAAGTAAGAGTACATATATGGAGCGCAAGTTTTCCTATGCATACATCGGAAAAACAGAGCATTATGACCAAGAGAGTGGTCAGGGTGGATGGTTTATCGATCAATAAGGAGAAGAATTAAAGAAGGGTCATGCTTGGATATTTCCAAGCATGACCCTTTTGTATATTAATCAATATGTCTATATACGATGATTATGCATTTTGCTCGATAGCAACAGCAACAGCAACAGATGCACCAACCATTGGGTTGTTACCCATTCCGATAAGTCCCATCATCTCAACGTGAGCAGGTACAGAAGAAGACCCGGCAAATTGAGCGTCAGAGTGCATACGACCCATTGTGTCTGTCATTCCGTATGATGCAGGACCAGCACCCATGTTATCAGGGTGAAGTGTACGGCCAGTACCACCACCAGATGCAACGGAGAAGTATTTTTTACCTTGCTCGATACATTCTTTTTTATATGTTCCTGCAACAGGGTGTTGGAAACGCGTAGGGTTTGTGGAGTTACCAGTGATGGATACGCCAACATTTTCATGGTGCATAATCGCAACACCTTCACGAACATCATCAGCACCATAACAACGAACGGCACCACGGTCGCCTGTTGAGTATGCTTTTTCGTTAACAACTTTTAATTCACCTGTATAATAATCAAATGCAGTTTCAACATGTGTAAAACCATTAATACGTGAAATGATTTGTGCTGCATCTTTTCCAAGACCGTTTAGAATAACTTGAAGTGGTTGTTTACGTACTTTGTTTGCAGATTTTGCAATACCAATTGCACCTTCAGCAGCAGCAAAGGACTCATGACCAGCAAGGAAAGCAAAGCATGTTGTCTCTTCACGAAGTAACATAGCAGCAAGATTACCATGACCAATACCAACAAGACGTTGATCGGCAACGGAACCAGGAATACAAAAAGCTTGAAGACCTTCACCAAGAGCTTCAGCAGCTTCAGCAGCAACAGTTAATCCTTTTTTAATCGCGATAGCTGCACCAAGTGTATAAGCCCATAATGCGTTTTCAAAACAGATAGGTTGAATCTCTTTAACGATTTGATGTACGTCAATTCCTTTATCTAAACAAAGTTGTTTAGCAGCCTCAAGGCTTTCGATATCATATTTTTCTAATACTGGCGTTATTTGATCTATTCTTCTAGCGTAACTTTCAAATAATGGCATTCTTCTTGTCCTCCTTAATATTATTCGTGTCTTGGATCGATGTATTTAACAGCATCATCGAATCGACCGTATTGACTTGTAGCTTCTTCCATAGCTTCATTAGCGCTTTTGCCTTTAGCTATAAATTCCATCATTTTTCCAAGATGAACAAATTTGTAACCGATAACTTCATCGTTTTCATCTAGTCCCATTTTTGTAACATAACCTTCAGCCATTTCAAGATAGCGAGGGCCTTTTGCTTGTGTACCATACATTGTACCAACTTGTGAACGAAGACCTTTTCCTAAGTCTTCAAGACCAGCTCCGATAGGGAGTCCGCCTTCAGAGAAAGCCGTTTGTGTACGACCATATACGATTTGTAAGAAAAGTTCACGCATTGCAACGTTAATTGCATCACACACAAGGTCTGTATTTAGAGCTTCGAGAATTGTCTTTCCTGGTAAAATCTCACTAGCCATAGCAGCAGAGTGGGTCATTCCTGAACATCCGATGGTTTCGATGAGTGCCTCTTCAATAATACCGTCTTTAACATTTAATGTTAACTTACATGCTCCCTGTTGAGGTGCACACCAACCAACACCATGTGTTAAACCTGAAATGTCTTTAACATCATAGGCTTTAACCCATTTTCCCTCAACAGGAATTGGTGCTGGGCCATTTTTTGGACCTTTTGCAACTGGACACATATTTTCTACTTCATGTGAATAAATCATTTTGATGGTTCTCCTTCCTTCTAATGAACGCTTATATTTTATTCAACACCGATAATTCATCGGTGAAAAAACCGCTATAACCTGTATAAATAGACTTTGTAACGCATACTGCTCTATTTTAGCAAAAATTTAACAATTTGACTAGGCTTTTTTCGGATTATATGAGAAAATCTTGACTTATAGTGCACTTTAAAGGGTATAATGTCTATAATAAACATATTCATAGGAGGTTATTATGTTATACAGGCAGTTTGGTAAAACGGGAGAAAAGGTTTCGATTCTGGGTTTTGGTTGTATGCGCTTTCCGATAATTGATCAAGACACAACAAAAATTGATGAAGAAAAGGCAATTGAAATGATGCATTTTGCTATTGACCGAGGATTAAACTACGTAGATACTGCTTATCCCTATCATGGTCTTGGAGGCAAAGAAGGGGGAATGAGCGAACCTTTAGTGGCAAAAGCTTTAAAAAATGGATATCGTGAAAAAGTGTATTTGGCAACCAAACTTCCGAGTTGGCTTGTTGAGACCCGTCAAGACATGGATATGTATCTTAATCGTCAGCTTGAACGTTTAGAAACCTCATACATCGATTTTTATTTGGTGCATGCATTAGATGAAGCGAGATGGAAAAAAATGCTTGAACTGGGCATTATAGACTTTTTAGAGAGTGCATTAAAGGATGGACGCATTCGTTACGCTGGATTTTCTTTTCATGATAAGCTCGAGACATTTAAACAAATTGTGGATGACTATGATTGGTCTTTTTGCCAGATTCAATATAATTATATTGATGAAGAGTATCAGGCAGGTAAAGAAGGCCTAGACTATGCGGTGGCGAAAAACTTAGGTATTGTTATTATGGAACCACTTCGTGGAGGTAATCTAGTACGTAGCATTCCAGAGGCGGTTCAAGAGGTTTTTGATGAAGCCAAGGAGAAGAAGACGCCTGCGAAATGGGCGTTAAAGTGGATTTGGGAACAGCCTGAAACGCATGTGGTACTTAGTGGGATGTCTACGTTAGACCAAGTCAAGGAGAATATGGACATAGCAAGTACTAGCTATCCTCATGCATTTACAGACCAGGAAAAATCCATCATGAATCGAGCGAAAAAAATCTTTAGAGATCGAATTCAAGTGGATTGTACAGGGTGCGAATACTGTATGCCTTGCCCATATGGTGTAAATATACCCAGAAACTTTGGGCTATACAATGAATATAATCTCTTTGATTCCAAAGCTATAAAAGACAATCAAAAAGAGCAATATCAACATTTAGACGATGAACAAAAGGCATCTGCATGTGTTGCCTGTGGTACGTGTATTTCAAAATGTCCGCAAAATATTGCAATTCCAGATAAATTGTCTGATGTTGCAAAGACGTTGAAGGCATAAGGGCGCGTCATTATATTAATCATAAAAAGAGTTTTCTACATATAAGCGTAGAAAACTCTTTTTTTAGAATAGAGCGGTTTTATAAAGGGCTGCGTAAAAAAGTTTCGCCCATCAGATACTGGTCAACCTCTTTTGCAAGTTTACGCCCTTCAGAGATAGCGTGAACGACGAGTGATTGACCTCGGCGCATGTCGCCGGCAGCAAAGACATTTTCAACAGAAGTTTGAAACTGACTATCGGTAGCGACGTTTCCTCTTGGATCATATTCGACACCAAGATCATCTAAGAGACCTGTATGTTCAGGGTGTAAAAAGCCCATGGCAAAAAGGATAAGATCGGCTTTAATCAAAAATTCAGAGTCGGGAACTTCTTCCATAGTAGGTCGGGAACCATCCTCAGGGGTTATCCAATTTAACTTAACACAACGCAGTGCAGTGACATTGCCGTTATCATCACTGACAAATTCTTTCGTTGCAATAGAGAACATACGTATGTCATGTCCAAGATTTGCCATAGCCTCTTTGTGGGATGTGCTTGTCTTATATAAACGTGGAAATACGGGCCAAGGTTGAGAATTATCTCGCTCTTTTGGAGGCATGGGGAGAAGTTCGAGTTGAGTGACTTCGCTAGCTCCTTGGCGAAGAGACGTTCCAATACAGTCTGATCCGGTGTCGCCGCCACCGATGACCACAACTTTCTTGCCTTTGGCACTAATGTCCATATCTGGATGAACAGTTAATCCGGAAACACGACGATTAGCTTGAGGTAAGAAGTCCATGGCAAAATGGATTCCTTTTAATTGTCGTCCGGAAATAGTTAAATCTCTGGGTTCGGTTGAACCACCGGTTAAGCAGATAACGTCAAAGGAGTTTTTTAATTCATCCGCAGAAATATCTTTGCCGACATGAGTGTTCGTCCGAATAAGGACGCCTTCTGCTTTCATTTGTTCAGCGCGACGTTCGATGTAAGTTTTTGGAAGTTTATAATCTGGCACACCAAAACGCATGGCACCGCCAATGGCTTCGTTACGTTCGAATAAAGTGACTTGATGACCTACACGAGCAAGTTGTTGGGCGGCGGCCATACCGCTTGGACCGGAGCCTACAATGGCGATTTTTTTTCCTGTACGGATTGCAGGAGGTTGAGGCTTGATCCATCCTTCTTCCCAACCGCGTTCGACAATGGCTAGCTCAATGTCTTCTATTGAGACAGGGTCATCAATAATTCCCAAAACACAAGCGCTTTCACATGGCGCAGGACATATCTTTCCGGTGAATTCCGGAAAGTTGTTCGTTGTATGTAAAACCTGGAGTGCTTTTTTCCATTGGTCATTGTAGACGAGGTCGTTAAAGTCGGGGATGATATTGCCTAACGGACATCCTGAACTACAAAATGGAATACCACAGTCCATACATCGGGCAGCTTGAGTCTTTATTTCCTCGCGTTCTTGGGGAATATAGATGTCGCTCCAGTGGGCGATGCGTTCATTTTCATCCTTATAGGATCCGTTTTGTCGCTTATATTCTTTAAATCCGGTTAATTTTCCCATTGTGCCACCTCCTAAACGCTAGCAGCTTTAGCTGCATTTTCTTTGAGTATCTTTTTGTATGCTGGTGAGATCACTTTAACAAACTTTGGAAGATAGTTTTCAAAGTGGTCAAGAATTTCTTTGGCTTTTTGACTACCGGTATAAGTATGGTGATTTTCAATTAATGTTCTTAACATATCAATATCTTCAAAATGAATTACTTTTTCTGTGACGACAATCTGCTGATTACAGTGCTTGTCAGTAAAATCGCCGATTTCATCTAAGACATAAGCCATGCCGCCGCTCATACCTGCACCAAAGTTACGTCCGGTTTTGCCGAGGATAACAGCAATGCCTCCGGTCATATATTCACATCCGTGATCGCCCACACCTTCGACTACTGCTGTTGCACCAGAGTTTCTTACAGCAAAACGTTCCCCGGCGATGCCGTTAATATAGACTTCACCAGCAGTTGCGCCATATAGAAGTGTGTTACCGACGATAATATTATCATGCGCGCTAAAACGTGCATTTTTCGGAGGATAGACAATCAGTTTGGCTCCGGATAAGCCTTTGCCCATGTAGTCATTACAGTCACCCTCAAGCTCGAATGTCATTCCAAAAGTTGCAAAGCAACCAAAGGACTGACCTGCTGAACCTTCAAATTTATAATGGATGGTGTCTTCTGGCAAGAATTTTCCTTGAGTACTTTTGGTAATTTCCCCAGCAAGCATGGCGCCGACACTACGGTTTATATTGCGTATGGAATACGTGTTTTGAATTTTTAGACCATTTTCTAGAGCTCCCTTTGCATCGGCAATGAGTGTTCGGTCTAAAATAGCGTCAAGACCATGGTTTTGCTTTGTAATACAGTGTCTTGCAATACGACGAGGTAGTTCTGGATTATATAGTATTTGGTTAAAATCAATTTTTGATGATTTCCAATTCAATACATCATAATTGGGTTCCAAAAGGTCAACACGACCAACCATTTCATCGATGGTTCGAAAGCCAAGTTCTGCCATATACTCTCGAAGCTCTTGCGCGATAAATGTGAAGAAGTTAATCACATGTTCAGGTTTTCCGGTAAAGTTCTTGCGAAGTTCAGGGTCTTGTGTAGCGACACCTACGGGGCAGGTGTTGTTTTGACATTTTCGCATCATGATACATCCGCTAACAACCAAAGCAGCTGTGGCAAATCCAAACTCTTCAGCCCCTAGAAGCGTGGCAATTGCAACATCGCGACCGGTTTTTAGTTGACCATCAGTTTGAACAACAATACGCCCTCTTAAATCATTCATCAGTAGCGTCTGTTGTGTCTCTGCCAGACCAAGTTCCCATGGAAGTCCTGCGTATTTGATGGAGCTAATGGGCGCAGCACCGGTACCGCCGTCATGCCCTGAGATTAAAACAACATCAGCATGGGCTTTTGAGACTCCGGTTGCAACGGTACCGACACCGACTTCCGATACAAGTTTAACATTGATACGTGCATCTGGATTGATATTCTTAAGGTCAAAAATGAGTTGAGCCAAATCTTCAATCGAATAAATATCATGATGTGGTGGTGGAGAAATTAAGTCAATGCCTGGTGTAGAGTTACGTACTTTGGCAATAGCTTCAGTTACTTTATGTCCGGGCAAGTGACCGCCTTCGCCGGGTTTTGCTCCTTGGGCCATTTTAATTTGGAGTTCACTGCAATTGACCAAGTATTCGGCATTAACGCCGAAACGTGCAGAAGCGACTTGCTTTATTGAACTACGCGTTTGAGCATTGTAAAGTCGATCGCTGGACTCGCCGCCTTCTCCTGAATTTGATTTCCCCCCGATTTGATTCATTGCTCGTGCAAGGTTTTCGTGCGCTTCTTTACTAAGAGAGCCAAAAGACATTGCACCTGTGGAAAAACGTTTGAGTATGTTTTCAAGAGGTTCAACCTCATCGATAGAGATAGGGGTTGAGGGCTTGAATTTCAACAATCCGCGAATAGTGTTTAATCGAGTGGCTTGTTGATTGACATAGGATGAATATTCTTTGAATAGGCCATAGTCGTTGGTTCGACAAGAGTGCTGAAGCTTGTGAATAGTTTCGGGATTAAACAGATGATTTTCCCCGCCCCGTCGCCACTGTATGTTACCGCCTTCAAGTAAGTTTGGATAAGGGTTTCGAAGGGGATTAAATGTATAGTGGTGACGTTTTGCCACTTCCTGAGCAATAATATCGAGATTAATCCCTTCGATTCGAGAGACTGTTCCCGGAAAATATGTGTTAACGGTATCGCTATCAATACCGACGGCTTCAAAAATTTGTGCACCATGATAGGACTGTAAAGTTCCAATACCCATCTTTGAATATATTTTCAATAAACCGTTACTTAGTGCATTGATGTAATTTTCCTGTGCATGCTCAACGCTGATAATATCATCGTTCATGTATAATCGGGACTCGACAAGGTGGTCGATGCTATCAAGGGCAACGTATGGGTTGATGGCATCAACACCGTATCCAATGAGTAATGCCATATGCATAACGTCTCTTGCGTCACCGGTTTCGGCGATAATATCCACCTTGGTTCGTAATTTTTTGCGAATAAGATGATGGTGAACGCTTGCTGCAGCAAGTAAACTTGGGATAGGAGCGTCATATTTTTCCGTGCCTCGGTCAGAGAGGATAATAATGTTATATCCTTCATCAATGGCATTAACGACGTGTTGATTAAGTTTGTCTAGAGCGGACTTTAATCCGGGTCCTGCTTCGGTTACTGAGAATAATGTAGGAAGCTTGATGGAACGAAAATCTTTATGCTCAATGTGTACGAGTTTTTCGAAGTTGCCGTTATTGAGTATGGGTTGATTAAGCTCGATGAAGTTAATATCTTCATTTGCATTTAATTGGCCTAAAAGATTGCCGCGATCTCCAAGAAGTTGGATATTGGACATGACAAGTTTTTCGCGAATAGGGTCAATAGGCGGATTCGTGACTTGAGCAAATAATTGTTTGAAATAATTGTATAGTAGCTGTGGCTTTTCGGAGAGAACAGCTAATGATGCGTCATTTCCCATCGAACCAATAGCTTCTTTGCCAACACTTGCCATAGGGGCAATTATTTTTTTGAGTTCTTCTTCCGTATATCCAAACACTTTTTGGTATTGAAGCAAACGATGTTCTCCAAGGGGAATGATCTTATGTGGGAGTTCAAAGTCGCTAAGTGTTAATTTGTTGCGCTGTATCCATTCCTTGTAAGGTTTTTCAGATGTGAGATTTTTTTTGATTTCGTTATCTGAAATGATGCGTCCTTCATGGGTGTCAATCAAAAACATGCGTCCGGGTTTTAGTCGCCCTCGTTTAATTATTTTATCGTTATCAAAAGGAATAACGCCAGTTTCAGAAGCCATAACGACAAGATCATCATCAGTAATGGCATAGCGTGCAGGTCGTAGTCCGTTACGGTCAAGCAGTGCGCCGATTTGGACGCCATCTGTAAAGGCTACTGCAGCAGGGCCATCCCAAGGCTCCATTAAGCCGGCATGATATTCGTAAAAGCTTTTTTTATCTTCGTCCATAAACTCATGTCCCTGCCATGCTTCGGGAATTAAGATGCTCATTGCATGGGCAATGGATTTTCCGCTGGCAATCAGAAGTTCAAGTGCGTTATCTAGATTGGCAGAATCGGAGCCTTCAGGTTCGATGATTGGGTATAATTTTGAAATCTCATCACCGAACACATCGGATGTTAATATACCTTCTCGGGCATTCATCCAATTGACATTTCCCCGCAAAGTATTTATCTCGCCGTTATGGGCTAGATAACGAAATGGTTGAGCACGATCCCAAGAGGGGAACGTATTTGTTGAGTAGCGTTGATGAACAAGAGCGATAGCACTAATCATACTAGGATCACTTAGGTCTTCATAAAACTCTGGAATTTGAAAAGCTAGAAGTTGACCTTTATAGATCATTGTTTTTGATGAAAGGCTACATACATAAAATGCTTCACTATATTTGTGATTGGCTTGGCGGATAGCTTTTTCGATGCGTTTACGAACAATATATAGTTTGCGTTCAAATTCAAGGGAGCTATAGTCGCCTCGATGAATAAATAATTGATGTACTAACGGCCGTGTTCCTGCAGCAGTCAGTCCACAAGCTTCGGTGTTTTGAGGTACATTACGCCAACCAATAAGTTCGAGATTTTCTTTTTCTAAGACGCGTTCACAGATACCTTCACAAAAATATCTGGCATTTGGCTCTTGCGGCAAGAAAATCATACCGACGCCATAGTGTCCTTCCGGGGGGAGGTTAAATCCAAGCTCAACTGCTTTTTTTGACAAAAAGTCATGTGGGATCTGGATAAGAATGCCGGCTCCGTCACCTGTATTTGGGTCGGCGCCGACAGCGCCTCTATGATGCAGATTAGCAAGAATTTGTACACCTTGCTCTACGATGCTATGTGATTTTTGCCCTTTAATGTGTGCGACAAAGCCGACGCCACAATTGTCTTTTTCCATAACAGGGTCATATAATCCCTGCTTTGGAGGCAAGCCATAAGAATTCTTCATTATTAATTCCTCCTAATCATTTTTGGTCAATAACTCTATGTAGTGATTATAGCATAATGAAAGATGGGGTTCAATAAAAAAATGAATGGAGTGGGAAGAAAAGTTGCAAAAATATTTTTTGTTAAAAATAAAAATATAAATGATGTTGGTTATCAATACGCTTAAAAGCTAATGCAATCAAACTTTTACAAAAGTAGTACTGTTAAGAACCACATGAAAACAAAGGAAAAAATAAAAAGACAAAAATAAATCCTTAACAGATAAAACTTGCAAAAAATCTCTTTTGGCTACGAAAACATGATGCTTTGACGAAAAACTATGAATGATGCTATAATCAAGGCACCAAATGAGACGAGGTATACCCAATGATATGGAAAAAACGATGGATAAAAAATACAATTTATTGCACTTTATTTGTGCTTTTATTTGCTCAAAGCAGTCTTTATCCTATAGCGAAAAGTGTTGTGGTGATGTCGGTTTACAGCAAAATGCATGAACGCGATTCATTTTTACATGAAGAAAAGATAGATATTCAAATGAAAGGGGGAGCGGCAACGTTTCAAAAGGATTATTTTCCCTTTGTCATTACCTTTGATCCATCAGCTTCTTTTAGCCGTTATATCGGTGCGCCTGTAGACCTGACGATACTATATAATTTTGGAGCATTTGATATGCTTTATGGTGCTTCCACGCTTTACGATAAAAACTCTTCTTATTACAGTACTTTTTATGGGGCGTATGCGGTTCGCTATAAGGATTCTCAAGATATTTATGGACTAACTCAAGAAGGGGAGCCGGATATTGAGGCCATCACCAAAATTACGGATTTTGACTTGAAGCATCTCGTGTATAATAGTATTGGAAACAAGACCCCACAGCTTGACTATCGCATAACAAAACAAGAGCGAACGATGGATATTGATGGACGTGAATTTATCGTCTTTGATGCACAGCTTGACATGGAAGGGATGTGGCATCAATATGAAGAGGATTATATGGCTTATATTCAATACGGAAAGCCACCTCAAAATGCGCAAGGGGAATCTTTTGAAAGTCTAAAAGGCTATGGACGAATCTATTTACACTATGATCAAGAAGAGCGTATTAGTTATTTCTTTTATATTATTACGCCAGATGAGCAAACATTAGCATCTACAGAAAAAGAATTTATTCAAACAGCAAAAATTACAAAAAAACATTGACAACGCAATGGAATGTGTTATTATATGTGTAATGTTAAAGGCAATGAATGTGTTTAAGTAAACTTATATTTTCATTCAGAGAGAAGATGTCAGAGGCTGAAAGCATCTTTATGTACCTATATAAGTTGAAATTCCCACACGAGCTGTAGTACTGAACAAGCGCAAGCTTTGATAAGTCTATCGTGATTCACGCGTTAAGTGATTCCTAAGTGTTCGTCAAGCGAAAACAAGGGTGGTACCGCCGAGTCTCGGTCCCTTATTGGGATGGGGATTTTTTTGTGTCTTTAAACAAATCTCAGATTGTATTTATGAAAGGAGTAATTATGCAAAACAAACTTAATGAAATTAAGCAAAAAGCTGTTGAAGCAATACAAGCTTCAACGGATTTAAAAAAACTTGATGATGTTCGTGTAGCAATACTAGGGAAAAAAGGAGAGCTTACAAGTGTTTTACGTGGAATGAAAGACTTGACAAATGAAGAGCGACCTATTGTTGGAAAGATGGCCAACGAAGTTCGCAGTGACATCGAAAAAGCGCTAGAAGAAGCCAAGGTGGTTATTTCTCGAAAACAGCGTGAATTAAAACTTAAAAAAGAAGTAATCGATATTACACTACCGGCAAAGAAAAGAGAACTGGGACATCGTCATCCGATGACAGTGGTTCTTGATGATATAAAAGATATTTTTATCGGGATGGGATACTCTATTGCTGAAGGACCTGAGATTGAAAATGCTTATTATAACTTTGATGCGTTAAATATACCTGAAGAACATCCGGCAAAGGATGAACAAGATACGTTTTATTTTAATGAAGAGATGATGCTTCGAACAGCGACTTCACCGGTACAGGTGCATGTCATGGAAAAAGAAAAGCCGCCGATTCGCATCATTGCTCCTGGACGTGTATTTAGATCGGACGAAGTTGATGCAACCCACTCACCGGTTTTCCATCAAATTGAAGGATTGGTTATAGATAAAAACATTACCATGGGTGATTTAAAAGGTGCGCTTGAAGTCTTTATCAAAGAATTATATGGAGATTCAGTTAAAGCCAAGTTTAGACCCCATTTTTTCCCATTTACTGAACCAAGTGCAGAGATGGATATCTCATGTGTTATGTGTAATGGTGAAGGATGTAAAGTGTGTAAAGGGACAGGTTGGATAGAAATCCTTGGTTGTGGAATGGTCCATCCAAAAGTGCTTGAAATGTCGGGGATTGATCCTAAAGAATATAGCGGATTTGCATTTGGGATGGGGCTTGAACGAATCACCATGCTTCGCTATGGAATTGAAGACCTACGATTGTTCTATGAAAATGACATACGATTCTTAAAACAGTTTTAATAAATAGATGGAGGTAGATTATGAACATTTCAATGAAATGGCTGCGTGAATATGTTGACGTGGATTGGGATATTGATGCTTTTTGCGATGCAATGACAATGGCAGGCACAAAAGTAGAGACATATGAAGAATTAGGAAAAGAAATTACCAATGTAGTTGTAGGAAAGATTTTGCAAATTGAGGCACACCCCGATGCGGACAAGTTGGTTGTGACAAAAGTTGATGTTGGTAGTGAGGTTATTCAAATTGTCACAGGTGCTAACAATATTTCGGAAGGTGATTATATACCGGTGGCATTACCGGGAGCCGAGCTTGCGCAAGGACTTAAAATTAAAAAAGGGAAGCTTCGTGGTGTGGAATCTAATGGTATGATGTGCTCAGTTGAAGAATTGGGGCTTTCACGTGAAGATTTTGCCGAAGCGCCAGAACATGGCATCTATCTTTTTGATGAGCCAAAAGAATTGGGGAGCGATGTAAAACCTCTTTTTGGTTTGGGAGACATTGTTGTTGAATATGAGATTACGTCCAATCGTTCAGATTCATTTAGTGTTATCGGTGTTGCTCGTGAAGCGGCAGCTACCGTAAATAAACCGCTTAAAATGCCTGTGACGCAATATACCACCTATCCGGGAAATATTGATGAGAAGATGAAAGTGTTTATTGAAGATACAGAGCGTTGTTATCGCTTTGTCGGAAAGGTTATTACCGAAGTCAATATCCAAGAATCGCCAAAATGGTTAAAAGACCGTCTGCGTTCATGTGGAATCCGTCCGATTAATAACCTGGTAGATATTACAAACTTTGTTATGCAGGAAATGGGACAACCTATGCATGCCTATGACTTGGATTTATTAGATTATAATGAGATTCACGTTCGTGCAGCAAAAGAAGGTGAAGTCTTAGAAACGTTAGATGGTGTTAAGCGTGAACTAGATCCTTCAATTACAGTGATTGCAGATAAAGAAAAAGCCATTGGACTTGCAGGTATCATGGGTGGAGAGGCGACAAAAGTTTTAGAAACGACAAAAACGATATTTTTTGAAGCGGCGACATTTAATGGAACAAATATACGAAAAGGCTCAAAAAAATTAGGATTGCGCTCGGATGCTTCGACGAAGTTTGAAAAGCACCTTGACCCTAATCTTGCATCTTTGGCGATGGAGCGTGCTTGTCAGCTTATAGACTTACTAGGCGCAGGAAAAGTCATGGAAGGTGTCATTGATGTATATCCTGTAGTACGTCAAGAACGGCATATCGCATATGATGTAGAACGTATTAATCAAATTGTTGGTATCAAACTTTCGGAAGACGAAATGCTTGCTATTTTTAAACGCTTAAGTTTTGGCATTGATAAAGAGACGAAAGAAGTTATCGTGCCAACGTTTAGATCGGATGTTGTTGGTATTGCTGATTTGGCAGAAGAAATTGCGAGAATGTATGGATATGATCGAATTCCTACAACGCTAGAGTCAGGGACGCCTACTGTTGGTAAAAAGAATAAGAAACAAAAAATTGAAGATATTACCAAGCAAATTATGGAAGCATCCGGTATTAGTGAAACCATAAGCTATTCTTTTGAAAGCCCTAAAGCATATGATAAACTCGGTATTGATTCAAACCATCCGTTGCGCCAATATGCAACAATATCTAATCCGTTAGGAGAAGATTTTTCTGTAATGCGTACCTTAACGATTAACGGAATGTTAAATGTTTTGGCAACAAATTATAATCGTCGTAATGAAAATGTACGCTTATATGAACTTGGTAAAACATACGTTCCAAAAGCTTTGCCATTAAAAGACTATCCTGTTGAAGCAGAGTTTTTAACTATTGGAGCTTATGGAGAAATTGATTTCTTCGATATGAAGGGAATTATTGAAACACTTTTAACTCGACTTGGCGTTGTTGATGGGGTGAGCTACGATGCGGACATTGATATGCCGTTTTTGCATCCGGGCCGTCGAGCGAAGATTATGTATGACAAAATGGAATTAGGTTATCTGGGTGAAGTGCATCCTGAAACAGCAGATAATTATGATCTTGGACAGCGTAATTATATCGGTGTAGTCAGTATTGAAGTATTGACAAAGATTGCGAATCTTATGCGTGCATACGAACCTATAGCAAAATATCCTGCGATGCATCGAGATCTTGCACTCCTTGTTAAAGATGATATATTAGTTGGTCAGATTGAATTTTACATTAAACAACGTGGGGGTAAAATCCTTGAAGGGTATAAACTATTTGATGTGTATCAAGGTGAACAAATTGAAGAGGGATATAAGTCAGTAGCATACTCGCTTACATTTAGAGCTAAAGACCATACATTAAGCGAAAAAGAAGTGAGCAAGGCAATGGATAAAATTTTAAAGGGCCTTGAATTTGAACTTGGAGTAACGCTTCGACAATAAACAAAAAAAGCTGTTGCAAATGCAACAGCTTTTTTTTATGCCCTTATACAGTGTTTGTTCATCAAAAAATGAAGAAAAAATATTTATAATGACATAATTTGGGTTAAAATGACATTGACAATGGAATAGAGATGTGATAAAATCAAAAAAAGTCAAATAAAACCATTATCACTCAAATAAAATCATTTCAACGCAGAAAAAGAGAAAAATGATAGAATATAGATACTGCGAATGACACAAGATGGGACATTGTCGTTTGTGGAAAAAAAATAAGGGTAAGGAGAAAAAATAATGAAAATGATACGTCAAGAAAAATTATATGATTACATTAACAAAAAAGGGGCTACACCAATTGATGAATTGGTAGAGGTTTTAAAAGTATCAAAATCTACAGTGGTTCGAGATGTCAATGAGATGGAAAAAGAAGGCAAGGTAGTCAAGTTGCATGGAGGTGTCAAGCCTGTAACAGAAGATTTATCATATGAACCACAGTATTTAGATAAAATGAACAGTAATAGTGAGATTAAGAAAAAAATTGCTCAAGAAGCGATGGCATATATTTTGGATAACTCAACAATTATTTTAGCCTCAGGAACGACAACGATGGCTATTGCTGAGCTTATTAGTGAAAGCAAGCACTTTACGAATATAACGATTATTACGAATGATTTGCAAATTGCATATAGACTTGCGTCGGTAAAACATGTGAGCTTATTTATCATGGGTGGACAGTTGCGTCAAGATGTATACAGCATTGTTTCGCCGTTTTCCGCGTCGGTTTTGGAATATTTAAATGCAGATATCTTTTTTTGCTCAGCAGATGCAGTTGATTTTACAGTAGGGGTAACCAATAACGAAAGCTTAGAAGCTTTAGTGAAAAAACAAATGATTGATATTTCTAAAAAAACAATTTTAGTCGCAGACAAAACGAAATTCAACAAGATAAAATTGATTAAAGTATGTTCCATGGATAAGTTAGATATAGTGATTACCAATTATCCGATTGATAAAAAAATACGCGAAGAATTACCAGAACCTTTAGAATGGATCGAAGTATAAAAAATCACATATATGAAAGGAGCATTATGTTAAAAGAATATTTGAAGGAGTTATCGTTACTTGATGGAATTAGTTCAAGAGAAGAAGAAATCATCGACTATATGTATGAAAAATTCAAACACAACAGTAAGAATGTAACTGTGGATCGAATAGGTAATATTACCTGCAAATTTGATGCAAAACCATCGATTCAAAACCCGAAAAAAGTTGTGTTGTTCGCACATATGGATGAAGTGGGAATGATGATACGTAAAATTGATGAACATGGTTTTTTATTTATTGAACGTGTCGGAGGGACATATACAAAAACACTTCCAGGGACACGTGTGAAAGTCGTGACTTCAGAAAATAAAAAAATTGATGGTGTCGTAGGTGTTAAAAGTTACCACTTTGCAAGTCAAAAGGAACGTGAAACACTAAGCGATATTCAAGAACTATATATCGATATAGGAGCAACTTCTTTTGATAATGCTACTGATATAGGCGTACATGTGGGAGATTATGCAGTATATTCCTCTGAGTTTGTTGAGTTAAACAATGCAATAGTTAGTGGAAAAGCGATGGATGATCGTGTGGGATGCGCTGTTTTGCTTGATTTAGCGGACAAACTAAAAAATAAAGCGTTGGAATGGGAAGTTTATTTGGTCGCTTGTGTGCAAGAAGAGTTTAATATTCGAGGCGTATTGCCGGCAATTAAACGTATATCGCCGCAAGTGAGTATAGGAATTGATATTACTATTAGTTGTGACACTCCAGAAGGTCAATATAATGATATCAAATTAGGTGGCGGAGTGGCATTAACGTATATGAATTATCATGGCAAAGGTACGTTGGCAGGCGTATTGCCGGATATTAAATTAGTGCGACATCTAGAAAATATATGTACGGAGCATGGACTTGAGTTTCAACGGGAAATTGCACGGGGAGTGATTACAGAAAATGCTTTCTTAATTTTTGAAGGTGAAGGAATCTCTGTGGCGAATGTTTCGATTCCAGCTCGAAATGTACACACATCCATCGAAGCAATTCATATGAAGGATGTACAGGCGACGTCGGATTTATTATATCAATTTACTAATAAATTAAACATGACAATGGACTTTGGAAAAATTAAGGAGGAGCAAGATGTGGACTAAGGAGTTATTGAAAGTTGAAAAACCAATTATTGCAATGTGTCATTTTAGAGCATTACCGGGAGACCCCTATTTTGAAAAAGAAAAAGGAATGGAATATGTTATTGAAATGGCGCGAAAAGAATTCCTTGCACTACAAGAAGGCGGTGTTGATGCCGTTATGTTTTCTAATGAATTTAGTTTACCTTATTTAACAAAGGTCAAGCCGGAGACGACAGCTGCAATGGCGAGAATAATTGGTGAATTAAAGGCAGACATAAAAATACCTTATGGTGTTAATGTGCTTTGGGATCCAATTGCTTCTATAGATTTAGCGGCAGCAACAGATGCGGTATTTATTCGTGAAATTATGAGTGGTGCCTATGCAAGTGATTTTGGAATTTGGGATACGAATGTTGGAGAGACAATTCGCCATAAGTCGCGACTAGCACCCGATTTAAAGTTGCTATTTAATATTGTGCCAGAAGCAGCAAAGTATTTGGCAGAGCGCGATATAGAAGAAATTGCAAAAACAACAGAGTTTAACAATAAACCCGATGCAATTTGTGTTTCTGGAATCACAGCCGGGGCATCAACAGACACAGAAGTTCTACAAAAAGTTAAGCATGCGGTTAAAGATACACTGGTTTTTGCCAATACTGGATGTAGATTAGATACAATTGAAAAAATCTTGTCAATTGCAGATGGAGCGGTTGTGGGAACAACATTTAAAGAAGATGGTGATTTTAATAAACATGTAGATATCGAACGGGTAAAGCAATTTATGGATAAAGTACATTCCTTTAGAGCTTAGTCATACATAGGAATTGACACATAGAATAGGAGAAATAAATGACGAATCGCTATTTTATGGGAATTGATATTGGGACATATTCAACAAAAGGGGTTATAACTGATCAGATCGGTACCATCTTGTGTTCTAAGGTTATCCAGCATAATATTATTACTCCAAAGCAAGGATATGTAGAACATGATCCGATAAAGACCTGGTGGGAAGAATTTTGCTTAATCAGTAATAGCCTTATCCAAGAGACAAATATCAATCCGATAGATATTAAGGCTGTTGGAGTTAGCGCAATCGGTCCATGTTGTTTGCCGGTAGATAAAGAATGTAAACCTTTAAGAAATGCCATCTTATATGGGGTAGATACAAGAGCTGTTAAAGAAATAGAGTGGCTTAACAAAACCATAGGCGAAGAAATTATCTTTGAACAGTGTGCCAATGCTTTAAGTGCGCAAGCGGTTGGTCCTAAGATTCTTTGGATAAAAAATAATGAACCAAGCATATATCAAAAGGCACATATGTATTTAACATCGACCTCCTTTATTGTTGCAAAACTAACGGGAAACTACGTTATCGATCATTATACAGCAAGTGCATTTTCGCCTCTATATAATTACAAAAAGCAAGCTTGGGATTCTAAGCTATGTGAAGGTATTGTTAAGATTGAACAATTACCGCAGGTTAAATGGACTACAGATATTGCAGGAAAGATAAATGCGCAGTCCGCCGCTGAAACGGGGCTGCATGTGGACACAGAGGTTATCGTTGGTACAGCTGATGCGGCGGCTGAAGCCGTTAGCGTCGGGGTAACAGAACCAAAAGAAATGATGCTCATGTATGGAACGACCCATTTTATGATTGGGGTAGCAGATAAGCCTATTGTAGATCCAAGAATTTGGGCGGGACCATATTTATTTAAAGATACATATGCTGTTATGGGAGGATTGGCAACATCAGGAGCATTGACCGTTTGGTTCAAAGAAAATTTTGCAAAGGAATTGATAGAAAAAGAAAAGATGGGAGGTGAAAATGCATTTGCGCTTTTGGCTAAGGAAGTTTCAAATGTTGCCGTAGGATCTAATGGAATTATTGTTTTGCCGTATTTTAGTGGAGCACGTACGCCAATTAATAATCCAAATGCCAAAGGTTTAATATTTGGATTGAATATTATGCATAAGCGTGAAGAGGTCTATCGAGGATTATTAGAAGGGGTTGCATATGCAATTAGTCAAAATATCGAAATATTCGATGAAGTTGGTCTTGATATCCAAAACATATTTTCAGTTGGTGGGGGCACAAACAATGTGTGTTGGATGCAGATTATCAGTGACTGTTGTGCGAGGGAACAATGGGTTTTACGTCATAGAATAGGCGCTTCTTATGGAGATGCTTTTTTGGCAGCATTGGGAAATGGAACAGTCAATGATCGGATGGACATTAAATCATGGAACAGTATTGAAAAGAAAATAAAACCAAATAGTGTCAACACACAAAAATACAAAAGTCTCATAAAAAAGTATCTAGAGTTATATTGTGCTACAAAAAAACTAATGGATTAAAAAAGGAGAGCTTACTATATGAAAAAAAAGGTATTTGTATTACTTATGGTGTTTGTATTAGTTGTCAGTGGATGCACAAGTGGAAATGAATCTTCAACGACACAAAATCCGGAAAACCAGGGGGCGTCTAACGAACAATCAACAGAAGATCAAAACCAAGTAGAAGAAAATACGGCGGAAGAAACGAACGAAACCAATGCGACGTACACCATCGTAACTATACCCAAATTGGTGGGGATTGGATGGTTTGATCGTATGGAAGAAGGGGTGAACTGGTTTGCACAAGACACAGGTCATGATGTCTATCAAACAGGACCGACAGAAGCTGACCCTGCGCTACAAGTTCAGTTTATCGAAGATGCAATTGCTCAAGGTGTCGATGCAATATGTGTGGTTCCTTTTTCTGTAGAGGCTGTTGAACCAGTATTAAAAAAAGCAAGGGAACAAGGGATTGTTGTTGTTACACATGAAGCTTCTTCTATTGAAAATGCGGATTATGATGTCGAAGCGTTTGTAAATACTGAATATGGGGCAGAATTTATGAAACGTTTGGCAGAAGGAATGGGAGAAGAAGGTGAATATACAACATTTGTTGGAAGTTTAACATCAAAAACACATAATGAGTGGGTTGATGGAAGTACGGCTTTACAAGAGGAAGCCTATCCAAATATGATGGTTGTTTCCAATAAAAATGAAAGTAATGATGATATCTTAGTGGCATATAACAAGACAAAAGAATTATTAAATGCCTATCCAAATTTAAAAGGTATTCAAGGAAGTGCAGGTACAGATGTTGCAGGAGCAGCTCAAGCAGTGGAAGACCTTGGATTAAGTGGAAAGCTAACATTGGTAGGTACAAGTGTACCATCGGCTTCAGCAAAATACATTGATAATGACACCATTTCAAGTATTGGATTTTGGGACCCTGCAGAAGCTGGATATGTGATGAATCAAGTAGCTGTTGCTGTACTAGAAGGTCGAACAATTGAAGATGGGCATGACTTTGAACGTCCGGGTTATACAGATATATCTTTGGATGGAAATGTTATCTATGGATCAGCATGGGTATTTGCAGATAAAAGCAATGTACATGATTTTACGTACTAAGTTAAGATAATAGGCTAAATAGGATATAGCACTTTAACAAGTGCTATTCCTATTATAACTTTGAGTTCGTTAAATGTAAAAGGAGCTGGATATGGATAATACGATGATTATAGAAGCTAAGAATATAAAAAAGACATTTGGAGGCGTACAAGCTTTAAAAGGTGTTGACTTTAAAATACGAACAGGCGAAATCCACTGTCTTGCAGGCGAAAATGGATCGGGAAAATCAACATTGATTAAAATAATTTCAGGGGAATATACTCCGGATTCTGGAGAAATCATCATTGGAGAAAAGAAATACAACAACATAAAACCAAGGGAAGCAATTCATAATGGGGTTCAAGTCATATATCAAGATTTTTCAGTGTTTCCTAATTTGACGGTTGCAGAGAATATTGCTGCATCTCATGAACTTGCACAAAATAAAAAAATTGTCAATTGGAAGAAAATTAAGGGGTTAGCGGTACAAATTATTGAAAAGTTAAATCTTCACTTAGATGTCGATGCATATGTAGAAAATTTATCAATTGCAGACAAGCAATTAGTAGAAATATGCAGAGCATTGATTCAAGATGCCAAAGTCATCATCATGGATGAACCGACAACGGCGTTAACCAAAAAAGAGGTAACAGCCTTATTTAAGGTTACCAGTGAGTTGAAAAAACAAGGATTGGCGATAGTATTTGTTAGTCATAAAACTGAAGAAGTCTTTGGATTTGCAGATAGATTAACAATTTTTAGAAGTGGGAAAAATGTTGTTTCAGAAGAGATCGCATTTTTTAATCGAATGAATTTTTCACAATATATGACAGGCAGAGAGTTAAAAGACCATAGTTTCGATATTGAGATCAACCCGGAAAATATATTGTTTGAAGTGAAAAATATCTCTCGCAACAAAGAGTTTGAGAATATTTCATTTTCGCTTTGTGAAGGCGAAGTGTTAGGAATTACAGGGCTTTTAGGATCAGGAAGAACAAAGCTTGCTAATGCTATTTTTGGCTTAAGCAAGATTGAAAGCGGTGAAGTATATGTCCAAGGGAAAAAAGTTGAAATTCACTGTGTTCGTGACGCAATAAAAAATAATATTGCTTATGTTCCAAGTGACCGCTTAACCGAAGGGTTATTTTTACCTCGATCCATTGAAAACAATTTGATGGCTGCTTCGTTAGGGCAATATATCGGAAAAATGAATATGATTAACTGGCGAGACGTATCTCAAAAAGTGAAAAGTCTAATGGCGAGTATGAATGTTGTCGCACCATCTGCGAAACTGCCGATTCAGGCATTGTCCGGCGGAAATCAACAACGTGTATTGATTGGAAAATGGCTGAATATCAATCCGGATATTATTATAATGAATGGTCCTACAGTTGGTGTTGATATAGGATCAAAAGATGACATCTATACGATTATTTCTGACATGGCCAAAAAGGGCATTGGAGTCATTATTATTTCGGATGATTTACCTGAGCTTATTCACAATTGTAATCGAATTATGGTGATGAAAAACGGAAGAATTATTCATGAATACCAAAGCGAAGACCTCAGTGAACAGATGCTTAGTGAGACTTTAGGAGAAGCCTAGAGAAAGGAATAAATATATGAAATTGAAATTGTTATGTTCCAATGAAGTTATTTTAGCGGTGATTATAGTGATTTTGGCTTTGGTCATAGGAATCAATAATCCGGTATTTTTAACCTTTGGTAATTTTATTACCTTACTAAAAAGCAGTATTGTCATGTACATATTTGCCTTATGTGTAACCATAGTCATGGTATCTGGTGGCATAGATGTGTCTTTTCCGGCTATTGCAGCGACGAGCTCATATGTGACGGTACTTACGCTTTTAAAAACAGGCTACAACGGATCCATTTTCTTTGTATTCTTGATGTCGGCTTTAATTGGTATGGCTTTGGGATTGATTAATGCAATTATTATTTATGAGTTTAAGGTTCCAACGTTGATTGCTACATTAAGTACATCTGCCATTTATGTAGGAGCGATTGGTACATACTTAGGTGGACTAAAAGAAATCTATCAAATACCTGCAATTTTAGAAGCATATCATTCTAGAAATTTAATTACAACAGTAAATGCAGAAGGAATAAAATTTTCCTTGCCGGAGTCCTTTTTGATTTTGGTTGTCCTTACAGTCGCCACGTGGTTTGTTTTGCGATATACCTATATGGGACGTGGCATTTATTCCATTGGTGGTTCGAAAAAATCAGCACTACGTGCGGGATATAATTTGCGTCTGATTTCATACTTTATTTATATTTATGTGGGTTTGATGTCAGGAATTGCCGGTATCATTTTTGTTACCTTGCTTCGAGCGTCCAGTGTACGAAGCTTTTTGGGACAAGAATTAATCATTATTGCCGCAGTCGCAATGGGGGGTGCCCGAATAACAGGTGGTAAGGGCAGTGTGCTTGGAGCTATTTTGGGAATAACGATTATTGTAATTATTAAGAACAGTTTGATTTTGCTAGGAATAACCTCAGAGTGGCAAACATTTTTTATTGGCGTATTTATTCTTTTAGGAATTGGTGTATCTGCGTACAGAAATAAGCAAATAGCATGATATGGAGGGTTATATGAAAGCTTTTCTTATGAACATTAAAAAAAATGAAAACGATATAAAGCTATTTCGATTGATTGTTGCAATGTTGACTATTTTTATTGTCTTGGTCATTGTATTACCCGATAAATTTTTAACATTAAACAACTTAAAATCTATGGCATTTCAATTCCCTGAGATTGGGATCTATGCGTTGGCAATGATGTTGGCGATGATGTCAGGAGGTATTGATTTATCAATTGTTGGGATTGGAAACTTATCATCTATTGTCGCGGTCTTTACAATGACGAGGGTGCTTAATCCCGAGACAACATCACTCAACATATATTTAATCATGATAATTGCAGTGATTATAGGGCTACTGACCGGAGTACTTTGTGGTGTGCTCAACGGGATTTTAATTACGAAGATCGGTATCATTCCCATATTGACCACATTGGGGACAATGCAGATTTTTACAGGTCTTGCGACGGGACTAACAAAAGGAAGTGCAGTTTTTGGGTTGCCCGAGCAATATGCGGTAATAGGCAATGGTTATATTTGGATTTTTCCTATACCTTTAGTTATCTTTACATTCATGGCATTACTCGTTACATTTGTTTTGAAAACACAAGCCCTTGGATTTAATTTAAAGCTTTATGGGACGAATGCTAAGGCGGCTAATTTTTCAGGAATTAGAAACGATCTCGTCGTCATAAAAACATACGCCTTAGGTGGTTTTTTAGCTGCGGTATCGGGGCTAACTATTGTTGGAAGAACGGTATCGGCCAAAGCAGATTATGGCAATAGCTATACATTGATGGCGTTGCTAATTGTTATCTTGGGTGGTGTATTACCTGAAGGAGGATTTGGTAAGGTCAAAGGGGTGTTTTTTGCGGTAATTACATTACAGATCATATCAAGTGGTTATAATTTGCTACGATTTGATCAGTACTTTAAGAACTTTTCCTTTGGCTTACTCGTGGTTGTCTTAATGATTATGAACTATCGCTTGTCGCGAAAATAAAACCGAATAACTAAGATGATGCATAAGAAAGTGAATGATAAAATGTGTGTGAATATAACAAAAGATGCAAAAAAACAAATAATCTTTTTTTGTGATATTGATGGAACAATAGTAAAAGGAGAGATGGAGATACCACCTATTGTTATAGAAGAGGCAAAAAAATTCATGGATTTGGGTGGAATATTATGTTTATGTACAGGAAGAGCGCCGATATCGGTTAGTAAAATTGCAAAAAAATTAGAAGTCAATGGTCCAAGCGTTTTATATTCAGGTGCCGCTGGATTTGATTTTTCAAAAGGCAGTTATGTTTGGTGTGATACGTTTAGTGAAAATGTAAAGGCGCATATTGAAGAACTTCTTAATAAATATCCGACAATAAGTGTTCAAGTATATACAAAAGAACGCATCTATCTATTGAGGACGAATGCTATTTTGACAAATAAAGGCGTTAAAGCGGAATTGTCAAAAACTGTTTCGCGGCTATCGGACATAGATAAGGATGAAGAAATTATTAAAATAGTGTTGACAGATGAAGATATAAGAATGTTGGAAAATAGCAGACAAGAAATTTTTGGTTCTTCGGAATATATATTTGAGTTTGCAAGTAAACATTTTGTTGAGGTTATTCCTAAAACAGCAGGAAAAGACAAGGGAGCACAAAGAATTATAGAGCACCTTGGACTGGCCAATCCGATGATTATCTCAGCAGGGGATGCAATGACAGACTTGCCGCTTTTAAAGATTTCAGATATTTCTTTTGCTCCTCAAGACGCGGACAAAAAAGTTCTTGAAGCTGTAACCTATGTGTTTTCATCGTATAAGACAGGTGGAGTGGCACAAGCATTTAAAAAAGCTTCTGAACTTATTTAAGAGCAAAGCGACGTTGTCGCTTTGCTCTTTATTATGTTTTGATACGATATTGCTTTGGTGTAATTCCTGTAACTTTTTTAAAGATGGTTGTAAAATAGTTTTGATTATTAAAGCCAACAGCTAAAGCAATATCTAAAATAGATTGATCGGTTGTTTTTAATAAGTATTGGCTTTCTTTAATACGTATATGATTTACATAATCGGCAAAGGCAAGGTTCATTTCTTTTTTAAATAAAGAAGAAAAGTAATTTGGCGATAAACCGATATAGTCAGCAACTTCTTGTAAGCGAATAGCCTCTGAAAGATGATTATGCACATATTTTGAAGCTTTTTTTATGACGCCCACATGATTAATTGAATCAATATGTAAGACGCTGTTTGTATACTTGCTAATCATATCTTCTACCACCGTCATTAATTCTTGGGAGGTTTTAGATGATTTAATAGCCTCAATAAACTGGTGAGATAACTCAATGGCATAATCGGCGTCCACGCTTGACTGAATTACCTTTCTGGAAAGTAATGTGTTAAGGATGATCGCGTTAAACTGGTTATCTATAAATCCTGTTGTTGAATAATCAGAAAAAGCAGGGCGAAGGTGCTCATAATACAACGCAAAAACCTGTTCGACGTCGCCGTTGCCTACTTTGTCCAAAAACAATAATTCAAAGTCAAAATTTAAAAAGTTTGACAAAGTATCTTTGGAATGTGTATCAAGCATAGGTGTCATACGTGCTTGGTCAGTGTTTTCGCTGTCAGGTTTTACTGTTGAGGTCTTTTGGGAGTGGTTAGATTCAAGAAGCGTAATGAATGTCTTTTCTATATGAAATAGATGTGTTTTTGAGAGGGTTGGAATTTTGGAAAAAATGCCTTTGAAACGATGGCGTTCGCTTAGGGCTAAGTCCTTAGATTGTATGATTTGATTAAGCTGATGTTCGGACAAAGTAGATTCTAAAAATGGACCCAGTGCAATGAAACCATAAAAATTATTGTTATGTATTAGAGGAAAGCTTAAGTAATGTACGCCATAACTTGATTTAAATAAAATAGGAGTGGTTGAAAGGGGAAGGTTTTGATCCATATAGGTCATATATTCAGTATATATATCTGAATATTGGGCGAATAGCTCGTGCCCTGTGCCATAAGCCTTCAATTGCTTTTTTTGTTGATTGAACAAGCTTATTGAAATCCCAAAACTGTAGTGGGCAGATTTCATGATTTCGTATAGGGCACCAAGATCCAGTTTGTTATTAGAAATCAGATGAGAAAGAGTATACATATTAATCACTCCTTATTTTCTTAAAACCGGTTAATAGAGAACGAATATTAATTTATATACTATAGTTTACATGAAAATAATTGAATTGTATAGTATTTTATACTTTCAGTGTAGAAACTTTTTCTGAAAAGTGGTACAATAAAGTTTGCTGAAAGGAGTAACATATGAACGTAAACGAATTTTATTTTGACTTGCCGGAGCACTTGATTGCTCAAGAGCCTTTAAAGGAGCGAACGGCATCTAGACTGATGGTTCTTGACCAAGAAAAAAAGACAATTGAACATAAGAAGTTTCGAGATTTAATAGATTATTTAAATGAAGGCGATTGTTTGGTTCTTAACAATACGCGTGTACTTCCGGCAAGGCTTATTGGAGAAAAGGCAGATACGGGAGGTAAAGTCGAGTTTTTATTATTAAATAGAAAAAATAATAATGAATGGGAAGTGCTCGTAAAACCAGGAAAAAAGGCAAAGGTTGGTGCGCGGATAACTTTTGGTGGTGGTATGTTAAAGGCGGTTGTCCAAGAGGTGGCTCCTGGCGGTAACCGTATTGTCAAATTTGAGTTCGAAGGCATCTTTGAGGAAGTTCTAGATCGATTGGGAACGATGCCCTTGCCACCCTATATAAAAAAAGAGCTCGATGATCAAGAGCGCTATCAAACAGTTTTTTCAAAGCATACCGGTTCGGCAGCAGCACCTACGGCAGGCTTGCATTTTACTAATGAATATTTGGACGCAATTAAACAAAAAGGTGTGCATATTGCGTATGTGACACTGCATGTTGGTTTGGGAACATTTCGTCCGGTCAAAGTGGATAATATCCTAGACCATGAAATGCACTCTGAATATTGCTATATTAAAGAAGAAGACGCTCAAGTGATTAATTCGACTAAGGAAAATGGAAAGAAAGTATTTGCGGTGGGGACAACAAGTCTTCGAACTTTGGAGTCCTTAAGCGATGAACATGGACGGATAGAAGCAAGATCAATGTGGACGGATATTTTTATATATCCGGGGTATACATTTAAAATGATCGACGGTCTCATCACCAATTTTCACTTGCCGGAATCAACACTAATCATGTTGGTCTCTGCACTTGCCGGAAAAGACTATGTCTTAAAGGCATATCAAGAAGCTATACATGAAAAATATCGTTTCTTCAGCTTTGGAGATGCGATGATTATAAAATGAGGTATAAAATGAAAAAAATAATGGCAGAAGTATTGGAATATGTAAAAATTATTATTATTGCATTGCTAATTACAAACTTTCTTAATGTGTTTGTGTTTAGTTTATCGGAAGTTAGACAATCATCCATGGAGACGACACTCATGGAAAATGATCAACTCGTTGTTGAGCGTTTGTCGTATAGTTTTGGCGAACCAAAGCGTGGGGATATTATTGTGTTTATTGACGAGCTTGAAGTCAAAAATACAATTCCAGCAAGAATTAAACGATTATATGAAGATATGCTGTCAAAAATTCGCCAAAAAGACGGACATTTACGCTTAGTTAAACGGGTTATCGGGCTGCCAGGCGACGAAATCAATATAGAAGATGGCTATGTGTTTGTTAATGGACAACGTCTGGAAGAGGAATATTTATCTGTACCTACAAATGCAAAAACTTTGGATTATCCTTTGCTGGTTGAAGAAGATCATTATTTTGTATTAGGGGATAATAGAACAGTAAGCCTAGACAGTCGAGATTTTGGAAGTGTTCCTATCGAAAAGATTGAAGGACGTGTAATGTTTCGCTTCTGGCCGCTCAACAAAATGGGACTATTAAAATAAAGCACAGAAAGAAGAGAGAATATGCTATTAAAAAATAAACTTTCTCTATTGGGAATTGTTATTTCAGTGTCAAGTTTAATCATCTATCTATTGTTGCATGTGCTGGCATTAAAGGATATGGGGTTGCTCTTATTTATTTTTGGAGCGGTGGCTCTTGTGAGTCACCAAACCACTATTTGGTGGATTTTTTATCGATTTGCAGTAACAAGGCAACGGATGAAAAACCGCTTACAGTTTATGCACCAAGTGGCGCTGGGTGTTACGTTTGGATTCACTTTTTTATATATTGGAGTCAACGTTTTATGGGGAATGGGGCTTTATGAGAAGACAGATGATTGGCAAACACTCCTTATCGTTCTTCTTATGGCGGTATACATTCTTTATCAGGAAAATAATACGCACAATTTGATCTCATTGAATTTACATAAAAAAGTCAATCAGTCAAAAAAAGCGATGAATCAATACATCGGGTTTGCACTGAATTGGCTAATGATCAATATTTTGTGGAATTCCATAGGGCTTTCCAAAGGATTACCTGTTTTTGCTTTTATATATGTATTTCTAATCTTAGTTCAAAATAGTTTGAATTATACGACTTTGGGACAAAGTCGATATTGGAATTTTACGTATGAAGTGGTACTTTTAATACATCTTTATTGTGTTGCAATACAAAATGGATGGATGGCATTGTTTGCGGTTACGGTAGTATTATCCATAGTGCTGTTTCTTCGACAGTGGCGTTGGCTTAATTATAAGAGGCGAAGTAAAATCATTGGTGTATGTATGATAGTACTTGCAAATAGTATTCTTGTATTTATGATGCGTGACGGACTTTTTTTCCAAGAGTCGTTATCCTATTTAATTCCATTTCCATTTATTTTATACTTGATTATATTAGCAATTGTATATATAATAAACGAGCCGTCTTTTTATAAGCGGCTCACCAATTAATAAAAAACTACATTATGACCAAGCTAGACGATCGCGCCGCAAGGTGAGGAAAGTCCGAGCTCCATAGGGCAGGGTGCCAGATAACGTCTGGTGGAGGCGACTCTAAGGATAGTGCAACAGAAATAAACCGCCGTAAGGTAAGGGTGGAAAGGCGAGGTAAGAGCTCACCGCTTGTTTGGTAACAAACAGGGCAAATGTAAACCCCACTTGGAGCAAGACCGTAAAGAACAAACGAAAGTTAACAGCTGCCCGCTGTGTTCTTGGTTGGTCGCTTGATCCTATTGGTGACAATAGGGCTAGATAGATGATCGTTCACGACAGAACTCGGCTTATCGGCTTGGTCATATTAATGGTAAGTGTTTTATCAAGGGGCTGTCGCACTAACGT
>DGAD01000018.1:0-1265 GCA_002382805.1 Clostridiales bacterium UBA4039
CATAGGCTACTTTACACTACCGGGTGGTTTGGCTTACCTGTGGCTGCGGTTCTTCTCCCCGAACAAAATGGATTTTTCCGTTCTCATCTATTAAATTTTCGCCGTCAGGGAAAAGTATCACCACCCCAAACTCCGCTAAATCAAGGGTGAGGCTGCTTTCATCTCCATAACAAAAAAAGCTGTCGCCGGCAGAGCCATATTCGTTATAAGGTGTCCATGTTGCGCTGTCTGCATCCACCTTGAAAATATCCACCATGGAAACACCTTCAGCAATATAATCATCGGGTCTATGCCACCAGCCCTCATAAGGGGAGAGCAAGCTTTCTGCTGTTTGCTCTACATCACTGCTCATTGCATCTTCAGGTAATGTTTCCTCATCATATGAGGGGTTCTCTCCACAGCCGCTTAAAGCGACTAAAAAACAAACTAACAATACAAATACTACAGAATACCTAATTTTTATAAACATTTTACTCTTCCTCCTAATAAATTCGACAAAACAGTCCTGTATAAGGATCAAAATAGAAATAATCGTTCAGTTCTTGTAATTCTGTTATGCTTTTACTTTCATCAATCATTGCGTTCATCGCCTCAAAAGTTCCAGGGAAGCTTTCTGCACAATATACTAAGCCGTCATATTCCACAGGTACCGTGGTATATCCACTACCATCCTCGTAATAATAAACTCCACCATTATCCAGTGTATAGCGTCCTTCATCGGGCATAAAATCAGTAACTATGCCCAATTCTTCAAAATATGGAGTTTTTCCCATTTTATCCAAATGAGCTGAAAGGCTGGATTCACCTACATAAAAGAAATTACCCTCCACTCCTTCCAAATATAAATGTCCCCCCTCGGAAAAATCAAAATAGCCACTTTGTATAACGCCTGATCCATCGTCCATTAAAATTGTGTTACCATCAAAGGAATAGCCACCATAATAGATGCCTACCACGTCAGCCATTGCATAATTTCCCTCCCCATCAAAATGATAAACCAAGGTATCCTCGCTATAAACCCATTCCCCAATGATAGCATCCTCTTGGATAGGAGGTAGCAGGTTATTTTCGGGTGTTTTCTCACTGCTGCAGGCAGAAAGTATAAATATAAGAATGGTTGAGCATAACACCAGTACAATCTTTTTTCGTGAAAGCTCTTTGAAAGGTTTCATAATCTCATCTCCTTGTCATTTTTATTTTAAAATTATAGATTCTCATATCTCTATTCTCATTATTGCATAAGAAAAGCCCAAAATTGGCGAAGG
>DGAD01000018.1:1312-39014 GCA_002382805.1 Clostridiales bacterium UBA4039
CCTTCGCCAATTTTGGGCTTTAAAAAATATTATTTTATTCTCGCTCGAGACCGTATCCCTCTCCTCTTGAGGAAACGATACCCCAACCGCTGCCGTTAAGCTTCACTCTCAAACGGGCGAGAGTTGATTTGAGTGCTTGAGCATTAGCTGCAATAGGTTCATTCCATACCTTTTCATAAAGATATGCTCCATCAATATAGTTCTTCGGATTTTGAATAAAGATTAGAAGTAAGGCAAATTCTTTTTTATTGAGCAACAAATCTATTCCGTTTACCGTGGCAACACTTGATGTAATATCTAAGGACAAGCGACCTTTTGTTAAAACCTCAGGTACTCGCTGGGAACGACGGAGTAGTGCTTCAATTCTTGCCAGCAAAATAGGGAAGTCATATGGTTTTGTAAGATAATCATCCCCACCTGTTGTAAACCCGCGAATGATGTCCTCTTGTGTACCTAATCCTGTCAACAGTAAAATAAGAATGCCTGCATATTCACCTGAGCGAAGCTCCTGCATAAAATCCAATCCGTTGCCATCGGGAAGCATGATGTCTAAAACAATAGCGTCCGGTTTTTGTAAATTAATAGCGGTTCGAGCTTCGGCCAATGTGAGTGCAGTGATAGTTTTATAGCCCGCCATTCCAAATAAACGTTGATTTCCATGCATGATTTTCTTATTATCCTCTACTAAGAGAATTCGTTTTCCTTTTTGGTTATTTATTGTCATATCTCATCACCTCCATATTGTCCCTGAAAAGCAGGAAGGGTAAATGATACTATCGTTCCTTTACCTAATTCGCTTGTAATGGTGATTTTTCCACCATGAGATTCCACCACTGTTTTACACAAAAATAGACCATAGCCGGTACCACCGTTTTGTTTGTCCGTTACTCCACGTTCAACCACGTGTGGCAAAAGCTCCGCTGAAATACCCGAACCATTGTCGCATACTGTAACAATAATTTGTCCCCCTTCCCTAGAAGCACTCAATGAAATCACCCCGTTTTCAGTATGATTTTGTGCATTTTGAATAAGATTGAATGCGACTTGGGAAAGCAAATCTGCGTTACAAAACACAGTAAGGTCTTTTTCGATTTTTGTTATAAGTTGATTGCCACGCCCCAAGAGTGTCAGACGCAACATATCTGCTACTCCACTTAACAAGACCGAGAGATCGGTTTTTTTCTTTTCTGTTCCCTCACTAATAGAGGCAAGTGTTAACATACCACCCACCATACGAGACAAGCGCATAATTTCAGCCTGTGCATCCTCTAGTAGCTCTATCACTTCAGGATCGGTAATTGACTGATCCATACTCTGCAAAATTCCGTTTACTGCCTGTATATTAATTGAAATAACAGTAAGCGGGGTGCGCATCTCATGAGAAGTGTTTGCTAAAAATTCTGTTTTAGATTGATTGATTTGTGAAAGTAGAACATTCTGTTCGTCCAACTTTCGCTGCTGTTCGTTATAAAGGCGAAAATGCAAATATAAACTCACACCCAGTACCGAACTGACTACAACAAATGCAATGATTATGTCAATAAGCATTTCCTGCTCTGTGTCGAAGTGTTGGACAGATGTGGGATGATAGTATGCGATGATACAAATTGTGATATAGAATAGAATTTCTGTCAATGAAAAAAAAATAGCCTGCTTTCCTTCCAGCATAAAGATGGTAAACACCACTGCAAACACAAAAAATGCAGGCATTCCACTGTAATATCCTCCACTTGAGAAAAAGAGTATTGGAAATAACAGAAGAAAAATTCCCACAACGGTGATTGTATAACATAATTGATAGTTCCCTGATCGGTAGGAATATGTAAACAGTCCATAGGAGAGTCCTGCAACCAGTAGGTTTACAACAGCATTCTCCATAAGACCATTGGCAACACCCAACACCCCCATCACCAAACTACTCACCGTGCCGCTAAAGGCAAGTATATGGAATAGACGCACACGCAATTCAAGGGTAGGACCGAAATAGGTTTGCCAAAAAGAAAAAAACAGCTTTTTCACATCGTATCACCTCCGTTTTTTGGGGAGTGTTTCGTGTTGGATTTGTGAGGATCAATGGGCTTTTTCTCTAATCACTCATACTGTGATAGAATTGAAAATTATTGGATTGCTTTTATACGGATATATGATACTGTTCTAACGCCGTCTTTAGCTGTTCATAGTTATCGAATACGATTCCATGAAGACCTGCTTTTTTTGCACCGGCGATATTTTCTTTTGTATCGTCAATAAATACACATTCTTCAGCTGGCACCTGAAGTGAATGTATAACATAATCATATATCTCACGATGCGGTTTCATAAGCTTAAGATCACAAGAACAATATGTTGAGTGAAACATCTCAAAAAGCTTTAGTTCTTCTTGAATGTAGCGTTTGGCTTCCATATTAATATTAGACAACAGTGCCACATGTCCTACTGTTGTCCTTAACCGCTTAATCAGTTCAACCACCTTCTGATTAATTCGCGTCCAACTATGAAAATCTTCCGTGACCAATGCCTCAAGTGTTACTGGATCCAAATCTTCGCCACTAATGCGCTGCCAATATTCTTCTTTGTTAATAAGTCCTTCATCATATGCTGTTCGATGATAAAAATATGCTTCCTCAAAGTCTTCAACCTTCATTTGAAGAAGTTCTGCCATTGTCTTTACACGCTCTTTATCATGGGGATATCCTATAACTCCTCCAAAATCAAAAATAATGCACTGTATCTTCATATATTTTTTTCCTCCCATTTTCTCTTAATGCATATTGCACTTTCTATGCATCAATTATAGCATAAAATATATGAAGCGCATTATTTTATAAATATGTATTCACTTAAACTTCGGTTCTTTTTTTCTTCCATTTTTTTCTCTATAAATCCTTTTTGCAAAATAGCTTTTATTATTGTATCTTCATCTATAAGTGCATCAGAACCATTTAACCGTCCTGAAAGCCACCCCACAACAGCTTTCTTTGGAAACAAATAATCTTTATTGACACCATGTGTAACTATATATAATCCTCCGTTTTTTTCCAGGCTATCATATAATTTTGCTGTTAGACTTTCTAGATGCTCGTGTGCAAAGTCCATTACGCCTGAAGCAATAATAAGATTATAAGATTCTCCTATATTATCTGTATTAAAATCCCCTTCTATGACTTGAACCCGACTTTCCAACTTTTCTTCTTTTATTAGTTTCTTAGGCAATTTAGCTACCGTTGGATGTTCAAATACAACCGCCTTTGCGCATGGATATTTTTTCACAATCTCAAGAGCTAACGTTCCTGAGCCCCCACCTAAATCTAACACCTTAAATTCATCTTCTTTTGTAAACAGAGTACTTGTAACATACAATGCATTTTGAACTCTACCATGATACATTTCATTTCTTGAGACTTCTGCTAATCGATAAAAATCAAAAAGTTCTGTATTCGCTTGATTTTTTCTATTTGGCCCATTGATAATCCTATCTTCCAAATTTTTTAGTGACATCATTTCTTCTCTAAATAAAATTGCATCTCCTATGTAATTTGAACTGTTTGCATTTAAAAAAAGATTTGTCGATTCAGTATTCTTATATTTATTCTTGCGATAGTCTACTAATCCTATTGAAGCTAAACTTCTCAAAAATATATCTAGATTCCTCACATTATATTTTAATACCTGTGCAACTTCTTTTGCCGTTTTTGATGTGTCCAAGCAAGAAAAAACATTTAATTTGATTCCGGCTAGAAGTAATTGCGCCTCTCTATAGTCATGAAGTTTGCTGTAATAATCCGCCATTGTTTTCATAGTCTCCTCCTTATAAACCATTCAATACCACCATGGTAATTGATATCAATTTTCATTATCATTAATTGCGATAATATCAAATGGTTTACAGAATGTCAAGCTAAGCTATACTTCATTTAATGCTTAACTTTCCCATTCAAAGACATAATCTACGCTGATGTCTTCGCCAAACCACATTGGAAAGTTTGTTCCCCATACATTATTGTGAATATTAAAGTAAAATCCTCTATCCAGATCTCCCACTATATTATCAAATTGGAGAAAGTTTGAACTTCCTATTCCAACAAGAGGGGTATGTATAGGCGTTATCTTCATGTGCTTATCTGCTCCATCATAGGTGACATATTCTGTACAATGCAATTTTTTTGCTCCATCACGAACCACGTTATAGCAAGAGACTTCACTGTCTAGTTTATTCAACTTATATTGATATTTGTTATCTACCTTTGGTGCGATAATTAACCATGATACTTCTGGAATTCGGCTGATATCTTTCTTTTTCCATGAGAGATTGATCTCAATCTTATGTGCATAAATACGGTATGCTATGTTAATTTCTCGAGGACAGCCATATACCTCACATGCCCGGGGTTCCATCGTAAGCTTCATCACCGCTAAAACATGTGTCTTTTTTTGTTGATAACATAAATCAATTCCAAAAGGATAAAAATATTCTCGCTCATAAGCATCGTCTACAAATTCATATCCGGGTTTTGAAAAATCTGAAATACACCAACGATAGTTCTCTTTTATATCCATATATTTTCCAAACCAAGCTTCATAATCGGCAACACCTATTTTTTCGTACAAAAATCTACCGATAGGGTTATCTGTTCCGGCAATTTCTTGCTCTTTACCATCGACAAGTTTAATAATACTTCCGTCGGCGCCAAAAACTATTTGATTTTCCATAAATACATATTCTTTTCCCGGGATAATGCTATCAAACCCTTCTGTATTCATGCTATTGTCCGTTTGAAATGCTTTATTTGCCTCTTGCTGTTGAGCTATATCTAGGCTCGAAACCGCTTTTTGTATATATTCCCTTTGTTCTTTCCATGACTGCTCAATAACCTTATATCCTCGTTTATTAACCTCGTTATATGTAAAAGGTGTTATAAAACCATACTTATCCGTAACACAGTTTTCTACATCATCTACCGCCCTCGCCCGCATAAACTCCTCTTTTGCGTAATGCTTATAATCCGGTAGATATTTTTTTAAGTCCATCCCCCACGTATGTTCACAAACCAGTAGCAGATTATCCATAAATTCACAATATTGTTGACTGTCTTTGACCATATCTCCATTTTTTATCCATTGGTCTTTTAACTTTAATAACGTCTTGTAGTTAGCTACTTTAATCGGATCCGTTGCGACACCGTGAATCCACGTATCTCCAATCTCTTCCGTAACAACAGGAAGTATATGGCGTTGTTCCCATGCCGCTTTTGCATATGCATCCAATGTCGAACCGTAAACTTCACACTCTCCATAGGTTTCTTGCACACGAGCATATTCTTTTTCAATGGTCTGTCTATCCAGATAGCCACAATTATCCCCAGCATGGCAAAAAGTCAAAATATCATCTAAACCATCAAGACATAGACTTTCTCCATATACATTGGAATAATTCACAATAATTTCTCTTCCTGCTTGGTCACGCCATAAAAAGGCCTTAGGTACATGAGGCATTTTGGATGCCGGATTAACACCAATATGTAGGTATTTAATCCCTGCCTTTACCAAATGTTTTATGATGCCAATCGTGTGTCCCGGAACGTCGGTCATCTTTGCCGCTATGGTTTTTTGGTTAAACATTGCATCTAGTTTTTGACTATAGCTAAGTCCATAATTAAGTAAAGTACTATCCATAAGCTCTGTATGGGTGGTAAAGGGTATACCATGCCACTTAATATATCCTTTTTCCACAGCTTCCCTTAATTGAGTCAACTCATGCTCATCTTTGGATTGAACATAGCGATAGATAAGCCAAGACCCTGTAGTCCATACAAATTTTTTATGGGTCGTATTCATTTCAAAAGCAATCTTAATCGCATTGTCGATATAATTGTTTAGATATTGTTGTTCCACATTTTCTGCAAAATCAGTAAACCCAATATCAAGATGGGTTTTATAAATTATATGTACTTTTTTCATTTATTTTTTCATCTCCATTTTCAATGTTTTGATTTCATAAGGTGATAGCTCACATATAATATCCTTCGTAGCAATATGCCACTTATCTTCTTCTTCCAATATATTGGAGAATGCGTAGCGACTTATACCAAAACTGCTACTTATCTTGATTTTCTCACTACCTCCGCCATACTCATGTAACCGAAGAATCAAAAATTCACCATCTTGCGAGCGTTTGATAGCATCCACTTCAACATTTTTTCCATCAATCTCAACAAGACTTTGACACACTTGGCTTTTTTTACCAAAGTAAGGTACGAGCTTGTTATTTAACTTTCTAGCTTCACTATTGACTCGCCCCTCGACAAAGTCACCTCTATGAGGGTATAGGCTATATATAAAGGATTGCTCACCAATATCGGCTTTGACGTCAGGGTGAATCGATGATTTGATTAATGACAGTCGAACACATCCATCTTCAACATCATACCCATATTTGCCATCATTAAGCAAGCTTATACCAAAATCTCTTTGAGATAGGTCCACATAACGAATTGCGCAGGTTTCAAATTTAGCCTTATCCCATGAAGTTGTCCGATGTGTAGGTCTTTTAATATTTCCAAAGGATACATCATGGGTCGCCTCGCGTGCATAGATGTTTAGAGGGAATTTCACCTTAACTAATTTTTCTTGGGTTTGCCAATTCATATGTGTCTCAAAATCAATACGATTAGAGTCATTATATATCTTCATCGTTTGTAAAACCGTACTGTTTTTATAGCGGTATCTAAATTCAATGGATGTAAACAAATCGCCTTTTTCTAAAACGGTTACGCTCTCAAGCTCTTTAATAACTTCCATAGTATGAAACGTATCTTCAAGCGTTTCTAGCTTGATTTCCCATGCTTCAAATTCTCCCGGCTTATCATCAAACACCTGAAACTCATTGGCATAACTACCTTCTAGAATCAATTCCCGGTCCAACTGTTTGCTGTAGATTCTTGTAAGACTTCCTCTTGGTGACCATTGGATAATATAGAGATTATTCTCAAAATGTCGTCCATGAATATCCACCTGGGCTGTATTTAAGTGTGGCCTCTGACCACTAACTACCTTATAATTATTAAATGCAAAAGGCGTCAAGTCTTTGGCATATATCCATGTACCTTCACGGGTGAGCTGAGATAGCAGCACATTTTGATGTTCATCGATGATCGATGCATCAATAAATACATCGTTAAGCAGCATAATATTTTCTCTATCCATAATAGGATTATACACGGTTAACATATCCTGCACATCAACACTGATTCGACGAAGCATATGGGTTATGATCTCGTCTGCCATGGACGCACTTTGCTGATAATCGCCTAGTGCATCTTCTGCCACTTGCCTTGTACAAGACCCTGGCAAAATGTCATGAAACTGATTCGTTAATAGGATTTTTATTCCTTGCTCAATCTGTTCAAAAGGATATACATTCCAATCCTTACAAAAAAGGCTAGCCGTAGCCGCTACCATCTCTGTGTAGCGATATATACTTTCTAGCTTACGATTCCATTTTTTAATTTTTCCTTGAGTTGTATATGTCCCCCGATGAAATTCCAAGTACAATTCATTATTCCATATTGGTTTCATACCTTCATATGCATTAAAATTAGCTGTTAGCTTTTGGATATATTCTCGTATGGAGCTATGCTTAACCTTTGGGAGTGTCGGTATCTGATCAACAATATCAATAGAGTTGACCATCTCCATATTAGCTCCACCACCACCATCACCATAGCCATAGGCTATGAGCATGGAAGGATTCATTTGTTTGCTTTGATAATTTTCCCATGTACCTAACAAACTGTTGCTGTCAATCACTGCGTTATATACATAATGCTTTTCTCCATATGGATGGGGTGTAGTGATGAGATGACATAGAACCTGGCTAGCATCCATTCCTTTCCATAAAAAAGTATCTTCCGGCATCTTATTATACTCGTTCCAGCTCAATTTTGTTGTCATAATGCAGTCAATATTAGCACTTCGCATCAATTGAGGCAGCGCAAAGTTAAATCCAAAAACATCTGGGAGCCAAATAAAATCTTTTTTATATTGTTCTCCAAATTCTTCCCGAAAAAACTTTTCGCCATAGAGCAGTTGGCGTACAAGACTTTCGCCATTTGGCATGTTCATATCGCATTCGACCCATAGACCCCCGCCAACTTCCCAGCGCCCTTGTTTGACCCTATCTTGAATTGCCTCATAAAGTCCAGGTTCTGTCTCTTTTATCCATTGATATATCTGTGGCTGACTCTGAAAAAAAACAAAACCATCATGTTCTTGCATCATTTTATATACTGTATTAAATGTTCTTTTCGCCTTTTGCTTACTATGTCGGATTCTCCATAGCCAAGCCAAATCTAGGTGTGAGTGGGCGACACAATAAGACTCTATCAAATTATTTTTATTGTACTTACTTAATTGCTCCTTGATATAGTCTAGTGAATTATCCACATTTTCATTGGTGTAGATACTTAAAGCTTGCTTTAGTATCTTTTGATATACATATTTATATGTATTGTCCGCATCAAGACGTTCATACTCATCCAGAATATGCTTCAAATGATAATACAAAGCATTATAGTCCGGACGATACAGCGCAAAAGAAATCTTTTTAAACGTATGCTCTTGCTCTTTCTCCTCGCCTCCGGCTTCAACTCCACTCCATGTCAAAATGTAAAACACATTATTGGCAATATCAAAATTCTCAAGAATAACCTCTTGATGGTTCCTATCTACACCTTGGCATACGGTCCCATCCTTTAAATATAAAAGCCCTTCCATACCCTTTTCAAACCAGACGCCTGTTTTACCTATGTCAAAAAAACACCGAATCGCTTTATGCATATAATTTAAAGGCCATTGAACCTTTATCTTAAGCCAGTAATATTGGTCTCGCCCAATAAATGTATCGCCTTTTTTGAAAGAAAAAAAATCACAGGTATCTACCAAGCCAATATCTAAGACCGTGTCACTTGGCTTAGATATTTCTATTTCATCTACTGTGATTTCTTCATAATACCTTGCCGCATATATCTCTTGAATTTTATCTCTAAATAGTTTTATATCTTTTTCCATTTTTCGGTCCCACTTTACTTATATATCGGATTGCTTAACAGTATAGTTTCATGTCGATTGGTCACATCTATAAATCGCTTCACTTCTATTCTTAAAAATATATCTGTTCCAAAAGCTTTTTCCATTTGAAACGTCGTCGTATCTTTAATTTCTATATCTTGATAGCTCTCACTTCCAATGATGTGAACCACATCTGCCTGTGCTAAGCCCTCTATCTCTATCGTCACAAACTCATCCGTTGTTTTTTCTCCTATCACATTATGCTCTGTATAAAATTCTAAATGTGTATCAAAGATGGACATATAACTATTTCCTTTTTTCATTGCTTCTAAGATATCGTGTTTGCAATAGCTCTGTGCCAACACGTACAAACTAGGTATACCATGTTTTACATATATATCATCCCGATGGACATCACTACCACCTACTGCCGGTACTTGATATCCCTCTTGCAACATTTGCTGCCATAATTTTACCGCTTCATAATTATCATCATGCATCGGTCCATTCCAGACCTCTATCCAATCAACTACATCCAAATCAATGGCATACTGCCATGTATTTCCTTTGTGATAGGGGTGATTGATTCCAATATATCCGCCTTGTTTTTTTGCTTGCTCAAAAACCGCATATACATCCTCATTATTAAGCACCCTAAAGTCAAAATCAAAGTTTTTGATACCTACGATGTTGCTATGCCCCTTATACGTCGTCAATTCGACCCCTTCAATAAAAATCAGCCCTTTATCTGTTGGCAAATTATTATGATGCGAAACCGTCGTATGATCTGTACAAATAATAAAATCCATATGCTGCTCATGCATAAGTCTTGAAGCATCATCTAGACTATACTTACCGTCACTATGGAACGTATGTGTATGGGTATCACCTTTTAGCCATTGTCTGTGTTTTTTTACCACATTAATCTCAAGTGTAACCATACACCCATCTTGAGGAACCTCATATGTACCTAATATAACCTCCCATTGTCCTTTCATCAACTCTCCGGAAATATATCCCGGTGTCGCATGGTCTAGACATATATAGAAGTTGTCTCTAGCTCCTCCACTAAAACCACGTATCCTTTTTGGGTCTTTGACGCCGATATCTATTGTCGCATCACGTGCATCAACGCGATAGGCGACTTCAATTTTTTCCACGTCATCGTCCACGCTAAAAGGTATCATGACATAATCTTTTTCTTGTTCTTTTTTTATATACTCTTTTATTATCATTTTATCCTTTCACTGCGCCTGCAAGCAGCCCTTTTGCAAAGTGTTTTTGAAGTGCAAAGTATAGGATGACTAGGGGAAGCATCCCGACAACAACACCTGCCATCTGCACATTGGGGGTAATTAAATTACTTGATGATGTTGCATCATCAAATGCGACTATTGCTTTAATTGCCTGTTGAATCGTGTATTTTTTGGGTTCCGTGATAAATAAAACAGCTGCACTATAATTATTCCATCTCGCCACCGCATCAATTATAATAATTGTCGCAAGACCTGATTTAACCATCGGAAGATATATCTTTTTAAAAATCAACAGATTGCTTGCTCCATCCATTTTTGCCGCTTCTGCCATTTCCTTAGGAACACCCATATAATAGCTTTTCATTAAAAGTATGCTAAATCCTGCCGCCATGTTATAGATAATCATCCCCGATAATGTATTGGTAAGGCTAAATTGCTTATACAAAATATACTGAGGCATCATCAAAATTTGTTGAGGTACCGACATAGTCGCTATTATAAAGATTGTAATTATCTTAGCTCCCGGCAGATTTTTTTGCGCTAGCACATATGCCGCCAAGGAACATGTTACTACATGAAAAAAAGTTCCAAAGACCAAGATAATCGTTGAATTGATAAAGGGTCGTAAAAACCCTACCTGTTTAAATAATTTTACAAATCCTTCAAGACTGAACTCTCTGGGAAAGAGCATAAACCCACCCTTTAACGAATCCTTTGAAGAATCAAAGGCCACCGCAAAAGCTGATAAAATCGGTATTACCAGTACCAATAACAATATAATCAACATTGTGACTATGCCTGCTTGTAGATAAGAACTTCGCTTCATCATCATCACCTATTTTCTCTTATTGATATCTTATGATTCTTTTTACAATCAACACTAACAGCAATGTTCCGATAAATACAATCGAAGCACTTGCTGTTGCAATTCCCAATTCAAACTTAAGTACACCTTTTTCAAATGCGTACACAACAACAGATGTAACTTCTCTATAAACCGATGAATTGGCTAACAGCAACGATTGATCAAATGTTCGAAGGGAACCCATAAGAATCATAATCGTCATTATTTTTATTGTCGGGACTAATGCCGGCAATGAAACATACCTTGACCGTTGAAAAAAATTGGCACCATCTATGCTCGCCGTCTCATACAGTGTCTGATCGACGGTAGATAATCCTGCTAGATAGATTAATGTCGTATATCCAATATCTTTCCAGACAGTAAGTAATATCAACATCGGTCTTGCGTATTTTTCTGTTGTAAAAAAACCAACAAAAGTTTCCGTAATCCCCGTTCCTACCAAAAAGGAGTTTACTGCACCTGTAGGGGAAAATAAGTTCAAGAAAATACCGATAATAATGACCCAAGAAAATAAATAAGGTACAAAAATCAGCGTTTGAACTGTACGTTTAAACCTTTTAAAGACTAATTCGTTAATCCCTAAAGAGATGATGATAGGTATTGTAACCCCAAAGGTTACAATACCTATCGATATCTTAAGGGTGTTTGTAATCGTCTTTAAAAAGAACTTATCTTGAACCAGCACTTCATAATTGTCCACACCAATATATCCCATCGAGCCCATAAGTCCATATTTTTGCATGCTCATTAAAAATCCATTTACCAATGGATAAGCAATAAAGATCAAGAAAAATATAATTGCCGGTGCAATAAAAAGGTAGAACATTTTCATGCTGATTATTCTTTTTAGTAGACTATGCTTTTTCATGTTTCTCCTTATATTCTTAAATATCGTTAGTCAATTAGGCCGCCATCTTTAAGTTCTTGTTGCATACCGCTAACTGCTTCTTCACCACTAACCTCACCTTTAATTGCTTTAAATCCCCAATACTCAACAATTTTCTTCGCATCATCCCATTGAGCCGGTTGATAAAGCGGTGTGGCATACGCGTTAATGACAACTTCTGCCTCGCTTACACCTGGAAGTGGCGGAAATGGATGTTCCCAAGTTTTTGACTGTACTCTTGGACTCCCATGATCCATATTGTGTTCAGTCCCAATATCTGTCAATGTATATTCCGCTCCTGACACCGTATAATCATGCCCTTCAATACCTATAGTTCCTAAAAGATATCCTTTTTCACTATTCCAAAACTCTAAGAACTTCACTGCCAAATCAACATTTTCAGCATTTGCAGGAATCGCCCAAAGAGAAGAATCTCCTCTTGTTAGAATAATCTCTCCATCCTCTGATGGAACTCCGGCATAGCCTTTCATCTCAAATGTTCCAGCTTCATATCGTTCACTTTCTTGGGCATTAAACAATCCGACCCAAGCATCCCAATAAGCCATTGTTCCATTCATATCACCAAAAATTAGACTTCGCACTTCACCCGTTCCATTGGTTTCATAATTTGGTTCGAAGTATCCTTTTTCATACATTTCATTAAGCCAATCCCACATAGCTGCCGCTTCGTCATTTGCATAAGGTACCGTAAGCTTACCTTCATCTAAAACCATGGCATCCTTTAAGCCCCAAGCACTCGCCCATGGCTGAATATCATACAATCCGGCAGTTGCAATCCCCCATGCTCCTTTTTCTTCTTTACAAAGCTTCCAATAGTTCTCCCAATCTTCTAGTGTAACCGGCGCATCAATACCAAATTCTCTGAGCCAATCTTCGCGTACAATCGCCAATCTTCCGCCTTCGTATTTTGATGGTGTCCCATATAACTTTCCATCCATTCTAAACAAATCATATTCCGAAGAAGGAATCACTTGTTCATCAGAAAGCACTGGCGAATCAGCAATTAATTGTGTCATGTCCATTAGCGCCCCTTGCTCTACTAATAAGGGGATTTTTCCACTTACTGTATAGATAATATCGTATTTTTCTCCTGAACCTAACTTTTGAAGCAATACATTGTCGTAGTCGGATGCAGGTTTTGTCATTTCCACGTCCACGCCTAATGCTTCTTCAATTGCTGCTACAAATAGTTCATGTTCTTCAGGATTTTTTCCTCCAACAACATTGGTTAAAATCTTAAGTGTTCTTCCGTCTTCTGCCATCGCATCGTCATCTGTAACTGAACTATCATCCGTCCCAGTTGTCTGCTCTGTTTGCACATCTTGTTCTTCCCCTGTTGTACCTTGTTGTGTCTCCTCTTCTTTTGAACATGCTGTTAACACCATTAACATTACTAATAACAACGGTAAAAATCTTCTCATCATATTCTCCTTCATTCAAATAAAATCTTGGCACTTATTAAGTATGTTTATTCCATATTAGATATACTTAATATTACCTTGGCTTGTTTCATGTTTTTACCTGCATATAAACAATACCAATTTAAATGCTTCAAGTCAACATTTTTCGGTAGTTTTTAACATTTGTTTTACCCTTTTTTTACTTTTCATTAAAAAAACAGTTGAATTATACCTAATTCTGTTTTATAATTAAGTATATTATTAACAATCTCCTAAGAAAAGTAGTTATAAAAAATATACGATGAAAGGATTCCCATGATATGAGCCAAAAATTTTTATATCTTAAAGTGTATAATGCTATAAAAGAGAAAATTACTAATCAAGAATATCTCCCTAACGAAAAGTTGCCAACAGAACAAGAGCTCTCTCAACAGCACCAGGTAAGTAAGATTACTGTTAAAAGAGCTTTGCAAATGTTAAGAGATGATGATTATATTTATAGTATCCGTGGTAGCGGTATTTACGTAATGGGAAGCGATAGTTCACCCCAAAAAAATACGCCCACTCTCCCCCTCACAACAACTGATCATAGCAATATCATTACACTGACTATGCCATTGAATATGAATGAATCCAGTTTTACAGGAACAATTACAGGCGTATCACAGTATTTAGGTGAAGCCGGATATTTTTTAAATGTTCGAACCGGTTTCAAAACGATCAACGAAGAAAAAGGCATCTTAAATCAGATGTATGATACGAGAGTCGCCGGCATCATTCACTTCCCTCTATTTCCCAATAAAACCATCAATATTCTTAACAAGCTTTTTATTGAGAACTTTCCTATTATTACTTTGGACAGGTATGTCGAGTGTTTGCCCATTAGTTCAATTACAACGGATAACTTTAAGGGCGGCTATGATGCCGTGCAATATCTACTCCGTCTTAATCATGAAAAAATCGGATTCTTATGTGATGTAGGTCTTGAAAAGTTTGTCTCAATTAGAGATCGCTACTTAGGCTATTGTCAAGCAATGCGAGAAGGCTCCACTTTAAAAAGCGAATGGATTCACGTAGGTTTTAATCATGGCTATCTTCACAAACATAACGAAAAAATCATGTCCAACATCGTCGAAGACTATAAGAAGAATGGCATTACGGCCATTTTTGCCGCTAATGACCGTATCGCATCCTTCTTCATATTATCCGCTTTAAAACTAGGTTATCAAATTCCTGATGATTTTTCTATTATAGGGTTTGATAATGATACAACCCTTAATACTATTCATTCAAAACAAATCACAACGATGAGTCAACAATATGACAAAATCGGAAAACTGGCAGCTCACAACATCGTCAATTTAATCGAAGGAAAAACTGACAACGTCAAAATCACCGTTGAAGCTAAACTTATCGAAAAAGAAACCTGTATCAAACGATAAGTCTAAAGATCGACCATATCAAAAAACAGAGGATTTGCCTGTTCTTGAACATAACATTTTTCAAGGAAATGATCGCTTATTCGTTCACCCACATCATCGGTTAACTGATATGTCTCCCACCCATTTTCCTCTTCAACAAGCCAATGAATTCTATACGTGCATGTCGTTGTATCCATTACAACAGTCTTAATGGTTCCAAAAAAAGCATCATAAAAGCGGGAAGATAACCCCTTCGGATACCTATCCAAAAATAGGGTTGTTATCTCTTCTTCCCGAAAGCTTTTTTGGCTTTCCATAAAACTTTCTATTGCCTGCAGGCGAACGACGGAATTTTTCATAGCAAACGGTTCGTATTTTTTAAAAGAATCAATAGCAATATGGTTTGTCCCACACAAATATTGTTTTGAGTGTTTTGCATCCATCTTTTCATAGGCAGTTTTGCCATCCATGGTCTCAAAAATACCCCCCTGCCCATGTGCATCTGCCAAATAGAGATTAATATTGTATGCAATCGGCATCTTTTGAACCAAAGCCAAGGCTTCCTCCACATTTTTACAATTTTCTAACACACTTCGAATGACCGCCCAAAACTGTAGACCCTTGATTTTTGGTCGCCGCATTCCACTCATATTACTTACAGGCAGACCGCAAGAGGACATTGACACCGCCAACCCACATTCATTGATCCCTTCACTTCTTCCAAAAAGAACAACACTACCTCCGATATGCGCATATTTTCCTTCCGGTCTTGTCTCAAGCACCATAAGGTCTTCATGTTCCAAGTCAAATTCATAATTTCTAAAAAGTTTTGTATGTCCATCTTCCATCATATTCCCTGCAACAATAAGCCCTGAACATCTTGGTATCAAATATGTCATCCAAGTATATGCAATATCTCGCATTGGCACTTGACATGCTTTTGCAAACCCCTTCAGTTCACTGACGATTCCCGGACAATACTTTTCGTATAACGTAAGTGCTTCATCAAGCTCTTCTTCACCAAAATTTTTCGGTGCAGCTGCAAGCCCAGGTTTCTTATTTGTTTTTAATGCCATTTGGCGTCCTATCTGTTCATATGTTCCCTCAAGCGTAAAATAAGATATGCTTTTCGTTTTCATAGAATTCTCCTTTCTTATGCCTCCATTCTATAGCGAAACCCATATCCTATCTTGTCATTCTTTGCTTTTATATGTCCCATTATTTTTCTATCTTCTTCACCGGCAGCCAAATCTCACACGTATAATTTATATCATTAATATCGCCTTGCTTATACACCTCAATATTATACCCTGCACTAATCTCATATACTTTGTTGCCTGGTAACCACTCGTTAAAAACACGCGTGTTAAGGGATTGTAGCGCTGCTGGCATTGGACCTATACAAGAAAACTTAACCCACTCCAATGCAGGAATTTCAAGCACTTCCCATTCATTATTGGCATGCGATACATCAAAATCACCTGCAATATAGTACTCAAACATTTGCCCGCTTTTTCCTGCATCAACACTAATACCATACTTTCCCATATTAACTGTAGTTGCTAGGCATTGTTTTTGGCACTGTTTCCGCCATTTCTGCCAATACTTTGGCACTTCATCAAAAGCATTTTCATAGGTGAATCGCTGCTTAATTCCCATCACTTTAAAGGCTTTCATTGTCTCTAAGGTATACTCAAGCTTTGTTCCTCCTTTGACAAAAACACTGATTTCAATGGGATGAAAGGTTTTAATTTTATAGGGCTGCTTTTTCAATTTCATTGGCGACAAGCCATGAAAACGTGTGAAGGCTTTCGAAAAACTCTCCGGTGTCTCATAGCCATATCGATACGCCACATCGATGACTTTTTCTTTCCCTTCGATTAGGTCAATTGCAGCTAGGTACAGTCGCCTATTCCTAATATACTCGCCAATTGCATATCCCGTCATAATGTGAAATGCTTTTTGAAAATAAAATGGTGAGATATGAACATGGCTTGCGAGCACATCCGCTGACAAGTCTGTATACATGTTCTTTTCAATATATTCAATCGATTCTTTTAATGCTTTTGTCCATTCCATATGTTTTACGTCCCTATCACTTTTTCTAGATCCGAAATAATGATTTTCTTCATTATTCTCCTCCTACGCTTGCTCTACATATTTTTTGAATTAAAATACTGTTACTCTAATTATAACTCAAGCGAAAATCCTTATCAATGCTATACCTTTGAGGATTAAAAAAAGAGCGGTATCCGCTCTTTTTCCCTACACTACATATGAATGATGCGCTGATTGCTTGATCCTCTAAACTGTAAGCCAATCTCACTTAGCTCACTCACAAAAGGTCCATCGACAACAACATCTACCATTGATAATAATTCATCTGTATATGCTGTGTATTTTCTTCCGCCTTTTATTAAATCCTGATCCAACAGATATCCCGTATATATCCAGATTGTCTTGTTCGAGAATCTATGTTTAACCTCTTTGAATATAGGTAATAACGCCTCTTGATTTTCTGGCTCCATCGGCTCACCACCAAGAACCGTCATTCCGCTGATATAACCGGGTCTTAAGCTTTCAATCATTTGCTCTACAACTTCATCCGTTAAGAGTTGCCCATAATTAAAATCCCAAGTTTCTCTATTAAAACAGCCTTTACATCCTACTCGACACCCGGATACAAATAACGAAGTCCGTATCCCTTCACCATTGGCAATATCATTGTATTTAATCTTTCCATAATGCATTATAAATGTAACACTCTTTCTTTAATCTCTTGTGTCCGCCCTTGATTCCAAAACTGAGTTCCTATATACCCACAAGTTCTTCTGGTGACTGACATATGATCTTGGTCTGTATTTCCACAATTTGGACACTTCCACAATAATTTTTCTTCTGATTCAACGATTTCTATCTCACCATCAAATCCACACTTATGGCAATAATCCGACTTTGTGTTAAGCTCTGCATACATGATATTTTCATAAATATATTGCATAACAGAAATCACCGCCGGGATATTATTTAGCATGTTTGGAACTTCAACATATGAAATCGCTCCTCCCGGACTAAGCTCTTGGAATTTTGATTCAAAACCTAATTTGGTAAAGGCATCGATTTCTTCTGTTACATGCACATGATATGAATTCGTTATATAATTTTTATCGGTAATCCCATCAATAATGCCAAATCTTTCTTTTAACGCTTTTGCGAACTTATATGTCGTTGATTCTAAAGGTGTCCCATATACACTAAAATCAATATTGTGCTTCGCCTTCCATCTTGCACAGGCATCATTCATATATTGCATAACAGACAACGCAAAAGGTTCTGCCGAAGTATCTGTATGGGAACGTCCCGTCATATATTTTACACATTCATATAATCCTGCAAACCCTAAAGAAATAGTTGAATATCCTCCAAACAGCAGATGATCAATCGTCTCCCCTTTTTCCAAACGTGCAAGCGCACCGTATTGCCATAAGATTGGAGCAACATCAGATTTTGTCCCTTTCAATCTATTGTGTCGAGCTAATAAGCCTCGATAACACAAATCCAACCGTTCATCAAAAAGCTTCCAAAACTTGACCAAATCCCCGCCAGAGCTTAGTGCCAAGTCTACAAGGTTTAAAGTCACTACCCCTTGATTAAAACGCCCATAATACTTTGGCTTTCCATTTTCATCTTTATAAGGTGTTAAAAATGACCGACATCCCATACACGTATAGACATCACCATTTTTTAATTCACGCATTTTCTTTTCAGAAATATAATCCGGCACCATGCGCTTGGCAGTACATTTAGCCGCTAATTGGGTGATTTCAAAGTATTTTGAGCCTTCTGTAATATTATTTTCTGATAGAACATAGATTAGCTTAGGAAACGCAGGTGTCGTCCAAACCCCTTTTTCATTTTTAACGCCTTTAATACGTTGTTTGAGCATTTCTTCAATAATCAACGACAAATCATCACGCAAGCGTCCGTCTTCAACTTCATTAAGATACATAAACAAGGTAACAAAAGGTGCCTGTCCATTCGTTGTCATTAAGGTAATAATCTGATACTGAATCATCTGAACACCACGGTTAATCTCTTCTTTTAATCGTTTGTGCACCAGCGCATTAAACTTCTCGCTCTCCAGCACAACCCCTGCTATATTCATTTCATTTTCTATGTCCAGCATGATTTTTTTCCTTGAAATATCCACAAAGGGCGCTAGATGACTTAACGATATTGATTGGCCGCCATATTGTGTGCTGGCTACCTGAGCAATGATTTGTGTTGTTATATTACAAGCTGTAGCAAAGCTATGTGGTTTTTCAATCATCGTTCCACTAATAACTGTACCGTTTTGCAGCATATCTTCCAGATTCACTAAGTCACAGTTATGCATATGTTGAGCAAAATAATCTGTATCATGAAAATGGATAAGCCCTTCATCATGCGCTTTAGAAATATCTTCTTCTAATAAAAATCTTCTCGTTACATCTTTACTGACTTCTCCAGCCATATAATCTCTTTGAACTGAAACGACTGTAGGATTTTTATTGGAGTTTTCTTCCTTGATTTCTTCATTTTTAGTCTCAATCAATGTTAGAATCTGTTCATCTGTCGAGTTCGACTTACGAACTAGATCTCTCTTATATCGATATTTTATATAGGTTTTAGCAACTTTAAAAGCACCCTTATCTAACAAAGCATCTTCAACACTGTCTTGAATCGTCTCTACGTGTGTTCCTTCTACAACTTTTGCTGCAACTTTACCTGCAATGTTTTTTATATCCTCAGCCTGAAGCTGGTGCTCTTGTTCCACTTCTTTATTTGCTCCGGCAATGGCTGCTATGATTTTAGTAATATCAAATACTGCGTTGTTCCCATTTCGTTTTAAAATATTCATAATCTTCTCCGTTTTAAATAATTGTTTTTTTGGACAAAACACTACATATAGTGTGCATGTCTTCATTTACCCCCGATAATTTGTGTTTTACATTGTCACGTTACCTACTATATACTAAATATAGTTTTGATTCAAGTCCTTATAAAAAAATGTTTAAATTTTTTTGCCTTAATCCAAGTATTCACTATTTTATGGTTATAAGTACATGCATTATATCTATAAAATTGAATAGCTAAAAAATCATCTCATCGAAGAATTAATCCTTGACACGGATAAAATATTATGTTAACCTAACATTCGAATTGAATAATCATACCTCATCGTATATGAGGTAGAGGCGCAATGCTTATTAGTAATTTCAGTGAAGCCGGAAGCTATTGATCTGTTATGAAAGGAACCATTGCCGAAGCATTAAATTCCAAACTTAATGCTGGGTCTGCATTAAACAAATGCAGGACTGTCAATATAGGTGACTATATTGTTGAGCTATCTTAACCAATGCGATGTGATGTATATGTAAATGTATTGCACTTAACTTTGGTTAGGTGCTTTTTGTTTTTTGGAACACATATTTTGCACTTTGTATATTATAGGAGATATTATTATGAATTGGTTAGCATTACTTCCCCCTTTAATCGCCATTGTTATGGCACTATTAACACGCGAGGTGTTACTTTCCCTCGTTGTTGCTGTTCTTATAGGATCAACAATCATTACCGGCAATCCCATCACCGGTTTTACTGAATTGTTAAACAACTATTTAGTCGGTTCATTAACCGATAGCTGGAACGTATCAATCCTTATTTTCTGTTTACTCATTGGCGGTTTGATTGGAATCGTCGATAAAAACGGTGGGACAAAAGGACTCGCTGATTTATTAGTAAAGCGTGCCGTTACGACAAAATCCGCACTTTTTTCAACATGGTTACTTGGCGTTGCCATCTTCTTTGACGATTATGCCAATTCCCTTATTGTCGGAAACTCCATGAGAGGTATTACTGATAAACTAAAAGTTTCCCGAGAAAAATTAGCATATATTGTCGACTCTACCGCTGCCCCCGTTTCATCGATGGCTTTGATCTCTACATGGGTTGGTATGGAACTTGGTCTTATTCAAGAAGGTCTTGAAAAACTCGGATTGGAGATGGGTGCATATGATGTCTTTCTTCAAAGTATTCCTTACCGTTTTTATAGTATCCTTGCACTAATCTTTGTGCTTATGATTATCTTTACCGGAAAAGATTTTGGTCCAATGAAAAAAGCAGAACTCTTGGCAAAAAGCAAGAGCTATACCGATCATGCACAAGCAGATACTCGCACTGACAGTCACTGGTATAACGCAGTCATTCCTATTGTCTCTGTCATTGTTATCACTATCATTGGATTATACCAAAACGGCGGCGGTTTTGAAGGTGCATCCATTCGTGAAGCATTTTCAGCTGCTGATGCCAGTGTTGTTCTTTTATGGGCTTCTTTTTGCGGCATCATCATTGCTTGGATAATGTCACTTGCCACTCGCACATTAAAAATAACCGAAATTGCAGATGCTTTTGTTGAAGGTGTAAAATCCATGGCTGTTCCTTCAATGATTCTTGCTCTAGCATGGACCTTGGGTTCTATCAATAGCGAGCTTAAAACTGCAGAATTAATGGTGCAACTTATTGGAAATAACTTGCCTGCATTCTTGATTCCGGCGATTCTGTTTATCGTACCTGCCATTGTTGCTTTCTCAACAGGTACTTCTTGGGGAACCAATGCCATCGTTATGCCTATCGCCATTGAGCTAAGTTATCTTACCGGAGGCGCTGAACTCGTTGTCCCTGCAATCGGAGCTGTTCTTACCGGAGCTGTTATGGGCGATCACTTGTCTCCAATCTCTGATACAACGATTATGTCTTCGATGGCATCTGGATGTGATCACATTGCTCACGTTCGAACACAAATCCCCTACGCCGCAACAGTTGCCGCTATTGCGCTAATCTTTGGCTTTATCCCGGCAGGGCTAGGATTTAACCCATTGATCTCATTGATTCTTGGAATCGTAGCACTTTACTTTATCCTTAACTTTTTGGGTGATACCTCCGAAGCCACTTCTGCTGCCTATACTTTAGATTAAACAAAGCCCCTAAACATTGTATCTTCAACACATGTTTAGGGGCTTTATATTTTTTAATTAATCACAAGTATTCTCTTATCTTTTGTCCCAAGTTCGTATGCAACTTCTTTATAGGGTAATTCATAGGATCCTTCAACACGTCGCGTTACTGTGACCGTGTCTTTGGTGCAGATTACTTTTAACGTAACCAATGCATGAACCCCGTTTTTATAATCCATCGTTTTTCCATCATCTTCATAGAAGCTTACCTCAAACTCACCATCTTCCTGAAGAGGAAAAATCCGATACGTTCTCGCCTCTTTTTCTTTGGTTTCAAAGCCTTGAACTGCCGTATTTAACGGTAGTATGCTACCTGCCCGTAGGAAAAATACTGCTTTCTCCAACGGCGCCTCCACTTCAATCTCCTGACCACCTGCATACCACTTCCCACTGTAATACTCATACCAGCCATTAGCGTCTTTAGGTAAATAAAGCTTACGAGTTGTTTGCCCTTTATTAAATACTGAAGCCACTAAAATATCCTTGCCGACCATGAACTCATCATTTTCTTCAAATGTTTTTTCATCCGTTTCATAATTTAAGAAAGTAGGTCGGATGATAGGCTCATAGTTGGCATGTGCCTTATAGAGAAGATCATACAAGTAAGGTACTAGCTGCATTCGAAAGATCATCAAGTCTCTGATTGGCTCTAGGTATTCTTTATACATCCATGGTTCATTAACCGTGGCATCATCATTCCATGAATGAATAGTAAATCTTGGATGAAAAATACCATTTTGAATCCATCGTATAAACAGTTCCGGCTCTGGCGCATCGCCTGCAAATCCACCAACATCATGACCGATATTATAGATTCCGCTAAGGCTTAGTCCAATTCCCATTTTCGAATTAAAGCGAATCGTCTTATAATCTGTTCTGTTGTCACCAGACCAGGTTTGAACATAGCGCTGCATCCCCGGGCAACCGGAACGCGATATAAGATAAGGTCGTATATCTCCATTAAATTCCGTCTGAGCTTCAAAGGATGCTTTCATCATAAGAAGGGAAAATAACGGTTTAATTAATTCTACTGGTAACTCTTGTCCAAATCCAAAGGTTTTGGCTTGTCCATCCCATATCTCATACTCATTGTTATCATTCCAGGTGGAGTCGATACCTTTTTTTAGAAGTTGCTGTGTCACTTGATCTTTCCACCATTGAAAAGCTTCCGGGTTCGTAAAGTCTACATATGCTCCGATCTCGTCCCAGAACATCGCCGTCTCTGTCTTTTGACCTGTTGCATCTTTTATAAATAACCCTCGTTGCTCAAGGTCTTTATACATCGGATGATCAATAAGCAGTGCCGGTTTAATATTTGCACAAAGGCTAAGCCCTGCGTCATGGAAACCTTTGCTCATTTTTTTTGCATCCGGTATTTTGTCTGTATTCCAGTTAAAGACATAACGCTTGTCGCCAATAGATGTATAGCCTGAGGATAGCTGAAAGGACTGACAAGGTATGTCATATGTCTTACAGTCTTCTACAAACTGCTGAAGTTGTTCTTGAGCGTTAGGCGCGTCAGTATAGTGCATAGTAGAGCCTGAATAACCTAGACTCCACTTGGGTGGGAAGATAGTTTTTCCTGTCATCCAAGAAAATGTTTTGGTCACTTTTTCCACTTCAGGACCAAGGATAACATAGTAATCCAAATCCCCTGCTTCGGCAAAATAATATCTATAGGCGCCATGATAGTTATCTAACTCTTTCCCCATATCAAAATGGGATGTTGCCAAGTTGTCATAAAAAAGTCCATATGCAATCTTTTTTTCATGATTTCTTGTAATATAAAACGGTACATGCTTATAGAGAGGGTCTGTAAATTCAGCATCATATCCCATCGGGTCAACATTTTCCATCTTAAAGCGACTTCCATACTTATCTACATGTCCTGCACGTTCCCCTAATCCATAGTAGGACTCATTTTTTGTTCTTTGAATATAGTGATATACTCCCCGTCCAAAGGCTCCATCTAAGTTATAGGCTTGTGTTTTTCGATCTTGAAGAAAAAGTTCTTCTTTTCCCTCTTTTTTGGCAAACCATTCCATTTTCATCCCATCCAGATGAATCACAAGTTTTATACACGTAGTTTCGATGATTACCCTGGTCTCTTCTTCGACAACTTCAAAATCAGGACAAGAAAAAGGACTGATGTCCATTCTCTCTCGACCTTCAAGGGGTATATCTTCCATTCCAGGAGCAATCATCCAGGTTTTATCAAGAACTGGCTTGTCTTTGTAATTCACAACACGAATGATGTTCTCATCTAATACAAAAACTTTAAAGATTTCCTTACTGTTTTCAAGCCCAAAGGATACACTGTGTGCATCCTTTTTAAGGCGTCGAAAATTATATGCTGATAAAATCATAATACATCTCCCCTATATTAATCCAAATAATCTAGGTAATATTAAGCTAATTTCAGGTACATATGTTAGAAGCAAAAGTACTGCAACCAATGCACCAAAGAAAGGCAATAGTGGCTTAATAACTTCTTCTATGGTTACATCACCAATAGAACATCCTACAAACAATACACTACCAACCGGTGGGGTCATGATACCAATACAAAGGTTAAATACAAGTACGATACCAAAATGAACCGGGTGCAAACCTAACTGTGTAGCGATTGGTAAAAAGATTGGTGTGAAAATAAGTACAGCTGGAGTTAAATCCATAAATGTTCCTACAATCAATAGGATAATGTTCATGATTAATAGAATGAGAATTTTATTATCTGTCAAGCTAAGAATACCATTAGAAATAGCTTGTGGTATTTTTGTATATGCCATCACCCATGACATCGCTGAGGATGATGCAACAAGAAACATGATTACACCTGTTGTTACCGCTGTTTTAAGAACGATTTCTTTTAGTTTGTCAAAAGTTAATGTCTTATAAATCAGTGATAATACAAACGTATAAAGAACCGCAACTGCTGCACCTTCTGTCGCTGTAAAAGCTCCAAGTACGATACCGCCGATTACAATAATAATTAACATCAAACTTGGTAACGCACGAAGGAATGTCATTAGACCTTCTTTAAAGGTAATTTTTTCTGATGTTGGATAATTATTTTTCTTCGCATAACGATAAGCTACCACCATAACAGCAAGTCCCATAAGAATTCCGGGGATATATCCTGCGATAAAAAGTGCTGAGATGGATACACCACCTGCAACCAATGAATATAGGATAAGAACACCACTTGGTGGGATAAGCATCCCTGTTGCACAAGATGCAATGTTAACCGCTGCTGAAAATGAAGGCTCATATCCTTCTTCTTTTTCAAGTGGAGCCATAGTACCGCCAATGGCAGCACATGAAGCAACCGCTGATCCTGACAAGGAACCAAAAAGCATATTTCCCATAACGTTAGTGTGCGCTAAGGAACCTGGCATTCTTCCACCAACAACTTTGGCAAAATCAACCAATCTACGGGCGATTCCCCCGTTGTTCATAATGTTACCTGACAATACAAAAAGTGGTACAGCAAGCAATGAGAAACTGTTAATTCCGTTAATCATTTTCTGTGGCATAGTAAATATTGCCACCTCAAAAGGTGTTACAACTAACGCCGTTACGATAGATGAAATACCGATACTTACAGAAATCGGCACACCAAATATTAACAGCATAATAAATACAAAGAATAATATAAGTGCAGCTTTTAAAGCCATGATAAGCTCCTTCCTGAAGAAAATATAAATTGTGGTGTTAATATATCTATCATTGTCTATTCTGCAGTTTTGTTAATCTTAAAATCCTCAACAATGTTCATGACTTGATATATTAGTGTAATGATACCTGCTACAAAAAATGGGGAATACATCCAGCCTTTGGAAATATCCAGAATCGGAGTTTTAATATCGATAACATTTTTTGTGGCAATATATCCTCCATAGACAAGAATAACCGCTGTAAAAATAATAATGATGACATCAATAGCCACTGCTATAAATACATGCAACGATCCCTTGGCTCCGTTTTTCAAAAACACAAGTGCCATATGCTCTCTTTTTCCAAATGCATACGCTGCTCCAACAAAAGATGTCCAAAGAAGGATAATTCTTACTAATTCTTCTGTGAAAATACTTGGATCTCCCAGAATGTATCGTGTAAATACCTGCCATAAAACCAATCCTGTCATTACAACGAAAAGAATGGATAATGAATAGGATAAGATTTTATCCATGATTTTACGTAATGCTTTCATAATTATCTCCTTTCGAATTTCCAACGCTTTCTTAATTCATGAGCAATCATTTTTGGCTGTCTTTGTCTTGTGAAGACACCTTTTTTATTACCATCTATTCGTACAATATCTTCTCCTGTCATAAAGTCAGCAAAGTTCCACACATGCTCTCCAATGACACAAGGAAGTTCATCAAATATCTTGTGATAGGAATCCAAGAATTCAACTTGGTATTCTTCAGTAAACATAATGCTTGGAAGTTTATGAAGTCCAGGAATCGTATCTACGCCATACTCTGTTACAATCATAGGTTTGCCTTCTGCTTCATACCACTGCTCTAACCACACTTTTAATCGCTTGCTTCCGGCTTCTATATTACCTCGTTCAGAATACCATCCAAAATAAAGGTTTAATCCAATAACATCAAAGTATTTTGATACATTACATTTACCTGGTTCAATCAGCATGAGGTTAACATTTAATAATGGTCTGTCATCCATTTTTCTTGTCGCTTCAACAAGCGTTTTAAAATATGGCTCTGCCTTTTCTTCCATAGTAGAAGCTTCATTAGCAAGTGACCACATAACAACTGATGGGTGATTTTTATCTCTTGCAATCATCTCTTTTGTCAGTCTGATATGTTCTTTTAATGTCGCATCATTGATTTTATCTTCACGAAAAACTCCATCAAGCTCTCCAACTGCCGGCACTGACTGACCTAACATTCCAACTGCTGGCACTTCACCAATAACAAGAATCCCATGTCTATCTGCAAGATCTAACACTTCTTCTGCATAAGGATAATGTGATGTTCTAAAGGAGTTTGCACCAATCCAGTCCATCAACTCAAAGTCTCTTAAGTTCATCGCGTGGTCAAGTCCCTTGCCTTTAATATCCATATCTTCATGTTTTCCAAATCCTTGGAAATAAACCGGCTTGTCATTAACTAAGAATTGTCCGTCTTTAATCTCAACTTTTCGGATTCCAATTTCTAAATCATATTGATCAATTAAAGTATTATCTCTATCTGAAGCATCCGTTAATTCAACTTCCATACGGTATAGATAAGCTTTACCTGGTTGCCATAAGTTCGGGCTATCTATTTTAATACTTCCAGATGCACCAACCATTGTCGCCACTTGATTATTATCTTCATCATATATTTTTACTTCTACTTGCATAGATACATCTGTATTATTTATCGTTTTAACATCGTATGCAATAATTCCTGCGTGTTCTTGAACATCTGTTTTTACCGTGATATCTTCAATATAATTTTTAGGTCGCGTATATAAATAAACCGGACGATGAATACCTGCATAATTGAAAAAGTCATGCTGTTGTGTAATTTTTTTATAGGTGTTGCCATACTCATCTTCAATCAGCTTCGTCTCACCAGGTGGAAACGACTGCCATGTAAGTTCATTATTAACACAAACCACGATGTGGTTTTTTTGATCCCATTGTACATAATCAGTTATATCTGCTTCATACGGGAGAAAACCTCCGATGTATCTAGTAACTTCTTCTCCATTAATGTATACAATAGAATTATGTGACGCACTACCAACCCGAAACATAACTTTTTTATCTGCCCAACTCTTTGGAATATAGGTGTATTTTTCATACCATACATCGCCTACATGATACTTAACATCCTTATTCACAGTAATGTCATTATAGCTAGCAGGGACAGCCATGAGATCTGCTTCTTCCAGCTTTTTTTGATACCATTTTTCATTTTTACCAATATTATCTTTATCTATCTTAAAATTCCATAAGCCGTTTAAACTCATGACTTCCCTCGTCTGGGATTGTTTCGGATATAGCATTTTCTTAACCTCCAAAAAAACTTTTTAGTATATTATTTGTGTAAATTGAGCCGATTAAATCGGCTCTACTATCAATACGATATATTTCCCGGGTTATTCTTTGTTAATCAACTTATGAATAACCCAGGATTTTCATGAAAATTATTCTAAACCTTTGAATTCATCAAGAAGTGCTTTAACTTCTGGCATTTCTGAAGTATATTTGTCTAACATTGGTTGAACCGCTTCACGGAATGGCGCTTTGTCCACTTCTACAAATTCAACACCCATGTTTGTTTTTGCATCTTCAATCGCTTCATCAATAGCAGTTGCCCATATACCTTTATGGTAATCTGTTGATTCCTTAGCCGCTTCTTTAACAGCAGTTTGTTGTTCTTCGCTTAGTCCATCCCAGATTTTAGAAGAAATAACTAAAATATCAGGAATACGTGTATGTTCGTCATAAGAGAATACTTTGGCTACTTCACCATGCTTACCGTTTGTAAGAGCTGTTTCATTACTTTCAGCACCATCGATTACGCCTGATTGGATTGATGTATACACTTCACCATATGCTAATCCTACAGGTGTTCCACCTAGAGCTTCAACCATGTCTGTTTGAGATTGGAATCCCATAACACGTATTTTAACACCCGCTAAATCATCTGGGTGAAGGATTGGTTTGTCCACTGTATAGAATGATCTTGCACCTGAGTTGTAGAATGTAAGTCCCATGAAACCATTGTCTTTTGTATTTGCATACAAGTCTTCAACTGCAGATGAATTCATACATTCAAAGTAGTGTTCTTCATTTACAAATACATATGGAAGTGTAAATGCATTATAACCATTATCATAACTTGTTAATGCAGCCGCTGATACTTTTGTCATACTAACTGCTCCAGCTTGTAATTGCTCAAGAACTTCTGATTCTGAACCCAATTGTCCATTTGGAAAAATATCAACTTTTACTGAACCGTTTGACTTTTCTTCAACTCTGTTCGCAAAATCAACAAGTGCCAAGTGAACTGTGTGCTCTTCATTTAAGTTATGAGCTAATTTTAATGTTTGTGCTTCAACTTCTGAACTTCCCCCGTCAGTCGTTGTTTCAGTTTTTGTTTCTGTTTCTGTGTCACTACCACATCCTACAAGTGACATTGCCATTGTTAATACTAAAATTAGTGCTAGAACTTTTTTCATTGTTCTTCCTCCTGTTTTTTATGGTACTGGTACCATGAATAGTTTTTTAAAAAATGGCACTAGTACCATTTTTGTCAAAAAAAAATAATATTTTCTTTTTTTCACACTATTCTTTTAGGTATAACTACCAATTAATTTATTTAACAAAACCAATTATATACGAACATGTCAGTTTTGTAAATAGTTTTTTTGAAAATAATGGCACTAGTTCCATTATCAAAGATTTATATGCGAGTTTTGTTGTCAGTCCCCACTTCACAAGTCGTCAAAAATACTATATAATATTATGCAACCAGATGAGGGGCTATTTACACCCTAATAAAACTCGTCTTGGTAACTTTTAAAGAAGTTGGTGATACGATGAGTTATACAATTTATGACTTGGCCAAAGATGCTGACGTGTCTGTATCTACAGTGTCTAGGGTACTTAACAAAAGTGGTCCAGTAAAAGAATCTACTAAGCAAAAGATTCTAAAAGTAATGAAGGAAAAAAATTACAAACCAAATGTATATGCAAGAGCTTTAAATAATATTGGACTAAAAACGATTGGCGTTGTTGTCAGTGATATTGCCAACCCGTTTTTTGCTGAAGTAATCAAGGGTCTTGACACTATTGCAAGAGAACATGAATATAACCTTGTCCTATGCTCTACCAGCAATAATCCAGAAACTGAACGTAAGGAGTTAACCCTTTTACTTGAAAAACAAATTGAAGGTTTAATCATCATCGGGAGTCGACCAACAGATGACCCTAACCGAGAATTTCTTCTAAAAATCAGCCACGATTTTCCTGTCGTATTAATTAATAGCTATATTCGTGGCGGCGACAAAATGTATTCTATACTTGTCGATGAAAAAAAAGCGACTTATGATGCATGTCAACATCTCATTGATAGAGGATATGAACGCATCTTTCTGTTAGGAGACCCTGCCTGGGCCACGACTCTAAAAAAACTAGATGCACTAAAGGATTGTCTTAGCGACAATCACTTACCATATGAAGATGAACAGTTTATTGGCACTTACTATAGTTATACAGCCGGTAAACCCGCTGTTAATGAGCTCATTAACAAGTATAATAAAGAGCGTTTTGCCATCTTTTGCTGTTCAGATATGATTGCTCTAGGCGCACTTAGAGAGTTAAAAGCTATGAATATCAGTGTACCTTCTCAAGTTGCTGTTGTTGGCTATTCCAACACCCCTGTATCCGGTTTAACCTCACCCTCGCTTACAACGGTTGATCAGAGGATGAATGAATTAGGTGAAAAGGGAATGCTACTTTTTATTGATATTCTTAAGGGAAAAAAACCAAAGCATCGTAAAACGTATTGTGACTATGAATTAGTCATCCGTGAAACAACTTAGCACCCTCAAAAAACCTAGATTCATTCATAGAATCTAGGTTTTTTTTATAGCATTCAAAATTGATTAGCTTTCATCTCTATACATTTTATTCTCACATGATAACATTTCCTTTGTCAATTATTCTATTTAAAGAGAATGCTATTTGTCAGAAACAGGGGTATATGGTAAAATTTCTCTTATATAATAACTATTATGTAGTAATCATTTGCTTTTTAGTCAAAGGAGCCCTGAATGAACTATCAAACGTTTAAACCACATCCAGATTTAGAATCCTTGGTAAATATATATTGGACTTTAGAAGTACCAAGGGAAGATAACGCAAAAAAGCAGCGTATCATTCCCGATGGCTGCATTGAGATGGCTTTTATCTTGGGCGAGGATATTAAGAGATATACTTCAGAACATGATTATATTCTACAGCCTCGAGCCATGGTGCTTGGACAAACCATTAATCCTTTTTATATTCAGCCAGTAGGATACGTTGATACCTTTTCAGTAAGTTTTTATCCCTATGGTTTTGCAAATTTTATTTCAGAGCCTTTACAACATTTAGCAAACAAAGAAACACCTTTGCATCATGTATTTGAAGAATTCATTGCCAAGGAACTTGAACAAAACATCATACATGCACATAGCACAAAAGAAAGAATAGCAATTATTGAAAAATTTCTTTTTGATAAATTAAACGACGAAGTAACCATTCACTCTATTGTAAAAAATACCATTGATACACTTTTATCCACCAAAGGAAATGCAAAAATCAATAAAATTCTACAACAAGATTTATACAAACAAAGACAACTCGAAAGAAAGTTTTTAGAACAAATAGGAATCAGCCCAAAACAATTAGCCAAAGTCATTCGGCTACAATCCGCTTTAAAACTATTACTTAATGCGGATGCACAAAGCCTAACGAGTATTGCATATAAAAGCGAATACTATGACCAATCACACTTTATCAAAGACTTCAAAGAGTTTACAGGCATTAGCCCAAAAGAGTTTTTAGGAAATGAACATATGGCTCTTTCTTCCCTTTTCTACAAATAACATATAGATGTCGCATTTTTACAATTTTTTATTACATGACTTGTATATACTATGATTGTATCACCACAAAAAGGAGGAGAATTACTATGAATAGCTTTGTTCCAATTTTTGAGATTCCTGCACTCGACCTATCACGCGCTATTGATTTTTATCAATCCATTTTAGATATTAAAATCGAAAAAATCGACATCCCCCAAATGCAAATGGGACTCTTCCCAACTCAAGGGCAGATGTCGTTTGGCGTTATCATGCAAGGAGAGGGATATATTCCTTCGTCAAACGGTGTCACCATCTATCTTGATGGCGGAGATGACCTTCAAATCATTCTAGATAAGATTGAAAAAAAAGATGGCAAAATCTTAACTCCGAAGACTCTTCACGCTGACGAAAGTGGATATTTTGCAATATTTATTGATTCAGAAGGCAATCGGCTTGGACTACATTCGCCAAACTAATTCTAGATAAATATGTAAAAAAAATCCATGTAAAAAGCGATAGGATCTCCTATCGCTTTTTACTATAATTCAATATTATTCAGTATATCTTTTAGTGCAATAACTTCTTCTTTCGAAAGCGTTACACCTTTACCCATCTTATCTCCCTCTGGAGACCACTCCCGAATATCATATTTAGATTCACGTTCATTCCAACTGATACTTCGAAATTCTTTTGTCCATCCTTTTGATGTTTGTGATAGAACTCCATGTTTTTCTGTTACTTCGTATTTAAAATCAGCCATATAAATCCTCCATATTCAGGACTCTGATTCATGAATCACTACATAGTTTAAATCAACCTATCTTTTTACCCTCATATAGTTTTTTCCAGTCATCAAACAAAGGATTATCCCACGTTGTTCCATCAAATGTCTCATAAGAGACAACAATTGCTTTAAAAGTTTCAATTGTATGATGTTCATCCAACTCAAAACCCGACTCACTTCCATAAGTATTTCCTGGAACTAAATTAATATCACTATAATTTACAAGCTTAACATAAGACCCATCAGAAAAATCCATATTTCCTTTTATTTTCACCGGCAATTTATTTTCATCCCAAGCAACAAAGGCTATTACAGCATTCTTAATGTCAAACTCTGTATCATTTTTAAGCACTGCTTGTAAAAGGTCTGGGTACAGGCTTTTATAATTTTCATCTTGGATTGTATATTTCGTTTCAGTAACTTTTAACTCTTGTTGCTCTAACTGTCCAAGTAGCTCTGCTTCTGAAGCCTCGTCATTTGTACTCTCTTGAGATTCTTCTGCGTCAGATTTCTCAAATACATGCTGTGATTCGTCAATAATTACTTCAACCTTCATATCTTCAACGAGTTTTTCACCTTCAAAGAGTGCTGTCCATTCATCATAATATGGATTCATCCATGAATCGCCATCAAATGTTGTAAAACTTACTGGGACTACTTTAAAAGTTGAAATTTTAATGCTTTCTGCTACTGCAAATCCGTAGCCTTCGCCAAAATTGGAACCTGCTGCAAGATTAATATCACTATAATTAACTTCTTTTATATATGTACCATCAGCAAAGTCAATATTTCCTTTTATTTTCACCGGCAAATTATTTTCATCCCAAGCAACTATAGCAATAACAGCATCTTTAATATCTTGATCTGTATTATTTAGTATAACTGTTTCTAGTAGGTCCGGATAAAGTGATTTATATTCATCATCTTGAACTACATAATTTGTCGAAACAACTACTAATGGTAGCTTTGTAAGTAACTCTTCAAAATCGATTGCACTCATCTCTATTGCTTCAACTTGCGTTGTTTCTGTTTCATTTTCTGTATTTTCACTTTCTACATTTTCACTTTCTACATTTTCACTTTCTACATCAGCTGAACCACTTACTTCATCTGAAGTAGAAGCTGTATCATTTGCTGGCGCATCACTCACTTTTGCGCAACCTGATAAAAAAGTCATCAGACTAAACACCATTACAATTAGAAATACTCTTTTTTTCATTTTTAATACTCTCCTTCTTTACACTTATTCATTTTAATTAACCCGAATTATTCATCGAGCTGTTCTTAATTGCGCCTAATGGCGCATCGTTACAATGTTTTTACTTACATTTGCATTTCACTGAATTCTCAAAGAAAAGCAATAGAAAAGAGTTTCGACTTTGATAGAATGAACTTACCTCAACAATCATATGCAAAGGAGAAACTATATACATCTAGTTTAACTGTACCTCTATCAAAAAGCAATAGAAAAAACAAAATATATTTAGATTTTATAATTTCTACCGCTTTATGACGTCACTTCCTTTGCGGATATATTTAAACGCTTTTGATTAAACTTCTCATATGTTTTTTCAGCAAGTTGTTTTACTTAGATGGTCAAGCTTTTGTGTTACACTAAGCCTGAAAAGTTATTAAATTATTGATGCCTCTTTTCAAATGGTGTAAGTTCTCCATTTGATGAACGTGGTCTTATATGATTGTAATATCCAAATACATAATCATTTGTTTTTTTATTCAATATCTCTTCCGTTTCAAACTAGTACTTCCAAATAAATTCACCTTTAAATGTTCCGCAAAAACTTTCCATAGGAATATTATCATAAGGACATCTAGCTCTACTCATGCTTTGGGTTACTATTCTAGTGAAACAAAATTGTAATACCGAGGGTTTAACAACTTTATTGTATCAGAACAAATGAAAAGAGATAGCACAATACAAACTATCCCTAGAATGCTTCTGTTTTAAAGAAATTTCATTTTGTTTTTCTCCTTTATATTTTCAAAGTATCAAATCATGCTTTGAATCCATACTCTTCAACAATATTAAAAGGGCAGACGATTGTATCTGCCCTTTTAAAAACTATATTGTGATAAACATTTTATTAACTATATCAGTCATAGCATTTCCTATTTCCTCGAGAACAATGTAATCAAATTTCTGTGAGGTAAATATCTTTAAAAAAGATTCTTGTAACATTCTCATTGTTTCATCGTATCCTAAAGGCTTATTATATATTTTAGCAAGATGTTTTTTAATTTCATTATTGCCATATGATAGTTTAAAAGCTACTTTATCAATTACCATATAATATTTACCACTCTTCATGAAATAATCTTTAAATATCACATGTAAAATCTGCATGTATCTCTCGTCATCAGACATAGCCTTTATCAACACAGGATTTATGTCATCAAAGGCAATAGCTTTGTACTTGTCTTCACTATCTAATTGCTCTATCAAATTATGCAATTCTTCTGTACAAAGGTTGCCTACCACTGTTTCTATCGCTTGATTTTCATATAATGACATTATATGGGGAATATTTTCATTTAGAACTTTTCTCAACATAGCTTTCATATTTATACTAAAGTTGCCATATACCCTCGCTCTAGTTGTATGTCCAAGTCCAATTTGAAGTTTCCTCCAATAGGTTGTAACACTTCTACCATTTATAGTGTACTCTGTTCTAATCTGATAGCCATTAACAATTTCAACGTCTTTAGTGAGTCTATACTTCATATTATCCAAGACATCTGACATTTTCTCTTTACCTAAAGCAATTTTTACCGCAGGAAAGTTGGGTTCATTTGCAGTAACGAAAATTGGTTTTGTGATACCATCTGGCAAAATTCGCTTCTGAGTATCCTTCGCAATGTAATCTATAACCTTATATAATCCGATAGGTTTAAAATTATCAATTCGATCATCCATATTGTTTCTTAATGCCTTTTGAACTGGATCAATTTTTTCTTCCAAGTATCTCAAGGAAAGCCAAGTTACACTTTGACTAGAAATTCCTTCAAGGTATCTTTTAATATCCATTTCCACTTCTGTAATTACTTCTAAAACATGTCCATCATAATCCTCTTGAGATAATTCTACATTACTATCATTTCTGCTGTTTTTTTTCTTATAGATTTTATTCCCAATAATGCGATCTGCCTTAGTAAATATTACATTAATCGGGATATCCATCTTTTTAGCTTTTAATAATTTATCTTTAATTGCCTTACAACTTTCAGCTAAAATATCATCTCTTTCTTCTAAACTTAGTAGTAAAAGAATGCTATCAGGACTACAATTCAATGCCACATCTAATGCATTTTTAATTGATACGCTATCCATACCTACCTGAGTTAATCCCATTGTATCTCGGAGACAAAATCTTGTTGGGATACTTTCCTCTCCCATTTTTATAATTTCTTCTCTGGGACGACAAGATAGTGTTAAATCATTAATTATAAGACTATATGGTTGAAATGGATCAAATAAATTTTGTAACACGTTTCCCCCATATTGTAGATCATCGTGTTCATCAACACTTAACTCTAATATGTTTTCATCTTGCAACTTTTCGCCTAACAAATCCTTAAGGTGTGTTTCAATCAAATCACCGATTCCCTCAAGCCATTCAATGTAATCTACTTTTAGTTCTGGTTCTATTTCATTCCACACTTCTTCAAAAACAATTTTACGTACTTCAGATATACTTATTTTTTGTTGGCTCAACTCTTTCTTTTTCATTTTAACTCTGCTCGAAAAAGATGGTTCAACCATTTCAAAAGCTTCAAAAATTTTTTCCATAGCCTCTTTAAAAGCATCAATAGAAATTGAATCAGCTAATTTCCCGAGATGAAAAGATGCTTCTTCCGGTTCTAGAACTGAATATAACCATTCCGCATTAATCGATTCCACTGTATCTTCCATGTCAGCACCATTGCTCACATAGAGTTGTGTTAGTTTCTCAAGAACAATGATATGAACTGCTTTTGAATCAAACTCTTTTGTCTTCACACAAATAGCGAATTGTTCATTTTTTTCAATTCTTGAATCAAACACAAAATCACATGGAATAATTGTTGTCTGGCTTTTATCGCCAATTCCAATAGATATATAACCTATAATTTTATGATTAACCAATAAGTATACTAAAGTGCTTTTCCCTGATGTCGATGGTCCGATAACCACAACTGATGGTGCTGTACTACTTCGTTTCAATGCATCATTTGAACTTAATTTTTTTTGCTTCATAACAAAAACCTCCTTATTGGATATGTTTAAGACATAAGCATCCAACAAGGAGGTAAAATAAATAAAACTATGCACGGATGCACAGTATCAATTCACGCTCTCATGATCACTCCGCACATAAAATCCCTCGAATTTAAGGACTATGTATCAGTATAAATTTCACTCACCGTTTCCGTATTTCGGTTCTCGTGGAACTTACATCTTTTCAATAACTTTAGCATATTTTACCACCTAGGTCAACTCTATTTTCACTTTACTTATATTTATAATCTCATCAACTTACAAAGCTATAGAAAATATATCCTATTCCCCAATAAGGTATTAATGCAATCTTTCCAGTATAATCCAATCGCATGTAGCTAAGGTATATCACATTTGCCAGTCTTCCACCATCCTCTGTATATCTTCTACGAATATAGATATAACCACTCTTTTCTAATCGCCAAAGATTTTTGCGTACAGTTGTTTTATATCCCCCAAGAATCTTATTTAGCTTTTTCTGTGATATCTGTGAACACCACCTTCTCTATTTGCTAACTTGCTTAATAGCATATAGATCATTTTAGCCGATACCCTAGAATTTATTTTCCCTGCTATTTTAAATTGATGAATACCATCAGTCATGTTTTCTCCTCTCCATCCCCCTATGTGTTAGCATAGTTGTCAGGTGGTTACTTTTACTATAATATAAGAATTAACAAAAGGAGATTACCAATGCCAAGATATAGTAAAGAGTTCAAAGACAACATCATTAAGCAAATGTTACCCCCCATTAGTAAATCCGTTTCCGATATTCATAAAGAAACCAGTGTATCAGAACAATCATTGTACAAATGGAAAAAGCAACTTAAAGCTGACGGAAAAGCCACTCCATCCGGAAAATCTACTTCCGAAGACTGGTCTTCAGAAGATAAATTCATGATTGTTCTTGAAACAGCTCGTATGAATGAGGCAGAATTAGCAGCCTATTGTCGCCAAAAAGGCTTATACATTGAGCAAATCAAAGATTGGAAAGATGCCTGTTTGAGTGCCAACGGCGGTGTTGCTCAAGAAGCTAAACAACTTAAACAAGAAGTTAGCAACCCCTAGGTGGTAGACTAGT
>DGAD01000025.1 GCA_002382805.1 Clostridiales bacterium UBA4039
TTATCAGATATGAATCAGAAAAAAACATTGGAGAATTTATATTACTTGACAATAAAAATCAAAAGTATTATGATTTAAATAATCAATCTTGAATAGTAACAGTTGTTCCATAGAAATCTATACTGAGAGTACGATATAATATAGAGAAATGTTATGGATTGTTATCCTTGCAGGAAAGAAGAGGAATTATGAAAGTCATATATTTAACGCATAATATTGAAAACGATTTTGTTGGAGAGACGATCGCAGAAAAACTAGATGTAGAGCTAATTAAATTACCGATTATATTGTGGGAACAACAAAAAGAGTTATTGTGCGAAGCAGCGCTTATTTTGATTGAACATTCTCATATAACAACAGTATCAGAAAAAATTGTATGGGAAGTAAGTTCACAATTAACTGACTTAACCTCTTGTATTATTTTGACAAAAGACATGGATTTTAAGGTTAAAATCAACTATTACAACTTTGGCGTATCAGCAATTATAGAAACCACAGATAATGTAGAAGAAGAATTATATCAGTATTTTCTATTTTCTTTGAATGAATATGAGATTATAAATTACTTGCAAAGTATGAAGATAGCGGTTGTAGATGATAGTCGTTTTTCACTGGAGGTTATAAGAAGCTATTTTGAAAGGTGTCAAGTGAATAATGCGGACTATTATCAAGAAGCCAATGATTTGCTCAAGCAGATTTCAGACTATGATTTGTTTTTGCTTGATTTAGTTATGCCAAAATTTACAGGACAAGAATTAATACGCCATATTCGACGACAAAATAAAAATGCGATTATTATTATTATTACAACTTATGGTGAAGGGATTTCCATTCCTTATGGCATGAATATTGGGGCAGATGATTTTTTGATTAAACCCTTTAATTTTAAGTTGTTTTTATTAAGACTAACCGCCTGTGTACGTAATCGAATGTTGAGTATAGAAAAGCGTGAAAGCACCAAAAAGCTTTATGAACTTGCAACCAGAGATAGTTTGACCAACTTATACAATCGTCGTTTTTTTGTTGAGTTCTTGGAAGAGCGCATTCGCGAAGGGCGTCGAGATAACAAAACATTTTCAATGATTCTATTGGATCTAGATCATTTTAAAGAGATTAATGATGAGTTTGGGCATTTAGAAGGAGACAAAGTGTTGTGTCAAGTAGCAACAACACTCCAGGGCCAATTAAGAGACACCGACATAATCTGTCGATGGGGTGGAGAAGAATTTGCTGTGTTTTTACCAGGAGCAGAGTTATATGAAGCTGGGATTGTTGCGGAAAAATTACGTAGTAGTATTGCAGATATACAAGTGAATGCTTTCAAGCAAATTACTGCAAGCTTTGGAGCAACTCAGTGGTTGGCAGATGATGACGCAGAAAGTATATTTAAGCGTGTAGATAATTCGCTGTATTTAGCGAAACTTACAGGTCGCAATAAAGTTATAAGTAATGAAAATGTATTCATGTATAAAGGTGGATTGCCGATTAGTATCGAGTGGGGGCCATTTTTTAGAAGTGGACATCAAGAGGTCGATTATGAGCATAATTCATTAATTGCGTTATCTAATGAACTCATTGTCAACTGTTTTATGGAGGACAATTTTGAAAAAACATCACAGCTTCTTGAAAGAATTTGTGTACATATGGTAGAACATTTTTCAAATGAAGAAAAAGTGCTATATGAATACAGGTATATTGAACTTGAAGAACATAAGGAGATTCATAAAGAATTGCTTAAAAGCATGCAATATTTAATGGAAGCGATGTATAAAGGAGAGTTAGAGCAAATAGATCTAGCCAAATATATCATTCAAGAAATCATCATCGGACATATCATTAAATATGATTTTCGTTTTTTTGAATTATTTACAAAATAGATTTGTAAAAAGGCAACGAGGAGGTAACGATGGGATACATTGGAGAGGTTGTACAGCAGTATAGAGTTAGCCCACGGTATTTGTACAGATAAATATATTTATTTAATTGAAAAAGGGGAACGTTCTCCGTCAACAGAAATTCTTCGTTTGCTTGGCAATCGATTAGGCGTTGATTATGTTGTATATTATGAATACCTGGATTGTTTAGATCCGATTCGGGTGCGTGAATTTATGATTCAGATGAAGGTCATTCGTAAGAACAATAATCAAGCTGAGCTTATGGAAGTGACACTGGAAGCCAAGAAGATCCCCGATTTTAATACATTGCCTTGGAAATATGAGGTTGTCCTTAATGAACCAAGTTATCTCGTACTATAGAAGAGCAACCTCAGGAGGGGATAGCAAAAATCAAAGCAATCCTTGATTCCGTCGATCGAAAACATATGGATGATTTGTGTATTATTAATTTTAAGTTGCTTCTTTCAATTTGCTATCAAATGGTAGGAGAATATGCCCAATCAAGATATATGTCCCAGCGTGCCTGTGCATTGATTGAGCCCAAATCATGTATAAGTCGTTATGCACAAGTGACGGTTGCAGCGATGATTAATCAACTGACATTAAATTTATCGTTGAATAAACCAGATACAGTCATTGAAATTGGGCACCGATTGGAAAAGTATCAATATTACATGAACCATCTTGAGAATATGCATCAAACCTTTTTTTATCTGGCTTGTGGGTACTATCAAAAAAAGAACATACAGGAAAGTCAACAATGGATAATAAAAGCCATTAATTTTCTTTTGATTTTTCCTTTTCCTAATGACGTGCATTTTTTTCGAATGAATCCTTTGTTTAACAGCCTGATAAATTTACCTCAAGTAACAGATGAATTACGAGATGATTTTTTGAAAATGTATCCATTGTCATCAAATGTTAAGTGTAATAAATCTTAAGTAACAATTGTTCTATGTTAATATCTGTATTAATATGATACCATCTTTTTATCAATATCCTATTGTATGGGAAAGAAGAGGTGGAACTATGCAGACAATAAAAAGACAAACCAGAAATAGAGGTTCATATTTAATTATCATGATGATGATAGTTCAATTATGGGCACCTATTTTTTCGACTGGAGTTTATGCTCAAGGGACAGGACAGAATTTAGGAAACATATTCACATTTGAATCATTAAAGCTAGGGGGCAAAGACGGTCAGGATATTCAAAACAATGATGTCATTGAAGTGGTTGATGGAACACAAGTATATCTTGAATATTCTTGGGATACAATGCACAAAGATGTAAAAGCAGGCGATTGGTCACAAATTACAGTTCCAGATGCATTTATGTTTGATCGTGATTGGGAGAATCTGGATATCATACTTAATGATGGAACAAAAGTCGGAACCTATAGCTTGATTGGTGGAGTATTAACCTTTGTGTTTAATGAAGCCATTGAAGATCAAACAGTACAAAATGGAGTCGTAGGATTTGGACTTGAGTTTGATATGACAAAGTTCAGTGATAACGTTATTCAAAGAATACCTTTCCAAGACGCAACAAACAAAAACCTACAAGTTATAGTTAAACCGGTTCAGCAAGTGACGGCAATTGAAAAATTTGGTGAACCTGATGCGAACAAAGATGCCAAAGAAATAACTTGGAGTATTGAAGTACTTAATAATGAAGAAACTCAGATTAGCAATGCTACGCTTACAGACTTGTTTCCGGCAGGGGTTCACCTAAGTGACGATGGAATCAAAGTGTATAATTTGAATGTCGGATACAATGGTCAGACCCATGTCGGAGCATTAGCGACGAGTGGGGCGGCTATAACGGTGGATGCATCTTCTTTTGAGATAGAGTTTGATACGCTTTTACCTTACAGTGGTTATCGTGTTGAATACGTAACCATCATTGACGACTACTCAAAAACAGCGTTTGAAAATGCTGCAACGTTGGCATATGGAACTAAAAATCTGCCGGCAAAAGCAACGGTAGATCAATTACTTCGAAGTGATTTTATTGAAAAAAGCGGCAGATATATTGGCGAAGATAAAATTGAGTGGATGATTGACGTTAATAAAGCGGGCGGAACAATCGATGAAGCAATCATCGAAGAAAATCTTCCGGCTGGATTAAGTGTGGATGCATCATCAATTGAGATATATACATTGTCTAAAGATGGAGAGAATTGGATAGCGACATTGTCAGCAGACAAGACAGCGACCACTTTTCCTATTAATCTAGGAGCGATTACATCAAATGAAGCTTACCGAATCCAATTTGACACATCAATTGACTATGCACTGATTAACAGTGGAAACTATCTGCAAAACAACTTGTTTACAAATACAGCAGTCCTTAAAAATGGGATGATAGAACTAGGAACGGCACAAGCAGATGTCTGGGTCGAACGAGATGCTATTTTGCGTAAAGAAGGGCGTTCACAAGTGACGTATGCAGATAAGCAGTTAAAGTGGACAGTGCATATTAATGAAGCAAATCAAAGCATCAACAATGCGGTTATTACAGATATTATTCCAGAGGGATTGTCGATAGATAGCGCAAATATTCAGGTGTATGATGAAAATGGTGATGCTATAGCAATGCTTGCGGGAGATGTTTTGGTTGTTGATACCCCGGGAACAGGGACTACAGTAACGATAAACTTAGGCAATATTCAAACCTATCGAAAGATTGAATATACGACAACAATCACAGATTTTTCAGTGAATCAATTTGTCAATGACGCCACATTACAAGGTGACACTGGTGTTGGAACAGGTGTTGATACTACGTATCCAATTACAGTTCCGCAAAATACATACAGTAAATCTTTTGTTGGCATAGACTACAATGCAAAAACAATGGATTGGAAAATTCAAGTCAATCCTCAGCGGGAACCGATAAAAGAGCTTACAATTACAGATACTTTTCCAAACAAAGGGCTAAAACTTCTTGACAGTACGCTCAATGTTAAGCGTGGAAGTACACCTTTAGTAGAAGGCGTGGACTATATATTAACGGAAAATACCTTAGATGGAGTGACAGGGTATCAAAAAGGGTTTGTTCTCGAACTTATAATTGATATTAATGAACCCTCAGAGTACCTTAATGAAAGTTTAACTATAACTTATACGACAACCTATGATCCGGAACAAGGAATAGAAGACAATACAAGTGCAGATCAAACATATATTAACCGAGCAGCATTTAGTGGAAAAACGCAGAGTGACTATGTGATTGATACGACAAAATCAGTTTCACGAAAAGTAATTGACTCTTCATGGAATAGCGGAAAAAAAGAGGGACGCTTAGTAAGTTTAGATGCGAATCAAAATATCGTATCTGATTGGCACAGTGGTAACGAGCGATTACTTCAATGGCAAGTTTATATCAACTATTTGAACCAATATCTAGGTAATGATATTTCAGTTGTGGATACGTTGGGGTATGACGGAGTTATCGATGAGGCGAGTATTCGAGTATATACTTATGATGTAGCTAGTAATGGAACAACAACCATTTTGGGTGAAATTCCAGCAAGTGAATACACGATTATTATGGATCCGACAGATAAGACGACGTTTACACTTGAGTTTAATAATGCGGTGACACAACGATATGTCATTGAATACTTGACAAGTGTGCCTGAGATATCAGAAGGCGTCTATGTGAATACCGCGGTTGTAAAAGAAGGGGTTCAGGAAAAAGGGACCTATCAAACATCAGTAAGCTATGATTCGCATGATGCATTTATTGATAAAGAAGCACTGACAAATGAGACAAAAGTGTATACAGATGATGAACTGGATTGGAAGATTTTGGTCAATGAAAGTTTGTCTATCATTGATAATGCTGGATTTGAAGATACACTAAGTCCAGGATTGGTATATAAGCCGGATTCATTAGAAATTTATCGAGTGGATAACGGTCAAAAACACGTGGTTGATACGACAGAATATACTTTTTCCAGTGTGTACAATCAAGTCGACAAAACGACGACGCTAAAGGTCAACTTTTTAAATGCCATAGAGCATATATATGAGGTTACCTATACAACGGTGGTTGTCGCTGCCGATGGTATAGTCAATAATACCGTTGTATTTTCAGGAGATAAAATTGTAGAACAAACCGTAGAAACACAAGAACTAACCGCACGACAATTTTCATTTGTAGGTGGAGAAGCTGTACCAAATAGAGGTGAGATTCACCTTGTAAAAAAAGATGAACATGGACAGACAATTACTCAATCACCAGCAGAGTTTAAGCTGTGGTACATTTTTAATGATATTGAATACTTATATGGAAATACAACATTCCAAACAACCGATGGAGAAGTACATATCATCAACTTGCCACTAGACAGAACCTATTATATTGAAGAGGTAAATGCACCAGAAGGATACTTGCTATCTTCAACGCGTATTTCTGTTTTAGTAGAAAAAGAAGCGACAGAACAGGTCTACCTAAAGGAAATTGAAAACCAAAGTGTAATAGGAAATATACAGTTAACCAAAGTAGATGATAGTAATAAGCCTTTAAGTGGAGCGAAGTTTGGTCTATATAATCAAGCAGAAGTATTAGTACAAGAAGCTATTGCAAATGATATGGGTCAAGTTCTGTTTACAGACGTTGCCTATGGACAATATACTGTGAAAGAATTAGAAGCACCTGAGGGTTATATAGCATCTTCGGTTGTACTTAATGTGACTGTAGAAGAAACAGATCATGGTCAAACGATTGAATTAGCAGATGTAGTTAACCGCATCAAAAAAGGAACAGTTTCTTTGAAAAAGGTTGATGAGCAAGGACAAGCTCTAGCAGATGCTGAATTTACGCTTTTTGATATGAACGATGTCCCAGTGCTAACAGAGACAACAGATGCAAGCGGGATCGTAACTTTTAGTGATATTGCATATGGAAATTATTACGTTCAAGAAACCTTGGCACCTGTTGGCTATGAACCTTCAAGTGAAAAAATTGCAGTTGCAATTACACAAGATGGTCAAAACATTGATCGAACAGATTCACCAGTAGTTAATCATAAGATTATTGGAGATATTGAAATTATCAAGGTTGACCAAGATACACAAAATAAACTTGCGGGAGCGAAGTTTGTGTTAGAACAAAATGGTGTACAAAAATATGTTTCAGAACCGACAGACCAACAAGGACGAATTGTGTTTAAAGACATTGCCCATGGGACGTATCAGCTAAAAGAAGTTGAAGCGCCAATTGGCTACAACCTTAATACAGATGTCCTAGAAGTCACAATCCAAGACTATAATGCACCTATTCAGCGATTCATTGTTGAAAATGAACCGATAAAAGGTAGCGTAGAATTTAAAAAAGTGGATAATAATCAACAGCCTTTAGCAGGTGCAGAGTTTACACTTTTTGATGTAAATGATCAAGAATTTAATAATCCATTATATGTTGCCCAAAGTAATGCTCAGGGAGAAGTGGTTTTTGAATTTGTTCGACATGGCAATTATGTTGTCAAAGAAACAAAAGCACCCATTGGCTATATCGGTTCAAGCCAGACATGGGAAGTCTCAATAGCTACGCAGGGTCAAAAAATAATAAAAGTTGACCCGGTGGTGAATGAAAGAATTCATGGAAATGTCGAAATACAAAAAGTAGATCGTAATACGCTCAAAGCACTTTCAGGTGCAATTATTGGGATTTATACTCAAGACGGAACCCTTATTGCACAAGGTGAGACATCGGAAGATGGAAAAGTAGCATTTAATGACCTTGAGTATGGAGTGTATTATTATCAAGAAATTGAAGCGCCAAGTGGATACGTACTAGATAAGACGGAATATCCTTTTGAAGTTACACAAAATAATCAAACGTATACAATGACGCTAGAAAATCAACGACGCTCAAATCCTGGTAGACCGACAAAACCAACGGAGCCAACAGATCCGACGGAGCCAATAGACCCAACGGAGCCAACAGATCCGACGGAGCCAATAGATCCAACGGACCCAACAGATCCAACAGATCCGACGGAGCCAACAGATCCGACAAAACCAATACCTGAAGTGAAAACACCGCCAACAAACGGAACGGTTGAATTTGATCCAGAAGGTAATTGGAAGTATACACCGGATCCAGGATATGAAGGAAAAGACAGTTTCATCATTATTCATGAAGATGGAACAGAAGAGCTTATTGAAATCAATGTAGAAATTCCTTTAGGGGCTGGAGAAGAATTACCGGCGACGGGAGAAGAAAGTCGACGTGTATATAACCTCATGGGACTTATAATGATCTTGTCTGGATTATTCCTTCGCAAACGTATACAATAAGATAACCAAAGAGCAGAGATTATCTCTGCTCTTTTCATAAGGAGAAATATAATGAAATTAAAAATATTCTCAACATTTTTGATTCTTGGTGGGTTGGCTGTTCTGATGTATCCCAGATATGAAGATTGGCAGCAGATGCGTCAACAAAAAGAGCTTTTGTTGTTATGGCAAGAGCAATTGAGTGTTATAGACCAGAATCCAATGGAAGATGGGCTAGAACAAGAAGAAATAGAGGAATTAGGGAGTACACAAGAGACGCTTGATCAACAAAGTGAGCAAGCGCTTCGAGAAGAGATTAATGCCCTGAATCAAGAAGAAAAAAGAGAAGCTCAAAGGCAATTAGAAAAGCAACAAGAAGAAGAAGCTCAAAGGCAACAAAAGCGTCAAGAATATATTAAAAATAATATGATGGGAGCGCTTGAAATCGATTCCATTGACTTATATTTACCAATTTTAAGAGGCGCAACAGAAAAAAACCTAAATATCTCCTTGGCAAGCTTAGAGAGTGATATAGAAAATCAGGATGTACAAGAACACTACATTATAGCTGGACATCGAAGCCATACGTTAGGAAAAAATTTTAATCGTTTAGACGAGCTGGAAAAAGATGATCTTATTTCTTTGCAAGTAAAAGACGGGAGCTATACCTATCAAGTGGAGGAAAAGCTATATGTTGAACCTCAAGATATGTATGTACTTGACACTTTTTATGAAAGTGATGGAGAGATAACCTTAATCACATGTGAACCGATGATTAATCCAACACATCGATTGATCATTAAAGGGAAACGGATCGAATAGTCCATGAGCCAATAGGTTCACAAAAAGTTCATGGCACATAGCTTTACAGTTACTTGAAAACAAGCTATAATAGAGATATCATATTAATAATAGATTTATTGGTGCTTTCCACCGATAAAGGCAAACTTAACGAAAGTTAAGGACGCAAAACTACAGGGCCTTCCTTTTTATAGATGGCAGCCAGTTACCGAAAGGAGAGATTTTATGTTTAAAGAAAAGAAATACTTCATTATATATATTACATTAATGTTTGTACTATTTATGTTACCAGTTGATGCTTCAACAGAATACTTTGATTTTACAAAACTTAGCCAAGGTGTAGTAAGTGTTAATGCGACCGTTGACGGTACAATGGCAGTACGTATAACAAAAGAGAATAAAAATACTGACTACATAGTAAAAGGCTTAACACAATTACCGCTTCAACATGGTAATGGAGAGTATACATTATATGCACTAAAAAAGATTAATGGGAATCAATACAAAGTGGTTCAAACAAAAAAAGTTACATTACGACTTGAAGATCCGACAGTCTTATATTTACAATCAGTCCAAAAAGTTGAGTGGTCTAAGGACGATGTAGCTATTAAAAAAGCCGAAGAACTTACAAAAGAGGCGACAACTGATCAAGAAAAAATACGCATAATTTATGATTATATTTATGATAATGTTGCTTATGACTATAATAAAGAAAATCAACTTACACCAAGCTACTTGCCAAACATTGATACGACAATAGCTACAGGACAAGGGATTTGTTATGACTATGCTTCTTTATATGCATCAATGTTAAGAAGTCAAGGAATTCCAACAAAACTTATCATGGGACGTAAAGATGATATTGATCAATATCATGCGTGGAATCAAGTATACATCAAAGAAACTCAGCAGTGGATAACGGTTGATATCACCTATGACGTCACAACAGGTAAAAAAGAATTGGAAAAAAATGCTTTGTCATATATAGTCGAGAATACATATTAGATAATAATATAGTAACAATTGTTCCGTAGGATAAAAAAAGTGAATGTGATATTATTTCTTTAATTAACTCATGAATAATGACAGTAGTGTTAGTGTGGGGAATGATTCATATGATTGGAAAAATTATCCAACAAAGAAGACAAGAAATGGGGATGACAAGGCAAAATCTAGCACAAGATATTTGCTCGGAAAAGTATGTCTATATGATCGAAAATGATCAAAGAACCCCATCAGTAGATATTGTTAATAAGTTTAACCAGAAGCTAATGATTAATTTATTTGAATATTATGAATTATTAGGCTTTGATGATCCAACGAGTGTTAAATTTTTTTCGGAACAATTTGTATTTCAACGTCGACGAGGAGATATACAGTCGCTATTTAAAATGACATCAGAAGCAAAAGAGTGCAACGACTATACGAAGGAGCCTCTATGTCATGAGATAATAGCAATTGATTTAGAAACACAATATTATAAAAATAATGGCTACGATCAAATAATCCATAATATTCAAGAATCTTATTTTGGAGAGCAAAAGTTGAATATTATGGATATTACTTTGTCTAGATTATATAAACTAACCTCTATGTGTTATCTTAAGCTTGGAAAAATAAAACAGGCACAAGAATACTATAATGAAGGGTATGCCTTGATAAAAGATTTAAGGACGTTTAAGAAATATCAAGAACCCTTTCACAGCTATATGATCTATCAATTAGAACTTTTGTATTTTGAAAAAAAGCACAGAAAGATTATAGAACAAACGGAAAAGATAATAGGATATCAAGAGACAATTAACTCGTATGATAGAATATACTATCCATATTACTATGCTGCCTTCGCATATTTTGAGATGCAAAACTATGAAAAATCGAGAATGCTCTTTGTTAAGGCAAGCTATGCAATCATTCTACACAATAGTCTTTTTGATTATCAGCAAATTAAGCAATGCGAGCATTTTAATAAAATAATAGATGCATTAGAGATTCCATTGACGTTAAAAGCAGAGTTACGCGCTTTTGACAGCCGAATAAAGTTATAAATAGCTGTTATGAGCTAATTTTTTTTCGATGTAGGTTTGATTTTTTTTAATGTACCGATAGTAGATGAGATCAATTATGTAAAGCATTGTTAAACGAGAGGTTGTTGTAACTAAGCGGTTAATATGATCTGTAGAATTAATATAGACAATAAAATCAATCGAATGTTCAAATTCCGTGTTTTTTTCTGAAGTTATTAAAAGGGTTTTGGCACCTTGTTCCTTTGCGACAATTAAGCTGTCAATAACACTTTTTGATTTGGCAGAATAAGTAATTCCGATAGCTAAATCATTTTCAGTTAAGTTTTTAGAAGCAAAAAACTGTAAATTCTTATCATTATAAGATTTGCAAAACTTTCCAATGCGATCAAGCTTTAACTCAAAATCTTGAGCAACGAGAAATGTACCACCGAGAGCGTATATATTAATCACCTTTGATTGATGTAATACTTCAACAATCGTTTCAAGTAAATCAGGAGATAGAAGGCGTCTTGTAGCAATAAAAGAAGCCTCTATATTGTCAAAGTGTTCTGTTGACATTTCAAATAGTTCAGAGTGTTTAGTGATTAAACACTCTTTTTTTTGTTCCCGTTCTTGAACCAACAGATATTTTAACTCGGAAAATCCAGAGGTACCAAGTGCTTTACAAAATCGTAAAATAGTAGCGTTAGATACGTGACAGTTTAACTGAAGTGTTTTGAGTTTTAACTTTTTGGGATTATCGGATTCAAGTATATGTTTTGCAAGCGTTGTATAGGATAGGTTGTCAGCCTTGGTCATTTGGGTAAGTTTCATATATATCGTGTCCATAATAACGCCTCCGCTAAATCTAAATTGTGTTCTGTGAATAGATGCTATGACAAGTATTATAGCAAAGAAGAATCAACAATTCAATCGAGAATTAATTTCCGTCTTTTGTTACTTTTTTCCTTAGTCTTCGCAAAGCATTGTTAAATATGTATATGTTGTATATACTTTCAGATAGAAAAAAGAGTGAATCCAAACAAAGATTAAGGAGGCATATATGGATAATATAATTACAATCTGTGGAGGAGGAAGCACGTATACACTACCTATGCTAAAAACATTATGTGATTATCATAATGAATTTCCAATTGCAGAAGTAAGACTTTTTGATATTGAAACCAAAAAGATGGAATATATATATGAGGCGGCAAAAGTCATGTTTTATGAGTTGATGCCAGACGTAAAGCTAAAAATGACAACAGATAAAGAAGAAGCATTTGTGTCAGTAGACTTCGTATTTATGCAAATTCGTTCAGGTGGCTTTGAGATGAGAGAACATGATGAAAAGGTACCGCTAAGTTATGGATGTGTTGGACAAGAAACCTGTGGAGCAGGTGGTTTTGCCTATGGGTTGCGATCAATAAGGGACATCATTGACTTGGTACAAGCTATTCGAAAGTTATCGCCCAATGCCTGGATCTTAAATTACTCAAATCCGGCAGCTATTGTTGCAGAAGCTACACAACGCTTTTTCCCGGACGATCAGCGATTGATTAATATATGTGATATGCCTATTGCAATTATGGATGGATTTGCAGAACGTTTGGGAATAAAAAGAAATCAATTAAAAGCACGATATTTTGGTTTGAATCATTTTGGATGGTTCACTAATATTTATGATATGAATGGCAATGATCGACTAGATGAAATTAGAGCCGGACTTAGAGAGGCGAGGGTTATGCCAGAAGAATTATCACAAGATAGTGGATGGCAAGAGACGTTTGAAATGCTGCATCAGATGGTATCGGATTTTGATGCGTTTATACCCAACACATATTTACAATATTATTTATATCCAAAAAGTGTTGTGAAAAAAGAGAATCCAAAATATACTCGGGCAAATTATGTTATGGACCATCGACTAAAAGATGTGGAAAGATTATGTCAACAGATTATTAAGAATAAGACGGTGCAAGGAAGTAGTTTAGAAAAAGGCGTACATGGAACCTATATTGTAGAACTAGCCAAAGCGTTGACAGGAAGTGAAGAAAAAGAATTTTTACTCATCGTTAAAAATCAAGGCATCATCTCAAATTTTTCAAAGGAAGCAATGATTGAAGTTCCATGTATTGTAAGTTCTAGAGGAATAGAGCCGTTATTTGTAGGGGAGATTCCAACATTTCAAAAAGCACTCATGGAAGTGCAGTACGGATACGAAAAATTAACAGTGGATGCATTTATCAATGAAGATGATCAAGCTGCTTTTCAAGCGTTAACATTAAATCGTACAATCGGGGATGCGACGACTGCACGTCAAATTCTAGATGCGTTAAAGATAAAGAACCAGGGCTATTGGCCGAACTTAAAGTAAAGGAGCGGATTATGAAGACATATTGGTCAGATTTTCACACAAATATTCACAGTAAAGATTTAAAGGATTTAATGCAATGGGAAATGTTTGCAAGAGAAATGCTTGATTTTTGGGCACCGGTATATTATCCATATTTTATTAATGAAAAAAATGGATTCAAATTTGAAGATACGCTCTCGCAGACACAGATGAATCAAGATATGGAAACAATCAATCAATACATTCAACATAAAGAAAATGACTTTATTGTTTATCCGGCTTATGAATGGCAGGGGAATGGTTCGGATGGTGATCATAATATCTTTTTTGAAGAAAAAAGAGGCGATATCTTTATGCCTTTGTCATATCTCCAGTTAAAGGAAGCGTTCAAAAATCAGCGGGTCATTGGTATTCCGCATCATACGGGATATAAAAGTGGACATCGAGGGAAAAATTAGGAAACCCATGATGCGTTTTTTTCTCCAATTATGGAAATCTATTCATCCCACGGAAGTTCAGAGGCAAGCAATGCATCAATCCCCTTAAATGTTCATATACATATGGGGCCACGAGGAGAGGAGGGAACGTTTCGCCATGCTTTGAAAAATGGAATAAAAACAGGCGTTATAGCGAGTGGAGATAATCATACAAACCCAGCGATTAGTGGCAACGGATTTTTTGCAGTCTATGCACAAGAGTATACTCGAGAGTGTATATTTGAGAACATAAAAAAAGACATACCTATGGGGTCAGCCGCAGTAAAATAGATGTCGACTTTAGAATTAATGGACACCTAATGGGAGAAGAAATCCAAAGCGAAGCGACCAACCTATTAGAAGTTAATGTTGTGGGAACGAGTGAAATAGATCGTATAGAAATATATCGTAATGGATATAAAGAAAAAACATTTACATGGGAAGAAGTGCAGCCCAAGTCCCTTGAAGGACAAATACAGTTCAAGTTCGAACTTGAATGTGGTTGGGGACCGGATACAAGAGTGTTTCCGGAGATTTTTGAAAGAGAATGGACATATTCAATAAAGACAAAAGGTGAAATTATAGATGTTGAAAAGTGTTTTACATCTCCGGGTTCAACAGTTAATCAACAGTCTAAAAGTGAAATCACTGGTGGATTTCATACCGTCAAACGAAGCGATGGCAATAATAAGTTAGGGCAAAAAAATTACCTGACACCATATATTCAAAACCAATCGTTGATTATAGAAGTAAAGGACCATATAGAAAATAATGTGGAGATAACCATTAATGATAAGCACTATAGTGTACCAATAAAAACCTTGTTGCAACAAGCTGTATTGGAAGCAGAACTGGATACGGCGCAAGTGCTCTTATCACAGCGTTTTGGATTTGATGATTATTATAGAGAAGATGCTTGGTGGCATAATGCATACAAAATATTAATGCATAAAGCATATAGCATATAGCGAAAAGAGTTATAAGAGAAATATTCAATATCCGATCAATAAAATTTATCGTAGTGAGGATAATTTTTATGTGAAAATAATTCAAACAAATGGTGATACAGCTTGGACATCACCTATTTGGATAAAAAAATAAAAGGAGGATTTATGGTATGGCCAATTATGCAGATGTAGCGGGGAAAATTATTGAAGCTGTAGGGGGCAAAGACAATATTCGTTCCATACAACATTGTATGACGCGCTTACGTTTAGACTTAAAAGAACGTGAACGTGTTGATGAAGAAATGCTTAAGCAGATTGAATTTGTCAAAGGAATTAATGATAGCAATGGGCAATTGCAAATCATACTTGGAACGGGAATTGTCAATAAAGTGTATAAAGCTATAGGACAGTTTTTTGATGTTGAAGGGCAAGAGCAAATTGAAAAAAAAGGTGGTAATCTTTTTCAAAGATTAAGTCGAATTTTTGGAGATATCTTTATACCGATTATTCCAGTTATCATTGCAAGTGGTCTGTTGATGGGTGTTCGAACATACTTTATCAGTGCGGGAATACTGGCGACGGATGGCGCATGGTATAAAATTTTTGCGATACTAATTGACACTGGATTTGCAGTCCTTCCAGCGCTTGTCGCATGGTCATCTGCTAAAAAATTCGGTGGAAACCCAGCGATGGGATTTGTCCTTGGGATGATGTTGATTTCTAGTAACCTACCTAGTGGTGGCGCCGTAGGACGGGGGTTGGCGGAACCACTAAATGTTCAACTTTTTGGGATTGATTTTTTTCTAAAAGGTTATCAAGGATCCATACTTATTGCTGTAGTGGGAGGATGGATACTAGCTTTTGTGGAAGATAAAGTGCGTAAAATTGTTCCCAATGTAGTCGATATGATTTTTACACCAATACTTACATTTACCATAACACTGTTTGTCATCTTGTTTGGAATTGGTCCAATTGTACAATATGTTGAAGAACTTATAATCATGTTTTACGAATTTGTATTAACTATCCCTTATGGAATCGGAGGATTCATAACAGGCGCATTACAACAACCGTTAGTTATTACAGGGATGCATCATGGGTTATGGATACTTGACATTAACTTCTTAGAAGAGACAGGAATGAATATGTATCAACCTATTCGTAATGCATCAGTTCTAGGACAAGCGGGTGCGGCATTGGCTTTTGCGGTTTTTGCACGTGAAAAAATGATTAAATCTAATGCATTGACAGCTTCAGTGGGCGCAATGTTTGGGATAACAGAACCAGCAATTTTTGGGGTGACCCTTGTCTATGGAATTCCGTTTTTATTTGGAATGCTAGGAAGTGGACTTGGCGGTATGTTTGGTGCAATCACACACTTGGCAGCACCTGGTATGGGAACCGCTGGAATACCCGGATTGTTATATTACATTGGCAATAGTAGTGATTTGACCATTTATATTATACAAAGCTTAATCACCTTAAGTGTACCTTTTGTACTGACAAGCATCTACCTTAGAAGGAAGAAAGTATAATCATGAATATTGTAATGATTCATACCCATGATACAGGACAATATCCGCATAATAATGGTTTGGTTGGTTTAGCGCATCGAGGCTTTTCTCTAGACAGACCAACCGAGCATTTGGCTTGGTTTTTGCAAAGAAATGGATATATGACAGTGTTGGCAGGGATTCAACATGAAGAACAATTTTGGTTTCCTAAAGAAGTAGCGTATAAGAGTGCTCAACACCTAGGATATGAATTAAATATCACTTCATATGATGGCGAAATAAATGATGGGAATGTTTATATGGATTGGGATGAGCAAAATGCAAAAAACATAGAAGCGTTTATTCGTAACTATTCTCATGAGCAACCATTTTTTTTGTCCTATGGACTGTTCTCAACACATAGACAGTATCCTGATATTAACCAATGTAAAAGCGCAGCAAATCAAAACGTTCATATACCTCATACTCTACATTCAGACGAAACCAACAGAAGAGACACACAAAAGTTGCATGAATCCTTATATCGTTTTGATGAAAACTTTTCACGTGTAATTCGAGCCTTAAAGGAAAAAGGAATATATGAAGAAACGATTATTCTATATACAACTGACCATGGGCTTGCTAATCCATTTGCTAAAGGGAATCTCAATGATGCTGGAACCAAGGTGTCATTTGTGCTAAGAAGCCCGCAGCATAAAAAAACGCATGGCATAATCAGCGATGCACTGATTTCCCAAATCGATTGGTTTCCAACCCTATGTGATATACTTCAGTTGGAGCCACCAGATTATTTAGAAGGAAAAAGTTTTTATGAATTATTATCCAGTCCTAAAAAGACGCACCGTAAAGAAGTGTTTTGCGAACAAAACTTTCATACTTCTTATGAACCGGTACGAAGTATTCGAACCCAAAGGTATCGCTTAATAAAATTTTTAGATACAAACTGGAAAAAATATAATCTCTCCAATTGCGACGAATCAGATGCAAAGTCGTTATTAATTGAATCTGGATGGCAAGACCATAATAAGGAGCAGATGCAGTTATATGATTTATATTTTGATCCGTATGAAAAAAATAATCTATACGGAAAAAAAAGGTATGAAAAAATTGCAAAAGAATTGGAACAACAACTTCATGAATGGCAGATTATATCAAAAGATAAGATGTGGGATAAGCAAGAGTATGTCGGAAAGTATAAGGTTAATAAAAAACAGTGTATTTATCCATCAATTAGAAGTATAGAAGATATAGAAAGGTGAAAAAGATGTTAAAAGGTTTTTTCTCTCAAAAAAAAGAAATTGAACTTGTGGCACCGATTCAAGGAGAACTGATTCCTATTGATAAGGTGAAGGATACAATGTTTTCACAAAAGATTTTAGGAGAAGGGTTTGCGATGGTACCAAATGAAAAAATTGTCACTGTCGTATCACCTATCACAGGGAAAATCAATAATGTTTTTCCAACTAAACATGCAATCGGATTAATCGGACCGAGAAACATGGAGATACTATATCATTTTGGATTAGATACTGTGTCGCTTAAAGGGAAAGGGATTCAGTGCCATATAAGTGAAGGGCAAAAAATCAAAAAAGGTGAAAAAATGTTAACCATTGACTTATCAGAATATGAAGCAGCAGGTATTGATGTTGTTAACATGCTTGTGTTTACAAATGAAGTGGATGTATCTGAGATTTTAGAGAAGCTTGAATATAGAAAATATCAACGAGGAGAAGCATTATAGCAGTTGACAAAATCCCTTAAAAAGAGTTAACATAATAGTAGAAACTATTCATGTTTATTGCTTTTAGGAGGGTGTAAAGTGGGAAAAAAAGCTGTTGAAATTTGAAGACTTGATGTAGACAAATTAATACAGATGTTGAACGAAGCACTTGCAGAAGAATGGTTAGCTTATTATCAATATTGGATTGGAGCACGCATGATAGAAGGTCCGATGCGTAGTGAAGTAGAGCCTGAGCTTTTGCTACATGCCAATGAAGAACTTGGACATGCAGAGCTTATTGTAGAACGTATTATCCAACTAGGGGGGACACCGATTTTAAACCCTAATAAGTGGGTTGAATTTGCAAAGTGTGATTATGAAGAACCGATAGACCCATATATTGAAGTTGTCCTTGAGCAGAATCTAAAAGGTGAACGGTGTGCGATTCAGCGATATGAAGATATTGCTGAGTATACGGATGGTAAGGATTACTCTACATATCAAATGGCAACACAGATTCTTAATGATGAACTAGAGCATGAACATGACATTGAAGACTTTCTTGCAGATTTACATCGATTAAAAGAGGACATTAGAAAGTTGAGATTATAGAACAAGGTTGTGACCAATGTCACACTATATAGACCCCAAAAGTCAAGCCATCTGGCTTGGCTTTTTTAAGACTAATGTCTTATTGCGTGCACATGATATTTTCTGTAATCTATATGGAGAGGTTCAGAGTAAAATAAAAATGGAATATTGAGGAGAGAATTATGAATACGTTAAAAGGAACGGCTTATGTCTTGACATGTTTAATCATGTTGTCTTTTTTTACCCCCATTTATGGAGCAAGAAGTAAGGATGTGAATACCAGTGACTGGTTTTATAATGCAGTTGAACGCTTAAGTGAAGATGACCGAGGGATTATCGTCGGTTATCCAGACGGAACCTTTCGTCCTGAGATGAGATTGGCACGTGACCAGTTTATTACCATGGTGGTGCGTGCACTAGGTGAAGAACCAGGTAATAGTGAAGGTTACTGGGCGCAGAACTATATCGATAAGGCGATGGAGCTTGGAATACTCAAAGCAGAAGACTTTGATTCTTATTTGGGACCTGTGAACTTCAAGCAAGTGATTACACGAGAAGAGATGTGTATGATTATTATAAGAGCGGTAGAACGTTTAGAAGGGGAACAAACCTTCACCGACTTGACACAGGTGCTCCAAGTGGTCACAGACTCCGAAGATTTTTCTTTTAAATACAACAAAGATATTATGAAGACGTATAAGCTAGGAATTATCACAGGT
>DGAD01000048.1 GCA_002382805.1 Clostridiales bacterium UBA4039
TGAATAAGTATCAAAAAGAATATAATGAGTTTCGGAAAGATCAAGATGAAAAAACTGATTAATAATAGGCCAAGTATCTTTTGGAATAATAAATGGATCAGGATAGGCATTAAGAAACCGTGATGCAAAAGCATCTTGATAATCCGAATGAGAAACAAAAACAGGAAACATAAAAACACCTCCGGGCAATCGAAAATAAAAGTTACATTCAATTGCCTTCGGCGAAAATTTTTGGAGATTTGTCAAGGGTTTTGGCAAAAAAAGTGGAGGTTTTTATAAAAATAAGAATTGAAAGCATTGATTTTTCAGGCTTTGTAATTCCGAGAGACTATAAAATAAAGTAGGAGGAAATTATGCGGTATAAACGAGTAAAAAAAATTGATCATGACTTTAGTGTTTTAGGATTTGGTTGTTGGGGAGCATCTGGAAAAGGAAGCTGGACAGATCATGGTGACAAAGAACAGATTAAAGCTATTAGAGCGGCAATTGATGCTGGTGTTAATTTTTTTGATGTTGCACCAGTTTACGGTCTGGGTCACGCAGAAGAGGTATTAGGAAAAGCAATTAAAGGTCACAGAAATGATATTTTTATTGCTTCAAAAGTAGGGTTGCCATGGAATGAACGTCAAGAGGTCCGAAATGATGTGTCTAGAGCAAATATTATGATGGAGATTGAAGAATCTTTGAAAAGGTTAAATGTGGAGTATGTAGATCTTTATCAAGTGCATTGGCCTTCGACAGAGGGCGTGCCATTAGAAGAAACTATTGAAGCTATGAGAGATATTAAAGCTTCAGGGAAGGCCCGCTATATTGGGCTCAGTAATTTTTCGGTAGAGAGTTACAAGAAAGCGAATGAAATAGTAGATATTGTATCCATGCAAGGACTGTTTAATATGCTTGAACATAATCCCAAATCGTATCACGATATACCATTAGAGTATCAAACGGCGAAAGAGGTTCTTCCTCTTTGTGAAGAAGAAGGTCTGGCTTTCTTACCTTATAGTCCTCTATTCCAAGGTCTATTGACAGGTAAAATAACAGCAGATACAATTTTTGGCAAGGATGATGTTCGTAATGCCAATCCAAAACTTAGAGGGAATGAAAGAATTCGTCATCTGAGCGTTCTCGATGAAATTAAGAATATAGAAAGCTTACAAAACAAGAAGCTTGCAGAAATTGCCTTGAACTATCTAATAGCACAGAAGAACGTAACCTCGGTTATTGCCACACAAGCAAATATAGAAGAGGTTATGGCTAATATTAAAGCCTTAGAATGGGAGATGGATCAGACAACAGTAGGTGCTATTGACGAACTTGTAAAAACAAAATTGTTATAAAATGATTAAACAATGTGAATCTAATACTTTTTTAGTGTTAGATTCCTTTTTTTTTGTAGATACATTCGAAAATATAACACGATAATAGACAGATGCATCAGGGGTTCCTGATGGAACGATACGGCATGTACAATAGCACATAATATAGAGAAATCTATGATTATATGCTTGTGTATAACCAAATAGTACGTCAAGTATACCAAATAAGCAAAATGACTTGATTAAATAATACTGCTTGTTACAATGGATGCATATTAATATTAATAGTTTTTAAATACATTTATGGTACGTATCAAAGAACAATCGATTAAGTTTCTTTCTTTTGATGTTGAAGTAAGAGGAGAACTAATGCGCAGAAAAAAGGAGAGATAAGCATATAAGAAAGGGGAATAATATGAAGAGAGTAATGTTAACATCAATGATAATCCTATTTAATGTATTATTTGTGTCATGTGCGAGTAATGAACCAATAGATATTTCAAGTATTGAAAAAGAGGTAGCAGAAGAGTTAGCAGAAGATCCCTTTAAGGAAGCAGAGTCACAAATGAAAGTACTGGGTTCTCTTGGGCATGGATTAAATGATAAATTAGATGAGAATGAATTTATCGAATATTCAGGTACGGACGTTGAGATTGATTATTATGTTGAACTTGAAGGAAATGTAAATAACATAGGTTTTTTGCTGTTTCTAAAAGGTGAACCACAGCCTTATAAAATAAAAGGGGCTGAGACAGAATACGAGTATATGCATCCATTGACGGTTGATGAAGAACGAAAACAATTTACTTTTCAATTTACCCCTATTGTAGGTAAAAAGGGAGAGGTGCTTGAATTACAGGTGATTAGTATTTACAATCCGGTATTTATACCGGACATGACAACAACATCAGCATATGGTAACTATCATCATGCGCTGCCAACGATTATTGATAGAGTCAAGATGGTAGAAAATGCACCAGATCAAGGAGTATCACTAGAAGAATATAATGGCGATATTGTCATAAGTCCCAGTCAACAAGCAGTAAACATAACGGAAGAGTTTTTAGATGTAAAATTTCATAAGATTGAAATGGAAGAGTTAAATACATATGTATTTTCAAGAATACACTATAATGGTGAAACTACATATAGTAACATTAATCTAAGCCAATTAGATAAGTTTGAGGTATCTTATTGTTTGTTTGGCGTGCCAAATGCAGAGTTCGTGACAACCTTCTATATTGATCATAAGCCAATATATTCTACGGAAGTGACCTTGCAAAAAGGAAAGTATGAACAGATAGATCTTGAACTGGATACCACTCAATTAGATGGACTTAATTCTTTCTACGTGATGTCTGTGCCTAAGACCGAGAGAAAATATGTTGAAGAAATAGTTATCATGGATAAAACGGATACGATTTTATTGTATAAAGATGCGAATGCGACGTCTGATGACAGTGAGGGGACGTTGATAACAGATTCATCAATAACTTCAGAACCGAGGAATGTATATTACGGTAGTGAGAATAAATTGTTGCTTCTAGATGACGCCCTGACATTGGCTGAATACCCTAAGAAAAGAAGTGAGGCGACTTACACACTTAATGAAGAAAATATTCGAAGTGAGGATTATATAAGCATTGATTCAGGCTACGCAGCAATGCTTTGTACTCGTGAGCAGGCAGGGTTTTTGTATCGATATATCTATTTGAATCATCAACTGGAGTATGAAAAAGAAATAGTATTAAATGATATTGTCGAAGGAGAAATGATTCTAGGACCTGCTGAGATAGCTATATCTCAATCCGGAGAGAAGATTTTAATATCGACGATGGAACATTTATATGTGTATGATGTATCAACACAAGAGAAGAATATCGTGTTAGATTATTCAGAGGAAAATAATGGAATACAGTCGATTTCAGAAATGGCTTTTGTTGACAATGATACCAATATTGCGTTTACAGCAGAGACCTTTGACTTGCCAATGCAAGACGGTGATGGATCTTTTGAAACCTATGGGTTTATGTCGCTTGATGGGACCATTATTACAAATAAAAAGCCGTCCTATGGCAATGATACCAATTTAAGGATAACAGCATATAAAGATTATGTTTTATTTGAAGATGCAGGGAGAAATCCATCGGGCAAAGTATTGGTTATTGATGTTAAGACACATGAAGAGAAAATCTATGATGTGGCAAAGCGCGGAGAGATGATGTCCCTATTTGGTTCGAACCAGGGAAAATATTTTGCTGTAGGAATCGAGAATAAGGATGAATTATTCATTGAAGTTTATGAGACTGGATCAGGAGAGCGGATACACCAAATGTCTGTAGATTATAAAGATCAGCTACATTATAAAGTGTTGTTATTAGACGAGACGCAACAGGGGATGGTGTTGCTTAGAAAAGGAAGTTCAGATAACTTGGTAATTAATACAGTAGAATTTACTTTTTAGAAGGAGTCTGTCGTGGAAATAAAGATTGAAAACATGTCCAAAAAGTATAAGAAAACTGTCGCATTAAGTGATGTGACAGTGGACTTTGATTCTGGCATCTATGGCATACTTGGTGCCAATGGTGCTGGAAAGACGACGCTTATTAATATTTTGGTGGGTATCTTAAAAGGTGATAGTGGTGAGATATATGTTGATGGTACGAATGTACGCAAACTAGGTGATAAATATTTGGAACACATCGGCTATATGCCCCAATATCCCATATTTTATAAAGCGTTTAGCGTTATTGAATTTTTGAGGTATATGTGCGTGATTAAAGGGATATCAAAAGAGCTAGGGGAACAAAGAATTCATGAACTTTTAGAGGTCGTTAATCTAGCCGGAAGTAAGCACAAGAAAATAAAAGAATTATCCGGTGGTATGCGTCAAAGAGTGGGGATTGTACAGGCGATGCTCAACAATCCGAGCATTTTGATTCTAGATGAACCAACAGCGGGGTTAGATCCCCAAGAAAGAATAAGGTTTAGGAATTTAATCACAAAATTTAGTGAGCAACGTACCATTTTGTTAGCAACACATATTGTATCAGACATTGAATTTATTGCTAATCGAGTACTCATCTTAAAAAAAGGCGAATTAATTAAAAATGATACGCCCACGAATCTGCGTAATGAGATTCAAGGCAAAGTTTGGTCTATTGAACTTGAAGAGGATGCATCTATTGATGCCTATTATCAATATAAAATCAGTAATATGCAACGGGAAAATGATACGGTTAAATTAAGGGTTCTCTCAAAAGATAAGTCGTTTAATGAAGGCACTAATGTGGTGCCTAATCTAGAAGATGTCTTTCTTTATCATTGTGGTGAGGAAATACTATGATGAGATTGGTGGCATATGAATATAAAAAAATTATTATGAAAAAGGGCTTGTTGGTCCTTATTCTGGTCTTTAGTTTAATAAATATTTTGAATATCATAAAGGTATATAACGAAAATGCCGTGTTCCTAACCGATATGAGAAGTATAGAGGATTTGTATTGGGAGCTGTATTCAAGATTTTCAGGAGAGATTACAGACGATAAAATTACACAGTTATTAGATATATATACGCCCTTGAAAAAAGAAACTGCAGATCAGACAGCAAGTACAAGAACAGATTATCCGAATACAATGACAGGAAATGTGTATATGGATAAAAACTTTATCAATAGAATGTATGTGAATCCAATGCAGTATTTTGCTACATATAAGCAAAAAGCCAATACAATTGCTCTTGAATCTTCAAAAAACATGGAGTTCTATCTAGAAAAGAACAATCAATATGACTATCGAAAAAGTCGGACGATAACGAAGCTCTTTATGCATAGGGATATTCAACATTTTGAATACATTGAAATGTATGAGTATTATATTCAGTACGACATATCTGTTTTTTTAATACTCCTACTTTGCCTTTATGTTACGGCAAGGGTTTTTGTGATTGAAAAAGAATCAGAAATGGACGCGATAATAGTGACAACGGTCAAAGGAGGGCGTAAGACATATTGGGCAAAGATTATAGCAATACTATCCTTTGTAGTTGCTATTTCTATATACTTCTTTATCTTAGATTTTATTAGTTTTGAAGTCTTGTTCCAGCATTTAGGCAATGGTTTTATGCCTGTATATAGTTTGAAGAGATTTATGTATACACCTTTACGGATGAGCCTTTTCGACTATAGTCTTTTGTCGATGATAACAAAAATAATAGGTGTTATGTTTGCAACGACATTGTTTATGGGAGTTTCTTGTTGGTTTAAGAATGGATTGGTTCCGTTTATATTGAATTTAGTGTTGGCGGGAAGTTTGATTGTTGTAGCTAATAGATATATCGGTTCAAATATTATAGTGTTAAAAGCGTTTAATCCATTTATGTTGCTCTTTAATAGAGGCTTGTATATGAAAACGGAGTTTGTTAATGTGCTTGGAAATCCAGTGTTGATACATGTAGTATCTATTGCGGTGACATTTGCCATGACAGTATTCTTGCTTGCGTTGATTGGTAGGGTATATCCCATTAATCAATTTACTTTTAAAGGAGGCAAAAAATGAGACTTATATTAGCTGAGTTAAAAAAAATGATGTATTATCAACATGGATTAATCTATATTTTGGGATTTTTAATATTAAGCTTATTTGGTCTATTTATTACAGATAGTGCTTATAATGATCGTATAGAGCTTTATCAGGATGAGTATAATTACTATCTGGATCAAGTCAAAGGAAGGTTAACTGATGAGAAAGAGGCGCTATTGGAAGATGAAGCAAAACAAATGGCGCAAGTGGAGGTTCAGTTAACCCAATTATATAATACCTATTATAAAGGTGATATTTCAGAAGAAGAGTTTGAACAAAAACGAACAGATTGGGAGAAAATATTAAAGAATGAGCAGGGATTTGAAGAGATATTTCAACAATATCTTTATGTTGCTGAGAATCCGGAGAATCGTTTTTTTATATATCCCAATGGATGGTACGGATTGTTTGATGTTAAGTATAGTGAATTGTTTTTATTCATTGTCATTGTATTGTTAATAACAAGATTCTATGCCTATGACTATCAATATGAAATGGAAAATATAGAGATGACGACACGAAAAGGAAGTCGCTTATCATATGTCGTTAGATTCTTGATTGCGACGACCACTGTAGTGATTCTATGTGTGTGTAGTTTTGTGATGACTTATCTCTATTACCGAATAAGATATGGCTTGCCGGATGGTGAGTTTCCGATTCAAAGCATTTATCTTTTTAAAGAAAGTATGATGCAAACGGGCTTGCTGAAAACGTATTTTTATATTTCTGGACTTAAAATCTTAGGATATGTGACCCTGTCTATGTTGATTTTGATTGTAACGGTTATATTCAAAAAACAAATCGTAACGGTGTTTGTGACAACAAGCATTATTACAATACCCTATGTAAGTCTTGGGGATCAACAAGCTTATTTGATTCAACCTTTGGGTCTGATCCTGAGCAAAGGCTACTTTACACAGGCAAGGGCACACAATCTTATACTATTAGTTGCTGCAACTATTTTTGTATGTTTGATTTTATATTATATTGGGCGTATTTCAACAATTAATAGGTGGCTTTTGTTGTTTTTACCACTCATATTTCTGACAAGTTGTACGGACCAGCAGGAAGAAAGTATAGTATATAACCTTGATGAAAGGATGGAACATAGTGTAGGGGGGTATCAATACTATTTTGATGTAATGAACAATGATTTTGTACGTGTTCATGAAGAGACCGGTGTACAAGAGAGTTTGGTTAGAAATCCTTTTGAGGAAGATGTGAAATATGAATCATGCTTTTTTGTTCAAGGGGAACATTTTTATTACATTAAAACAGGACTAGAAAATACACCGGTTATGAAAAAAAACAGTCAGTTGCGTGGTGGCAGCACTATGTATAATTTTGCTGTTGTGCAAGTAAATATGCAGACGTTTGAAGAAACGGTGATTTTTGAGAAAAATTTGGGGAGAAATAGAAGTGGAATACTCAAAGAAGAGAATAAAAAATGGGGGTTTATGCGAGGAATTGATGGATTCTTTTTGGACAAGGATACAATATATATTATTGATACAGATGCTGTTCGTATGATTGATAGAATGACATCTAAAATAACGGCAATTGGTGATATTAATACAGTGTATAATATTGCCTTTGATGGACAATATATATATTATATTGAAGACCGCTATAGGTTATCTAAGTATGATGTGAACACTCAAGAAAAGAGCAGTGTAGATGATATTATAACAGAGGATTTTAGGTTAAATGAAGGAAGAATTGAATACGATTTATTCATCAAGAAGAATTAATATCATTGTTTATATACAATGATATTTTTTTGCGCAAAACATGAAAATGATAATCAATCTTAATTATGAAGAAATATGAAGAATCATATAAAAGGATTGAGCTTGCAAATGGAATGAACTATACTAGGCTTTGCTTAAGCAAAAAATAACACTTTAATTAGATACAAGGAGGAACATATGAACAAAGGTAAGCGAAAAATAAGATGTCTATTGTGTGCTTTGATGATGAGTTTTTCATTGCTTGTTGGCTGCACTAATAGTAATGTGACAGAATCAGCAGCAGGTGGATCGACGCACAAGGGAGAAGAAAACAAGGAAAATAGTGCTGAAAATATAAAGGATGAACAACTACCAGAATTAAAAGATGAGCTTGTGATTTGTATGGGTACACGCCCACCAGGAGAGTTTGATCCAAAAACAAGATGGGGACTATATAGTCAATCACAAATACTTCATAGTACATTGTTAAAGAAAACACATGAACTTGAAATTGTTGGAGACTATGCAAAAGAATATGAAGTAAGTGAAGATGGGCTTACATGGATGTTCTATCTTAATGACAATTACAAATTTTCTAATGGAGAATCAGTAACACCAGAAGATGTAAAGTTTTCCTTTGAAATGTTAAAAGAACATGGAATGCATTGGGACTTAACTTTTTTAAAAGAGATTCAGATTATAGACCCACTTACCATGAAATTTGTTTTAACAGAACCAAGGTCAACATTTTTTGCTCAACTTACAGAAATTGTTATTTTGCCAAAGAACCATTATGATGACAATTATGCACAAAACCCAATTGGTTCAGGTCCATATAAATTGGTTCAATGGGATAGAGGAGAACAAGCAATTTTTGAAGTAAATCCATATTATCATGGACAAGAGCCTCATTTTAAAAAATTTACATTGCTTTTTCTGGATGAAAATGCTGCGTTAGCTGCAGCCAAGAACGGTACAGTAGATTTGATCTATACACTACCAGAATTTGCAGATGAAAAAATTGAAGGGTTTAAATTGTTTTCATATGAAAGTAATGATGTGCGAGGTGTTTCAATGCCAACACAAAAAAGTGGTTATGGAAAGACGCCGGAAGGCTATCCAATTGGAAATGATGTTACAAGTGACTCAGCAATTAGAAAAGCGTTGTATATTGGGTTGAATCGACAAGCCATGGTAGATACTGTGCTTAATGGTCATGGGAAAAAGGCATACTCACTTGTGGATAAGATGCCATGGTGGAATGAAGAAACTGTTCTTGAAGATAATAAGGTTGAACAAGCAAACCTGATTCTTGAAGAAGGAGGATGGATAGATACAGACCAAGATGGAATAAGAGAAAAAGATGGACTTAAAGCGGCGTTTAAACTTTATCATCCAACGGCAGATATTATTCGTACAAATGTTGCACTTGTAGTTGCAGAACAAGCAAAACAGTTGGGAATTGAGATTGAATTGGTCGGAAGTAACTGGGATGAGATGAAAACAATTATGCATTCTAATCCAATTCTATTTGCAGGTGGACGACATCATCCACATCAGTTTTACACGATGCATAATCCTGACCTTGCAGGGACGGCCTATAATAACATTGTATATTTTGATAATGCGACAGTTAACACATATATGAATAAAGCAATGCATGCAACTAGTATGGAAGAGGCGAATGAATATTGGAAACTTGCGCAATGGGATGGAGAAACCGGAGCAAGTGGACTTGGAGAGGTTCCATTTATATGGTTAGTGCGCCTTGATCATATTCATCTTGGAGATGCCCGCTTAAACTTTGGTGAGCAAGCCATTCATACGCATGGGCATGAATGGTCGCTACTAGCAAATATTGGAGAATGGAGCTGGGATTCTGAAGCGAAAGTTGATTAAGAGAGTGTATTAATTTCTTTAGGATACATGCAAGTAAATTGACATGTATCCTATTTCTTTGAAAGGAGCAGATCATGGAGAAATTAAAGTATGTCATATATAAGTTAACTCGAGGGATTACACTCTTGATAGGGTTGTCAATTTTAACATTTATAATGATGCATAATTCCCCTATAGATCCAATAACAGCTTATGTTGGTGGAGATGTAAACATATCATTAGAACAAAGAGCGGCACTAGAAGCATATTGGGGAATTGATAAACATCCGGTTGAACAATATTTAACATGGTTAAAAAATATTGTAAGAGGTGATATGGGAACGTCAAAAGTTCACCGTAGACCTGTCAGTGACATCATACAGGAAAAGTTTTTAGCTTCTTTTGCATTAATGGGGCTATCATGGATTTTATCTGGGAGTATAGGTTTTTGTATGGGTATCATAGCAGCGATAAAAAAAGGAAAAGTGACAGATAAAATTATTAAATGGATATCCTATATTCAAGCTTCAGTTCCAACTTTTTGGCTAGGATTATTATTGTTAATTATTTTCTCGGTTTGGCTTGAATGGTTTCCAATAGGTATTTCAGTGCCGATAGGGGTTGCCTCAAGTGATGTGACTTTGATGGACCGCATACATCATTTGATTTTACCGGTAGCAACGCTTAGTGTGCTTGGAATTGCTAATGTAACTTTACATACAAGGGAAAAGATGATTGATGTACTTAATAGTGAATATATAGTCTTTGCAAAAGCTAGAGGAGAGACGACTTGGCAAATTATCAAAAATCATGGATTAAGAAATGTTGCGTTACCCGCTATAACTTTACATTTTGCATATTTTGGAGAACTTTTTGGGGGATCGGTTTTGGCAGAACAGGTTTTTTCATATCCAGGACTGGGGTCAACGCTTACTGAAGCGGGACTCAAAAGTGATATGCCGTTACTTATGGGGATTGTTATGATAAGCGCAATATTTGTATTTACAGGGAATATGCTTGCGGACATATTAAATTCAGCCATTAATCCTTGTTTAAAGGAGGAGATATAAGATGCAAGATAAAAAACAAGGTTTAAATGCACGACAAAAAGTTATACTTACACTAACAGTATCTATCGGATTAATATTTATTGCGATTATCTTTAGCTTTATATTAACTAATGAAAACTTAACGACTAATTTTGCGAAAAAAAGTTTGCCCCCTTCTTGGAGCCATTTATTTGGAACGGATTGGTTAGGTAGAGACATGCTGACGCGAACACTTAAAGGGCTAAGGTTATCACTTTTTGTTGGATTTTTAGGTGCTTCTATTGGTGCTGTTATTGCAACGATATTGGGAATTTGTGCAGCAACATTAGGTAAAAAAGCAGATTATATTATTTCTTGGCTTGTAGATATGTTCATAGGCATACCGCATTTGGTCTTCATCATCCTTATCTCTTTTGCAGTAGGAGGAGGGATCAAAGGAGTTGTGTGTGGTGTTGCTTTTACACATTGGCCGTCATTAACACGAATTATTCGAGCGGAAGTTTTAAGTATAAAAAACAGTGAATATATTCAAATGGCAAAGAATTTTGGGAAGACGAAGTGGTTTATCGTCAGAAAACATATAATGCCACACATTATTCCACAAATCATGGTGGGATTTTTACTTCTGTTTCCACATGCCATACTACATGAAGCCTCAATTACTTTTTTAGGTTTTGGTTTGTCTGTTCAAACGCCTTCAATTGGATTGATACTTTCAGAAGCGGTTAAACATATATCTGTTGGTGATTGGTGGCTTGCTGTTTTCCCAGGGTTGTTACTTGTACTTGTCGTAAAAAGTTTTGATAACATAGGTGAACAGGTACGTACGCTTGTAGAACCAGCCACTGCTAATGAGTAAAGGAGTAATCAATGAATCAAAAAAGCGATATTTTAACAGTTGAAAATTTGTCCATTTCATTTTCGCAATATGTAAAAGGACTTAAAACAAAAAAAACAACGCCCATAAATAATTTAAACATTTCTGTTAGGAAAGGAGAAATTCATGCGGTTATTGGTGCGAGCGGGTCAGGAAAAAGCTTGCTTGCTCATGCAATTCTTGGAATCTTGCCATCCAATGCAGAATGTAGTGGGGAAATATATTATCAAAAAAAACGACTGACAGAAGAAAGAAAGGTTCAACTTAGGGGAAAAGAGATTGCCTTTATACCTCAATCAGTAAATTACTTAGATCCATTAATGCGTGTAGGTAAGCAAGTAAAAATTGGATTGCCTAAAAAACAAGCAAATAATATACAAGAGAGTTTATTTGAAAGATATGGATTAAAAAAATCAGACGCAAAGTTGTACCCATCTGAACTTTCGGGGGGCATGTTAAGACGCGTTTTATTTGCAACAAGTGTTAAGGAGGATATAAAACTTGTAATAGCAGATGAACCCACACCGGGAATACATCCAGAAGCATTAAGTAGAATCTTAAATCAATTGCGACAGTTTGCTGATGAAGGTGTATCTGTTATGCTTATTACTCATGATGTAGTATCTGCATTAACGATATGTGATCGGGTAACAGTTTTTAAAGATGGAGAGGCTATTGAAACAACGGAGGCTGAGAATTTTAGGGGGAACGGAGAGGGACTTTTACATCCGTATACAAAAGCTTTATGGAACTGCTTGCCTCAAAATCAGTTCACATTATATAAGGAGGTTCGTTCATGTCGCTAAAAGCAAACAATTTGGGGTTTTATTATAAGAAGAATGAGTGGCTGTTTAAAAATGTGGAATTTGAATTGTCTTATGGAGAAATACTTGGGATTTCAGGGTATAGTGGTTGTGGAAAAACCAGCTTGGCAAAGGTTCTTTCCAATTATCTTAAACCTGTTAATGGTCAAGTATTGGTCGATGGAGAACCTTTCAAAGACGGAGTGTTCCAACCTGTACAGCTGATTTATCAACATCCGGAAAAAGTTCTTAATCCTAAGTGGAAGCTAAAAGATTTGCTGTGTGAAAGTTATACGCCGTCTCAGGATATAATTGATAGTTTTGGTATAAAAGAAGAATGGCTTGAACGTTTTCCCATGGAAATATCCGGAGGTGAAATGCAAAGATTTTGTATTGTTCGAGCACTTAATCCTCAAACAAAGTACATTATTGCAGATGAGATGACAACCATGTTGGATGCAATTACTCAAGCGAAGATATGGCGTCAATTATTACGAATATGTAAAGAGAGAAAAATAGGTCTTGCCATTATTAGTCATGAAACAGAGATTATATCAAAACTTTGTGACAAAGTTATATCTTTAGAAGCAATCGAAAGATAGTAAAAGGTTATCGTGAAAACCTTTATTATACTCAAGAGATATTATTGCCACATTTTATGGGAAAATGAACAGTTGATGTAAATAAAAGGTTGTCTATTTCATAGGAAAAACTTCCTCCATGAATTTGCATTATTTTTTTACAGTTATTTATTCCAATACCTGTACTTTCCCTTCTTTTACATTGTATATCTATTTTATTTGTAATTCTAATAATTAGATTTGAATCTGTGATGGTACCAGTAATGTTAATATTTGTCTCTTTTTTTGCATAGCGACAAATATTTGTAAACACGTTATCAAAAAGACGCTGTATCATTCGAATGTCATAGACCAAGGCATAGCGCTTTTTAGGGAAAACAGTAGAGTAAGTCAAATTTTGCTGAGCTAATATTTGGGCAGAATCTATGATAATACGTTCCAAGTTCATTATGGAGTTGCAGCGTAAAAGTTCCGTGGTTTCGAGTTGTTTATCTTTTAGATAAAAGTGCTCAAAGGCGCTATTGGTTAATTCTTGAAGTTGTATGGAACGCTTGAGGCATAACTTAAGATAGTTAGATTGTTTCTTGCAATCATTAAAATCACTATCAAGTAGAATTTCTAAATAGCCGATAATGCTGGTTAATGGTGTTCTTAAATCATGAGAGATCGAGGTTAAAAAAGTATTCTCCTTTACTTTTCTTCTTCGCTTTTCTAGGTTGTTAGTATGTATTTCTTGTCTAAGCTCATCAATATGTAGTGCAAGGTGGGAAAGTTCGTCGTGTCCACAAATTGTCACTGGGTCACAAAAATTTCCACCTTTCATTACGTGAATACACTCGATAAGATGCTTAATGTATTCAAGTTTTTGCATTAAAAAGCGGACAATGATAGCAAGATAGATTAAAAAACATAGTATGATATCTATTAATACTACAACATCTTTTAATTGATGATTTAAATGCATATTATCAACAGGTGAAACATGTAGATCAATGATAAAGCGCCAAGAGATAAAGAAAATAAAAAAAAGAAGAATTAAACCTGCAATGGTCTTTACGGATAGGTAGATAAGTTGATTGATTATTCCAAAAGACTTTTTTTTATTAATAAATTTCATAACCTTTTCCCCATACGGTATGTATATATTCCGTTTCTTTGTCATATTGATGCAATTTTTTGCGTATATTTTTTATGTGAACAACAATTGTATTATGCGATGTCTGAGTAAAAAGTTCGCCCCAAACCTTTTCAAAAATGATTTTTACACACAAGCTATGTCCTCTGTTTTTTAATAAAAGCAGGAGGATTTTGTATTCTATATCGGTAAAACTTACCGTGTGATTATTAACAGTAACGGTAGAAGAATCTTCATCTAAAAATAAATTATGTAATTGATGTGTTGAGCTTTTTACATTGCTTTGCATATTATAAAGGGTATTTCTTCGAAGCAAAGAAGAGACTCTTGCCATAAGCTCTTTGGACGAAAAAGGTTTAAGCATGTAATCGTCACCACCGCAGACTAAACCATTAATCTTGTCCTCCTCGCTAACTTTTGAAGTTAAAAACAAAATTGGAAAGAAGAAAGATTTTCTGATTTGTCTACAAAGACTAAATCCATCTATTTTTGGAAGCATTACATCAAGAATTGCTAGAGCAATGGGGGTATTTAGAATTATCTCCATTGCCTCTTCGCCAGATGTAGCACAGTATACTCTATATCCGTGCTTAGATAAGTGGTATTTTATGATGTCAAGGATTTCAGCATTATCATCTACGATTAAGATGTTCATTTTTTGAGACCTCCAAAGGTAAAATTGTGAGCATATCAAATATGTACCAATATGTTATCAGATTTACCAATAAATAGCAATTCATTACATTTATTCATTTAAAGGGAAAAAATAGTCCTATAAACAAATATATAATAAATAAATACATGTTTATTGTTACATGTGACATTGAAACCTTGTTATACCTTTGTTATATTTAAAGAAGGTATAGTATAGCAAGAGAAGTGAATACACTCTAAAATCTAATAAAGGAGAGGTTATATGAAGGTTTTAAACTATGGGTCCTTAAACGTTGATTATGTATATAGTGTTGAAAAATTAGTTAAACCGGGGACGACGATAGCGGACAAGGGATTAAAGGTAATGTCTGGGGGCAAGGGATTAAATCAAAGTGTAGCTATTGCAAAAGCAGGCATTCAAGAGATATATCATGCGGGGAATATCGGGCGAAACGGGGACTTTTTAAAGCTTACGCTTTTGGAGCATAATATCAAAATTGATTATATTCAAAAAAGTAATTCAGATACAGGTCATGCAATTATTCAGTATTCAGATGAAGGAGAACATACAATTATTGTTCATGGGGGCAGTAATTATAATAATCAAAAAGATACAATGCAAAGCGTCCTCGAACACTTTGAAGAAGGGGATATTCTCCTTGTTCAAAATGAGATTAATGATGTGGATTATATTATTGACCTTGCATATGAAAAAAACATGAAAATTATCGTTAATCCAGCACCTTTTCATGAATCTGTATATCGATTTGATTTTTCTAAGGTAGATACGCTGATTGTAAACGAGACGGAGCTGTATAGCATCGCGCATGCAGCGAGTGTAGAAGAGGCAATCCAACGATTGCAAAAGTATGATTTGAATATTGTCATTACGTTGGGGGACAAGGGGGGGGTATATGTTGGACGGGATATGTCCCAGATACCATATAAAAGTCACTTAGTGGATGTTGTTGATACAACTGCTGTCGGCGATGCTTTTGTAGGATATTTTGTTGCAGGATTGGTTAATGGCTTGGCGATAAAGGATATTTTAGATTACAGTTCAAAAGCGGGAGCGCTTGCGGCTACAGTGGAAGGGTCAGCTATTTCAATTCCAAGTCGACGTGAAGTGGAGCGGTTATCTAAGGAGATGGAAAACGATGAAAATTAATAGTCAGCAAGCAAAAAACGTCATACGAAGCCTTAATGACCTTATCTATGATGATATTTATGTATATGATAACAAAGGTGCATTATTGGCAACCAATCGAGAGCAAGCGGATGAAGAATTACTTTCATTTGGAAAAATTGTTGCAAAGCGGCAGGTGATTCTTGTAGAGAATGTAAAAAACCTGACAGCAAAAGCAATTTTATTTCCGGTGCACATTGGCAATAGCTTAGTAGCGATTGTTGGATTGGTAGGGGACTATGCATTGATTTCTCAATATAGTGCATTGGTGGTTAAAATTGTTGAAATCCTTCTAAGCGAATCCTTGTACTATCAGAACAAAATCAAGAATGCAGAAAATAACCGTCTGCTGGTTAACGAACTTATTCATGGCAAAGGCAATGTCGAGACATTGACATGGATTGCCGAGGTGACAGGAAAACAAATTAATGATTTTAAGTACTTGGCGCTTATCGATATTGGTGAAGAGGATAAGATTCAAGTAACAAGTGAACTGATTATCGATAGTATAGAAAAAAATCTGCAACCCAAACATTTAACTGCAGAATATGGGAAAAATATTGTGATTTTATTTGCCACAACAAAGCTAGATGAGGTTTTAAACGAACTAAGTGATGTGAGAAAGTACTTGGAGAAAAGATATGTGAACAGTATTTCTGTAGGTATTTCTGATGTGATCAATACATATACAGAGTGTAAGCGTGCTTTTTTTCAAGCAAAAAAAACCTTGGCTCTGGGTAAAAAGAAATATAAAAAAGGAAGTTTTGCCTTTGCCGATTATTCCTTGGAATTGCTATTTTCTCATGTGGATGATGCGTTGATTGATAGCTTTATTATGGAAGTATTTGGCGGACTAAGTGTCGAAGAGATTAAAGACATTGAAGCTTTATTACGTGTGTATATTGACTTTGACACATCGTTAAATGCGACAAGTAGACAGCTCTTTATCCACAAAAACACGTTACAATATCGTTTAAATAAAATACGTGAACTCACAGGATATAACCCAAGAAATACAATGGACCTATACAAATTGTTCACCGCAATTAACTTGTTTAACAAGCGAGAAGAAGAGGTGGATTCGTCATTATGACTAATATACCAAAAAAACAGAATGGATTTTGATGCGGCTTTGTCATTGGTGACATTGTAAACAAAAGAAAATTTGTTAAAATTAGATATAACATAACAGTTAAATGATAAAAATATAGGAGAAGTGAATGAGTGAAATAGTTGTCGTTGGAAGTATCAATACGGATTTAGTGTTTGTTAGTCAAAAAAGACCAAAGGCAGGTGAGACAATATTAGGAGATGAGTTTTTAACCATTCCTGGAGGCAAAGGTGCCAACCAAGCGGTTGCATCTGCAAAGCTGGGAAAGGATGTATCTATTATCGGATGTGTCGGCAATGATATTTACGGAGAAAAAATGCTAAAGAATTTTATTGCCAATGGTGTTGATACATCAATGATTGAAGTGCTTGATATATCAACGGGGGTTGCAGGCATTATGGTGGATAATGAAGATAATAGTATTGTCGTTATTCCAGGGGCAAATAAGTTGTTAAGCAAAGCGATGATTGACAAGCACATGGATGTTCTAAAAGGGGCAAAAGTGGTCATATTACAGCTTGAGATACCGATGGACGTTATTGAGTATGTAATTGATATTTGTCATCAAAATCATATCATATCAATTCTTAATCCCGCCCCGGCGAGAAAAGTACCTGAACATTTGATTGAAAAGGTAAGTTATTTAACGCCAAATGAGCATGAAGCAGTTGAAATTTTTGGAAAGCAAGCGATAGATGATTTGCTTAAACAATATCCGAATAAACTGATTATTACTCAAGGCGATCAAGGCGTCGTGTTTTTTGACGGGCAATATAAGCGCCATATTGCAAGCTTGAGTGTCGATGTTGTCGATACAACAGGGGCAGGAGATACCTTCAATGGTGCACTTGCTACATGTTTGGTATCAGGACAACCATTACTTGAAGCTATTGAATATGCTAACAAGGTCGCTGCCATTTCCATTACAAAGTATGGGGCGCAAGGAGGGATGCCGACAAGAGAAGATGTAGAGAGGTGGGGACAACTTGATTAGCAGCAAACAAAAACGATATATTCGAGAATATGGAATTTTATATATATTACTCTTGCCAGTGATTCTGTTTTTTATTGTGTATCATATTTTGCCTGTTATAGGAATGAAGATAGCTTTTGAAGACTTTAGAATTATTGGGGACAACGTCTTTGTTGGATTAAAACATTTTAGATATTTGTTCTCCTCGCCACAGTTTAAAACGATTATTATTAACACGCTAACATTAAGTTTTATGAAAATGATTCTATTGTTCCCGGTTCCGATTATCTTGGCATTTTTAATTAATGAGGTTCGAAGCCCAAGGTACAGACAATTTGTTCAAGTATCCTTATATATACCGCACTTTTTATCTTGGGTAATTATCGCGGGGGTATGGATTTCGTTTTTGTCTCCGGGATATGGAGCGGTTAATAACATTATTCGACTTTTTGGTGGAACAGAGATTGACTTTATGACCAGCAAAACGCATATTCGCTGGGTCCTTGTTGCTTCGGAGATGTGGCGTTCTGCCGGTTGGGACTCTATCCTATATCTTGCGGCAATTTTAAAAATTGACAAATGTCTCTATGAGGCAGCAACACTTGATGGAGCATCAAAATTCCAATCAGCCCTTTATATTACACTACCTTCGATACGTAACACGATTATAACCGTATTTATTTTGAACTTGGGATTTTTTATGAATGCCGGGTTTGACCAAGTCTTTAATTTTATGAACCCATCGGTATTAAGTGTCATTGACATTCTTGACACGTATACTTATCGTATCGGACTAGAGTCAGGCTTATATTCTGTTGCAACAGCATCAAGTGTGTTCAAGGGAATTATTGGGTTTATCCTAATTATTGGAGCACATAAAGTGGCGCGCAAAGTTTCAGGAAGGGGGTTGTGGTAGATGAAAAAAATTAAAATCGTAGACCTTGTAGTTGGCGTCATCTTATTGTTTTTTGTCATCTATGCATTACAGCCCATCTTAAACTTGTTGGCATTATCGCTGACCCATCCAGACAGCGTACAAGAATTAAGTGGACTTGATATTTTCCCTAAAAAAATTTCACTACTGAATTATCAATTTATTTTATCAAATCCGAGTATTTTAAAGGGAATATTTAACAGCGTACTATATACAGCAATTGGTGTGTTTTTGAGCGTGAGTTTTACAGTAATTACTGCCTTTGCATTGACAAGAGAGCAACTGATTGGACGGCGTATATTTATTGTGATTACAATTTTTGTGATGGTCTTTGAACCTGGAATTGTACCGGAATACTTTGTTATGAAAGATTTTAATTTATTGGGAAGTATGTGGTCAATTATTCTATATAAAATGGTCAATGTCTATTACTTGGTTATCATGATGCGTTTTTTTGAAGATATACCAAAGTCCATTGAAGAAGCGGCGCTACTTGATGGGGCGAATCCGATTCAGATGCTTTCAAAAGTCTTTGCCCCTATGTCAAAGCCTTCCATTGCAACCATTACATTATTCTATTCAGTATATCGATGGAATGAGTACTTTAGATCAGGAATCTATCTGAGTTCAAAACCGAGCAAGTGGCCATTGCAGGTCGTTCTTCGCCAGTTTGTTGTTCTTGAAGATACCCAAGCTATCGTAGGGGGCTTTGATCAGATGAGTCAAATCTATGGCAGTATGAATTTTGAAGCATTACAGGCAGCAGCGATTATTGTCGGTATACTTCCGATATTAATCATATATCCGATTATATTAAGGTATTTTACGAAGGGAACGTTTGAAGGATCAAGCAAGTAGTAACTTAAGCAATAATAATATTGCTATAATATGAATTTATTACAAGGGAGGAAAACATGAGAAAATTATTAGCACTAGTATTAGTCATTGCATTGATCGGTATTACAGCGTGCTCACCTAAGGATGAAGCAACCAATACCACACAAGAAAATGGGACAGACGTTGCGACCGACGCAGGAGAGGACGCACAAACACCTGAAACTGAAAGTGATACACCGGTGACATTACGTATGGCCATGAAAGATTTAAGCCCAAGTGATGAGACGCATCAAGCTTATATTCAACGAATAGAAGACGGACTTGCGGATAAAGGGGTATATGTTGATCTAGAAGTTATCGAAATGGCACAAGGAAATTATGCAGAAAATCTAGGGCTTATGCTTTTAGGTGGCGACGTACCGGATATTATCTATTTTCAAGGTGGCGATGAACAGATGGCTAACCAAGGTTTACTTGAAGATTTGACACCATATATTGAAAAATCCGAGGTCATAAGTGGTGCTTTGTTAGACTATCAAAAAGAACGTATCGCGAACTATCCTTATCTTCTATGGATTAAACCGATTGCCTCAAAAGTACCTGTCGTACGAACAGACTTTTTTGAGGGAATGGAAAATGGTGAAGCATTGTTAGCGGATCCATCCATTGACAATTATTATGCATTTTTTCAAGAAATGGCAGAAAAGAATACGACATATGCTTTTACAGCGCCAGGAAAATTATTAGAGATTGACACAATTTTTGATAATGCTTTTGGAGTGACAGGTACTTGGATTGAAGTTGATGGAGAATATGTCTTTGGACGTGTGACAGACATGGAAAGAGATAAACTTGAGTTCTATGCAAAACTATATGCAGATGGATTATTAGATCCAGAGTATTTGACCAAAGCATGGGATACAAAAGAACAAGTGTTTTATGCCAATGAAGTGGGCGTTATCAGTGGTACATCAGGTAAAGTTATCGATATCTATGATGGAAATATGATAAGTGCTAATGGTGAGAGTGCTAACTTAACTGTCTTACCACCAGCTAAAGGCGTTGCGCAAGGATATAATCCGATTTCAGTAACAAAAGAAACCCGAGGATTAGCAATCTCTGCGATCTCTGAACATAAGGATTTAGCATGGGAAGTTATTGATTTTCTTGCGTCTTATGAAGGCCAATATATTGATAGACTAGGCTTTGAAGGTGAACAGTACAATATCGTTGACGGACAGATAGAATTAACCGAAGCCGCGTCTAACTGGTTTGCATTTTTCTTTGAAATGCCAGAGTGGGAACCAAAAGAAGGGTTAAAGAAACCTCTACTTGGACCGGCGGCAATGGATTCTCTAGACATGGCGCAACAATATTATGTGGCAGATACAGATGTCGTTATTCCGGCAGAATATGCACCACAGTTGGATGCAGTTAATAATTTATACAATGAATTTTCAGCAGATGTCATTACAGGCAAACGCTCAATTAGTGAATGGGATGATTTTGTTAGTGAGTGGTATGCCCAAGGTGGAGAAGCGATTACAGAATATGCAAACTCCATGCTAAAATAAGTTAAATCAATATGGCAGTATATGGTTTTAACAAACTGTATACTGCTCATATATGTCACTAGATCAAAAAATATATCAAAAAGCAAGCAATGGAGGAAACAGATGACATTTAGAGAACGCGTACTAGGAATGTTTGTAGGGGTTGCCTATGGAGATGCATTAGGCGCAACGATAGAAAAGCTTTCCCATGATGAAATTGTAGAAAAATATGGTCGGATTGAAACGTATAAAATGGACTGGCATAAAGCTCAGTGGCCCCCAGAGGATCGAAAGCATCGAGTAAGGGGACATGGAATCTTTACCGATGACACGCTAATGACGATGGCCTTGATGGAAGTGTATAATAAAGAAAAGCGCCACTTAGATGCATATGATATGGCTAATGAGTTTGTCAATCAGATCTATTATACGAAGCGCTATATACCTGAGCTGGAGCGAATCAGTAATATCCATGAACGGTTATTTGTTCCGGAACAATTCATCTTTTTACGTCATGCACTGGCAAACTGTGAGCCACGAGAAGGCGGTATCGGTAACATGGTAAACTGTGGTGCGGCGATGTATATTGCCCCCATAGCAGCAGTTAATGCGATGCAGCCGATGAAAGCGTATAATGAAGCCATAGCGTTTGCGCAAGGTCATCAAAACAGTTATGGACTTGAAGCGGCAGGCGTTTTGGCAGCATGTATAGCAGAAGCGTATAAACCTGAGGTAACCATAGAGGATATATTAGATGTAGCAATCCGTGTTGCCAAGGACGGAACTAAAATGGCTATAACCTCTTTGCTTGAACTTGCACGTGAGTTACGACCTAAGAAGAACGATCGGTCATATGTTGTACAGGCGCTACAAAAAGCTATCAAACCCTATTCGCCTATGGGAGATGATGTTAATCGAAGTCCGCAAAAACTTGGGAAGCCTTCCAATCACTATACACCCAGTCGTTTATTAAGCATTGAAGAGTTACCAGTAGCCTTGTTTTACATCGCACTTCATGAAGGGGATTTTGAAGAAAGTATTCTTGATGGTGTGAATTCAGGACGCGATACCGATTCGATTGGTGTTATGATCGGAGCCATTTTAGGGGCACTTAATGGGCCATCCATTGTGCCAACAGAATATATTACAGATATTGAGCATGTGAATCAGTATCCTCTACGTGAGATTGGTCAACGCTTTGCTATAACGGCAGAACAGATTATTCGTCAAGATATTTGTCATGAAGAACAGTGGATAGAGCAGATGAGCCGACAATTAGGAGAAGAAGTCGATGAATAAAAATTATGTAGAAAAAGTATATAGTGGAATTATGGGTAAGACCATGGGAGTAATCCTTGGAGCGCCTGTTGAACCAACTTTATGGACTTATGAAAAAATATATGAAACCTATGGCGATATTACAGGGTATGTAAAGACCTTTAAAAATTTTGCTGCAGATGATGACTTGAATGGTCCTATTTTCTTTTTAAAGGCACTGGACTTAATGCGCTCAGATGAGACATTTGAAGCTTCCCATGTCGGAAAAGCATGGCTGAACTATTCACGGGAAGGGATTGGAATGTTTTGGTGGGGCGGATATGGGACGAGTACCGAACATACTGCCTTTTTAAACCTTAAACATGGTATTGATGCTCCACATTCAGGTTCGGTTGAAGTGAATGGTTTATCCATAGCAGAACAGATAGGCGGTCAAATTTTTATTGATACATGGGGATTGATTTTCCCTGGAAATATGGAAAAATCAGCAGAATACGCAGGAAAAGCAGCCAGTGTCTCCCATGATAAAAATGGAATATATGGTGCAAGATATATTGCGGCATGTATTGCAAAAGCATTTGAAGCAACAGACATTATGGAGGTAATAACCTCAGCATTTAGTGTTATTCCTAAGACATGTGAATATCGCCGTGTATGTGATGCGGTGATTGACTTTTATCATCAAGATGATGAAAAGAACTTTAGAAAGTGTCGTGACTTTTTAAGCGCAGAATTTGGATATGACCGATACCCAGGTGTGTGCCATATCATACCCAACTCAGGGGTGATGATGCTTGCAATGCTTTATGGGGAAGGGGATCTGGCTAGAACTATAGAGATTGCCACAATGTGTGGTTGGGACACCGATTGTAATGCGGGTAATATCGGAACAATTCTAGGTGTGCTGAATGGATATTCGGGCTTGGTAGATAAGTATAGGCAACAGATTAATGATGTTATTGTAGCATCAAGTGCAATAGGCTCACTAAATATTATCGATATTCCGACTTTGGCTTATGAAGTGGCAAACTATGGATACCAACTGGCTCATGAAGACGTGCCTCAATATGTAAAAACTGTTGTGGATCATCTGCGAGAGATACATTTTAACTTTGATATTGAGGGTTCAACCCATGGGTTTAGAACCAGTGATGCTATACGCTATCCCATTCGTCATACCCATGGAACAGGCGAAGAGGGGAGCAATAGTTTGACGGTATTACTTGACCGAGTATATCGTGGACATGTAGCAAATATATACTATAAACCTTACTATCGACGCGAAGACTTTGATGATGAAAGGTATCAACCAGCATTTTCACCTAAAGTGTTTAGTGGGCAGATAGTAACAGCTAGGATCAAGTTAGACAAGTGGAATGGTGATGATTTTGGAGTGGTTCCGTATGTACGTTTGTCCCATACAAAACGTGAGTTAAAAGGACAGATGCGTATGATTCAATCGGACCAGTGGTTGGATGTTGAATATATTATACCGGATAGTCAAGGCGAGCCTATTGATGAGGTAGGTCTTAAGGTTGAGAGCTTTACACGTATGAAAAACAAGCTGTTGGGGAATTTGCATATCAGTGAGTTCCATATTACAGGAAAAGGATACCATCAGATAGATATAGAAAAAGAAAAAAGAGAATTTTTGACAACAACACAGTTTACTGAAAATGCAGGTTCATTTGTTATCGAAAAGGATCATCTACATGTGATATCCAATGAAGATGCGTTGGCATTAACCGGCAATTTTTATTCAACAGACATTGAATATGAAGTTACCTTAACACCTGAATTTGGAAGTCAGCATTACGCAGCTTTTCGTTGCCAAGGAATTAAAATCGGATACTTGGTTGGCTTTGACGCAAATAAGGTTAAGCTGCTAAAAAATGATTTTGGCTATACAACCCTTTGTGAACAAGACTTTCCGGTTCAAAAGGGGCAAGACTATACACTGCATATACAGGCGATTAAGGGACATATTAAAGTTAAGATTAATGGAATGGATGTATTAGAATATACGGACGAGAACTACTTATCTCATGGTTGTGTCGGCTATGGCATACTAGATCATGGACGTATGTTAGTTAAAGGGATTCGATTTAAGGAAGTATAATATAGGAGGCTATTTAAGATAATGGAAGGAACCAGTGGGTATATCCGAAAAGGTGATGCCAAAGTGACCGTTGAATTGGCGGGAAAAGACATAGAAGTTATCGTTCATTCAAAATTAAAGCAGATGTTTGAAAGACACATAAAACAGGCTGTTAGACAAGTGCTACATGAAGAAGGGATCCATGGTGCAAAGGTGCTTGTTGAAGACGAAGGGGCGTTAGATTTTGCAATACGTGCCAGGACGCGAACGGCGGTTCGCAGAAGTCGGGGTGAGTAAATGAAAAAGAGAATGCGAAGTATGCTTTTTTGTCCGGCGAATAATCCAAAGTTATACTATACAGCGCCTAACTATAAGCCGGATTGTATTATTTTTGATTTGGAAGATGCTATTGAAGTGAATGAAAAAGATGCAGCACGTGATTTGTTGGTGGAAGGAATCAAGACACTGGATTTTAAAGACATTGAGATCTTTGTACGTATTAATGGAGTGACAAGTCCGTTTTTTAAAGCGGATGTAGAAGCGATTGTTCCGGCGGGGGTTCGAAATATACGTCTGCCTATGTGTCAATCAGCGGAAGACGTTCAGACACTGTGCCGTTTGTTAGATGCGGTGGAAGAAGAGCATCACATTGAGCTTGGCTCAACCAAAATTCAAGTGGGGATTGAAACTCCAAAAGGTGTTCTTGGTGTCAGAGAAATTGTTAGTACATGTGAGCGAGTTATTGCCATATCTTTTGGAGCGGAAGACTATACAGCATCATTAGGCGTTGAACGCACAATAAAAGGCGATGAACTGTTGTTTGCCAGAAGTATGATTGCCAATGTAGCGAGTATGTATGATATGGTTGCAACGGATACAGTCTGGTCCAATTTTAGAGATGAGGAAGGTTTTGTTGAAGAAATACGTCGAGTGAAAGGTCTGGGCTTTAACTCAAAGTCATGTATTCACCCGTCGCAAGTAGAACTGCTGCATAAAACCTTCGCACCATCAAAAGAGGATGTAGAAAAAGCTCAGAAGATTCTAGAGGCAGTGGAACAAGCACAAGTGGAAAAAGGTGGAGTCATTGCAGTTAATGGCAAGATGGTGGATGTTCCGGTGATTACTAAGGCAAGAAAAATTATGGCATTAAGGCAAAAGGAGTAATCCCATGACAAATAGACAAGGCAGTATACCTAAATATATTGAAGGATATGGAAAAGTCGCATGTTATGGGGAGGTAGTCCCCAAAAGAACAATGGCTCACAAGCGGTCAGTGACAGAAATACAATCTAAGGACAAAATATCTACCCTAAAAGAGGCGATTTGTCAATCAAATCTTCAAGATGGCATGACAGTGAGCTTTCACCATCATTTACGCAATGGAGATTATGTGATGAAACGGGTTCTTGATACTATCCATGAACTAGGAATTAAAGATTTAACAGTGAGTGCCTCATCAATATCCAAAATTCATGATAGTCTACTTGAGTATCTACAAGATGGGACAATCACACGGATCTATACCGCAGGATTACGTAGTCAATTGGCGCATGAAGTTCAGCATCACTTTAATCTTAAAGCGCCGATAGTTTTTATGACCCATGGTGGACGGGCGCGTGCAATCGAAGATGGGAGCTTAAACATTGATATTGCTTTTGTAGCGGCCTCTTGTTCGGATTACCATGGCAACATGTGTGGAACCCGCGGGCCGTCAGCGTTTGGATCTATGGGATATCCTATGGTGGATGTGGCTTATGCAAAGCGAAGTATAGCTATTACTGATAATTTAATTGAAGATATGACAGAGGCATATCCAGATGAGATTAGTATTTCAGGAGATTATGTGGACTATGTTGTTGAGGTGGAACGTATTGGCGATCCGGAACAAATAGCGACAGGGTCAACAAGAATTACGAGCAATCCCATGGACTTACTTATTGCAAGGAAAACGGCGCATGCACTTATTGCTAGTGGTGCCATTAGGCAAGGATTTAGTTTTCAAGCAGGATCAGGAGGCATATCACTAGCGGTATGTAAGTTTTTAGAAAGTTATATGAAGCAAAATCAAATCGTAGGAGCTTTTGCTTCAGGGGGTGTGACAGGCAACTTGGTAGAATTGTTTGAAAAAGGTCTGTTCGAAAAACTATATGATGTTCAGACGTTTGGGCAAGATGCAATTGATTCGCTACGAGATCATGCAGGGCATGTTGAAATGTCTGCGGATACCTATGCTAATCCAAACAATCCAAAGTGCATTGTCAATCAGCTTGATGTAATGATTTTATCTGCTACAGAAATTGATGTTGACTTTAATATTAATTCAATTACTGGATCTAATGGTGTTATAATGGGAGCTCTTGGAGGGGCACCTGATACAGCGGCAGGAGCTAAGATGGCAGTCGTGGTAGCGCCGAGCATGCGAACCCGTATTCCAATTGTTGTTGACAAGGTAACGACCATTTGTACTCCGGGAACAGATATTGACATGCTGGTAACTGAACGAGGTATTTGTGTCAATCCAAAGCGAGAAGATATTAAGCGAAGTTTGATAGATGCAGGGATTGAAGTGATATCCATTCATGAACTTAAAGATAATATTCATAAGCTAACGGGAGTACCGGATAAACCAACACTTGGAGACAAAATAGTCGCAGTAGTGGAATATCGTGATGGTAGTGTGATAGATGTAATCTATAATCTGTAGTGATGCTTTAAAAAAGACATTCATTTGATGAGTGTCTTTTTTTATAGGCTCTTTGTCAAATGTTGG
>DGAD01000046.1 GCA_002382805.1 Clostridiales bacterium UBA4039
GGCTGAATCAGCTTCAGGGATACGGTTCCCCTGTGGTCTATACAATGCTCTGTGTACGCTTTACCTTTATCGTCACCGATAACGGCACAACACTCGATAATGATGGTTGGCTAGACCTTATCATGCAAAGACTTTCACTTTGCCAGTAATGCCAAGCTTTGCTTGGCGCACTAACGTCCCGTGAGTTGACGACGTGTGCATCCTTCTGACTTCTTGCGCATGGTCGTCAACTCGCTGTTAGAGGAAGTCCTGTACGGAAGATTCCAGTAACCTATAGGTACATCCTTTTATGCCATTTATACTCTTGTATATTAGGGGCGTTATTGGGTAAAACTCTTCCTGTATCTTTGTATGATGAAACTATATTAATAGTATTAGATAATATTGCAAAACCCTTACTTGAAACAGTTTCTGGAACTGAATTTGTTATCATATCACGAATATAGCCAGCAAAGTAATCAGCGATTTGAATAATTGGCTCTGACCGAGAGTCACTGAACTTAAGTTCAATACTTTTTTCTGATTCTATTTCATTAAAGTAGTCAGTCCACCTTATTAGGGGATTGCAAAATTGTGATTGCTTATCATGAACTACAATTAAATCTGAGTTTTGACCCAAACACCGTTTAATAATATTATTATACGAATCAACATTGGGCGAAACTGCTATAACTGTTTCTCCATTGGTCAACACATCTTTTACAGGGAATACATTATGGGGTTGCATTCCAAGTTCTTTATATTTTTTTATTGAATCCACCGTCTCGTAAACCGCTTGCCTAAGAAGCTCATTTTCTACTTCTTTCAATAGTTCATTACAATACTCAACCATCGAATTGACATTAAGTACATCCGAGTCAGCAATACTTAAAAACTCATTCAACAAATTGTCTTTTACATTCTCATAAACATAATTCGCAGTACTTCTACGTATTATTTTGCCTTCTACCGAACCATTATGGGGATTATCATAATATGGCCAAAAGCAATATTCTGTTATCCATTTACAAATATCAAACTTTTTATTTACTACTTCAATAAATATAGTCCCGTTATTTGATTTCACTAAATCATATAACACAGGAATTAGCTCTTCAGAGTACTTTCGATGCCCTTTGTTCTTATACTTTAATTCTCCCTGTATTCTATACTGCTTTATTAATTCACAAAAGTGGCTATCAATATTTTGTACTGCTGAGTTATCCAACAATATGCCTGTCAATACAAAATATGGTTGGACTTTGAAATTCCAACTATTATCTACAAGTTTCTGGAGACCAGTACTGCCACTTTCGTCTATGAATAATTTCAAATATATCACCTCTCATAAAAAATATAAGCCAACAAAAATTCTGGTAGTTTATATACCTAGTACAGGATTTCCTCTAACGTTCCGTATTCCTGACGTTTCTCAGCCTTAGAGGCGTTCGCTCATGCTCTGATTAAGTGCTAATGCGGACGCCGTCCCGACGGGCTTAGGCTGAGGAATGTGCGACAATGTGCCTTTCAACTTTAATTCCCAATTCTCTTAATTACGCCTTTCAATTAAAATTATGAATTTAGAGCGAACAGGAATATTTTGTTATCAGACGTATCCGCTTGACCCACAGAGCCCTTCTCCAATATCTTTGCTAGTCCTTCAATTAAAAGTAATTCCCTTTCTTCAATTCATATTTTATATAGTATATTCAACTATCTCTGCATGTCCAATTTCTTCTTGATATTTAATTGTCCTAATAACCATACCGTGACATACTACTATTACTCTTTGATACTTTGAATATCTTTCTAAAACACTATTCATTCTGTTTTTCATGTTTTCTGCCGTTTCCCATACTTTGGTCTCATTATTTGGAGGTATTCCATTGTTTAGTTCAAAGTCCCTACACAAGTCAAAGCAATCTTGAGAAGTTTTATGCTGGAAGTTTACTATATCTGGTATCCATTCATGTAAATCCACGTCAACTTCTAAGTCTATTCCTAATTCCTTTGATAATATTGCAGCAGTCTGTAATGCCCTTGTATACGGAGAGGAAACAATTATCTCACAATTTATAAGCCTATTATCTTTAGCCGTTTTCTTTACTTCATTAATTCCATTTGCGGTTAACGGTGCTAAATCTCTTCCATGTCCAATAAACTTTCTTTCATCTATAGGCTTATATGTTGGTTCTCCATGCCTAATCAAATAAAATGTTGTCATTATAAACCCCCAAAACTTATTTTTCATCTTTTCATTTGTATAAAATTATTATGAATAATTATAATTATATATTAACATATATGACCCACTAGGAATACCCAGATAGCGGATATGTCTTATAACTCCGCTGTTTCTGCATTGCATCACTCCCCCCTTTGCCATATGGGTTTACGCATTGCGACAATATGCATTTTATTGCAGGGTTGACGCATTGCGACAATACACTTACGGTTTTGATGCGTTTTTTACTTTTGTTTTATCTTGTATACGCAAAGAAGACCAACTGCTTTATGGAATAAATAGTAAGGCCTTGGTGACACTTTTATTCTGCGTTGGTCTGTGTATTCTATATTTTGTTGTACTGTATTTTTTGGTTAAAAATGATTGCTCTGGTGCTATTAAGCTCGCCATTTGATTGTCCCCCATCAATAATTTACTCACCTAGTTATTATTTTACCATATTTTGATATATCTTCCAACAACAGATGCCCCTTTTTTGTACAAAAAAACGCTGAAAGCCTTTTCATGAGCTTCAGCGTTTTTATATTGAGTCTTATTCTCCACCGATTTCTTCCATTAAGTATGGTGTCATCTGGTAGACGTAATAGTTTAGCCAGTTTGAGTATAGAAGGTGCGCATGAGACTTCCAGGTAGATTCCGGTTCTTTGGATACATCATCATCAGGAAAGTACCTGTGCGGAGGATGTGGATTCATCCCCTTGGATTGATCTCGTTCATATTCTTGCTTAAGGGTATCTGAATCATATTCTGAATGACCTGTCACAAAAATCTGCTTCTCGTCTTTAGATACAGCAATGTATAGTCCGGCTTCTTTTGATGTTGAAATCAAGCGAATCTGATCATGTTCTAGCACATCATCTACCGATACCGTCGTATGTCTCGAGTGTGGCACCATAAATTCATGGTCAAACCCACGTACCAACGGACAGTATGGATCACTGACAGAATGTTTGAACACACCATGGAGCTTATTTTTTAGAGGTATCTTATGAATACCATAGTGATAATAGAGTCCTGCCTGTGCTCCCCAGCAGATATGGAAGGTGGAGGTTACGTGCTTCTTGGTCCATTCCATGATTTCTGTTAGCTCTTCCCAATAGGTTACCTCTTCAAAAGGCAAGTTCTCCACTGGTGCTCCTGTTATAATCATTCCATCAAACTTTTTATTCTTTATGTGATCAAAAGTTGTGTAGAACGAACGCAAATGTTCAATCGGGGTATTTTTGGATTGATGTGTTTTTGGCATCAACAAGGTTACCTCAATTTGCAGGGGTGAATTGCTCAACATTCGTAATAGCTGGGTCTCTGTCTGCTCTTTTAAAGGCATCAGATTGAGGATGGCAATATGCAAAGGACGAATATCCTGATGCATTGCACGCTTGTCATCCATGATGAAGATATTCTCATCTTGTAAAATCTGTTTTGCCGGCAAATCATTGGGTATCTTAATGGGCATTGTCTATCACCTATCTTCCGTTTTCTTATTTATTCACTAATTGCCTCATAGATTGATTTTCCTGGAGGAACCATTGGATATACGTTGGATGCTTGGTCAACGATACAGTTAACAACCACTGTCTTATCTGATTCAAATACTTTTTGTAATACCGTATCAACGGCGTCCACTGAATCAATGATAAAACCTTCTGCCCCCATAGACATGGCAAATCCGATATAGTCCATGTCTTCATCAAAGTGGGTTGCTGAAAAACGCTGATCATAGAACAAGTCTTGCCATTGACGTACCATCCCTAGAGCGCGATTATTCATGACAAATATTTTAATCGGCAGCTTATTTTTAGTCGCTGTCAACACCTCGTTAAAGTTCATCTTAAAGGATCCGTCTCCTGTTATCATTAAGACCTGATCATAAGGGTTGGCAAGTTGAGCTCCTATGGCTGCACCTAGTCCATATCCCATAGTACCAAGTCCACCACTTGTTAAGAAACGGTTAGGCTTTTCAAAGGGATAGTGTTGGGCCGTCCACATCTGGTGCTGACCAACATCGGTACTTACAATAGTATTTTCATTGGAATATTTTGCGATACATTTTAATAGATAGGGCACATTCAAACTATCACTATGGGTTTTATGTCCTACTGTGGCACGTAGTTCATCAACATACTTGGTCCATTCAGGATGGTCTTGCTGCTTAACGTCTTCAACCAAAATATCTAAGGTTGTTTTTATATCTCCGGTAATTGATGCATCGATAATATAGTTCTTGTTAATCTCTGCCGGATCAATATCTATCTGGAGTACCTTAGCCTTGGCTGCAAATCCGCTCTCTTTACCAACAACACGGTCACTAAATCGCCCTCCGATGACAATCAAAAGATCCGTCTCATGTATCGCCCTATTTGAAACCAAGGATCCATGCATTCCGATATTACCTGTATACTTTGGATGTGAATATGGCATACCGCCAATTCCCATAAGGGTACACGCAACTTGAGCATCTATCTTTTCTGCAAATTTTATAAGTTGTCTATTGGCCTTTGAGCGAATAACTCCTCCACCTGCAAGGATCATCGGTCGTTGGGCTTCATTAATCATTGCAATGATATCTTCAGATATAGGTTCTGTTAATGTTGATGGCTTATATTCAATAGGCTTTTGATATTCATAATCCGCCTCTTCCCATGTTAAGTTCTTAGGGATATCAATAAGGACCGGGCCGGGCCGACCGGATTTGGCTATATAAAAAGCTTGTCGAATTACGCGAGCCAATTCATTAATGTCTTTGACCATGTAGTTATGCTTAGTGACCGGCATGGTAATTCCTTGGATATCTACTTCTTGAAAACTATCTTTTCCAAGCTTATCGACCTCAACGTTACCTGTGATGGCTACCATCGGTACGGAGTCCATGTAGGCTGTTGCAATTCCTGTAACAAGGTTGGTCGCTCCTGGGCCTGATGTTGCAATACAGACTCCAACTTCACCTGATGACCTTGCATATCCATCTGCTGCATGTGCAGCTCCTTGTTCATGCGCCGTCAAAATATGGGTGATATGTTGACTGTTTTTATACAGTTCATCATAAATATTAATTGTAGCTGCTCCAGGGTATCCAAATAAATATTTCACATTTTGTTCCTTTAAACATTCAACAACGATTTCTGCACCATTCTTCTTCATATACTACTCCTTTCAAAAAGGTCAAACACTCCCTAACAGAGCAAACTGTCTAATAGTACAACAAAACCCTTCATCCAATATAGGACGAAGGGTATATCTTCGCGGTACCACCTAAGTTCACTTGCGTGCGCTCATCCATACAGGCTAAAAAACCGATATGGTGTCTATTAACGGTGTACAACCGGCTTCCTCTACTTGGGACTTCCCTTTCAATTCGCTGCTCGAAGGCTACTTTCAATAAAGTTGTCTCGAAGAATTTCCACCATCATCTTCTCTCTATAGAGTCCCTTAATCTACTCTTCCTTGTCATAGCATTTTAATATTTTATTCATAATATGTATTACTATATTACTTTACCCCATTAGATTTGTCAAGGAGTTCTTCAGATTAAGTGATAACTGTTACGCCCATTTTCCTTCACTTTATATAATGCTTGGTCCGCTTTATTAAACACTTTGGCATAGTCTTCGCCCATCGCATCAATAATTACCGCTCCTATAGATACTGTCACACGTGAGGATATTTCGGAATGTTCATGGATAATATCTAACAACTTGATACGTTGATTTAAGGCCTTTAATACATCCATCGCTTGTTCTTTATTACAGCGTTCTACAAGAATAAAAAACTCGTCTCCCCCGTATCGAAACACATGATATCGATAACGCCGCAAGACTTTATGTAATGTTTTGGTAATCTCTTGTAGGCAAATATCCCCTTGAACATGTCCATAATTATCATTGAACTGTTTAAAAAAATCCACATCCAACATCATTGCACATGCAGGTAGATTGCGCTCTGCTCGCGATGCAAACTCATTTTGCATATAGTGCTCTAAGGCACGACGATTATATACATCGGTAAGGCTGTCTCTTAAGGACATCTCCCGAAGTTTTTCATTAGCAACAATTAATTCATGTGCCCTAAGTATATTTGTCACGGCTATCGCAACGTATGACGCCACAATGCGTAAACTCTCTAGATCTACATAGGTAAACATGTTCTTTGATGCAGACTGAATGGTAATGCCCCCCATGGTTTCTTTTTCAAACTCAATAGGGCTAAACAGTATCGATTTACTTTCACTCCTACGGGCAATCTTGGCAATGGCCGCATTAAATGAATCTTCATCTTCATAACCGCTGTACACATTATCTGCATCATAGATTATTATTTCTTGACTGTTTTGGACACAAAGAGACATCATATAATTTTTGCTATGAATAGGAATAGATGTCTTATGCATCTCGCCTTCACTTGATTCAAAATAGTAGTAATCGATATTTGTATTTTTTGCATTTTTGATGCCAATTCCAAATCCGTCAAAAGGAAACATGTCTCTAAGTTGACGATAAAAAGTCTCAACTAGCTCATCAACACGGGTGCAGGATGTAATATATTTTCCCGTTTCAGACAATGTTTTTAAGATTTGAATTGATTTTTGTAGTTTTCGAACATCATCATATTCTCTATTACTAGCGTCGGTACTGTCTTTATTCTCACTGCGTTCAATGGTTTTATTGACCCGTTCCAGTTCTTTTTCTTTAAGATGTGCATACGCATACTCTTTCACCTTGGATAATCGTGTGAGTGTATCATATGCACGAAGGATATCGTTTTGCCTTTTATATATGCTTTCTAACATCGACAACGCCGTGATTTCAATATTACGATAATTTTTGTCATAAATCCTGACAAGCATTGCTTCTAGCCATTCAATGGCAAACTCATACTGCTCGCGTTCAATGCTTTCTCTCGCAAACAGATTAATCATCTCGCATTGATCAATAAGTCCCACATCATCATTAAAGTAAACCATTCCCTCTTCAAATAATTCCTGAACTTCTTGCCAAGGCGCATTTTCTTTACTCAATATCAACGCTTCATATACTTTTACAAAGGCGTTCTCAAGCCCATCGGGATTTTTAATGGCTACTTTATAGTGATCATGATTATATTTTTTTGCTTGTTCCACATCACCTATACGTAAAAATAATTCCGTAAGATTTCCCGTTATCTTACCGATTAGCTCATCATGTTCTACCGTCTTCACCAAGTCCAGCGCTTCCATCATATATTCGGATGCTTTTTTATAGTCACCCATCTCTATATATAAGACACCAATATTATTGAGTATCTTTACACGTTCGCACAATCCTCCTTTTGACGTTTGGAGAATGGTTAATACTTCAATATATTTGGATATGGCAAGATGTAGTTCGCCGTGCACTGAGTATATGTTGCCACGATTATTCAATGCCGCGACTAAGCATTCTTCAATTCTGTATTCACGTGATATGCGTGTTGCACGGGTATAGTATGTCATTGCTTTGGGGATATGCCCTTTGGTTTCTTCAATGACACCAAAGCAGTAAATACAATAGGCGATTTGATCAATTGCATCCGTTGCAAGCGCCTGTTCATACTTTCGGATATTCAAATCCAAAGCCTCTTCAACACTCTGAGCCTCGATCATTAACCTTATTGTATCTATATAGTTTTTCTCTATATCCTGCTTTGTTTTATCACAAATCATGCGCTCACCTATTTTTTACTATTCAAAATCTCTTTTAACAAGTCAATCACCATTTTGGGGTTGGCTTTTCCTTTCGTACGTGCCATCATTTGTCCCATAAGTGCTTGAATTGCAGCTTCTTTGCCTGACAGGTAATCTTGCACGGCTTTATCATTTTTAGCGATGACTTCTTCTGCCATTGTTCGTAGCGCACCATCATCACTAATTTGCTTTAAGCCTTCTTGTTCAACAATTGTTTCCGGATCATCGTCTTGCTCCCACATCTTTGCAAAAACTTTCTTTGCAATACTTGAACTAATCACATTTGTATCCACTAAGTGTGCAAGCTTTCCAAGATTTTTGGCTCCGATGGGTATTTGCCCTAATTCTTTTTCATCTTCATTCATCCGAGAAAAAGCTTCAGAGATAATGATATTTGCAAGTGTTTTTTTGTTTTCGGTATATTGAGAAGCATCATCAAAATAATCGGATATCTTCATCGACGCGACCAAAAGTTCACTGTCGTATTTTGACAGACCCGCATGTTCCATATATCGATGCATCCGTACATCGGGAAGTTCGGGGATGGATGCTTTGATTCGGTCAATCTCTTCATCCGCTGTTACAATCGGCATAAGATCAGGTGCCGGAAAATAGCGATAATCATGAGCTTCTTCTTTACTTCGCATAGAAACCGTCACACCTTTGGCTTCATCCCAACGACGTGTTTCTTGGACAACTGTTCCACCACTTTCGATTAGTTTAATCTGACGTTTTGCTTCATACTCAGCCGCTTTAACCGCAAAGTTAAAGGAGTTAATGTTTTTCATCTCTGTACGCGTTCCAAAAGCTTCTTCGCCTTTTTTGCGTACCGATAAGTTAACATCACATCGAAAAGATCCTTCGTTCATACGACAATCTGAGACGTCTGTATATAAAAGAATAGAGCGAAGCTTGGTCAAAAAGATACGAATTTCTTCCGGCGAACGCAGATCCGGTTCTGTTACAATCTCAATCAGTGGAACTCCACATCGATTATAATCGACATAGGTCCCTTCTGCTGCATGAATGAGTTTTCCGGCGTCTTCTTCTATATGGATTCGTGTAATTCCGATGCGCTTTTCTCGGTCTTCGATTTCTATATCAACATGCCCTTCATAACATAGTGGCAAGTCATATTGAGACGTTTGGTATGCTTTTGGTAAGTCTGGATAAAAATAATTTTTTCGGTCTTGCTTTGAAAATTGATGGATGCTGCAATTTGTTGCTAATCCTGCTTTAATCGCATACTCAACCACTTTTCCATTAAGTACCGGCAACGTTCCTGGCATTCCTGTACAGATAGGACAGCAATGGGTATTAGGCTCACCGCCAAACTGGGTTGTACAACTACAATATATTTTACTTTTTGTCTTAAGTTCTGAATGGACCTCAAGTCCAATGACAATCTCATAATCTTTATAAGCCATGGTCACACCTCTATCCTATCGCAACTGTTCGTTTTTCCACATTAGCATGTTGCTCGTACTGATACGCAAAATTTAAAAGCGTTGATTCATCAAATGCTTTTCCAATCAACTGCATTCCTATGGGAAGCCCTTTTTCATCAAATCCACAATTTATTGATATTGCAGGTACACCGGCAATATTAATTGGCACTGTACATATATCCGTTAAATACATCTCCACCGGATTATCCGTTTTTGCACCCACTTGAAAAGCCGTTGTCGGTCCTGTCGGCGTAAGTAGAACATCATATTTTTCAAACAGCTGGTCAAACTCTTGTTTAATCAAGGTACGTACCTGTTGCGCTTTTTTATAATATGCATCGTAGTATCCTGAGCTTAATGCATAGGTTCCTAGCATAATACGTCGCTTAACTTCTTTTCCAAAAGCTTCATCCCGAGTCTTTTGATACAAATCTAACAGATTATCAAATTCAGGGGTTCGATATCCATATTTTATGCCATCATATCGTGCAAGATTTGAAGAAGCTTCCGCTGAGGAAATCAAATAATATGCCGGCAATGAGAGGTTCGATAAATCAAAGCGAACTTCTTCAACAATGGCGCCAAGTTTTTCATATTCTTTTGCCGCTGCTAATACAGCCGCTTTCACTTGTGGGTGAATCCCTTCACCAAAAAACTCAAGTGGAAGACCAATACGCTTGCCTTTTAACGCGTCTTTAAGATGTGCTGTAAAATCCGGTGCCTCTATTGGTGCACTTGTTGAATCCATAGCATCATGTCCTGCGATGACATTCATTGCAAGAGCCACATCTTCAACATTATTGGCTAGTGGTCCAATCTGATCTAGCGATGAAGCAAATGCAACAAGCCCAAATCTTGACACCCGACCATAGGTAGGCTTTAATCCCACAACTCCACAGTAGCTGGCTGGTTGACGAATTGAACCTCCTGTATCTGACCCCAGTGCCAGTGGTGTCATCATCGCTGCTACAGCTGCTGCCGATCCGCCGGAACTTCCTCCTGGAACATGCTCAAGGTTCCATGGATTACGTGTAATCTTATATGCGCTATTTTCAGTTGATGATCCCATCGCAAACTCATCCATGTTAAGCTTTCCAAATAAAATCATATCGTTGGCTTGAATTTTATTCACCACAGTTGCATTATAGGGCGGAACAAATGTCTCCAGCATTTTTGAAGCACATGTTGTGGGAATTCCTTGTGTACAGATGTTATCTTTGATACTGATAGGAATTCCAGCCAATGAAGATAAAGCTTCGCCTTGGATTCGTCTATTATCAATTGCTTGTGCTTGTGCTTTAATTTTCTCTTCATCCATGTGTAAAAACGCATTAACCTTTTGTTCTGTCTTATGAACACGCGCTATATACGACTCAACAAGCTCGAGACTACTGACTTCTTTGTTCTTTAATTGTGTTGCCATATCTAATACTGTCTTCATATCAAGCCTCCTATTCTACAACTTTCGGTACGTTATAACATCCGTCTTGTTTGCTCGGTGCATTCTCCAACAAAATATCGCGCTCCATTGAAGGCAATACTTCATCTTCACGAAAAACATTGTTAATCGGAATAACATGCGCCGTTGCATTGACATCTTCAAACGTATATTCATTGATCTGATCTGCAAACTCCAGAATCATTTCCATATCTTTTGTCATCTGAACCTTTTCTTCTTCTGTAAGGCTTAAACGGGCTAAGTGTGCCACATGTTCAACTTGGTCTTTTGTGATTTTCATCCTTACCCTCCGTTTCTATAATATAATGCTTTATTGTATCACAGTGTTAATCATTATTCAATGAGCGCTTTAAAGTCTTGCTCGCTAATGATGGGTATGTCCAAACTTTTGGCTTTTTTATTTTTTGACGAATTCGAAGCCACATCATTGTTAATTAGATAATCTGTGTTTTTAGATACACTGCCGGTAACTTTTCCGCCAAAACGCTCTATCTCCAATTTTAGTGCTTCACGATTAGTATAATGTTCTAAGGAGCCGGTAATAACAAAAGTTTTTCCGTTAATCGTCTCCTTCATCGCTTCCATCTCAACAGTTTCAAATTCTACTTCTTCAAGCAAATGGTCTAGTATCTGCATAAAATGTTCATCGTGAAAATAAGTGTACAGAGATTTTGCTATTACTTGACCAAAGCCTTCGATAGCTTCATAGGCTTCAACAGATGCACTGCGAATCCGCTCCAAATCATGGTCAAAGGCGGCAGATAAAAGCTTTGCATTACTTAATCCAACATGTAAAATGCCAAGTGCATAAATAAAGTTCGCCAGCTTCACTTTACGCGCAATATGGATAGAATCAATCAAGTTCTGATACGATTTTTCTCCAAAGCCATCCAGTGCAATAATCTTCTCTTTTTTTAGTGCATCATCTAATTTAAATAGATCTGCATATTCATGAACCAGCCCAAGCTGAATCAGTTTTTCAAGTGTGGCTTCAGATAAACCTTCAATGTTCATCGCATTTCTTGAGGCAAAGTGGGCATATGCCTTCACTTTTTTTGCAGGACATTCTCGGTTCATACAATAGAGCACTTTTATGTCATTAACATCTTTTATCTCGGTCTGTTCATAGCACACCGGACAGATTGTAGGAATCGTTAGTTGATTGCTTCGTGTCAGGTTCTCAGCAATTTGTGGAATAATCATATTCGCTTTATACACTTGGATGGTATCCCCAATACCTAATTCCAATTTTTCTACTATGCTGATATTATGCAAGCTAGCCCGTGAAACCTGTGTTCCTTCAAGGTCGACCGGTTTAAAAATAGCTACCGGGTTAATGAGTCCCGTACGTGAAGCACTCCAAAACACGTCTTCTAAGACAGTGTCGCGTATTTCATCTTGCCATTTATAGGCCATAGTATCTCGAGGAAATTTTGATGTTGCTCCTAGGCTTTGACTATAGGCTTTATCATTATAGGTTAAGACTAGACCATCCGATGCAACGTCATTCGCTTCAAGTCCTGCAGCAAATTTATCGATGGCCGACTCTATATTTTCTGCTCGTACAAGTTGATAATCTACACATTCAAATCCTTGGTCAATTATCCATTCGAGTTCTTCGCTTTTTTTACTAAACTGTTCTTGATGATCACTATAGATCATCGTAAAGCCGTAAAAGCGCACATGCCGTCTCGCAGTAATCTCACTATTAAGCTGGCGCACCGATCCACTGCAAAGATTGCGTGGGTTTTTGTATTGGTTTTCCACTTCAAGCATTTGATTGATCGCTTCAAAATCTGAGTAGCGTATTACAGCTTCCCCTCGTAGCAACAAGCGTCCTTTATACGGTATGGTGAGTGGAAGGTTCTTAAATTGCTTGGCATTATTGGTGATTACCTCACCAACAATCCCATTGCCTCGCGTCACCGCTTTAAGCAGTTGTCCCTCTTCATACGTCAGTACAATGGTTAATCCATCCAGCTTATACGAAAGTATTCCTTCTTGATCTTTCAACCATTGACTAAGCGCCTCTTGATCTTTTGTCTTATCTAGACTTAGCATCGGGTACGCATGCTCTTCTTTGGGTAGTTGAGTTAAAAGTTCATAACCAACTTTTTGTGTTGGACTTCCAGCAAGGATTGTTCCGGTCTGCTCTTCCAACGCAACAAGTTCGTCATATAATCGATCATACTCAAAATTTGACATGATTTCTTGATTTTCCTGATAATATGAACGCGACGCCTGATCAAGTTGACCAACAAGCGCTCGCATTCTTGATATTTTATCCATTTAATCTTCCATCTCCCAATTATGGAATACATTCTGAACATCATCATCCTCTTCAAGATGTTCAAGCATTTTTTCCATTTCTTTACTCTCTTCTTCCGATAATGTCACTGTAGTTTGAGGAATCTGTGCAACTTCAGCCGACAGTATTTCATAGCCTTGTTCAATCAGTGCTTGATATACTTGGCTAAATTGTTCCGGTTCTGTTATGATTTCAATACCTTCCTCATCGATATCGATATCTTCTGCACCTGCCTCAAGAACAAGCATCATTAAGGTGTCCTCATCGATATCCGTAGCATTCTCAAGGACAATCTGTCCCTTTTTATCAAATAAATAGTTTACACATCCTGTAGTCCCAAGGTTTCCACCATACTTTGAAAAACCATGACGAACATTTGCCGCCGTTCGATTTTTATTATCGGTTAAGCATTCCACCATAACTGCCACTCCCGAAATACCGTAACCTTCATAGACAATACGTTCATATTCAACATTACCCCCTTCACCAGAAGCACGTTTTATTGCTCGCGTAATTGTATCATTGGGCATATTGTTGGACTTCGCCTTATTAATGACATCGTTAAGGGATGAATTCAAACTTGGGTCTGGTCCCCCTTGACGGACAGCCACTACAATCTCTCGTCCTATTTTGGTAAAAATCTTTCCTTTTTTTGCATCATTTTTTTCTTTTTTATGCTTTATATTTGCAAACTTTGAATGTCCTGCCATTTTTTCAGCTCCTATTCATCATATTTATTAATTTTATATGCATTAGCCCTTATTCTATCATGCTTCTTACTGTTCAACAAGATTGTTCATCCAGCGCTTAGACTTCATCCGTTTGATTCCAAAACTGAATTTTGCCATTTCTTCAAAAAGGATGGCTGCATAGACATAAGGTAGATCCCATTTTAAAACTAAACCGGTGAGTATTGCTAATGGAACACCTAGTCCCCATACCGCAATGCCATCCAGTGCCGCGGCAAAAATAGTATCGCCACCACTGCGTAAAATTCCAACGATAATAACCAAGTTTACACTTTTTACCATGGTATACATTCCAAACACCGATAAGGAACCGATAATATTATATTTTACTATAGGTGGAACACTATATATTCCAGCAATATGTGGCGCTGAAAGTATAATAATAATTCCCATAAATGCGCCCAGCAAGAAGTTGATTTTTACAAACTGTACGGCTTCATCATAGATTTTATCACCTTCCATAGCTCCCAAGGAGTTACCAAGCATAACTGCACTCGCATTACCAACTCCCACAGAGACAACAAAAATAATCTGTTCAATGGTCTGTGTAATAGTCATGGCCGCCATGGCATCGGTTCCCATTCGTCCATACACAATTGCATACATGGTTACACCTGTTGACCAAAGGATTTCATTGATAACCACTGGCATTGCAATCTTGGAAAAATGCTTTGCTAAACTTTTATTATAGCTAAATAGGGTCTTTAATTTTCCAGATGGCGGTAATTTATAGTAGTTTGACAGCCCGACCAGCATAAAACACTCTAGGGTTCTCGCAATTAATGTGGCAATAGCAGCTCCTTCTACGCCCATAGGTTGGAAGCCCATATTACCATAGATCAATATCCAGTTTAAAAAGGTATTCACAGAAATGGCAACCATCGTTACAAAAAGCGGAAGCTTTACATAATTTGTGCTTCGAAGTACGAACATGGTTGAAAAGGTTACCGCTGTGAAAAGGTAACTAAATCCAACAATTCTCAAGTAATTTGCGCCTTCGATAATTACCTGCGCATCTGTGGAAAATATACTCATGACCTGTTGCGGCAAAAGTATCGCCACAATGGTAAAGAGCAATCCTCCACCTAGTGCAAAGGTTAAAGACAGTCCATAGACTTTTTTGATATTTTCCACATCTTTTTTTCCCCAAAACTGTGCTGTTAATATGGAAGATCCACTGCTCATTCCAAAAAGAAAAAGGTTTAATAGAAAAAAGACTTTGTTCGCTGCACCAACACCTGCGATTGCTTCCTTTGTTAAGGAACTAATCATAAATGTATCAATTAAGTTTAGTGACGATATAATAAGTTGTTGTAGGGTAATCGGTATTGCAATAGCAAATAGTTTTTTGTAAAATTCTGTATTTTTCATTAGTTGTTCTCTAAAAGTAGTCAATTATTTCAACGACTTTATTCTCCTTCATATAGATTCGAGGCACTCTTTTTCCAATGGAACAAAGTACTTCATAGTTAATTGTATTCATATGTGTTGCTAATTCTTCTACATAGATATGTTGTTCGTTGGATTCTCCAATCAAAATCACTGCGTCATCTTCGGTAACGCCTTCAATATCGGTAACATCTACAAGCATCTGGTCCATACATACACGTCCGACCACCGGTGCATATTGTCCACGAATTAAGACGCGTCCTTTGTTTGATAAAGCTCTTGAATATCCGTCGGCATAACCTATAGGTACTGTCGCTATCTTAGAGGTTCTATTTGTCTTAAAGATACCTCCATAACTTATATACTCATCTTTTTCGACCTCTTTCAAAAAAATGATTCGGCTGATAATTGAAAGCGCCGGTTCAAGTCGTATCGCATGATTTACCGTATCTGACGGATATAATCCATATAAGGCAATCCCGGTTCGGACCATATTAAACCGTGCACATTGATGATCAATCAGCCCTGCACTATTGGATGCATGAACAAGTGGGAATTCTATACCTTGGGCTTTTAATCGGTTTAGCAAGTGTTCAAACAGCTCTACTTGCATATGCGTATATGAAAAATCTACTTCGTCAGCTTTAGAAAAATGTGTAAATATTCCTTCACACCTTAGATACTCACACTTTGTCAAATCAATAATTTCTTGGACGGAAGTATCCATACTCTTACCTAAAAGTCGAAAGCCCAACCGTCCCATACCTGTATCAACTTTGACATGTATACGCACTTTTTCTCCAATACGCTCTCCAAATCGGTTCAGTTTTTCTCCCAACTTAGCTGAATACACCGTTTGGGTCAAGTCATAGCGCACCAAATCTTCAAATGCGTCTTCATGAGTATTTCCTAGGACAAGAATAGGTACTTTAACCCCTTCTTCTCTCAGTTGAATTCCTTCTTGATAGATAGCTACTGCAATATAATCAACATTCAGTTTTTCAAGCTCACGACTGATGGGTATCGCACCATGCCCATAGGCATCCGCCTTAACAACCGCCATAATCTTTACTTTATGCTGCATTTCATGATTAACATATTCTCGAATAGATTTTAGATTCGCATGTATCGCATCCAAATTCACCTTTGCATACACGCGATGATATATTGTCTCCATATTACAACCCTTTCCATAGGCATTCAATAAGGTCTGAAGCCATCAATGATGACATGTTTTTTTCACTAACATAATAATCGCCCGCATATGAATGTAACAACACTCCATACTTTGCCGCATCTGATAGGCAATGGCGTTGTACTGCTAATCCACCGATAACCCCCACAAGAACATCTCCTGAGCCGGCTGTTGACATGCCGGGGTTACCCAACGTATTAATATATACTTGATCATTATAAGGGGCTACAACAGTTCGTGCACTCTTTAACACGGTTACAACATCATATTTTTTATACATGGCCAAAGCAAAGTGAATAGGATTTTCAAGAATACCAGATGAACAGTATCCAGTCAACCTAGACATCTCACCAATATGTGGCGTTATTATACATTCACATTTCTTTTCTTCAAGCCACTCCATATTTTTCGCAATAATATTTAGTGCATCTGCATCAAAAATTATTTTTTTATCACATTGCATGAGATAATGCACTAGATTGTGTGCATGATTGGATTGGGACAATCCTGGACCAATAGCAATAACGTCAACTTGATTAATAAACGCATCTAACTGCTCAGACATTGCCTTTGAAGAATCCTTTTTTACAATTACACATTCAGGAACCTGAGCCAAAAGAATCTGCGCGTCGGATGTATCAACAAAAACTTTTACCAGCCCTGCGCCAACCCGATATGCCGCTTTTACTGCAAGTATTGTTGCTCCCAACATTTGGGAATCGCCAGCAATAATTCCTAACGTACCAAACATTCCTTTGTGGCTGTTTTCCTGACGCTTAAAGGCGCCTTGCTTAACCGCTTGCTTAAGTGTGTCTTGATCTAGGATTTCTACTTTTTGGGAGAGTACTTTCTGGGCCTCCTCAAAAATACCAATATCTTTAACAACAAGCTTTCCGCTATATTTTGTCCCCGGAAAAAGAATTGATCCTATCTTTGGCATGGAAAAGGTATATGTAATATCGGCATCAATTGCCGCTCCCATGACCTTGCCGTTATCACTATTAATTCCCGAAGGTATGTCGACCGAAATGATTGTCTCAGAATGTTCATTCATCAATTCAATAATTTCTTTTAAAAGTATGGATACTGTACGGTTGCATCCGGTACCTAGTAGGCTATCTAATGTCAAGATGCTATGGCACAACACGTGTTTTATCATCGCCCGCTTCGCATCCAAGCTACCTTCATCCACCCACAGGATGGAATCCGAATCGCTCCCCTTTAATAGCGCCTTTAAAATATCCATTTGAAGCTGATGGTCCTTTGAGGTTCGCTCACGTTTTCCAACCAGGATGAACTGAACTTTGTATCCCAAGTGTATCAACCATCGCCCAATAGCAATCCCATCTCCACCATTGTTGCCTGTTCCGCACACAATTGTGATTCTTCTCTGATGATATTGACTTAGTGGATACAATTCACTCAGTTCATCCACAATGGATTTGGCAGCATTTTCCATAAGCACTGCACTAGGAACACCTACGTTATTTATCATGTATTGATCCATTTTTTGCATTTCAAAACCTTTTACCGCAAACATGTCAAACTCCTTTTTTATAAAAATTCCTGTCGCAATCGTTCTCCAATCGCTACTGCTGTCACATAATCTTTTGTGTTGGAAATTGAAACATGTATTGAATCAATTTTTAAATTTTGCTGCATTTTTAATGCACTATCGTACAAGACGACATAAGGTTTTCCCCATTCATCTCGTAGTACTTCTATATCAATAAGATTAATGCCTTTAAATCCCGTTCCAAACATTTTGACTACAGATTCTTTCACACAAAAATTACCCGCAATTTTTTGCGGGTTCATTTGATGTCGTTCAAATAATTCTATCTCGTTATCAGAAAAATAACGATTCAAGAATCCCTCTTTTGCGCTTGCCTTTTGAATGCGTTCAACAGCAATTAAATCCGTTCCTACTCCTATGATCATATTATTTTTCATTTCCTTTCAAATAATACTCATCATATTGTTCAATAATATCACTACCCACTACATCATGAATAAATGAATACAAAGCATCCGAGCGCTCTTTGGTTTCATCACGAATGATAATCTCTTCTTTGATTTCTTCACGAAGCTTTTGCACATTTTCATCATGCTTTTGGGCTTTTTTACGTACTTCTAACATCTCTAAATAAAAAATATTCATTGTAACCGAGACCAACTCCCTATTCGTCTGATCAATTTTTATAGGTAATTGGTCTAGCCGGTTTTCATATTGTTTTAGCTTATCATTGATTTCTTCGATGTAGCGTCGATTCTTCTCCATCTTATGATAGGCTTCTTTTTCATTATCGGAAGTCGCAAGACTCATACCATCAACAATATCTTGCATTATCTTTTTCTTCAGATTATAGTATTCTTTAGATTCTGTTGTCAACTTTCCTTGTTCTTTAAGCAAAGAATTGAGTTTTTTTTCTAAAGCAATCACCTTGCCCGGTTTATTATCCTTGAACAGTTCATGCCATTTTTGATCCAAGACCAATAGATGGGTCTTTTTATCAATATGAATTTGCTTATTTTTGTTAAACCAAGCCATAGACATCCTCTATTCCAACTGATCTTTTACACGATAGGATAATGTCATTAAGCTCTCTGCCAAATGAACATTTTCTACAATGACATTCTCATTTTTTATTTTTAAATCAATGGGTGCAAAGTTCCATAGCCCTTTTATTCCCCACTCTGCCAAATCATTAGCAATCTTTGGAGCTTTTTGCTTTGGTAATGTCAAGACGGCTATATCAATATGATTATTCTTGACAAATTCTTCCATTTGGTCAATATCTTGAATCTCAATTCCTCTAACTTGTATCCCAATAAGACGTGGGTTCACATCAAAGAGCCCTTTGATGACAAATCCTCTTTTTTCAAAATCAATATAATTAGCTAATGCTTGTCCCAAGTTACCTGATCCTACAATAATAATATTATACGTCTTTTCAAGGCCTAATATTTTACCGATTTCACTGTACAAAAATTCAACGTTATATCCATATCCTTGTTGACCAAACCCACCAAAATTATTTAAATCTTGTCGTATTTGAGATGCGGTTACGTTCATACGTTGGCTTAACTCTTTTGATGAAATCCTTACGACATCATTTTCCAATAATTCACCAAGATATCGATAGTATCTCGGAAGTCGTTTAATTACCGCCGTTGATATCCTTTTCATTTCTTCTTTATGATTATTTGACATTATAATGCCTCCTATTTCATTTTATTCATTTTTTTAATTATATCCTTTTGTTAAATCACTGTCAAATATGAATTGAACTTATCGCTTAACAATGCTATTATAATATAGAATTTAGGAGGATGAATCGTATGTTATTATCATGTCAAAATATTGAATTTTCATATATCTCTGAAAAGATTCTTAAAAACGTCTCTTTTCATGTCAACGAAAATGAACCTACCGCTATTGTCGGTGTCAATGGTGCCGGAAAAACAACACTTTTTAAGGTTTTAACTGGTGAACTGACTCCAGATGCCGGGGACATTTTTGTAAAAAACGGTACAACTATTGGTTATCTGTCCCAAACTATAGATTATACATCTGAGAAAACCGTATATGATGAATTACACTCTGCTGACCTTGACCTACTCGCTCTTGACACTGCGATAAAAGCCTTTGAACAGCAGATGACCCTGGCTACCCCTGATCAAAAAACCCTTCACGATTATCACAAAGCTATTGAAGATTTTGAAGCGATTGATGGGTATAGCTATGAAAGCCGAATTAAAGGCATCTTAAAGGGTCTAGGATTTTCTGAGTCTAGTTGGAATCAACAAGTATCCACCCTCTCCGGTGGACAAAAGACGCGTCTTGCCCTTGGACGCTTGCTACTTATTCAACCCTCATTACTATTTTTGGATGAGCCGACAAACCACTTGGACTTAGAGGCTATTCGCTGGTTAGAGGGCTACCTAAACAACTATAAAGGGACGCTTCTGATTATCTCCCATGACCGGTATTTTCTCGACCGAATTGTACACAAGATTGTTGATATTGAACTGGGTAAGGCACATGTCTATCAAGGAAACTATACCGCTTATGTACAAAAAAAGGAGTTTAATCAGTATATTGCAACCAAGCACTATGAAGAGCAACAAGCCGAGATTAAGCGTCAAGAAGCTATTATAAAACAATTACGTTCCTTTAATCAAGAAAAATTCATCAAACGAGCGGCTAGCCGTGAAAAAGCACTTGAAAAGCTTGATCCACTCGAAAAACCTACAGAGCTTAAGGACAATATGCGCTTAACACTTCACCCCAAAAGAGAAAGTGGTATGGATGTCCTAAAGCTAGAAGAGCTCGCACTAGGCTATGATAACGTTCCTTTGTTTTCAGATACAAGCCTTAATATATATAAGGGCGAACGTATTGCCTTAATCGGGAAAAATGGGACCGGAAAATCAACACTTCTTAAATTATTACTAGGAGAATTAAAACCTATTAAAGGTTCTGCCCACATTGGTCATTCAGTTGAGATTGCCTATTATGACCAAGAACATTCCACGCTTAATGAATCCTTAACTTTGGTTGAGGAAATCGCCGAAGATTTTGAGACCATGGAAATGAGTAAAATCCGTAACCTCTTAGCTGCTTTTTTATTCACGGGAGACGATGTATTTAAACAGGTCGGCACATTATCCGGCGGCGAAAAAGGTCGACTATCCTTAGCTAAATTAATGCTCGCTAAAGGTAACTTCTTGTTACTCGACGAACCGACAAACCATTTAGATATGGTCTCAAAAGAGGTTCTTGAAAAGGCATTGCGTCATTATAGCGGAACGATTTTATTCATCTCCCATGACCGATATTTTATTAATCGAGTGGCTACCAAGGTTTGGGAACTTGATCAAAAGAATATCAAAGAATATCATGGAAATTATGATTATTATATTGAAAAAAAAGAACAGCAAAATGCTGCGGACAAAGAAAACATCACCGATGTTCAAGCCAATTCTCTTAATAAGCAAAACTGGGAGCGTATGAAGCAACAGCAAAAAGAAGAACGCAAACTTCAAAATCAAATCGAACAGCTCGAACAAGATATCTCAGATATCGAAGAACGTATGCAAGCCATTGATGAAGAATTGACTCAAGAGGATGTTTTTTCAAATTACGAGTTATCCCATTCTCTAATAAAAGAAAAAAACACACTCGAAGTCGAACTTGAAGATAAACTTAATACATGGGAATCCTTACAATAATAGATACACTTTATATGTAGAACTTTCCAAAAGATGAACAAAAAGAGATGCAGCCCATAGACTACATCTCTTTTAATTATGGTTCTATAAT
>DGAD01000019.1 GCA_002382805.1 Clostridiales bacterium UBA4039
GCTATCAACGTACCTTGGGGACCGGCTATTGCAAGCAACCTAACAAAGATTCCTCAAGATAAGGAAGTTTTTGTCTATTGTTATACAGGTCAAACTGCAGGACAAGCGGTTGCTACGATGAACATTGCAGGAATCAATGCGCGCAGTGTAAATCTGGGTTGGATGCTTGGCATATCTACTGTTGAAGGTGTAGATGCACTTACTACAACAGAGCCTGCAACATTTGATGAAACTCTCTATACAGTAGATTCGGAAGTTCAGACAGCTTTAGATAGCTATTATAACGGATTAGACGATGTTAAAGGAACGACTTTTGCCAACTATAAGATATCTGAAGATGATTTGAACACGATGATTGAAAATAGTGAAGACTTTTATCTATTATCTATCCGTGGAGCTGATGCTTATGACGAAGGTCATATTCAAGGCGCAAAAAATATTCCTTTTGGTAATGACATGATGGCGGGTATACGTACAAGTGATGTTCCTAAGGATAAAAAAGTTGTTGTCTATTGCTATACAGGTCAAACTGCAGGACAAGCGGTTGCAGCTATGCGTTTAGCAGGTTATGATGCTGTTTCACTTAATGGTGGTATGGGCATGGATAGCAACGCTCCACATGGTTGGATTAATCACGGATATTCAACCGTTACCGAATAAATAAAGTTATAAAGCGACTTCATAAATCGATGGAGTCGCTTTTATATTACACTGCTATATTTGCCTGGCTTGCATCCAGTTCTTTGATAAGATATAATGTAGGTTAAGAACGTTTATGGTTTGACGGAAAGATTTTTTCATAAATATAAACCAAGAAAGGATCTGAATGTATTGAAACGATTAAAAAAACTCATTGATACAAAAACTTTATTTACCGGAAGTTATAGTGGGGCAAAGCAACACCATGATGTAAATATTATCCGCTTTGATGAAAGCGGTCTGCATTATAGATACGGTATTTTTGACAATGAAAATCCTTCGTTCTTAACGTGGGAATCTCCGAATCTGTATGTGTTGCATGAGTTGGATGATGCGGTTAAGTTATCGACTTACAGCTATTTTAAAGATCCCATAAGTGTATTTAAAAGTCATGAGGCATCAACAACCGGTGGTGGAGCATGCCATATGTACACACAAGAAAATCTTCAATATATTTTTGTGTCATGCTATGAAAGCGGCCATTTACATGTGTATAGTAAAACTGAGAAGAAATTTATTAATGCATTTTCACCAGAAGAACATAGCGTAACGCCACGAGCACATGGCTCGATTTTATCACATTCTGAGCAGTGGCTATTTTTAGTTGATTTAGGACATGAGTGTATCCGTGTATTTGATATGAAGACAATACACAAAGCCCCCCTTTTAGAGCACCAACGGTTTGACTTGCCAAAAGGAAGTGGTCCAAGGCAACTTCTCTTGTCAAAAAATGACCAGTATATTTATTGCTTTAATGAATTTGATAATAGTATCTTTGTTTTATCTTTTGATCATGAAAATGGCAAAATAATAGAAATTGTAAATACTATTCAAGTTTCAGATCAAGTACCCAATCAAGTACCCAATGCTATAGGAACAAGTGTTATGACAAAGGATTATTCTATATTGATTGTTCCTAATCGAGGACCAAATACATTGTCACTTTTTAAAGTAAAAGACGACAAAGTCACTAAAATTGATGAGCTTGACTGTATGGGAGATTGGCCCAGATTAGTCGCTTTAAGTCGCAATGAAAAAGAAATCTTTGTAGCAAATCAAAAAAGTGGACAATTATCTGTTTTTAATTTGCAAAGAACCGGAAAATCAATATTAAAATATATTGATTCCATCCCCATTCCTTTGATAAGTTGTGTAGAAGAAATTATTGAATAAAAGACAGAAGAAGGCAGGAGAGAACAATGGACGTATTAACACGTATGGTTACGCAACAACGGGAGTTTTTTCATACCGGAAAAACATTGCCGTATGCGTTTCGATTAACCCAACTAAAAAAATTAAAGGCGGTTGTTCGATTTTATGAAAGTGAAATTATTAAAGCCTTACATAAAGATCTGAACAAATCAGAGTTTGAAGCTTATGCAACGGAGCTAGGTGTTTTTTACAAAGAACTCAATTATACCATACGCCATTTAAAAAAATGGATGCGTAAAAAACGAAAACAGACACCATTAGTTCATCAACCGGCAAGTAGCTATGTCTATCCAAAACCATTTGGTGTTGTTCTTATTTTATCTCCTTGGAATTATCCTTTTTTGCTTGCAATGCAGCCTTTAGTCGGTGCATTGGCCGCAGGTAATTGTGTCACGTTAAAACCTTCTGAATACGCTCCTGCAACTGCAGAACTTCTTGAGAAGATATTATTGGACTGCTTTGATAGCGAATATGTACAAATCATTTTGGGTGATGCAAATATATCTTCAGAACTTACGAACAACACCTTCGATTATATCTTTTTTACAGGCAGTACAGACGTCGGTCGACATGTCATGAAAGCTGCAGCTAAGAACTTGACACCGGTTACGCTTGAACTTGGTGGAAAAAGCCCATGTATTATTGACCATACGGCGAATCTAGCATTAGCGGCAAAGCGTATCGCATGGGGAAAATTTACAAATGCAGGGCAAACATGTATTGCACCTGATTATATACTCATACATCACAGTGTCAAAAAAAGATTTATGCATGAGTTAAAAATAGCCATACAAAAAATGTATGGCATAAATCCATGTGCAAATAGACATTACCCTAAAATAATTAATACAAAACATTTTAATCGTTTAATAGAATTAATGAAAGATGCACCAATATACTATGGTGGCAAGTCATACACCAATTGTTCAAAGATTGAACCTACGCTGCTTGATCTTCCAAATGATAACTTTCAAGTGATGGAGGACGAGATTTTCGGTCCTATTCTTCCGATTATTGCATATTCACACCTAAAAAACGTTGTTCATTATGTGAACGAGAGGCCAAGACCATTAGCTTGTTATATATTTAGTGAAAACACCCGAAATATTAATCGCCTTATACACCACATACATTTTGGTGGAGGTGTTGTCAATGATACTTTAATTCATATTGCCAATCACCATCTACCCTTTGGAGGCATCGGCGATAGTGGAATGGGGGCATATCATGGAAAAGCATCTTTTGATACTTTTTCACATAAAAAAAGCATATTAAAAAAGGCCAACTGGATTGATCTACCTTTTAAATATGCTCCTTATAAATTGCCAGTTAATATTTTACGCCATTTGATGCGATAAAGTACGCCATTCACCGCCACAGGACAAGTATTTTGAATGTAACCATAATATATGCTTACATCCGCATTCCGAGCAAAAAAACTGTGTTTCTTGATAATCATTGTGATCCACATATTCGTATGCGATTTGAAGTAATCCTTGTTGAACAAAATTGAGTGCTTCATCTTTAATTTTTAACAATTGGTCATGGGATTGAACGGTTTCATACTTTTTAAATGGTTTACACACTTGACACATATTTTGACCCCCTATTCGTTAAATAAATAACGAGCTTATTAAAAAAATATAATGCTTTTTACAGAAAGTAGCGTGTAAGACGATGAAAGCATTATTTTTATTGTTATTATTATAACATAGTTTTCTGGATTTTCAAGTATTTATTTACTTTATTTTGTTTTGCTGATAAAATATGAACATATTCCTAAGGAGGTATTTATGAAAATACAACAAATATTGGAGATCTTACAAGGCGAATTAATTTGCGGCACAGAGGCATTGCTCATGGAAGAGATTGATTATGGATATAGTTGCGATTTAATGAGCGATGTGTTAGCCTATGTACAAAACAATGTTTTGTTATTAACAGGACTTGTCCATCCACAAGTCATACGTACTGCTGAGATGTTGGATATTAAAGCCATCTTAATCGTTCGGGGCAAATCGCCGTCTGAAGATATGATTCGTATGGCAAACGAGCGCAGTATTGTAATGATTCGCACAAGTCACTCCTTATTTACAGCTTCAGGATTACTTTTTCAACACGGATTATTAGGAGAGGAAATAGCTCACGATGAAATTCACTTATGAAGTCGAGGGAAATGAATTTATTGATGCCGGAGTTGCATCCTCAAAATTCAAAACAGCACTCCAGCAACTAGGCATTCCTTCAACAATTATACGAAAAATTGCCATTGCAATGTATGAAGCTGAAATCAACATGGTCATTCATGCCAATGGAGGAGAGATTCTTGCTGAAGTGACACCGACCAAAATCTATGTACGACTTGAAGACCAAGGTCCCGGTATCCCGGATATTGATCTTGCCATGACGGCCGGATACTCAACGGCTTCAGAACAGGCAAGAACTATGGGGTTTGGTGCCGGAATGGGTTTACCTAATATTAAGCGCTATAGTGATTTTCTTCAAGTGCATTCCGAAGTCAATGTAGGTACGGTAGTTGAAATATCTTTTGATTTATAATGATAATAGTCTCTCGGAATTA
>DGAD01000040.1 GCA_002382805.1 Clostridiales bacterium UBA4039
ATAGGCTACTTTACACTACCTAAGTATCATATAAACTTCGAAACTTCAGTTGCTGTTTAATGGTTTCTATTGTCATCTCTTTTGCAGAAGATATTATGACTTGTTTTTCCTTTCCAGGTACAAGATCAAAATAATTATCACTAAAGACTGCTTGTGTATCGTTAAAACCGATTTCCACATATTTTGCTAATGTATCCGTCCTAAATTTAAGGACAATCTGTTGTTCTTGTTCCACAACATCTATTTGAATATTGGGTTGCTTTAAATTAAAATGTTTATGCTTTACGAATAAAATAACCCCTTGTTTTTCAATTTTTCCTTCTGCTTCTAACGTATAGACCAGATAGGTATTTCGCTGTTTTTGGATAGTATCTAAAAAGGGTTCAAAATCCATGTCACATATCTGTGTCGCGGTTAAACACGCCACCTCTATATCCAAACACTCAGAAGTTAACACTTCATTATCACTCGTCATCAATGCATAGGTTACGGTTCCTTTATAAGGGTTTAATGTATCATTGGTCAAATGCAAGGATACTCGCGTGTCTTCTTCATTCGCTGACAATAAGATAGGTGCATAAAAATTCTTGCTAAAATAATGCAATGCTTTCCATCGACCATAATAATCAATACTGGACCAAGAAGCTACCGGCCAGCAGTCATTAAGTTGCCAATAAATAGCTCCCATACAGCGTCCTCGGTGACGGCGCCAATGCTCAACGCCATACTTAATTCCTTCAGCCTGTATGATTTGAGACGCATATAATAGGGAATCCAAATCCTTAGGATACTGATAGTTTTCTGCCACATAGTGTAGAATTTTTTCATTACATCCGTCATTTTTTTGATGGCATTCCATGACGTAGGAAAAGATATTACGGTCTTTTGTCTCGGTGAATGTCTCAACTGTTGGCATCGCCGGAAACGATTGAAGGCCAAATTCTGACATAAACCGTGGATACGTTTTTCGATATTCTGTAAAGGGCTTGGTAAAATGCCATACATCCCAGTAGTGCATATCACCAACGCTTTGGCTGTTGGCTACCTCGCGCTCTAAGCCAGAAGATGGGGAAGACCCCCAAAAGAACGTCTCCGAATCATGTTGACTAAGTAACTCAGGTATTAAAATTTCAAACTGTTTGACATAATCAATTTTTAGCTTTGGCGATACATCATCAAACCAATCTTTTTCAGACCAGCCCCAGGCAATCTCATTATTACCACACCATAGTCCTAAGGACGCATGATGTCGAATCCGTTGGACATTTTGTGTGATTTCTTTACGAATACTGGCTTCAAATTCTTCATCCATGTTATAAACTAAGCAAGCAAACATTAAATCTTGCCATACAATGATTCCCAATTCATCACACAAATCATAAAAGTAGTCTTGCGGATAGATTCCACCACCCCATACGCGTATGCAATTGTGGTTGGCCTCTACACATGCTCGAAGAAGTTTTTCCGTCTTTTTCTTAGAGCCTCGCCCCAGCAAACTATCTTCCGGAATATAATTAGCTCCCATGGCAAATATGGAGATACCATTAATATTAAATGCAAACGATTTGCCATAAGCGTCTGGCTGTTGGCATATATCTAGCGTACGAAGCCCAATTCTAAAGCTTTTTTCATCTAAACTTTTTTGCCCATCTTTTAATCTAACGTTGACCGTATATAGGGGTTGTTCTCCATATCCTACCGGCCACCATAATTTGGGTGATTGGATAGACAAGCTAAGCTTTTCCTCTTGATTGACTGATATGTGACTATCAGATGCCACAACCGCGTTCGCATAACATATCTCAACCTCTACTTGAGTCGCAACACCCTCTTGTGCTTTTTTTATCCATATGCCTACATCAACGCCCTCTTCATGATGGTGCTGATCAATGCGGACATCCTCCAAGCGATTCGTACTATAGGCTTGAACCCATATGCTTCGCCATATCCCCATATCAGGTAGCTTTGGCGCCCAATCCCAACCAAACATATAATGGGCTTTACGAATATAGGATAGTCCCTTTGAAGAACCATGGGGAGTCCTTGATACTTTTAACTGTTCATGCTTTTTCTCTGTATAGTTTAGTGGTGATAAAAATACAATGCGTAATGTGTTTTGCCCTTGATGAATATAGCTTTTTATGTCCACTGTATAGCTACAATGCATATTTTGGGTCGACATGACTTGTTGTTCATTGACATATATCTGTGCGAGTGTATCTAACCCTTCACATTCCAAGGAAATATTTTCTTCGCTCAAGATATCCTGCGTCACATTGAAGTCCGTTACGTATTCATAGTCATGGTATGCAAGCTTTCTTGCCTGTTCTTCATTATCCCGATAAAACGGATCTTCCATCCTATTATTATTGATAAGATCCAGATAAGCCGATCCCGGAACCGTTGCATCATACCATACACTTTCGTCTGTCCTTTTCATTTTCCATTGACCATCTAATCGTATCAATTTCATTGTCTTTCTCCATTATCTTGCGCTTAGTTTATCCTTTGACTGCACCTGCTGTCATTCCTTGTATGATGCGCTTTCTGAAAATAAAGTACACTATAATTACAGGCAATGTAGCAATAACAAGTCCGGCGAGTAGTTGTGTATAATTCGTTGAGTATGCTCCACTAAAGTTAGCTAAACCAAGCGGTAACGTCTTATACTTATCACTTTTAATTAGCACTAATGCAAATGGGAACTCATTCCACCAGTGAAGAAAACTCATGATGATAATCGTTGATAAAACCGGTCGACACATTGGAAGCAATATGCTAAATAACATTTTTTGCAACGTACATCCATCAATAAAAGCCGCTTCCTCAAGTTCAACCGGAATGCTTTTGATAAAGCTTTCAAATAAAAATATTGCTAGAGGCAGTCCCAAAGCAACATAAGGTAAAATTAACGTTAGCCTTTGGTCTAATAGATGAAGTGTCTTAAATTGAATAAAGAGCGGAATCAATAATCCATGAACGGGTATAAGCATTCCTGATAAAAATAAAATATATAATATATTTCTACCTTTAAATGTAAATCTTGACAAGAAATATCCTGTGATAAATCCTAAGATTACAATAATCGATACCGATACAATCGTTGTAAAAACACTATTTAAAAAATAGTTTTGCATCTTTCCGATACGAATCGCCTCAACAAAGTTATTCAAATTCGGATTTTGAGGTAGTGAAATAATATTTAAACTAAATTCCTTTTGTGTTTTTAAAGATGAGTAGAACATCCAGATGATGGGAAATACACAGGTGAGTGAAAAAATCATCATAAACACATTGACAATTGTAACAATTATTTTTCGTCGTATTCCTTGTATGCTCAATTTTTTGCACCTCCAAGTTTTCTTGAAAGCATAATCAGGGTCATGCTTAAGACAAGTATTCCAATTGATATCGTACTTCCATATCCTAATTTAAACATTTCAAAAGAATTGGTGTACGCATATTGAGCCATAACCATTGAACTTTTTCCTGGTCCACCGCCGGTCATAATATAAATATGATCAAACACTTTCATATTTCCTGAGATACATAGCATAATTGCCACTTTAATCGTATTTGAGATCAAAGGAAATACAACATAACGCAATTTTTTAAAACCAACCGCTCCATCCAACTCTGCAACTTCTAATACAGATTGTGGAATTCCTTGTATTGCCGACATGAAAATGACTAAATAAACTCCAATATACTGCCATATCAACGGGGCACTGACCGATCGCAATACAATGTCTGGATCGTTGAGCCAATTTCTAATGAGCCCTTCCATACTTAACGATCGGAGTATGAGATTTAAAATCCCCATATCCTTGCTATAAATCATCGACCATAAGAATCCGATAACCACTGCCGATAAAACTACCGGAATAAAAATAACCGTTCTGTGAAACTCTTTGAATTTTAAAGTTCTTGAAATAAACAAGCCACATAGTACTAAAGGAATACCAATCTGACCGATTACACATAACACAATAATATACAAGTTATTGCGAAATGATCCCCAAAAATCTCCATCCATAAGTAATTCTTTATAATTTTCCAGACCAACAAACTTCATATTTGGTCCACCGCTCCAGTTATAAAAACTGAAGTAAATCGATAACACCAATGGGATTACAACAATAAACACAAAAAAAGCAATAGATGGAGAAAGTGCAATCCATATTGTTTTTTTCTTTACGTTAAATCGATTACCTGCCATTTGAAACCTCCTAAATAAAAATTGTTTAGAGAAGCCTTAAACTTCTCTAAACAATAACCAACTTAAGTTTTCTTTGCTTAAGTCTAGTTAAGCCATAACTATTCTAGTGTTCTTTCATATTCTTTTTGTATTTTATCTGCCAATTCTTCTGGTGTTACCAAGTCAATAACAAGTTCTTGCAACCCACTATTGATAACTTCGATAACTGCTGGTGGCAAATATGCGTCATATACTGGAGTAAATGTTGTCTTACCTGCAAGTTCCATATATTGTTTTGTAAGTTCTGTCAACTTGCTTTCATCATATGCCGCTGGTTTTACTGCTGCAAACTTGTTATATTCTGTCATTGTTTTACCGTATTCAGGACTTGAAAGGGCTTTTAACACTTCAACTGCTAACGCTCTTTTTTCTCCTGATAATTCGCTGTTAATAACAAAAGCTACACTTGAACCACCTGAAAATGCATCCGCACGTCCTTTACTACCTTCAACTGGAGGAAGAAGCGCTAACTTTGTCGCTTTTAAAATATCTTCTGGTGCATCTTTAGATACATCACCAATTGCCCAAGCTCCTTCAATAAACATTGCCGCTTCTCTATTGTAGTAAGGTGTTCTTTGTTGCATATTATCAATACTACTTGAATCTTCGTTAAATCCATTAAGGTCAGCTAATTCTTTCATCGCATTTAATGCATTAACAAATTCTTGGTCTGTAAAGCTTGCTCCACCTTCGTTAAGAATACTATCAAACCACTCTGTTCCTGTAAAACGATCACCTAATGTACTGATAATACATGATTGAGCCACCCATTTATCCTTGTTACCAAGGGAGATTGGTGTATAACCGTTTTCTGCAAGTGTTGCTACTGCTTGTTTGAATTCTTCAAAATTTTGTGGGAATTGTTCAATTCCAACTTCATTGAAAATATCTTCATTATAGAAGACAACGGATGTACTTTTTGCTGAAAGCGGAATTCCATAGATTTCATCTCCACGTGAGAACGCTTGGAATGAACCGTCTAAGAAGCCATCTTTCCAGTCTGTATCTGCATTTAAATCTTCTTCAATTGAGCCAACTAATTCTGTTTCAATTAACATATCAAGCATTGATGCACGAATAACAAAGATGTCTGGTAACTCATTACCTGCTGCTGTTGTTTTGATTTTTGTATGATATGATGAGCTTGCAAGCGCTTCTTCTGTAATTGTTAATCCAGGATTTTCACTTAACACCTTATCAATCGCATCACGAAATGCAATCGCTGCTCCGCCTTCTGTTTCTTCAAGAAGGTTATGCATAAATGTCAATTCAATTTCTTCTACCTCTTGCTCAGCACCTTCCTCAGTTGTTCCACCTGTTGTCTCTTGAGCTTCACCGTCATTACTTGCCGCTTCTTCTTTAGGTCCACACCCAACGAGCAGACTCATAAGCAGTGCCCCCACTAATAACAAAGCCATTAATTTTTTGTACATGTTTAACTTCCTCCTTAATCTTTTTGTTTTTTTGTTACAAACAGTATTATATACAAGATGGTTTGGTTAAAATACCTTATTTTTTATCATTACATCCAAAGTTATATACTTGTTGAACAAAAGCTGTATTTTTTTGTGATTTTCACTCGTTTGATATGCTAATCTTTTAGATTTTAACACGAAACCCATTGTGGAATACAGCTATTTTTTTCTCATTCTTTGTTTTTCACCTCTTTTTCACCTCTTTTTTTTGCTTTTTATTGGATATAGCATCATTCTCATAATGAATCTTGATTTTGGATGAATATTTTTAGATGTTTTTCTATAATCCTACGCGTTAAAGTGTATTTTTTTGGATGTTTTTTATATTTTTAAGGTGTATAATTTACATGGTTTATGATATAATAACTAATTCAAAAACATATCACAAGGCTACACCCTCTGTTTTGCAAGCATTCGCGGCAGAAACGTCCTACTTTTATGTAATAAAGGAGATCATTCAATTGAAATCTAAAAAATTCATCAGCATTCGTTACAAGTTTTCCATATTCTTCATTGCAATTTTCATACCTATTGTCATTTTATCCATTGTTTCTTATAATAAGCTTTTTAATATTATTGAAGAAAAAATAAGTACCTCTAACTACATTAGTATTAAACAAACGGGAAGCAACATTGAATTTATCCTTAATGACATTCAGCAACTATCACTTGACCTCTATCAAAGTACTATTTTACAGGAAGCTTTATCAAGTCCGCCCGATCAGCAAAAGATGCGAATTAATCGAGCAGAACAGTGGCTTAAATATGTTATTTCATCCAATGAATACATCTATTCGATCTACATCAACAACCTTAATGGCGTTGTGCTCAACCCTGAAAGCACAAATGAATATATTGATCCCGATATACAACAAAAGATTCTTTCATTAAAAGGGATGTATCTTTGGAATTTTGGTAAAGTTGACAGCCATATTAATCAAGCCATCCCCGTGTTATCCATCTCGCGTCTGTTAAAAGATGTCAACGACATCACCCATGACCTAGGTATATTAAAAATCAATATCGACGAAAACAAAATTATGAATATATATAAAAACAATTTAATCGACCCCGACGGCAATTTTTTCCTCATCAATGATAAAAACGAAGTCATCTCTGCATTGGATAAAAGTCGCCTATATACCCCTCTAGAAACCGAAGTGTTTTCCCGAATTACTAAAAGCAGACATAAAAGTGGTTACTTTGACACACTAATTCAAGGCTCCAAAACATTAGTGACTTACTATAAAATAGATAGAACCAGTTGGGTGCTTGTTAACTACGTGCCCCTTGACAATTTACTCCACAGTTCCAGAGAAGTCTCTTCCCAGATATTGTTAGCCATTATTTTAAGTTTTGTTGTGTTCTTGATACTCACTCTTGCTTTTATCCATAAGCTTTTAAATCCTTTGGAAGAGGTTCGGCGTGTCATGGTGGAACTTCCAAACAAGAACTTCGACGTACGTTTACATATTAAAGGCAATGATGAAATCAGTCTGCTCGGACGTTCCTTCAACCAAATGTCTGAAAAACTCAATGAACTGATGAATCAAGTCTACTTTGTAAAAATCAAGCAAAAGGAAGCTGAACTTAAAGCACTACAGGCACAAATCAATCCGCATTTTCTCTATAATACTCTTGATACCATCTATTGGATGAGCACCATGGAAAATGCCCATGAGACCTCAACCTTAGTTAAGGCTCTCGCCAAACTTTTTAGGCTAAGCCTCAATCAGGGAAGCCCCTTTACCACTGTCGAAAAAGAGATTGAACATTTAAAAAATTATATCCTCATTCAAAAAAAGCGTTACGAGGAAACCATTGAATTTGAAATTGCCGTTGATGAACAAGTATCAAACTGCAAAGTCATAAAGCTCATTCTTCAACCTTTAATAGAAAATGCCATCTACCATGGTATCGAGCCAAAAGGCGACATCGGCCGTATCAAAGTATCCATTTTTCAACATAACGATTTTTTATATTACAAGATACAAGATGACGGTGTCGGTGTTGACGAAAACAAAATTCAAGAATTTTTAGAAATCAGCCACACCACCGAAAAAAGTCATGGCTTTGCACTTAATAACGTCAATGACCGAATCAAGCTGTATTTTGGCAATGAATTTGGCATTGAGTTTCATTCAATCATAGATAAAGGTACGACAGTTCTAGTAAAACAACCTATACTTAAAGGAGACCAATCACATGATTAATATGCTTATTGTAGATGACGAAATCATCGTTCGCAGAGGAATTAAAACCGCAATTGAATGGAGTTCTTATGGAATCTGTATTGTCGGCGAAGCGAAAAACGGAAAAGAGGCTCTCGAAAAAGCTCTTGAGTTACAACCGCATATTGTTGTTACCGATGTGCGCATGCCGATTATGGATGGTCTTGAATTTGCACGCAATCTAAAGGAAGCTCTTCCCAACACCAAAATCGTAATTTTAAGCGGATATGATGATTTTGAGTATGCTAAACAGGCCATTCGTATTAATGTGGATGAATATGTTCTTAAGCCTTTTGGAAGTGAAGAACTTCTAAACCTTATTTTGAAGTTAAAAAATAAAATTCTTCAAGAGCAGCATCATCACGAAAACGCTCTAAGAACCCAATCTCTCATCGAAGAAAATCGTTTGCTGCTTCAATCAAAATTAATTCTAAGTTTATTAAAAGAATCCTATGATGACTATACCTATATTCAAAAAAAAGCCGAACTTGTTCAACTAGATATAAGCGGTCCCATGTATCAAGTCATCATTATCGATATTGATGATCAATATATTATAATGGAAGACTTACCTGCCAAAGACAGTGAAGCCCTCAAAAAATCCGTATTAAATATTGCCTCTTCTGTCATCCAAAAACATTTTCAGTGCGCTTTTTGTATTAGTGAATTCAACTATTTTGTCGGGCTAATTAATACAAAGAATAATGCAACCATGCATATAATTGATGTTTGTCAACAAATCAAAGAACAAATCCAACAAAACTTAAAAATCACCGTAACCCTTTGTATCGGCAATGCTTATGCGCATATAAAAGATATTCCTCTGTCCTATAGCGAAGCACTAACGGCTCTTCGCCAAAAAATATATCAAGGAAAAAATGCCATTATCCATATTAAGCAGGTTAACGTTACTGACCAAAAGACCACGGTTTCAAGTTTAATTACACCCGAAAAAGATTTACTCACTGCCCTTCAAAAAGCCGACTATCCGCAAATTCAAGAGATTATCGCCAAGATGCTAGAAAACCTTGCCGGAAACTATGCGACAGAAGCTCAAATCAAAAACTATTGCGCCCGCATCCTTTTATTATCCACAAACGCATTAGAAGTTATGGGCATTAATATCCGTCGCGATATGGGCAGTGAACTCAATGTATATGCACACCTAAAAAACTATGAAACAGTTGATGATATTAGCCATTGGATGGAACACTTGTTTTTCAAATTCATTGAAAGTATTGACCATTACAAGAACCAAAAATATAAACAAATCGTTCATGTTGCCATTGAATACATTAGCGAGCATTACACTGAAAATATCACGTTAAAGACCTTGTCCGAAGTCGTCTATGTAACACCTAATTATTTAAGTAAGGTTTTCAAAGAAGAAACCGGACAGAACTTTATTGAATGGCTTAACAATTTTCGGATTGAAAAAGCAAAAGAGCTCTTAAAGGATGTGCGCTACAAAACATATGAGATCGCCGAAAAAGTCGGTTACAGCGACTATAAGCATTTTTCGTATAACTTCAAAAAGTACACCGGAAAGAGTCCACGAAGCTATCGCAAAGATATATAGTTTAACAATCGCCATCAAAAAAGCAAGAGTAATAATTTACTCTTGCTTTTTTATATCCATACTTACATTAATGCTTGAATGAAGATTGTTGCCAGTCCAAGGAAAAAGAAAAATCCCAAGACATCCGTTACTGTGGTCACAAAAACTGCGGATGCCAAAGCCGGGTCAACCCCGAGTTTTTTCAATGTAACCGGTACAAAATAGCCAGCGAGGGTCGCCATAATAAGATTAAGTAGCATTGCAACGCCAATGACAAGCCCAAACACCGGGTTGCCTTCCCAAATCAAGCCAAGCACCGCTACTAAAATCCCCAGAACGACTCCGTTAAGTACACCTACACTTATTTCTTTTTTTAGAATTTTTTTTGCATTTTCCAAGCGCACCTCTCCAAGGGCAATTCCTCGTACAATCAGTGTCAGCGTTTGCGTCCCTGCATTGCCACCCATACCTGCCACAATCGGCATGAATGTAGCCAGTGCAACCACTTTAGAGATTGTCCCCTCAAATAAGCTAACTGTTGCCGCCGCTAAGATGGCTGTAAACAGGTTTACAATTAACCAAGGAAGACGGCTTTTAACAGACTCTTTAACTCCACCTGCAACTTTTTCACTCTCTTGCAAACCAGCTAATCGATACAAGTCCTCTGTATCTTCTTCCATTAAGATTTCCATAATATCATCAACCGTAATAATTCCAAGCATTTTGTTGGCTTGATTAACCACCGGGATGATTAAATATCCATATTTTTCAAACATACGTCCAATGGTTTCTTGATCCATATCGACCGGAACACTAACAACACTTTCTTTCATAATTTCACCTAGCTGTGTTGCAAAGGAGCTTTTAATCAAATCACGTAGCGAGACAACCCCTTTAAGAATCCCTTGATCGTCAAGTACATAAATATAATAAAACGTCTCTGCATCTGGCGCCTCTTGTTGTAAATAGGTCAGTGTATCTTGAACTGTCATATGCTCTTGCATGGCTAAAAATTCTGTTGCCATGATACCCCCGGCTGTTTCCGGTTCATAGGATAACAACGCTCTAACCTCTGCTGCATCTTGGGCATCCATATTGACTATAATGGAATTTTGTTCCTCTTCATCGATACTCCCTAATAAATCAACAAGTTCATCCGAAGACATCTCATCGACAATATCTATCTGTTTTTGTTTTGAAAACAGGGTTAATAATTCATATTTTTCATCATCTTCAGCTTCATCAATAATACTTGCCACATAGGTTTCCGGTAACCGTTTTAATATTTCCAGTGGGTCTCCATCATACAAATGTATGGCATCCAAAACATCTGCAGGATGGATTTGTTCAACAATCAAATCCATCTGCTGCGGATTAGCCACCATTAATAGCTGAATAATTTCGATATGATTTAATTCAATATTTTTCACATTTTTTGTCCTTCCTAATCGGTCAAATACATCCTATTCTTCCCAGTTTAGCGAACGCGTCACCGCTTTTTTCCATCCTTTATACTTTTTTTCTCGCTCTTCATCGGTCATATCCGGTGCATACACTTGATCAATATTTTCATCGGATACTAAGACAGATTGATCTTCCCAAAATCCAACGGCCAATCCTGCCAAAAACGCTGCACCTAAAGCCGTTGTTTCTACTACATTGGGGCGAGCAACGGGTACACCTAAAATATCTGATTGGAACTGTAGCAAGAAGTTATTCTTACTTGCTCCTCCATCCACTTTTAACTTTTTCAGTTCTATTCCCGATTCTTCCACCATAAGATCAATAACATCTTTTGACTGGTAAGCAATCGATTCAAGTGTTGCTCGAATAATATGGTTACGATTAGCACCTCGCGTCAACCCGACAATAGTTCCTCGGGCATACATGTCCCAGTACGGAGTTCCTAGTCCGGCAAATGCAGGAACAACATAGACACCATTTGAATCTTTTACTTTCGTCGCAAAATACTCACTCTCATCTGCCGAGTATATCATACGCATCTCATCACGCAACCATTGAATTGAGGCTCCTGCATTAAACACACTTCCTTCAAGCGCATAGGTTACCTTTCCATTATATCCCCAAGCAATTGTTGTAAGCAAGCCTTTTTCTGATTGAATTCGCTGTGACCCAGTGTTCATAAGAATAAACGCTCCGGTGCCATATGTATTTTTGACCATCCCCTCTAAGAAACACGCCTGACCAAAAAGCGCTGCTTGTTGATCTCCTGCGGCTCCCGCAATAGGAATCTTTGCACCTCCAAAGGTTCGATCATCTGTATATCCATAAATCTCACTTGAATCACATACTTTTGGAAGCATCTCTTTAGGCACATCTAGAATTTCTAAAAGTTTATCATCCCATTGCAACGTCTCAATATTAAACAGCATGGTTCTAGAGGCATTAGAGTACTCTGTTACATGAACTTTTCCCCGAGTTAAGTTCCAAATTAACCATGTGTCAATAGTACCAAACAATAATTCACCGCGCTTAGCTTGTTCTCTTGCTCCTTCAACATGGTCAAGTATCCACTTTACCTTCGTTCCGCTAAAATACGCATCCACCAATAACCCTGTTGTCTTTTTTATATAGTCTTGATGGCCGTTTTGAATAATTTCTTCACATATATCTGCTGTTTGGCGCGATTGCCATACAATTGCATTGTAAATAGGCTTTCCTGTATTTTTATTCCAGACAACGGCAGTCTCTCGTTGATTGGTGATTCCAATTGCTGCTATTTCATCAACTTTGGCTGAACAGGTTTCAATAACTTCTCGCATAACGCCACTTTGAATTCCCCAAATCTCCATGGCATCATGTTCAACCCACCCTGCTTTTGGATAAATCTGTTTAAACTCTTTTTGAGCCACATTAACAATTTGACCGTCTCGGTCAAATAATATCGCTCGGCAACTTGTTGTTCCTTCATCCAATGCTAAAATATACTTTTTCATATAAAACCTCCACCGACCTATTAGGTAGTGTCAAGTCTGACA
>DGAD01000017.1 GCA_002382805.1 Clostridiales bacterium UBA4039
ATAGGCTACTTTACACTACCAGATTTTGTATATACCAAATAAAAAAGCTTAACAACGTTCCAATTGTTAAGCCCATAGCCCATTTAATAGTAGTGACCAACGATTTGATTTGTTCACACAGATTTTCAATCTTCGTCTCTGTACGCGAGCGATGCTGTTCAAGCTCATCGATTCTCTGAGAATGATTGTTCAATCTCTTGTCGTGCACATCTAAGCGCTGGTTGATGTTATTATGTTTTTCAATGCAAGTTTCCTCGTTCATAATGCTCCCCCCTTTTTTTGTAATTCTATTGATTGTAATAACAACTTTGGTAGTATAGTTTTGTCCCTCCAGGATAAGCTAATGTATGTGATATCTATAGATTTATAATTACAGCGCTGTAACTAGTCTTAACATCCGAAGCTTTCATATATTCTTCAAACAAGCTTGATTATTCGCTTACCATTGTGTTATGTTGCAATAGCCGAATTCTTTTTTATTGTTTTTAATCATTAAGTCACTCCTATATTAGCCTAATTGAATGTATCTTAATTGTACAACTGCCATGTGTATTTTCTGAGTCTACCCCAAAATACATATCGAGTGGTTTAAACCCATATTCACCACGTATAGAAACCCTTAGCGTCTGCCTTATAGTTCCATTGTACAAATTATTTTCCAAGGTTTTAACTCTTCCTCCCTTTACTCCTACTGATACATCACTAAACTTACCTATAGAATCATTCGACAGTTCTACATCAGCATCTATATAATCAAAACTTGACAAGTCAAAATTTTTATCACACGTAACTTTTAAACGTGTTCTATGTTCATATCCAGCAAGCCTATTAAAAACTATTTGAGGTCCTACCAAAAAATCACAATAAGGCTCGTAAGACGGACTAATTTCTTTAATATATGTAGTAGAGTATAATTTCCCATTATCAAAAAGATTGTTTTCATATTGACTCACGTCCACGAAATCTGCGATATTTCCGACATACGGAATTACTATGTTACCGACAAAAGTACTGGTTCTTATTTTTAGTAGGTTATTGCCATTGAAGGTATCTACATATATTATAGGATATCCATCGTAATAGTATCCAGTATTATTCTCGATTGTTTCACCTATAGGAGACAATAAGTTTATAGCCTGCTTAGTTGTTAAAGGCGTCATATACTTTGTATTGCTCGTTCCCGCCTCCGCTTCCGCTGTTGTTGCTACTCCATAGTTTGCTACCGAACTAAGACCCACATCTGCTTTTGCGAGCGACACCGCTCCTGTTTTTCCTGCTACACTTGTAACTGCGTTCACTTGGGCGCCTGATTGGATACCTGATAATTTAGACCGTTCCGCACTTGTCATTATTTTTTTTGCTGTCGTTTCAGTAATCATATCAAGACTATGGGATGAAGGATGTGTGTAATTGTTTGCCCCCTCGTCTATCCCGCTTAGTTTTGTTCTCTCTGCAGATGAAAAAATCTTTCGTGCTCCTGTTTCAGTAATCATATCCAAGCTATGTGTTGCTGGATGCTGATAGTCTGTTGCATCTTCTAGAATTTTTGCAAGCTTTTGCTTTTCTGCGTCTGAGTAGTCGTTGGTTGATAGGCCTTTCCCTTCTATATGACTTACTTTTTCATCACTTAACGCTTTTAGTGCTCCATCTATCAAATCCATGTTTTCACTTTGTACAGCTACATTATAGAATTCGTTTTCGTCATCTTTTGTTAAGTTATAATTGGATGTATATGTTTTTCCCATTAAATAATCACCTCTTCTTTTAAATGTTTATGCGTATAAGCGCTTAATTGCGCATGTGTAAAGTTTTTTAATGTTGCGTTTTGATTGTATCTTAGTTCTAAGTCAATTATTAAGTTTGCTGGGGCTAAACGATGAAGCAATTCTTCAACTGCACTATATTGTCCTTTTGCAACTACCTCTACTCGAACGCTTAGCATATGACTATCACTCAGCAACTCACATGTATATCCATCTTCACCACAAAGAGTTGTCAATCGTTCTTCCAATGTTCTAAAGGTATATGGAAGTTGTTCATTGAACCTTGCCTTGATTCTAAATCTTCTATCTGTCAACGTATCTGCTGCTTTTGGCGTGATTTTTAGAATGCTTTCCAGTCTGAGCACTCCGTGTTCTGTTGCTTCACTAACAAAGTTGTCCTTCAACGCATCCTCAAGGGCTGTCCACAACGTCCCGAGTTCCGGTTCTTCTGTCGCCATGATTGCCTTATATTCCCTGACATCCTTAAGAACCTGCGGTAAATAATCAATCAACGGTCTATTATCCACTTACATCCCCCCTCACCGGAATACTATCTTGATCAATCACCAAGTTTTGAGCTAATGTGTTGATGGTTGTATTGGCTATATCTAGGATGCCTGTAAGATTGAGTAAGCGTGTCTCAATCTGACTAATTCTAACAATCAGATTGTCGCTTGTATCCCAATCAGAAGCCAAAGCATGAAAATATTCATCGATAGCAGCTGTTACATACGGTTGAATATCTTCCCACGACCAGCCTTCTTGATAGGTGATGGTCGTTGCAATATCTACGGCTGTGCCTGTTACTCCCATAACCGTGACGACATGCCCTATTGGAGCAAAACCTTTTCCTTGTCCTTGATTGACTATCGGATCAACTGCAGATTGGGTCGCCTCAATAAGCGCGGAACTTGGAACGGCATATGTCGAGTCCATAATCACCAGTTTAACGCTGCCTCCACCATCCCATACCGGATAAACCTTCACTCCACCTATTCCTGCAAGTGCCATCGTTTTTTCTTTGTAATCCGCCACATTTCCTCCATAGGACTGGGATTCCAAAGAAGAAAAATATCTTTGCCTTAAATTTTCTGTTGCCTCTGCCTCTTCACCCGGAATTAATATCTCCGTTACTTGTGCATGTGTTAAACCTGCAATATAGGAAATCGGTAGCAATGTCCCTATTTGATTCCCAAGCTCGCCGCTTGTCTCACACTCAAGCTTGAATTGTCCACTTGTAATTTGTTCCATCACCTTATAATTGTAATCACCGAGTGAGAACCTTGAATTTATCGGTATATCTATGTTAAACGCACCTTTAACAACCGCCTTTGTCGCTTCACTTGGAATAATTCCACGTTCTGCTGCCCGCTTTATAAGGTAAGGTCTGCTCTGTGTATCTGCAAACGTTTCATTCAAAATTACATCTAACTCAATATACATGTTCTGCAGCTCCACTGCCGCCGGTGCCAACGCATTATAAATAATGGCACCTTCCCTTTTATCCACGTCCATAGGAACTTTATCTAACATCCTTTGTAAAATATGTTCGTAGGTTATCTCTTCATACATTTATATCTTCACCACCTTTTCTGCTTCTATATCACCAAATACTGTTGTCGCAGTAAAGGTGACATGTATCTTGTTTCCATTTGTCTTAAAATCAAAGTTTGTTACCTCTGTAATTCTTGTATCTTGTAGCAGCGCTTCTGCAATCCGCCATTCAAGCGTCGCAAGAACATACTCCACACTTTTCCCATACAAGTCATGTAGCTCTATTCCATAGTTCCATGAATAGATGAGATTCTCATAGCGTTCAATGTTAAGTATTAAGTATATGGCTTGTTGCATTGCTTCAAGCTCATCTGCTTGTCCAACAATAACCTGGCGTGCGCCATTGAGTTTAAATGTTTTTGTTGGAAGCTCTTCATATATAAAATCACTAGGAAGTTCTTCGTTTATTTTTGGAATCACAACCATCACCTACCTTATCCGATCCAATACAATATATTTTTGTCCACCTTGACGACGTATGAGTAAAACTTGTTCCCCTTCTTTTAATCCCAGATGAACCGTCATCGCTTTTTTCCCAGAGACAGCATGCTTATGCGTTGCAAAGGAGCTATCGCCCGTCCCACCTTGTGTATTTGCCGTCGCATGATCCAAGGTAACGTCTACCGAAAAATCACGTACAAGCGTCGTTAAAATCAAATGTGAAGCATCGAGTGTTAGGCGCTGTTCTAAGTTTATCTTAAGCGGAGTCGCACTGACGACCGTCCCATATACAAAAGCTGTTGGATTCGATGCTTCTATTGCTTCTACAGATGCTTGCTTAATAATCTCAATTAAATTAGGCATGAATACCACCTCCACTTAATGTCAAATCCATCGTGTGCACATCTTGGCTAAAGGAATGGGTCGCTCGTTCAACCAGCATGTAGTTTTTTGCCACGATATCACCTAGATGGACATCTATAGGTACATGATATCCAGCTCGTACTCTTGGGTCACCAAAGGCTTTACTTATCTTAAGTGAGCGTCTCTTTTGATTATATAACTTCAAAAGTGCATCTGCTTTTGACTGCACATTCACATCATCTGTGTCAAATTGATCAAAGTATTGTAACAGCCCCCATTTTTCAATATTGTTATTATCTGAAGCGATAATTTTTTTCCCGTTATCTTTATTACGCAATACAACTAGGTTATACGTCTCATTATCAATCGATGATTGGTACTGAAAATTTTCAGCCCTTTGCTGATCGATTAATAGGTCACACTTCATCGCCTCGGCATCTCGCAATGTAAGTTCGCCAAACTGATCAAAAAGTATATATAGCTTTTTACTGTTTTGAAGGGTCAAATCTAAGGCATTTAACATCATATCAATCAACGACTTATCTTGCTCTATTTTGCGTGCGATAACCCAAGGTGTCTCTTCGATTTGTCCTGTATTTATGCCAAAGTATTTACATAAGGTTTGAATGACTTCACTTGCTGTTTTATTTTCGTATGCATACGTAAACTTATTTTTCAGATATCTAAGTTGGTCATAAGCTGTCACTTTAATGATACCGTTTTTATCTCGATTTTTTGTAAATACAAATCCTTTAAAAACATTGTAGCCATCAACAACAAAGTTAACCATGTCCCCTTCCTGAAAGTTGATAATCTCATCTTTAACCACCGAAAATGTGAGTTTTGCCGGTTGCCCCTTCCTCTCAGTCACCCATTGAATTGTCCCTTCTACTACAGGAAAATATTTTAGGGTTTTTGTTTGAATTTCGAGTTCAATCATTGACTCACCTCCTCGATAGGCATTGTTAAGACTTGCCCTGGAAAGATCAAATTTGGGTTTGCGATGTTGTTTAAGGATGCAATCTCTCTGTACTTAGCTCCCTGACCAAGGTTTTTCTTTGAGATATTCCAAAGTGTATCGCCTTGTTTAACGGTGTATGCCTTTGGCTTTGGCGCAGATCCAGTTTCACGTGTTGTCTGAATGGTTGCAACATTTTCTTCATTTTTCTTGGATATAGCTACCACCTTTGTTTTATAAGGCTTCCATTCTTTTAGGTTAATAGAGACATTTACTGATTGCCCATCTGCCGCATTTTCTTCAATAGCGTAATCTTCAATGGACACAAGCATAGTTGTTCCAAAGACTTTTGCCCCCATGATCTTATTGCGGTACACATTAAATCGAAAAGGCTTTTTATTCTTTTTTAATTCTTTAAATTTGCTTAGATAGTAATAAGCCGGCTTGAATTTATCCGGATAGTATCCGAAGGGATATTCTACATGCGGAATCATCACTGTAAAGGAAATATCTGTTAAACCAGCTGATTTTAATATATTGACCTCTCCATCATTGATAAGATTGATTGTTTTGTTTTTATTTTTGATTTTCATCTGCATTTTGGACGGTGCGACCGGTAAGGCCACACCATCCATTTCAAAAATATATGCCATTATTCATGCACCCCCTCGCTAGCTACAGCCATTGTCTCGTAAAGTGTATTTTCCAAATATTCAACCATTCCATCTAGGTCTTGTTCTCCACTGACTTGGTTGGTGATGCCACCCATGTCTACTTTGATCTCTGCCGTTGTAAATCGATTAATGACATCTTGTTCTGCTAGGTCACGTAAATATGTAAGGTCCTCTTCTGCCACATCCATAGTGTCTGCCATTCTTGCCGTGTTGGAAGCCGTCTCTTCTTCAGCAACCTTTGGTTCATATGGTTGTGGCGTAATTACCGTATCATCCCTTTCTACCGAAGATTGACGCTTCATTTCATCTATTTCAGCTTGTCTTTCACTCATCGCTTTTTGGGCGTCATCTTTCATTTGATTCATCTTTGCATCACGCTCAGCAATCCCCGCTTCAATTTCATTCTTGTAATTTTCGAATGCCTCATTCCTTGCTTTCTTTTGCGCTTCATTTATGAGTTCATTGTTGGTACCAAAAGACACTTTTTCAATTACATCTATGGATACACCTGGAAGACCATTGAGCTTTTCTATAAAGCCATTAATGATGTCAATCCCACTATTTACCATATTTTGTAAAAGCATTATGAAATCAGCTTTCATATCCCCCATGTAATTTTTGATAGCTACCGCTGTCGCCATTGCTCCAACCTTCAACTTATCCAAGAAATTAAGCACCCCGTTGATTCCTGTGAAAAAACCTATCTTCAGCCAGTCCCAAGCTGTCATAATACTACTCATCGCAATTTTCCATGCAATTTCAAGGCCACCAACAGATTGTATCCATTGGTATATTAGTCCGATAAGAATCCCAATAGCTAGGGCAATCCAGATCGCTGGATTTGCCAAAAGAGAAACTTTCAAACCATCTTGCGCCACTTTAGCCGCCCATGTTGCAATAGTCATAATTCCTGTTACAGCTGTATATGCTGCTACTGCAGCTACTATTCCCCAAAAAATCGGTTCAATAAAAGACCAATTATCATATATAAGCTGTGCCCCTTGCGCAATTCCTTGAAGCAGCGGTTCAAACGTCTGAAGCAACGAATTCGTTATAACGGTTCCCATCTGTTCAAACGTCATAGGCATAGCTTCAAATTCCGTATCTATATCTGTCATCGACGAAAGTAAGGCGCCTTTGACGACATCGCCTGTTATCGCCCCTTGGTCTGCTAAAGTATTCATCTGCTCTATAGGGACATCCATATAGTCGGCAATCATCTGAACAGCTTGGGGCACATTGGCAAAGATCGAGCTAAAATCATCTCCACCTAATGCGCCTGATCCCAACGCCTGCACCAGCTCTGTACGTGTTGAATCCATCTGTTCTTGGCTAGCTCCGGCAAGCGCCATGGATTTGTTAAATGCTTCTACAAAAGCAATCGTTTCTCCGTTATCTGAAAAGGTGTCTCCGGGTCCTTCTGCTAACGAAGCAACTGCGCCAGCATTTGCCTCATAGGATGTCCCCGATCGATTGGCAGATTGATAAATCATATCTTGAAGTTCTGCCGTACTTTGTTGACCGTCATTCGCCATATTCAACTTCGCTGTCGTTTGGACCATTTTGTCTGACAGGTTCATCACTTTTTGTACGCCTTCGCCAACCTTTAAATCTCCCATCGTCTTTTTAAGTTTTTCCATATATCCACATGACTCTTGGGTTGCTTCTTCTAACATATTGATTTCTTGTCTTGCCGATTGAATAACTTCTACGTTTACAAAATTCTGTGTTATTTTTTGAACCGCTTGAAATTTGCCTGTCATCACATCGATCGACTGATCCATTTTTCTTATTGCCGGAAGATTACCATCTGTTAGTTGTAATGTATTCATTAATGTTGCCATGTAATCACCTACCTTTGTGCGTTCATCTAATCATTATCTCTTTTTGGGTCGACTTACTTTCTTATTTCTTTTCTTATCTTCTTCTACTTTAATCTCAATGGCCGCTACGATAAACGCACGTTCATTCCTCTCCAAATCCAAAAATTCATGAGGCCATTTATGAAATTTGTGAAGGCAATAATATGCAATATTTGCCTCAAGATCACCTTCACTTATTAGTTTTTTGCTTCTTCTACTTTTTCCTCAAAACTCACCTCAAATCCGTTGACTTCTTGGATTTTGATTAAATAGTCTGAATATTCTCCCGGTGAAAGCATATTCTTTAAGACAAGGTCTGCTCCCATTGCATTATATGAGTTTTGAAGTTCCATATCATCAAGGTTTGGATGCACTGTACATGTTGCTGCCAACTTCCCAAGATATAGATTATAGTCCGTCTCTTGAGTAAATTGCCCGCGTTTGCCCGGAACCTGAACACGCTTTGTACATGACTTTCTCAACGCTTCATCTTCTGTTGATGTAATACATCGAATTTCCCATGGAATTGGCGTTCCCTCTTCATCTGTAAAACGTTTTGAAACTACATATTGTATGTTTTCTATTTTCTTCGCATTTTGTGCCAAAAAACCTGCTAAATTTCCCATTGTTTTCTTCCTCTCTTATCGTTTAAATGATAAAGGGATGCGCATTCTATGCACATCCCCTTTTTTGTTATTATCAATATATTAATATGCACTTCTAGGTGCTTTTACTGCATCCCTGATAAGGATATAAACTCTTCCGGAATCTCAAAATCTTCAAATGTAAAGTCGATTGCTTCATCTAAATATTCTGCATCCGCGTCAAATTTAGTCAAAATCCCGCCATCCAAGTTACAGTCTTTTAAGATGACCGTTTGTCGTCCTACACCAGATGTCGGATCTTCGTTGGTTACTTGAATATCAAAATATACATCCTCACCCTTGTCTTTATATCGCTTTAGTAAGGATCTAAAGATACTTGTATTATAATGGAATGTTGCGTTTCCGCTTCCAGTCCATCCTGTTGCTTTATTTCCTTTCCCTGTTTTTCCTAAAATAGGCACTTCCGTTTTTGTCTTCTCAACACTTGCCTCTAAGTTGATTGCCTGCATGAATTCGTAACGGTTTCCTTCGATTGTCACGAAACATTTAGCCAAAGACGCACTAATTGCATCCTTTGCATTCATAAAATTTGCCATTATCCTTCACTCCTTCCTTATTCAACAACTACTGTCATATATAATTGTGCCATTGCATTAACCGGTGTCACTTTATCGCTAATAACGACTGCTTTTTTTGTATCTCCAGCTTCAACACTGACATCATTGGGTTCAAAGTTTTCGATTGCACGAATCCCTTGAAGTGTTTGATGATGCTTAACAATATCGTTCCACAGACTAATACGTCCATCTACATCATTTGGAACATGCCCTAAGTATTTCGTATTAAACACTACACCAATATCATTTGCAATTTGGTCAAAGACTCGAATCGTTTGGTTACTGCTAAAATCTCCTGATTTTGAATCTGTTACACTAACAAAAGTATTGATATCATCTAACACTTTAATATCATCACCCACTTTATGGAAAACGAACTTACCCTCTTGAATGGCTTCTTCCAACTGAAGTTGTGTGTAGCGACTGTCCACGTTGAATCCACCATCATATATTTTATTTGTTTGACTTTTATTTACCGGTGTCCCTGCCGCTGAACCTGTCACCCAATAAACCAGTGACGACGGACGTGCATTGGAATCTGTAACAGTATTTTCCACACTAATGACGCCTTCATAATCAGCTGACGACGTACGATATACAACCGTTTGAAACTTCATTCCAACTGTATCGCGTAATCGCTTTGTCCATTGCACCACAAGGTCAACAATCTCAGGTACTGTTGATAAGCAGCCAAAGGTGTGAAAATTATAGGCTTCAAACGCATCAAGCGCCGCTTGATATTCTACTCCCGTCGCTTCAATGCCATTAACCGCCCCAGTAAGCTCAAGACCTGCTGTTTCCAAAAGCTCAACATTTGCCTTCCACTGTACATAGTCATTGTCGACAAGGTGATCTGTATTTGCAAGAACCGTTTGCTCATCGACTAAAGTTGTGCCAAGGTAGGTTTGCACATCAACCTTGGTGTTATCATCTGTATTAACTTTGACAACAATAATCAAATCGTTACCACGCACACCTTTATATTTTGCATCACAATAGAGGTTTGATGCAGCACTACCTCCATTCATCAATTTGTAAAAGTGCCCTACTCGAATATTTTTAAATAAATCAACGAGTCCTTTTAGTTTTTCATGTGTATAATCATATCCAAAAATCTTTAATGCGTCCTTTTGAAACTCTTCTACTGTCACCGTAAAGACTTCACCATCAACACCCCAATCCAGTTCTACAGGCAAAGCTGCCACACCTCGTTCTGATAATGTTGCTGAAGCTTTCATGGAACTAATAAAATTAATATACGTTCCAGGTAACACTTTGTTTTGAAGGACAAACGTACCACCACCAAGTGCCATATTATTTCACCAATCCTTTCTTACTATTTAACTGATTCATATGTTTATTCCTACTGCTTTGTACTCCTTTTTGTCTCATCTTCATACTTTTCCTCCCTTAATTAGGTTATAGTCTCTCGGAATTACA
>DGAD01000015.1 GCA_002382805.1 Clostridiales bacterium UBA4039
GATAACACACCGATTGCCGAAACGCGCAAGAACAAGGTGGATGCAAGCTGCGGCAATCGTGGGAACGTTATACGAAACCTTAATCTGAATATTGGAGGGTAACTAATGGATATGAAAGTTTTAGTAATTTCTATTATTATAGTGATGATGTTCACTGTAAGCTGTACAAATGATGAAGGGACAAGTGAATTAGAACAAGTTAAAGAACAGTATGAGGATATTTTGTATAAGCATGAACTGATTACAGAAGAGTTGGAAAGTGCTAAACATGATTATGATGACTTGATGATTGAGAATAATAAAAGTATTGAATTGATTGATGAACTTAAAGAGAAAGTCACAAAGCTAGAAGAATCAAATGATACATATTTGTCTGAAATAAAGGTGCTTCAGGATAAGTCCAATCAAGAGATGTTGAAAGTTCAGAATGAGTCATACATGAATTCTAATGCATTAATTTTTTGGGAGAAATTTGGAAGAATGGAATTTGATGATAATGCATGTTTTAGTTGTGAAACAGAATCGCTCGGTGGTATAAATATTGGTGATTCATTAGGAGATATCATTAAGAAATTAGGTAGTGATTTTGAAGTTTATTTTTCTGATGATGGATTTGAGCCGGTTGTCTCATATGATGGGATATCATTTAGTATTAATGAAAACAGTTTTTGTATTACAGAAATTTTTACAGATATGAATAAATTTGAAACATCAATAGGTGTTAAGGTTGGTGATGATGCAGAAGTAGTTTTTAATATGTATAGAGAGTTATACAATTCTAATGAAGATGGATCTATACATCCAGAATATCCTAAATGGGTCTTTGATTTAGGGGATAATTTTGTTATTCAATTTGATATTGATACTGAGGAGTTAACAGATGAGTCAGTGATAATAAATATTAATATAAGGAATTTTTACCATGGAGAAGTTTAATAAATGGGGACGATTAAGGCTTCGTATAACAAACGATTTCCAACACTCAGCTCGCTAACCGAGTCGGGGTCGCATTAGGCGTTCGCAAGCTCGCAGCCATGAGCTCGCCCAGTAAGCTCCCTGGCGTCGTAAGCTGAGAACCGTTAGATAATACCCTATAATGTAATTTCCCCACTACGTCCTTGTAGTGCTGGTATTTGGTTTATAGAAAATGATTGTTATTAGTAATCGACAAATTTTGATTCGTAGGGATGTTGAATTGTATTGAATTAAAAAGAGGATGAGAGGTTAAGATATGAAGGTGACTAAAAATATTTATGTACTACTAATTTTTATACTTATGCTAAGTGGTTGTTCAAACAGTTCATCAGTAGATGTTGAAAATGAAATTCCTACGGATGATACCGTTAATATTGACGAAGATTTGGGAGCAGCACAAGAGTTAGATCAAGATGAAAAAGAAAAAGTGGCTGAAGGAATTACTGTTAATGATCGTCAATTCCACAATATTGAATTCCATGGTGATAAAATCTACGCCCTATATGATTGGGAAAATCCTGAAAATGAAGATGAGTGGTCAGATGCTTTATGGTGTTTTAGCCCTTATGAAGAAGCTAGAATGATTGCTGAGGGAAAAGGGCTTCAATTCCGTGTAACGGAAGATGGAGAATTAATCGCTGTTGAAGTTGAAGATAATATAGATATCTATGATGTGGAAGGAAAATTGCTTCACCGAATTTCAGAGGAAGATGTGAATACGGAAGAATATACAAGTGTCAGTTTGGAGCAATGGAATGATGATGGAAGTGTTTTGTGGTGTTCGTTGATGGAAACGTATGTAACAGTTGCTTATGTAGCTATTGATACGGATTCATGGGAAAGCACTAAATACAATGACCAAAGATTTGGCTCGGATGAATATGTATTAAATCCGAATACTGGATGGATAGCATATAGTGATTATCCAGTGACTTTAGACATTATAGCATTTGATGATTATATGGAAAGCGGAGAAATGACAACATTATTTGTTTATAATCTTATGACAAAAGAGGAAAGAGTAGTAGATTCCAGCGAGACTAATAAGTTTAAACCTTCTTGGAGTGATAATAGAAATGAACTTGTATATTATAAAGGTTATAAATCGTATTCTTATGATATGGATGCTGAATAATATAATAGGTCCTGAGAATTGAAATCTAAGTATCCACACAAATTGAAATTTGAGAGTAAGATTTGAGAATTAACATAATAGAGTAACGGGAATTGGTACAGTCCATGGTCGTTACTCCGCCGTCCATGACTTCGTTCCTCGGTCAAGTAGGGCAACATCTAACACGACAATTGCCGTCATGCACAAGGAAGAGGAGAATGTACACGACGGCAACTGCGAAACCGTTAAGTGAAATATTATCTCAGTTTCGAGAGGGGAAAAGATGAATCATATACCTAAGAAATATCGAAAGTTAGTAATGATTTTTAGTATTGTATTTAGTATTACATTAATTATTGTATCAATATTACCTTTAGCAATAGAACGATATTTTAATTATAAATTGATGGGAGACATCGACGATATTCATATGATGATAGATGATTTTTATACAAATGTTGATCTTAATGATGTCAAATCAACTACTGAAAACGCAGGTCAATTGGCTATAGTGAATAAACTAGAAGGTGAACTTGATAAGTTCGAAACTAGATATACAGATTCATACAGTCAATATATGTTTGATCTGATGTCGACATCTTATGAAGATATAAAATACTTGATAGACAATAACGAAAGATGGAATGAGTTGGAAAATCAAAGGGTAATATCTATTAATAATACGATACTAATGAAACAGAGTGTAAATAAATTAGCAGAAAAGCTTGAATGACAAAGAAATAGAAGTCGGTCGATAATACTTCACTTAACAGCATATTGACAACATGTGCAGGAAATCGGATGATGCACACGTCGGGAACAGCCGGAACGTTATGTGCAATTCCCAGCTAGGTTAAATTGAAGGAGAGGTTGGTTTAAGTAGAATGAAGATAAGAAGATATAGGATAGGCGAAGAAGTGGAATTGATGAATATATTTTGTTCAGCAATAAGAGAAAATGCCAAGGGGTATTATGACGATAGGCAATTAGCAGCATGGGCACCGGATGATATGGATCCAGAATTGTGGGGGCAAAGGATTAAAGGGATAAATCCATATGTTGTAGTCGATGGGGATAAGATTTTAGGATATGCAGATTTACAGGATAATGGTTACATTGACCACTTTTTTGTACGTGGTGGCCAATCCAAGAAAGGTATTGGAAGATTACTTATGAATCATATTATTCAGGATGCCAAGGTGAAATCAATACCTGAATTATCTTCAGATGTGAGTTTAGCTGCACAAGGGTTCTTTAGTAGATTTGGATTTGAAGTTATTCAGAGGAAAGAAGTAGAAGTTCGAGGTGTGATGTTGGAGAACGCATTAATGAAACTTAGAGTTGGTGTTAGTGATAGCATTAGAAGTTGATATAAAGCTTCCGCTGGGAACAGCACCTAACAGTGAAGTTACGACATGGACAGGAAATATAAAGGATGTCTAAGTCGCAACTTCACGGGACGTTAGGCGAAAGTATCAGCTAGTTACTTGAAAGAAGAGGTTGAAATGGAAGAGTATAACACTGTAATGTACAATGGGATAAATCTTTATGCGTACATTATGAATTCAGAAGAATCTAAAATTATTGAGGAGTTCAGAGGTGAACTACTTGCTTTAGCTGAAAAGCTCAAATTGCCTAAAGGACATACAAGAGATGGCAGAGTATATGAAGGTCGATTTAGGAATAATCCAGATTACAGTATTAGATATAAAGAAGATTGTGGCTATTATGTCACACAGGGTGAACGCGGTAGATATTCTTTTTTATTAGGAACACCAACAAAGGATAGAAATGAAGCTTTTTATTTGATTATGAAACAAGCAATAAGATTCAGTAGTTATTCATATGAATGTGAACATAGGAGTGAGTTTCAGAATAAATGGAAAGATAGATTTGACTTGGAATATGATTCTAGAAAGAGTCATTTTGAATACACAATTTCTAAGCTCTATGAATCGTTTCATAGGTTTGATGAAGAGTTGATTCTAAGTTTTACATGGTACCTTAATAGCAAATATGATCAGGATGTATGGAAGTATGACTATGAGAATGAAGAATTCATTCTTATATAATGTTTGGGTGCTTCCGCTGATACCATCGCCTAACATACGATTTCCAACACTCAGCTCGCTAACCGAGTCGGGGTCGCATTAGCGGTTCAGCTGAAGCTTCACACGCATGAGCTCGCCCTATAAGCTTCTTGCGTCGTATACCGAAGAACGTTAGGTGACATAATCAATTAGTTTTTATTTATAATACGTAGTATGGCTATCGTTGAGAGTGGCAATATAGATGAAAGTAAACGATAAGTTTGATTTACAGGAGGGTAAGTACTATGAATATAAGAAAAATTACAGGTGATAAAAAAGAATATATTGACCTATTATTGTTGGCAGATGAACAGGAAAGCATGATAGACAACTATCTTGAACGTGGGGAAATGTTTGTTCTGGATGACAATGGAGTAAAGGCTGAATGCGTGATTACCAGAGAAGCGGATGGCATTTATGAACTTAAGAACATTGCAGTCGTGCCTGATTGCCACCGAAAAGGCTATGGAAAAAGAATGATAGAGTTTTTATTTTCCCATTACCCTGATTGCAAAATCATGCTTGTGGGAACTGGTGACTGTCATTCTATTCTTTCTTTTTATAATAATTGCGGTTTTACAGAATCACACAGAATAAAGAATTTTTTTATAGACAACTATGACCATCCAATGTTTGAAGATGGAAAACAACTGATTGATATGGTTTATCTGAAACGAGAACGATAAATTTTAATTTGTTTGGGTATTACATATTTGACTGTTGTATGTTAATGATTTTAATTAATGGCTGATGGCAGCTTCCATTGATTCCATCGCCTAACATAATAATTCCGTTCGCTACGCACATTTCTTCACCTGGTGCTGACGTACCACCAGGGAGAAAGACAACGTGGGTCCGGTTCGGGAACGTCGTATACCGAAGAACATTAGGCATAATCATATACTAGATAAGGAGAATCACAATATGCGAAAGTATCAAGTAGTTATATCTATACTAACATTATTATTGATTGTTATTTCTATTGCTTCTATAGCCAATTATAGAGAAAAGAGAATGCTTGAAGATCAACACAGGGAACAAGATATTAAAGGCTCATTTTCAGTAATGATGTTGGTGCATTCTGAACTTTCTAGATTCATTAGTATGTATGAAAGAGAAGATCTGACCCAGGATTTATTAGATGAGCATAGGAATGTATTGTGGAATATCTGTAATACATCTACACATTTAGAAGGATCAAGGTCATTTAATAATATTAGGTACATCGTAGTTCAAGATATTAGTGAAGTAAATGAAGAGCTATATATGACGTATGTTGAGCTAGCAGACTATCTATTTTCGATTTATCTCGGAATTCCGGAGCCATATGAAATAGATGGAGAGGTTTTATCTGATGAACGTGAATATCTTTATGAAGTTTTCACTTCCGATGAACATACGAAAGAGATTCAAAGAATTGTTGAGCTAGATTAGAGATTGTATGAAACTTACGTATATGACTATACCTAATAGATTGTTCCCAATATGTACAGTAAATCGGAGGATGCACACGTCGGGAACAGCCGGAACGTTAGCTGACATTGTAAATTAGGGTTTAAAACATATTAATTCATTTTGAAGGAGTCGTCACTTATGAGGTTAAAAGATTTGGTGTTAAGGAAAGAAGTTGAATCAGATTTTCGAGTAGTAGAAGAATTGACTAGAGAAGCTTTTTGGAATAATCATGTGCCTGGATGTAATGAGCACTATCTATTGCATATTATGAGAAGCGTAGATTCATTTATCCATGACTTAGATATTGTTGCTGAAGTGAATGGCAGAATTGTAGGGAATATTGTTTATACTAAAGCTAAAATTATCGGTGATAATGGTATGTATCATGAGGTGATTACCTTTGGTCCTATTTCAGTATTACCTGATTTTCAAGGTCATGGAATTGGAAGTATTTTGATTGAACATACCAAGCAATTGGCTAAAGAGCTAGGATATAAAGCCATTCTTATATATGGCGACCCAGATTATTATAAGAGATTTGGTTTTTTGCCAGCAGAATCTTATGATATTGGTACAGCTGACAACATGTATGCAGTCGCATTACAAGCAGTAGAACTATTACCTGGTGCATTATCAGAGATAAGCGGTTGTTTTAATGAGGATGAAGTTTATGAGGTTGACGAAGAATCTGCTATTGAATTTGATAAAGGATTTGAAGCTAAGGAACAACTAAGTGATTTGCCATCACAATTAAGATTTATGGAATTAGTGAAGATACGAAAGCCAAGAGTATGTGAATAGATTGATGGCTATTGGTAACTTCCGTATACAGCATCTTGTCGTAATGCTGAACAAGTGGACTAAGTCTTCGGAGTAAAGAGGGAACAATCCCTCTGACTTACCCGACATTAAAACTAGTTAAAGGAGTACATATATGGAAATAATTGAAAGAGGACGGAGTAAAATTAAGTTAGTAGGGTGTCTTTTTATTGGATCATCGTTATTAACAATAATACTACATAATTTACGATTCCAAGGAAGAGATATCATAGCGCAAATGATTAGATTAAGTTTAACAATACTTTTAAGTTATTTCATGATGAAAGGGAATAAGATAGCGAGAGTAATAGCAGGAGTTTTACTTGTAATTACTATAACAACATTATTTATTAGCTTAGCTACATATACCGCTTATCCAATTGTAATGATAGTCATTATATTTATGATTATGGTTTATGGCTATTTGGCATATTGCATAATACTTGATAAATCAGTGAACGCATTTTACAAAAATCATAATACTAATTTCAATGAAGAAGATGAAGTTGTTTAGCCACCCAGAGGATTCTGGGCATGAGTAGAGCCTGTAATCTCATTGACCTCGTCAACAACGAATAAGTTAGAGGAAATACAATAACTCGAATAAATATAGAAAATAGGGAAGATAATTTTATGAGTGAAATGTCTAATGACAAAGCATTATCAACATTAAATAGGATATATGATATAGCTTTAAATGGATTACATTACCAGTTGCATTGCCAGCAAATATTACAAGTGTATTATATGTGCAGATAAGGATGGTTGCTGCTATAGCTAATATCGGTGGATATGATGTACATAGTGATGAAGTACAGTCAATAGTATATCTTTGCTTGACGGGAAATAGTATAAAAGATGTAGCTAAAACAGCTGGTATAACTTTTAGCAGTAAATTTACTATTGCTATGATAAAGAAGATACCTGGAACAGCCTTAACTAAGATTAATCAGAAAGTAGGATTCAGGTTTATTACTAAATTTGGTCAGAAGGGAATAATAAATCTTGGAAAATCGGTACCAATTGTTGGGGGTGTAATTGGTGCAGGTTTTGATATTACATCAACAACAGTTATTGCAAATAATGCAATTAATGTTTTTATTAAGGGAACAATAGAATAAATTAACCTACATATATAGGAGTCATTATTGTACTTCCCATAACACTCTAGTTCCCTACATGCGCAGAAAATCAGGTAATATACACGGCGGGAATTACGGGAACGTAATGTGAAACTCAATACTATTTTACAGTTACAGATTGGAGAAACTATGAAGCAATGTGAGATTAGATTTTGGTTTGAACATGGAGGAATATGTCTTTGGGCGGTTAACGAAGTAGCTAAGAGAATGTATGGATATGATATTTCAAACAATGAGTTGCCAATTAGCCAAGAATTAATTGATAAGCTCGATTTGCTGGAAGATGTTTATTCAGGATATTTGAATTGGGACTATCCGCCAGATCCATCTCCTTGGACAAAAGAACAGAAGAAAGAATTTATCTTAAATTGTAATGAAGTATATGAAAGACTTTGTGCTGAATTAGGTAGTGAATATATTGTGATAAATGATATTATGGATTGCGTTTCTTAACGTAAATTGATTTATAGTTTCCGTATTGAGCATCACAGAACAGACAATTACGGGAACGATATGTGAAATGCAATATTAGTTTATTGGAGGTTTTGACATGGAATACAGATAGATACTTCAATATTAAATGAATTTCTTGCTGAGCTTGAATTCTATTAAACTAATAAAACGCTGAAAACAAGTTCAATTAATCAGATATAATATCTGTCATTGTAATGAACAGTCTGTGATAAGATATAGATAGAAAGGAGTTAAAGTATGAATGAACTAGATAGAGCAATTAAATATAGAGAAAATGGGCAGGTAGAAGAAGCTATTGATATTTTAAGATTGTTGCTAAACAAGGATAATGAAAATGCAGAAGTAAATTATCAGTTGGCGTGGTGTTATGATGTTTTGGAGTATGAAAAGGAAGCGGTTGCGTATTATGAAAAAGCTATATCGTTGGGATTGAGTGAAGAAGATCAAGTTGAAGCAATCATCGGATTGGCGAGTACATATAGAACCATAGGTCAGTACAATAAATCCAAGACTTTATTAGAAAGTAGCATTGATAAATATGACAATAAGGCACTAGAAGTATTTTATGCAATGACACTATATAATCTTAAAGAGTATGAAAAATCTGTAAGCATATTATTAAAGTTGTTAGCAAATTCATCCTCGGATAAAGATATAGAAAAATTTAATAGAGCGATTTCATTTTATTCAGATAATTTGAATCGAGTATGGTAACGTTCAAAGTTAACAAAAAAGATAAGGTGTGACTTAATGAAAACCTATCAGAAGCCTTAGTATTAGGAGGAAACTATGAGATATATAGTATTGTTAAGAGGCATCAATGTCGGTGGAAGACGTAAAGTTGAGATGAAGCGGTTAAAGAATCTTCTCGTATCTTTAGGATATTCTAATGTTATGACATATCTTAATTCAGGTAACGCGCAATTTGACTCTGATGATGACCGAACACATATCGAGAAAAGTCTTACCAAGGCCCTTGAACAGGAGTTTGGATTCACGATTCCTATACTTGTCAAAAGTCAGGAAGAGATGCAGGCAATCCTTGCCGCTATTCCAAAAGAGTGGCAAAATAACAAAGAGCAGAAGACGGATGTGGCATACTTATTTCCTGAGATTGATGCAGAGAAAACCTTGATGACATTACCGATGCAACGTGAATACCTGGACCTTATATATATTAAGGGGGCAATTGTGTGGCATGTGTTGCGAGAAAATCAAAATAAAAGTCAGCTGAATAAATTGGTGGGGCACGAGGTGTATCCATTCATGACAGTTAGAAATATCAATACGGCTAGGTTTTTAAGTGAAAATGATAACAAATGAGTAATGTAGGTGGTCAAATTCTATACAGGAGGTGCCACATTTATTTAACATTCTATAGAGTTTGTAAAGCAGATGATGGACAGCTAATTGAGACAAGGAGGGATTAGGTGATTGAAGAACGTTATTTTGGAACGGACATGTTGTTTCACTATACAAGACTTGAGACGGCAATGGAACTGATATTGACAGCCATGCAGTTAAGATTTTCATCATTTAAAAATGTGAATGACCCGCATGAGAGAGGGTATCAATCTTTATCTTTGAATTGGACTAATCGTAATTCTATCGATGAAGCGTTGATTGATTATGAGCGTTACCAAAAAGAAGTGAACTGTATTCGTCAAGAAGAGAGTAAGCTTTTATGTTTTTCTAAAAATGCCGGGGTTATTACCAAGACAGGGAGTTCGGTCCTAGATGCAGATTTATACTACAAGACCGGTTTTTTTAAGATGCGCATGTGGGCACAGTATGGCGATCTGCATCGTGGCTTATGCCTGGCATTTTCCCGCGATCGTTTGGTTATGGATATCAAGAAGGTCTACAGTTCGTTTAAGTTATATCGGGGCGATATTAAATACAAGGATTCTTCATCGGATATGCGTCAAGCGTATCACATTGAGCTCAACGAAGGTGCACTACATGATTTCAGAGAGTTTTTTATATCAGAACACTTGATTAAGTATAGGGAAGACTTGTTTTTTACGAAGAACAGTGATTGGAGAGACGAGTTTGAGTATAGACTACTCTTATTGACCGATAATAAAAAACCCGACTATTTCATTAACATAAATAATTCGTTAAAAGCAGTTTTTTGTGGTTTGGATTTTCCTGATGTATATATGAGTGCATTAAGAAATCTGCTCAAATATAGCGACGTGGAGATTTATAGATTAATGTTAGATAACGGGATACCTAATGTTATAAAAGTGAAGTAAAAAGAAAGGAAACACATCATGAAGACATTTCGATTTTCTCCAAAATACTTTATTTTGGCAAGTATATTTTTTATACTTGAAGTTATCATAGCTATTTATGTACATGACGACTTTATCCGTCCCTATGTCGGGGATGTTATTGTCATGTTCTTAATGTATAGCTTTATCAAGGCATTTATAGGAAAACCGACTAAGCGATTGCCCTATTATCTGTTTGGGTTTGCGGTTGCTATCGAGTTCCTGCAGTTAGTTAATTTTACCCAACTTCTTGGACTAGATCAATATCCGATAGCAACCATTGTTTTAGGCAGTGTTTTCGATGTTCGTGACGTTATAAGCTATTTTGTAGGAATGCTTTTATTATTAGGGTATGAACAAGCTTTAAGAAAAGATATATCTTATTTGTAACATAGAACAAATGGAAGAAGTTTTAGAAAAAATGCCTTTAAATTATGTAGAATTGCTGGCATGCCAAGGATTTGGTAAGGTAAAAGTTGAAAAATATGGTGAGGAAATATTAAGGATTATGGGTGGTGAACCTAAAAGGAGAGGACTATGAATCCCCGCAACAATCTGATTTTAATCAATAAGAATTCGAACTATGAAGTCAAGACAAAAGATGTTAAGTACATAAAAAAAGAAAAAAATAGAGCTTTAGTAACATTTACCAATAATAAAACTTATGCATATCATAAGGACAATGTTAAGTGGTATTCAAATCCCCAAGAGATCGACATCACAGATACTGTTTTATATCATTCGGGAGAGCGAATCCAAATGCCCATTAAGCTATTAAGGTTTGCACCTTGGTATGTACTTGTTTATAAAAATGAGTATATGAAAACATATGGAGTTTCAGATTTGCAAATTATTCGTAATCATAGCTTAAATAGCAAATCAGTTGATTTATGGCAATACTTTAGGGAATTATCTGCAGAAGTTTCCCTCGTACTTGAAGATGGAAAAGCCCTCTTAAAAGCGAAGTATAATAGGATACATGGGATTGACCCAAGTACAGTCTTATCAAAATATCTAACAGGCAATGCAGTAAACAAAATAGAGACAAAAAACACAGAGACAATCATTTATCCTTTTGGATGCAATGTTTCTCAAAAAGAGGCTGTTGTAAAAGCACTATACAACCAAATTAGTGTGATTGAGGGACCACCAGGGACTGGTAAGACCCAGACGATTCTAAATATCATTGCTAACCTGATCATACAGGGGAAAACGATAGCTGTTGTATCTAACAATAATTCGGCAACACAAAATGTTTTGGATAAACTACAAAAAAATGAATTGGATTTTTTTGCTGCCTTTTTAGGAAATGCTAAAAATAAAGAGAGTTTTATTGAAAGTGGGCAGACCGATATCCCCAATTCTATAAAAAATATGGAAACAATTCCAAATCTTAATCAAGCGTTGTTAGATTCGTTAAAAAACATCAATGTATTACTTAAGGATACTAATACTTTAGCACGTTTAAAACAGGAGTTGGATGAGACAAAACTTGAAGCGAAGTATTTTGAAGAGTATTTATCCATAAACAAAGAATATTCAGAAGAAGACTTAAAGGGCGTATCTTCACAAAAACTTTTAACATTAAGATGTGATATTGAAAACCATTTTAAAACAGATCAATACACGCTTAGTTTTTTTACAAAGCTTAAATATATTTTTAATTACGGATTGAGACTTAGAAAATTTGTCAATATAAATCTTAAGGATTCACTTGATATAATTAATCATCAATTTTATATTTCCAAAATAGATGAAATCCATGCCGAGATAAAAAGCCTAGAAGAACGCTTGATGTATTTCAATTATGATGAGGCTATGAGGCGGCTTGTGGAACTTTCACAAAGCCTTTTAAAAGAATATCTAGCAACAAGATATGGTCATAAGACTCGACCTGAATTTTGTGAAAAGGATTTATGGCAACGGTCCAATGATTTCTTAAAGGAATATCCCCTTATTTTGAGTACTACATTTTCAATTAATTCCAGCCTTTCAGAAAACACTATTTATGATTATGTAATTATTGACGAGGCGAGTCAGGTAGATTTAATTACTGGTAATCTAGCCTTATCTTGTGCAAAAAATGCAGTTATTGTTGGGGATCGCAAGCAATTATCCAATGTGGTATCTCGTGAGCAAAAAGAGCAATCAAAGCAAATATTGTCAAAATATTCAATTCCTGAGCGCTACCATTATCATAAATATAGCCTACTTGAATCTGTTCTTATGACATTTCCTAATATTGAGAAAACCTTGTTGAGAGAACACTATCGATGCCATCCCAAAATTATTCAGTTTTGTAACAAAAAATTTTATCAAGATCAACTGATTATTATGACTCATGATCAAGGAGAAGAAGATGTTATTAAGATTATCAAAACTCTTCCTGGTAATCATTCAAGGGGACGTTATAATCAGAGGCAAATTGATGAAATTATTCAAAAAGTACTTCCGGAATTAGAAAATCACCAAGCACATGAGTTGGGAATTATCTCACCTTATAGAGAACAAAAATATCATATAGATACAGTTGTCTCACGGCAGGGATATGAAGTGGATACAGTACATAAATATCAGGGGAAGGAAAAGAATGATATTATCATTACGACAGTGGATAATGTCATCAGTGAGTTTATAGATGATCCTAATATGCTCAATGTGGCAATCTCAAGAGCTAAAAAAAGAATTCGTTTAATTGTATCCGATCACGAAAAAAATGAAGGGACCAATATTTCAGATTTCATACATTATGTTTCTTATAATAATTTTGAAGTTCAAAAAGGGAGCGTATTTTCAGTTTTTGATATGCTGTATCGACACTACAATAAGCAACGCCAAGAATATATAAAAAAATCTAAATTACACTTAGAATATGATTCTGAAAAAATAATTGATGTTCTTATTAAATCTGTAATAGATGAGAATGAAGCATTTGAAAAGTATGCTTATTGCAGCCACCTATCCTTAAGACAAATCGTTAGGAAAAGAGAGGCTTTGACAGCTAGAGAGTTAGAATTTGTGAACCACCCTAACGCTCACGTAGATTTTATGATTTTCCGACGTATAGATAAACATCCCGTTTTAGTTATTGAAGTGGACGGATACGATTATCATAAAAAAGGAACGGCGCAATACGAACGTGATCGAATTAAAGATTCTATTATGAAAAAAATTGATTTGAAAATACTCCGCTTGGCGACAAATGCAAGCGGAGAAAAACAAAAAATTATCGAAACCTTAGAGCGTATTAATTAGGGTGTACGCTCTTTAGGGTTTAAGCTAACCTCATGTCTTAAGGCCTCCATTCGGTGATCAACCTGTGCAATGATGTCGGCACAATCCTTTAATTCCTGGATAACATGGGCAGAATTTTCAACATCTTGCTTGTATTTAAGTTTGTGTTCGAGACTTGCCCAAAAATCCATGGCAATAGTTCTTAGCTGAATTTCAACTCGCATCATCTTTTTTGCTTCAGCAAGAAAAATAGGAATTTCAATGATCAAATGCATACTTCGATAGCCATTTTTCTTTGGGTGACGAATATAATCTTTTTTGAGAATTAATGTTACATCATCTTGTTGAAGCAAAGCATCTGTGAGCTTATAGACATCTTCTTGAAAGGAACAGATAACGCGTATCCCTGCAATATCATTGATATGGTTTACGATAGAAGCTTCTGTCATAGGCAGACCTTTACGTTGTAATTTCATAAAAATACTTTCAAAAGATTTTTCTCTGCTTTTTATGGATTCAATAGGATTACGGTCATATAGAATCGACATCTCCTCATTAAGTACATTAAACTTTGTCTCTACTTCCATGATGGCGCACCGATAATAAGACATCAGCTCTTGGATTGGCAATAATTGCTGACGGATGGCGTTGAATCTCTCGGCTTCTGTCATCGAAGGGTCATTGATATTATCATTTATAATTTGCTTTGCAATGTCGAGTCTATTGATTTTCATTGTTTTACCTTTCCATTTGATTGTTTGCTTATTTCATTAGATTCTATTGTATTTATCGTAAAAGATGCTGTCTCAGTAATACTGGTAGTATTTGTATGCTGTACTGTATTATCATCAAATGTTGTTAGGCTTACACTTAGTGCGAGTGCTAACATAATCGGAATATGCTTCATAATATTGTCCTCCTGTTTTTTAGATTTCTGTATAATTATTGGTTATAAACTTAGTTTAACAGATAAATCTTAAAATCTATTGAAATAATTATTAAAATTTATATCTTATTGCAATATTAAAAAAAATTATGTATTATTATAAAATGGCTCTTAATACAAACAAAAAAGAAAGTGTAAAGGTCGACAACAGGAGGACGTAGCGTATTATGGAAAATATTCGAATCGATAAGGCTTTATATGAAGACAGAGATAAAATCAATTGTTTTTTTGAACGGGTGTTACGATACACTTTTGAGACAAATGGTATCAAGGATGCGGTGGAGTTACTGAATGAAGAGCTTGAAGATAAGCGTCTATATCTTGAACAATCTTTTAAAACGAAAGGACAAGAGCGATGCTTTTTGATTGCAAAAATTGACGAGGAGATTATTGCAAGTATTGAATATGGACCATCCGATGATTTTATGAATGAATGTACGAATGGCGAGCTTAGTCACATGCCCGAGGTAGGAACTGTGTTTGTTCACCCGGATTATCATAGACGAGGCATTGGAAAAGCGATGCTAAGGGCGATGTTTAATGAGCTTTCTAACCGAGGTATATACGAAGTATGCTTTGACAGTGGCTACCAAACAGCACAAAAGATATGGCGAAAAAAATTCGGAGAACCTGCATATCTATTAAAAGATTATTGGGGAGAAGATTGGCACCATATGGTGTGGATTATTGATGTAGAAAAAGAACGGATCAAAGAAACTAGTGATGTAACGATGAGCAGATAGACGTTGTAAGTGTATATACCAAAGGGGCGTATTCTGTTTCAGAAGCACGAGTACAAGCATTAGGTGGTGAATGAGAATTTGTATGGAATCAATGGTTGACACCTGAAGCCGCTGAAAAGATGGATGACAAGACATCACGTATGTACAAATTCCACAGAAATGACACAAGACTAAGCTTTTCATAAGCTTATAAAAGACCTCTTGGAGAAAAAAACTCTAAGAGGTCTTTTGATACGTACAATTTTTACTGGTAGAATTACAATTTTGTGATACAATATATAGTGAAGGGAAAAAATAATAACGGGGATGAATAGGTAGTGTCACAATGCAAAAATTCATAATAAATTTCATCCACTAATTTACAACTAAATTTAAGGTGTTTTAAAGTGTATCTATTTGTTTTGTCATTTATGAGAAGAGGGTCTGATGATGAAAATAAAAGCCATTTTACTGAGCGTTATTTGCGGTTTGACGATAGCATCTTGTGTCTCAAACAGCGCATTCAATAGTGAGCAGATAACAGGATTTGTACAGCCAGTACAGCAACGAGTACAAGAGACAGCACAAGAAACAGATGAATATTTTTTTAGGAGCAATGCATATCATAATTTTGAACAACATGGCGATAGGATTTATGCATTATATAGTCGTAGCGACCAAGAAATAGAATGGACAGATGAATTGTGGTGCTTTAGCCCCAATGACAATAGAAAACTCATCGCACAAGGGCAAGGACTGGATTTTCGAGTGAGTTCGAATAATGCATGGATTGCTGTTGAGCTTGATAATGCGATTCATATACTCAATACCGATGGGGCAAAGATAACAACGATTGAAAAACCGGAACATTACAGAGGATATTATGATATCCAATTGGAGCAATGGTCGAGCGACGCCACGACACTATGGTATTGTCTTAATGAAACCTTTGTTACAGTAGCATATGTTGCGGTGGATACAAACACTTGGGAACAAACGTTATATGAGGATATGGAGTTTAAAACCCAGGAATATAGTCTTAATCCAAATACGGGATGGGTTGTATATAGTGATTATCCGGTGATGTTAGATATAATAGCCTTTGAACAATATATGGATAGCGAACGCATGACGACACTGCATCTCTATAATCTAGCAACACAAGAACGTATTATGGTGGATGCAGCAATGACCAATATGTTTCAACCCAAGTGGGTGGACGACAATGAGATGATATACTATATTGGAGGCGAGCGAAAAACCTATATTATTAGTGGCGAACAGTAAAGCGATAGATTTAACGTTAGAGATGGGGGATTTAATGGTAGTTATTTATTTTTCAGGAACAGGTAACACACAATTTGCAGCCAAATATTTTGCCGGATGTATGAAATGCCCGGCGTATAGTATTGAACAAAAAGTGGACTTTGATGGAATACTTAATCAAAATGAAACAGTGGCTTTTTTCTATCCGGTGTACTGTTCAGATGTACCGATGATTATGCGTCGCTTTATCGATACTTATCGACGCCAATTAAGTGGTAAACAGATGATCATCTATTGTACTCAGATGGTTTTTTCGGGAGATGGGGCGAGACGATTTACAGATTTACTGGAGGGAATCAATCACAAAGTAATCTATGCAAGACATCTAATGATGCCGAACAATATTAGCAATTTACCGGTGTTATCGGTGAATAATCATCCAAAGATTGATCGGCGGATCAAAAAAGTAAAAAAAAGAATTCGAAGAGATGTAAAAGCTATATGTAATCAACAATCACGTCGTCAAGGGTTTAATGTGGTTTCAAAATATCTAGGCTTCTTAACTCAACGTGCATACCTAGGACCGTTGGAAAAAAAAGCACAAAAAGACGTACGAATTCGAGAGACATGTATTCAATGTGGTCTTTGTGTTCGTCGATGTCCAATGCGTAATTTGAAGATGAGTGAGAATGGAGTGCAACAAAAAGGTGTCTGTACATTATGTTATCGTTGTGTCAATTTATGTCCTGAAAAAGCGATTACAGTTCTTATTCATCATGAAGTCAAAGAACAGTATAAAGGAATATGATAGAGCGATAGATATTGACACATATCCGTTAAGATGCTAAACTAATTAAAAATATACGTAGGAGAATACAATGCAAATAGAGCGAAGAAGAAGTATCCAATTAGACAGAAGCCCTCTTGCAGCAGCCGGTATCGTACACGGTTTTGCTAAGTTACGGGAGTAGTCTGTCCTTTTTTCTTCACGATGTGTGATTCCTAGTGAAAGTAGAACAGGCTGCTCAATAGAAGGCAGGCTGTTTTTTTTGAACCATTTTATGGTTAAACGTAAAAATATTTCATTAGAAAATCATGATGAAGAAAGAGGTTACTTATGTTAGATATTACAATAAATTCCATCGGGAAAACATATTTTGGCAATCCGGTGTTTACGGATGTTTCATTAGAAGTTAAGCAAGGAGAATGTGTAGGGTTACTTGGGGACAATGGGACCGGAAAAACGACGGTTTTTAAAATGATCATGGGAGAAGAAAAGCATGATTATGGAGAGATTTTTATTCGAAAAGGTATCAAAGTAGGATATTTTCGTCAACAAGTACTTGTCTATGAGCAAAAAAAGGTGAGGGAAGTTCTTTTTGAAGCATTCGATGAATTACTAAAAATTTATGAAGCGATGCAGCAGGTGCAAAGATTGCTTGAGTCTGAGTGTGATGTGGAAGAAAATATGCATAAGCTTGGGCAGCTACAGGTGAAGTATGAGACAATGGATGGTTATGCAATCGATGAAAAGCTCTCAAAAATCACGATAGGTATGCAACTGGAAGAATTATTAAATCATCGCTTTGATACGCTTAGTGGAGGCGAGCAGATGCGTGTTGCACTAGCAAAGCTATTGCTTGAAGAGCCGGATGTACTCTTACTAGATGAACCGACGAATCATCTGGACATTGAGACGGCGCAGTGGCTTGAAAACTATCTAAAAGCTTATCAAGGATCCATTGTTATCGTATCTCATGACCGCTATTTTTTAGATCAAGTTATGCAAAAAGCCTATGAGATTAAAAACGGCACGACAGATGTCTACCACGGAAACTACTCAGACTATCTAATAGAACGTAAAGAGCGCTATGAAAATCGATTGAAGGACTATGAAGTACAACAAAAAAAGCGTAAGCAGATGGAAGATGCGGCAAAACAAATGCGTATATGGGCGCAGCAAGGTGATAATGAAAAAATGTTCAAGCGGGCCCAGTCTATGGAGAAACGTCTGGAACGCATGGAAAAAATAGATAAACCTGTGGAGGATGCTAATCATATGCGGTTGGCTTTTGAGACCCAGACTAAAGCGGGTAAGTGTATGCTCAATATGGAGAATGCATCAGTATCCATTGGGGAGCGTCTTTTAATTGACCAGGCGAATCTCAAAGTCATGGCAGGAGAGCGTATCGGCTTGATTGGAGCGAATGGATGTGGTAAGACCACCTTGATTCGCAGTATTTTAAACTCTGAACACATTAGTCCCAGCGCAGTTGTTGGCTACCTTGAGCAGAATATAACCTTTGATATAAAAGGGGGTACGGTTCTTGAGACCTTAAGACATTATCATCCTTCGGATGAAACAACGCTTCGACAACGTTTGGCCAAGTACGAGTTTAAAGGTGAAGATGTGTTTAAACGTGTGGAGACCCTATCAGGTGGAGAACGTGTTCGATTAATGTTGTGCATTATCGTACTTTCAAAAGTGAACTTTATGCTACTGGATGAACCCACCAATCATATTGATATCAAGACCAAAGAAGTCCTTGAAAAGGCATTGCTTGATTTTGATGGAACGTTGATTTTTATTAGCCATGACCGATATTTTCTGAACCGATTGGCAGAACGAATCGTGGAAATACGTGACCAAAAACTCATCGCCTATGTGGGAAATTATGAGTATTATCGACAAGAGCGACAAAAGGAAAAAGAACGTCAGTTGCAAGCACAGCGTCACAGAGAACAAGAAGTAAAACAATGGACGGAACAAAAGACGAATAAAGTGCAAAAAAACAATCAAAACCCATGGAAGGTCCGTGAAATGGAAGCGGATATTGAAGCTATTGAACAAGAACTATCAAAGCTAAGAGCGCATTTGCATACAGCTGGTTCAGACTATGAGCAAGCGCTTGAATATACTCGACAGATTGAAGCAGCAGAAGAACAGCTAGAGACACTGATGGAGCAGTATTTTAGCTTCATAGAGTAAAGGGAAATACAAAGGTGCAGGAAGGGAGAATGCAGAGTGAAAATCGGAGCATTTGCAAAGCATAATGGAACAACCATTGATACTATTCGCCACTATATGGAGATGTCCATCCTTAACCCCGATAAAATCAATGGCTACTATATGTTTGATGCGCAGTGCCAAAAAGATTATGAGGTGATAGCATCTTTAAAAAAATTAGGGTTTTTATTATCGGAGATTCAGACCCTGATGTTGTTTGAGCGGGTTGGAAGACATACAGGGTATCATCAGCGAAAAACCTATCGAGCATTTTATAATAATAAGCTCGAATGGATTCGACAAGAACGCCATCGATTAGATGCGATGCAAAAAAAATTAGAAGAAGAAATAGAGGCAATACCTGTGCTTGATAATACCCAAGCTACTTTGGTTGGGGTCCCTCTTGAGGCGTTATCAGTATTATCTTGTCAACAATGTAAAAGTCCCTATCAGCTTTTGGATGGACAGATAGAACATGGTGAGATTATGCAGGGGATATTGCAATGTTCGTGTGGAAGCACATTGGAGATTCGAGAGGGGATTGCTTACGGTCATAAGGCATTGGATCCAAGTATGGCTCCGATGTGTGATGACACATTTATTGAAGAATACATTCAGACGACCCACGTAGATTATTTGAAAAACTTGCATCGCACACTACAGTGGACAAAGGAGCATAATATTTTTGAAGGAAGCCATGGAGGGGTTACATTAGAACTTGGTTCAGGTCGAGGCTTTTTTCTAAGAAATATGTTGGAAAAGTTGTCTAAAAATATGCTGTATATAGCGATAGACCATAATCCACATGCGCATAGATGGCTGCAAAAGGCGATGGCTGTAGCTGGTCAAGAACATAAAATTCTCTTCTTATGTTGTGATTTTAAGCAGATTCCATTAAAAGACCAATCGGTTGATTATATGATCGATGCGACAGGAAGCACGAATTATGCTTTTGAACATGAGGAGTTTTTAGCGAGTACATTAATAGACCATTTAAAAGTTGGAGGGACATTTCAAGGTCACTATTTGCTTTTTGAAAATTTTTCCGTTGATACAATTATTCAAAAGGAAAGCCGACAATGGTTTCAACAAGAGCATGTCGAAAAAACTTTGTCTGATATAGGACTGCAAGTAGAGGAGACTTTTATAACGCCTTCTGTAAGTCAAGGAGGACCAGGTGAAAACTTTTTTGTCCCAGGGGAAAAAATATACAATTATTTATATATAGGAAAAAAATCTTGATATAGGGTCGACACCATATTATATACTTTTCTTGAATTTAAGAAAAATACAAAGGAGAAGTATATATGACAGAGGCCTTATTATCATTAAAAAAAGATCAAGAGGAAAAGAGAAATATTGTTCTGTTTCTCTGTGGAAAAGCCGTATCCATGTTTGGCAGTTCGGTGTATGGATTTGCTATCGGTCTGTATGTCCTTACAATAACTGGGTCGGCGCTTAGTTATGCAGTAACGATTATGATGAATGTGGTTCCAATGATTCTTATTAATCCGATTGCAGGGGTGCTTGCTGACCGTTTCCCCAAAAAAATGATGATTGTCGGTACAGATTTGCTAAATGGGGCATTGTTTTTTCTGTTATTCTATATGAGTCATAATCAACCCTTATCTTTAGGACATATTTATGCATCCAGCTTCTTGTTAAGCGTTGTCACCAGTTTTTATGGAATCACTATGGAGGTGGCAAAACCAGGGCTAACTTATCCTAAGCGGCGAATAAGAATTAATTCATTAAGTAAGCTGATTGACTCTTTATCAACAATTTTGGGACCGATTTTGGGTGGAGTTATGATTGCCCTGATGGATATTCGAGTGTTTATGTTACTTAATGGCATATCCTTTGTGCTATCGGCCATATCCGAGTTCTTCATTGACTATGAATTTTATGTGGAACCACAGCAGAAAAGGGTTGTGCATAAAATGGTTTTCATTGAGCATCTTAAGATGGGAATAAGCTATATTTTTGATTCAAAGGTTCTTAGAAAAATGTTTTTTATGTTTATTGTATTGAATTTTTTGCTAGGATTTTCGTTGAACATACCACTACCCTACATTGTCAATGAAATACTATTGTTGCCACCGAAACTTTACGGTATAATTAATGCTATGATATCGATTGGATTAATTCTAGGGGCGCTAACTGTTGAAAAGCTAACCCGAAGAATGAACTTTTCAACTATTTTACCCTATACCGTTACAGCGATTTCAGTCTTGGTATCCCTGTTAGGTATTCCTGTCTTTTTCCAAGAAGCCATGAATACTTTTGGTCATACCATATATTTTTCAAGCCTTTGTCTGTTGGTAGGTGTTGGGATATCTTATGTGGATATTCCGGTGATTACAATCATGCAAAATGAAATCCCACCGGACATACGTGGCGTGGTATTTGGAGTGAGCATGAGTGTCGTTAAGCTGGTATTACCAATGGCTCTTTTGGTGTCGGGATACTTAGTGAAGTACGTTCCAATTATTATTTTACCAATGATTGGTGCAATCATTACACTAGGGATTAATTTTATACTAAATAGGAAGGATTAGGGGAGAATTGCGAGAGGCTAAGGCAAAAAAGCAAAAAAGGGCATAAAAAAAAGCGGGTGATGGGAATCGAACCCACGTATCCAGCTTGGAAGGCTGGTGTTCTACCATTGAACTACACCCGCAACGGCAAAGCCTATTATACACGATGAAGAAAAAAAAGGCAAGAGAAAATTAAAACTTTTTTTAAGAAGTTGAAACATAATCATAAGTTTAGATAGGAAGTGAGTTTATGCGAGTTGCATTTTTTGATACCAAACCATATGATCGTCAGTCATTTGATCAATATGCAAGCAACTATGATGTTGAGATAAAATACTTTGAAGCAAAGTTAAATGAAGATACTGTTGCACTTGCCGCGCGTTCAGAAGTGGTGTGTGCATTTGTTAATGATACACTTAATCAAGCTGTAATTGATGCACTGGTGGATATGGGCGTTCGACTCCTAGCACTTCGATGTGCAGGCTATAACCATGTTGATTTTGAGGCGGCTTACCAAAAGCTTCATATTGTTCGGGTGCCGGCATATTCGCCTTATGCTGTGGCAGAACACGCTGTCGCGCTGATGTTTGCCTTAAACCGAAAGACCCATCGTGCATTCGTTCGAACCCGAGACAATAACTTTAATATTAATGGATTGACCGGGTTTGATTTCCATGGAAAAACCGTTGGTGTAATCGGAACAGGAAAAATAGGGCGTATTTTTATTGATATATGCAAAGGACTAGGGATGCATGTGTTGGCATATGATATGTACCCGGTGGACATAGAAGGGGTGACTTTCGTTGATTTATCCACGCTTTATCAAAAATCGGATATTATATCGCTGCATTGTCCCTTAACCAAAGAAACCCATTACTTGATTAATCAGGATTCAATAAAACAAATGAAAGATGGCGTGATGCTTATTAATACCTCACGGGGAGCGTTGGTTCAAACCGAGCACCTCATTGAAGGGCTTAAATCAAGGAAGGTCGGATCGGCAGGGCTTGATGTTTATGAAGAAGAGAGTGAATATTTCTTTGAAGATTTTTCGACAGAAATCATTGATGATGATATTTTGGCAAGACTTTTGTCCTTTAGCAATGTACTTGTGACTTCGCATCAAGCTTTTTTGACCAAAGAAGCTCTTAGTAATATCGCTCAGACAACCCTTGATAATATCCGAGCATACAAAAATGATGCACCACTTGAGAACGAAGTATGCTATCACTGTCCTCAGGGAGGAACAAAATGTAATAAAAAAGAAAATGGCCGATGTTTTTGATAAAATCTACTTGCAAGTATCTTAAAATAATGATAGAATATCATTTGCATGATTGAAAATATCATGTGCCGGGATATAGCTCAGTTTGGTAGAGCGCATGCTTCGGGAGTATGAGGCCGCAGGTTCGAATCCTGTTATCCCGATGGATACATGTAAGTTTATTTAAATCATAATGGGCATTCGCCAAGCGGTAAGGCACAGGACTTTGACTCCTGCATTCGCTGGTTCGAATCCAGCATGCCCAGTTCTAGCTGTAATCGCATAGATTACAGCTTTTTTTCTACTAATTAATCGTTTATCAGTGAAAAATAAGGTGGTTTACATGAAAAATTCACTTCTCATTGGCATTAATGCAAAATATATACATTCCAATTTAGCCATTCGCTATATACAAAAATATGTGGAACAGCAACACATAGATAATTATGAGCATGTACATGAAAAAAGTTCCATTACCTTTCAAGAGTTTAGCATCAATCAAGATCTAGAATATATTCTAGACGAGATCATGAAGACAGATGTGGATATTATCGGTTTTTCATGTTATTTGTGGAATATAGAAATGGTCCGCCGATTAAGTCGCAATATTAAGTTGATTCGTCCAAAGGTATGTATTGTCTATGGTGGGCCGGAAGTAACATATACATCGGTTCAAGAACTTGAAGAAAACCCCTACGTGGATATTGTTGTCAAAGGCGAAGGGGAAAAAATATTTGCAGATATTGTAAAAAACTTTGATGCACTTAGTCAGGTAAAGGGGATAAGTTATAGACAAGAAGACCAGATTATTGATCAGCCTTGCTGTATGGGAATGGATTTTTCAGAAGTCATCTTTCCCTATGAACCCCAATTAGACCAATTAGAGCATCGGATTATATATTATGAGACGAGTAGAGGGTGCCCGTTTAATTGTCAATATTGTTTGTCTTCAGTTGAAAAGGGCGTACGATTTAGACCGTTAGCATTGGTAAAAAAAGAATTGCAGTTTTTCATTGATGCAAAAGTCACACAAGTTAAGCTTGTAGACCGAACCTTTAATGCTAAGCGTGAACACGCATTATCCATTATGGAATATATCATGGAAAAAGATCAAGGGATAACAAACTTTCACTTTGAAGTGGCACCAGAGTTAATTGATGAAGCTTTTTTGACCTGTTTGGCAAAGGCGCGAGAAGGATTGTTTCAACTTGAGATTGGTGTACAATCGTCAAATTCGACAACACTTTCCATTATAAAAAGAAAAAATGATTTGGAGCTGATTCCTAGGGTTGTTGAACGGGTCAAAGCACTAAGCAATACGCATATCCATCTGGATTTGATTGCAGGATTGCCGGAAGAAGACCTAAAAACCTTCAAAGACTCTTTTGATTATGTATATGCCATGGAGCCCGACCAATTTCAGTTGGGTTTTTTAAAGATCTTAAAAGGGGCAGGGTTATACTACCTTGCCAAGGAGTATAAAATAAAGTATAGAGATTATCCACCCTATGAAGTGCTCTCAACACGAGTATTGCCTTTTGAAGATGTGATGCAGTTAAAAAGAGTGGAAGAAATGGTAGAGACATTTTACAATAGTGGATTATTCAACCAAACAATAAAACGACTTGTCAAGGAGTACTCCCGGTCGTATAATTTATATGAAGCTTTGGGAGCTTTTTGGATTAAGCAAGGTATGCATCATGTCAAACACAATAAACTAGGGTTATATCAGTTTATCTATGCGTTTATACAGCAACTAGAGTGTACAAAAGATAATAAAGACATCTATGTCCAGTGGTTGCAAATGGACTATATTTTTAATGAAAAACCAAAGAAAAAAGCAGATTGGATGACGATGACGTTTGTTGAGTCAACGTTACAGAGGTATTTGCTTGAAGTCCTTGAGCAAAATCAAGTATGGCAAGAAGAAGCAAAGGAATATACAACAAAACAGTTATCACGTATGTACCACATCGATCGAATTGAGCACAAAGAGCTCTTTAGTGCGTTGCCTTTTCGTTATCAGATTGATGCAGTGGCTAGAGAAGGTGAAAATGGAACATATATTTTAGTGAATTATGGACGTCGAGATTTTATTCATAATAATGGTGAATTGGTATGTATTAACCTTGAATGACTTTGAAAAGGGATGGCAATGAATAAAAAAAGAAAAGCAAAAATTTTAACGATGTTAGATGAATACTATGGAGAAGAATATATTTGCTACTTGAATCATCAAGAGCCGTATGAACTTCTGATTGCAACGATGCTTAGTGCACAGTGTACAGATGAACGGGTTAATATGGTTACGGAAAAGCTCTTCAAAAAATATAGATCCCTTGAAGACTTTGCCCGTGTAGAAATCAAAGAACTCGAAAAAGATATACATTCAACAGGGTTTTATCGGAATAAGGCGAAAAACATCAAAGCATGTGCCAACGAACTTATTGAAAGACATAATGGGGTTATTCCGGAAGATATAGAGCTTTTAACAGCGTTATCAGGTGTCGGGCGCAAGACGGCCAATGTTGTCAGAGGGCATATCTATAACTCTCCAAGTGTTGTTGTGGATACCCATGTCAAGCGAATCTCTAATAAGCTAGGCTTCACCTCTTTGGAAGATCCGGTGAAGATTGAATATGCATTAATGGATGAACTGCCACAAGAACACTGGTTAAGATATAATACGCAGATTATTGCGCATGGTCGTCAAATCTGCATGGCAAGAAACCCAAATTGTGAGGAATGCTTCTTGTTGGCACAGTGTCCATGGGGATTAGAAAAACGAAGGAAAGATTTGGAGGAAGAAGATGAATAAACCTGTTGTAATTGGAATCGCGGGAGGAACGGGGTCTGGGAAGACAACCCTGGTCAATCGATTAAAATCTGTCCTTGAAGACCAAGTTGTTACAATTTGTCATGACTATTACTATAAAGCCAATGCCCACATGTCATTGGAAGAGCGAAAACAGCAAAACTATGATCATCCCAATTCCTTTGATACAGAATTGATGACAGAGCAATTGCAACAATTAAAAAACGGAGAGACAATTCACTGTCCGATTTATGATTTTGTGGACTACACAAGAAAAAAGGAATGTTTAGAGATAAAACCTAAGCGTGTCATTATTGTAGAAGGGATTTTGATTTTTGAAAATAAAGAGCTTGTTGATGAGTTGGATATAAAAGTTTTTGTAGATACAGATGCAGATGTTCGTATTATCCGACGCATTATTCGAGACGTAAAAGAACGAGGACGCAGCTTGGATTCTGTAATCACGCAGTATTTGACAACAGTAAAACACATGCATGATGAGTTTGTCGAGCCAAGTAAGCGAAAAGCAGATGTCATCATACCAGAAGGCGGGCATAATGTTGTTGCCGTGAATATGCTGGTTGAACAGATTCGGACATTATTGCGTTAGAGAGGTAGGGGATAGAATGAAAGAAAAGGTATATGTATTTGGACATCAAAACCCAGATACAGACTCTATATGTGCAGCAATCAGCTATAGTTATTTAAAAAATCAACTGGACGATAGCCATGCCTATGAGCCGGTTGCTTTAAAAGGTGTCAATAAAGAGACAAAGTTTGCGTTGGATTATTTTGGTGTTAAGGCACCACGTATTGTATCGAGTCTAAAACCACAAGTATTAGATATTAATTTACCGGAATTTTTATTGCTATATGAGACGGATTCCATTAGAAAAGCATTGCTTTTGATTACGAATCAAGTTGGGCGTATGGCACCGGTATCGGATAAAAAGGGACGCTTGATTGGTGTTGTATCCATATCAGATCTTATTCCGCGGATGCTTAATCTAGGAAGTAAAGATGTCTTAAAGTTGACAAACACGCCAATTGACAATGTTATTGAAGATTTAAAGCTTGAAGAGATATCCGATGATAAAACGAATCAATATATAAAAGGATATGTTCATATATCAACGGACTTACAAGATGAAAAATATCGTAAAAAACTTCAAAAACAAGATCTTGTTCTTTGTAACCGCTTTGAATTTGAAGCATATGTAGAACTTGCGTCGGTTATTATTGTGAGTGGTGTTGAAACTGAAGAACACAAAGAGAAGCTTGTGGAAAGCTATCAAGCCATAGCACGTAAAAAAAATATATCTACGCGATGCTTTATATCAGATAAAAGTGTGTTTGAGCTCGTCAAGCCCCTTGCTCAGACGGCGCCGATTCGTGATGTCGTTGTCAAAAAAGACTTAGAGTATTTTGTGACCTATGAGACGATTGACGATGTCAAAAACAACATGTTGTCATCAAAGTTTCGACGCTTCCCGGTAGTAACAGAAAAAGGTGAAGTCATTGGGATGATTTCACGAAGTGATCTTATCGATATCAATAAAAAGAAAGCGATTTTAGTGGACCACAATGAACGCGGACAATCGATTGAAGGTATCGAAGATATTGATATCTTAGAAATCATCGATCATCACCGTGTATCCGACATTTCCACAGTAACACCGTTATATTTTCGAGTGGAACCGGTAGGGTGTACCTGTTCAATTATTTGTAAAATCTATGAAGAACAAGGTGTTGAGATACCAAAAGAGATTGCTGGATTGATGCTTAGTGCCATCATATCGGATACGTTGTTGTTTCATTCGCCGACATGCACAGAATTTGACAAAGAAATGGCTAAGCGTTTGAGTGCAATCATTGATATGGATATGCAGTTGTATGGTATGGAGATGATTCGTGCAGGATCAAGCATGCAAGAAGAAGCGCCTGAACATATCTTGACGTATGATCGTAAGCGATTTATGTTTGGAGAGTATAAAGTTTCGATTTCGCAGATAAATACAGGGGATTATCAAGGATTGTTTGAAGTGTATAATCATATTATACAAGAAATGGAAAAAATGGTTGAAAAAGAAGGGTTACACTTGGTTGTTCTACTTGTAACAGATGTTGTACTTGGTGGAACAGAGTTGATTGCCGTGGGGCAAGATCGATGGATAGCAGAAAATGCTTTCCATCTTGAGGAAGATGATCAAAGCATTTTCTTGCCAGGTGTATTTAGCCGTAAAAAACAGGTAGTACCTAAGTTAATGAATGCAGCTAAATTATAAATTTAGTGAAGTTAGCACTTACTCGACATTGATAAAATTATCATATTGAGTAAGTATTTTTTTGGTAATAATGATGCTGTTTAGCCATACAATAATACCCATTCCAAAGAACATGAAGACAAACAGTTCAACAGCCCCTAAGAAAATTAGTGCAATAACAATAACGGCAACGGTATTTAATAAAGAAGCCACAACTGTCCAAGGTAGGTGCTTGTTAGCAAGTAAAAATGAATTCTTGAGGATATCAAGGAATTTTAAATTAGAATGTGCCAATAAAGGAAAGGCATATGTTGAGATAAATGAAATCTCAATAAAAACAAAAAGATAAAAAGGTAAAATATACACGCTTCCAAATTGGTTAGTCCAAATAAGGAAGATGTTAAACAAACTTACAACAACAAAAAACATTGTAAATAGTCCGACGAGCAAAGAGGTCAAAAAGCGTTTTCCAAAACGTTTAAAAAACTGTTTGAAGGGATAGCCTTCGCCCGATACAACACCTGCATACATACCTGAATACAAGCCGGTTAAAGCAGGTCCGCTTAATATTCCAAAACTGAATACAGTAATTAATAACCAAACAATATTTAAGACCAAAACATCAAAGACAATCGTCCCGTAGCGTTGAAATGGTCCGTCTAAATCAAAAATTTTCACAACATAACCTCTTTCTTTAAGTATTAAAAACTAATCTGTATGTGTAAAGTATTATATCATAGGATAAAACGAATGGGAAGGTGTTGTTATGAGTGAATCTGCCTAAATTTACCTTGTCATAGGACTAAAGACCCGTTATAATAGACATATGAGGAGTTATTAGAATATATGAGGTGGATGAATGTTTGAGCATATGTTGTATTCAAATGAATTTTTTTCATTAGTAGAAGAAGAAAAACTGGTTTATATCAAAGTCAAAGAAAAAGGTTATGAAGTCAATGATTTTAAAACCTTTATTCAAGGTATTCCAAGAGTAAAAGTAACACAATTTGCCCATTTAAAAAGTGCGATTGTACATGGGATTGACAAGTATGTCGCTATTGGGCAGTACAAGCCTTTAATTGAAATTGAAGTATCAAAAGATCGATTTACAGCGTATGGGATTATTAATTTGACACCGGAAGAATATACTCAAGCCAAAAAAGATGTTCTTATTGATGAGCTTATTAAGATCGCAAAGGCTGCCAATATTGAATATGGTATGGATGTCTCAGAGGTGATGGAGAATATCCAACCGCTCAATCCTTTTGTCATTGCACGTGGAATGCATCCGGTACAAGGCGAAGATGCCATCATTCATCTGTATGAAATAGAAGAAGCAAAGCCTCAGATATATCAAGATGGCAAAGTAAATCATTATGAACTTAATCTTATCAATAAAGTTGAAGAAGGTGAGTGGGTTGGTGAACGCATCGAACCCAAAGATGGAATTCCCGGACGGACAGTGTATGGGGAGATTGTACCTGCTGTTCAAGGACATCAAGAAAAACTCATCTATGATCGTAAGTCCATACAGGCGGTTACAGATATGGAGCATGAAAAGACAATTTTAAGAGCAAAACGTGTTGGAGCAGTGGTCTATGAAAATGGTGTTCTAAGTGTTTGTAATTATCTTGAGATTGATGGAAAAGTTTCATTCAAGACAGGGAATGTGGATTTTGATGGATATGTAGACATTAAGGATTCTGTAGAGGATAATTTTTCGGTACGTGCGGATAATGATATTCAAATTATGGGAGATCTTGGTGTCGGTGCAGTAGAACATATTCAAAGTCGTGGAGGAAGTATCTATATCCGTGGAGGAATAGCCGGACAAAATAAGGCGGTTATTACTTGTGAAGGAGATTTGTTCACCAAATTTGTAGCCGATTGTGAGATTGTTTGCCAAGGAACGGTGCATATAGGATACTATGCCATTAATGCAAAAATCAAAGCAAAAGAAGTGATTCTTGAAGGATATAACAGCCGAATCATCGGTGGCGAGATTGAAGCAGATGTACGTGTATGTGCAGGCGAAATCGGAAGCCGAGCTGAGACTGCGACTCAGATATGGGTCCGTGGGTTTAATCGTCAAACCATGCGTGAAGAATATGATTCTATTGATGCGACAGTGGATAAGTTAATGAAAATGGGGCAGCTCTTAAAGCAAAAAATGATTATCTATACAAGCAGCGGAAAGCTGAGTTTGGAAGAAGAAGAGGCAAAAGCCCTTGAGAAACTTGAAGGAGAGTATGAACGGTGTCAAAAAACGTTGAAGCTATATGTTCAACGAAAGAAAAACTATCGTTCATATCTTCAGACAAAAGGGGAAGGGGAAATACGTGCCCAAAAAATAATCTATCCTAATGTGGATCTGATGCTAAAAAAAGAGATGATTCGTATTCGAAAGCCGGAAAATGCAAATACATGCTATTATTATAAAAACAATCAGATTATGAATGATTTATAATTGATGGGATAGCGCATCCAACGCAATGCGAAATGGATGGGCAATATAAAAGGACCCGCATATGACAATATGTGTACGTGGGTTTCTTTTTTTTATGCGCTCTTTGATAAGATCGATACAGTGATCAAGTGAAGGCACAGGAGTATAATTTGGCTGCGTGTAGTCTGTGGCTTTAAGGGCTCGGGGGCTTTTAGGTGTTGTGGTGATGACCTCGGATGCAAGTGAACTTAACAATGCAAGACCCTGCTGATTTTTTTTGCCCTTTAAAGAGCCAAAAACAAGTAATATCGGTAGTGCATCGGTGGAAGTTTGTTCAACAAGATAGTCATATAAGGCGCTCAGCCCTTCGTTGTTATGACCGCCGTCTATTGTAATAAGATGACCGTTAATGTTAAAATTTTCGATGCGACAAGGATGGTGTAATGTAGCGAGTCCTTTGAAAATACTTTCGTTAGTAACAGGATAATCCGAATGTAAATATGTGAGAACACTTAATACACCAAAAAAATTATCGATTTGATGCTTGCCGTTTAAAGGGAGTGGTAAAAAGCGCTGATAGTCAATGTTTAGCATCGACAAATAAGCGTGGCTTATATAGTAAGGTGCCTCGATAGATTGTGCATATGCAGCGATTGTATCAATCACTTCAGGAGCATTTGGATTTATAAAGAGTGGACACTTAGGTTTGGCAATACCTGCTTTATGCATAGCAATATCAACCAGACGATCGCCTAAGAACTCCATATGGTCATAGCCGATGGAAGTAATAAGTGCGGCTTTTATGCTTGGAAAGACATTTGTGGCATCGTCGCGTCCGCCCATAAGTGTCTCGATGATTGCAAGGTCAACACGTTCAAGATGCATTGCATATAGAGCGATACATGTTAGGCATTCATATTGTGTTGGGAGCTGAAGGTTGCTTTGCCTTAAGGAATGATATGCTTTTTGAATAACTTGTGTGGCAGCATTCATTATATCGATACTGACAAGAGAGCCGTTAATATGGATGCATTCACGATAATCATCGATATATGGGGACAGATAGGCTCCGACATGATAACCGCTTGCACCATAGATGGAAGCTAACATAGAGGCACACGAGCCTTTTCCGTTAGTTCCTGCAATATGAATTACGGAGAGTGTTTCGTGAAAATTATCAAGAAGATTGAGCATGTTATGCATCCCGATAAGATCCATTTTATCAGAAAAGGGAGGAATACTGTCTAAAAAAGTTATATAGTTCATCGTAGTTTGATCGTCCATAGTTGCTCCTTATATGCTGGGAATATTTATGCCATTAATTATAGCGGAATCTATCAAAAGAGGCAATGAAAACTATACATGGCTTATATAGAGTGCTATAATTAGGAAAAAATACTGGTAAAAGAGGTGGGTGAATATGTCAAAACCGATATATCAACAATTGGCAAAAGAACTGGCAAGAGAAATAAAGGCAGGCGTATATAAAGCGGGAGACCGTTTACCCTCTGAGCGGGAGCTGGCAAGACAGTATGAGGTTAGCCGAATGACGGCAAGGCAGGCGTTAAAGCTTCTAGAACAACAGAGCGTAGTTCACCGGGAGCAAGGTAGCGGAACGTATGTAAAGGCACCTGCATTTGCTCAGAATAATGTAGGGAGCTTTACTGAAACCATAGGCAACATGGGGTATAGAGCAAGAACGCAAATATTGGAACTCCATTTTATTTATGGATTGGATATGGTGGCTAGGCAACTGGACTTGCCCTCGGATACGACGCTGCTTAAAGTCAAACGTCTTCGCTATGGAGATGATATTCCTATGGCGTTAGAGACATTATATATTCCTAAAATATATTGTCCAAATTTAGAAGGATATGATTTGACGATGTCATTATATAAACTGTTAGAAGAAGTTTACAATATTCATGTGAAGCGTGTCTCCTATACAATGGAAGCTCAGATTGCTAATCCGATTTATGCAAAAATCTTTGATTTAAATAAAACGACAGCATTGTTAAAAGTATCGGGCGTAACGATTGATCAAACGGAACGTAAATTGTTCTATGAAGAATCTTTATATCGATCAGACTTGTATAATTATCATGTTGATATTATGCGGCGTTCATAAATAGAATGATTACTAAAAAAATCACTTTCAATCAAATCTGATGATTGAAAGTGATTTTTTTATATGGGTTTGCGTGATTGGTTAATCAATATGTCAAAGAAAAATAAAAAAAATAGGCACAAATACTAAAAAACTTCGCAAAGAAGTGATTGATGTTGATTGGAAATGATTGGAATGATATACTGATAGCAGGAAACCAATCAAAAGGTGATAAAAACCTCAATAGATTATATGAAAACTTCGAGGAGGAAAAAAGATGTTAATAACCAGCGCATTGATTGATTTAAATATGGAACAAAAGACAAAGGAAGAAGTTGTAAAAGCTTTAGCATTAAAGGCAAAGCAAGAAGGACGTATAACAGATTTAAACGGTTATTTTGATGCTGTGATGGAACGCGAGGCAGAATATTCAACAGCAGTCGGTTTTGGTGTGGCAATTCCTCACGGTAAGACCAATGCTGTCTCAGAAGCTTTTTTAGCTTTTGGGCGTGTGCAGGGAATTGATTGGAAAGCGCTTGATGATGAACCGGTATATAATGTATTTCTCATAGGCGTTCCAGAGGAAGCTTCGGGGAATACGCATCTACAGATTTTAGCCAAATTATCAAGAAAGCTTATGAAAAAAGATTTTAGGGCGTCGCTTAATGAAGCAACTTCTTCTGAACAATTGCTTGAGCTTTTAAAAGAAAGTGAAATATTGTAGGTGAATATATGCTGCCAGAAGAGAGAAGAACCAAGATTTTAAGTATTTTACATCAAAATAAAAGTGCGACAGTGACGCACTTATGTCAAGAGTTAAAAGCATCAGAAGCGACAATACGACGAGATCTGGGTATCTTGGATGACGAGAACAAACTCGAACGCGTTCGTGGTGGAGCTATTATGCGGTCCAATACACCGGTTGAAAAAGAAGAGACGTTTGGAGAAAAAGAAAGCGCCTATACACGAGAAAAACAGTGGATAGCACAGGAAGCGTTTAAACATTTACGTGATAGAGACACGATTTTTCTTGATGCAGGGACAACAACGCTTGAACTTGCAAAACTTATCGGACGAAGTCGGATTCATGTTTTTGTTGCGACCAATGCGCCCCATTTTTCAATGTACTTGTCTAATAATCCCAATGTTGAACAGTTTGTAGTGGGAGGAAAGATTCGAAATACAACACTAAGTGTTGTTGGGGCTGTCGCCGTTGATATGGTTCGCAGACTGCACATGAACAAGGTGTTTATTGGAGTTAATGCCATCTCACCTGAATATGGATTAACCACGCCGGACTTTGAAGAGGCGGAGATCAAGCGTCATATACTTAATCAAGGTCGGGAGCGGTTTATTTTGGCAGATAGTACTAAGTTTAGCAAAGTTGCATTATCTGAGATTGCGCCACTTAGTTACGTTGATATGATTATTACTTCATCTATCGATGATGAAGCTGTACGAAGTGCGTGTGAAAAAGAAGGGATAACGCTTGTCGAAGTGCAAAAAGAAGTGGAGGGATAACATGATAACGACGGTAACATTAAATCCGGCCATTGACAAAATTGTTGAGATCGAGCAGATGTCTTTGGGTAAGGTGCATCGCATATCCAATATGGTCAAGACACTTGGGGGTAAAAGTATTAATGTCTCGCGGGTATTGTCGGGACTTGAGATAGCTAATAAAGCGGTGTGCTTTGTCGGCGAGGAGAACCTAGAACAGGTAAAAAAGTATGCCCAATTGGATGGCATAGATATCGATATGATTCGTGTTGATGGAAGCACACGAACGAATGTAAAAGTTGTTGAACCGGATAACGACTATCGGACAACCGATTTAAATGAACCGGGATGTATGATTTTACAAGAGCAATTAGAAGCGATGACGGATAAGATCATTCATGAATATGGAGAAAGTGAATTTGTGGTTTTAAGTGGAAGTTTGCCTCAGGGAGTAGGGCAATCGTATTATGCAGAGCTTGTTAAGAAGTTAAAGACCAAGACGCATATGGTTGTTGATGCAGATCAAGAGATTTTGATGAAAAGTATTCAAGAAGGTCCCTATTTGATTAAACCCAACATTCATGAACTGGAAGCGGCTGTAGGCAAAACGCTGGATACACTCGATGCGATTAAAAGCGAATGTCGTGAATTAATTAAAAACTACGCAATAACATATATTTTGGTATCCATGGGAGAAGATGGAAGCCTTTTAGTAAGTCAAAAGCATTGTATCAAAGCGGATATTATAAAGGTGAAAGTGGTTAGTACAGTAGGTGCAGGCGACTCCATGCTTGCTGGTTTTATCTACGGATTAAAAACATTTTCAGATGAAGATGAATTAATAAAATTGGAAAAAGCAATGCAATGTGCAACGGCAAGTAGTTCAATTGCCATTGAGACACAAGACCATGTGCAATTTTCAAAAGAAAAATTATTAGAAAGGAGTCAAAAGGTTTTAGTAACAAACTTGGGGTGAAACATATTAATATATGAGTTAAGAGGAGGTTTATGTATGAAAATTTTAGGAGTAACGGCTTGTCCCACAGGAATAGCACACACGTATATGGCGGCGGCGCAGGTGCTTTTGGTTTAATGATTCCTATTCTTGCAGGTTATATCGCCTATTCTATTGCGGATCGCCCCGGTCTTGCGCCTGGTATGATTGGTGGTGCGGTGGCGACACAGTTAAAGGCCGGATTTTTAGGTGCTATCTTAGCCGGATTTTTAGCCGGATATGTGGTTTTGCTTATTAAAAAAACCATTAAACTTCCAAAGACATTGCAAGGAATTATGCCTGTACTTATTATTCCGGTTGTCGGTTCGCTAGTTGTTGGGCTCGTCTTCTTCTATGTAATTGGAACACCTGTGGCTGCAATCAACACGGCGATGAATAATTTTCTAGAAGGAATGAGCGGAACAAATGCAGTGGTATTGGGGTTAGTTATTGGTTTGATGATGGCGTTTGATATGGGAGGTCCTGTAAATAAAGCGGCATATGCCTTTGGCGTAGGAACATTGGCCGCAGGACCTGGATCGCCAATCATGGCAGCGGTTATGGCAGCGGGAATGGTTCCGCCATTAGGACTTGCACTAGCTACCATTTTATTTAAAAACAAATTTTCAAATAGTGAAAAAGAAGCGGGAAAAGCTGCTGTCGTATTAGGTCTGGCGTTTATTACAGAAGGAGCAATTCCCTTTGCGGCAGCCGATCCATTACGCGTATTCCCTCGATTATGGTAGGAAGTGCAGTGACGGGAGCACTATCGATGGCGTTTAATGCAACATTATCTGTTCCACATGGAGGAATTTTCGTGTTTTTTGCTGTAGAAAATGTTATAATGTATTTGTTAGCCATTATAATTGGCACAATTGTGTCCGCTTTTATGGTTGGCTTTCTTAAGAAAAAAACAGCATAAGACAAAATTAAGGAGGAAGTTATGATTAGTTTTAAAGCAAAAGTACCATTTGAAGAAGGGCTTCATGCAAGACCGGCAACACAACTTGTTAATTTAATTAAAAATGTAGCCTCAGATGTTCAATTGATTAAGGATGGTAAGTCTGTTAATCCAAAGAGTATCTTGGGGGTTTTAACTGTTGGGGCAGGACATGGCGATGAACTTGAAGTAGTTGTAGATGGTTCGGATGAAGCAAAAGTTGCAGAGAGTTTAAAAGAGTTTTTTCAAGCTTAAATGTATCATGAATCGACAAGATGATAATCTTTATCAATTGGCTTGCTATATGAAGCTAAATGTATTATAATATTATGCGTATGATACTTATCATACAATGAGAAATGATAGGAGGCTTGAATATGGCTAAAATTACCGGAGATATGATTATTGCAGATATTATTCGTGTCGATCAGGAGCTCATTCCAATATTGATGTCCAATGGCATGCATTGTGTCGGTTGCCCATCATCCCAAGGGGAAACACTTGAAGAAGCTTGTTTTGTCCATGGAATGGAGCTAGATCCATTATTGGATCAAATGAATACATTTTTACAAGACAGATAATATAATGACATAATATAAAAAGATGTAACATAAAAAAAGCTGTGTACCTAGGTACACAGCTTTTTTTTGGTTCTATAATAAATGTTGG
>DGAD01000042.1 GCA_002382805.1 Clostridiales bacterium UBA4039
TGAATAAGTATCAAAAAGAATATAATGAGTTTCGGAAAGATCAAGATGAAAAAACTGATTAATAATAGGCCAAGTATCTTTTGGAATAATAAATGGATCAGGATAGGCATTAAGAAACCGTGATGCAAAAGCATCTTGATAATCCGAATGAGAAACAAAAACAGGAAACATAAAAACACCTCCGGGCAATCGAAAATAAAAGTTACATTCAATTGCCTTCGGCGAAAATTTTTGGAGATTTGTCAAGGGTTTTGGCAAAAAAAGTGGAGGTTTTTATAAAAATAAGAATTGAAAGCATTGATTTTTCAGGCTTTGTAATTCCGAGAGACTATAGATATTTTATAGGAGGAAAAGATATGGAGTATATAATAAAAACAAGGGAAAGAATTATTGCATATTTGGTCATTAGCGTGTATTTTGGTTTGACTTATTTTTACATAATAAATAAACGAACGTACAGTATCAATGAGGATTTGACAGCCTTACAAAGGCAATTTTTTTTGTTATTATATGGATTGGTGATTTTAATATATTTGATATTTATTATAAGAGGAGTTTTGTTTAAGAAAAGAGTTGATCTTAAGAATGTAAGCGTGATATATTCTCCAAAGATTAGGGCTTATTACATAAGATTAGTGCTACTAATTTTAATGCATTTAATGTATTGGGCGTTGTTATCGTTAGGGGAATATAGAGCATTCTTATTAATATTAATAGGGATGAGTATTTTATTGATACCAACTCCAACATTCAGTTCAGTTTTTGAAAGTGAAGATTATATAATATATATGGGTAATAAGTATTGCTTTAAGGATATATCCAACGTAAGAAAAGACTTTGGATACAGACTTAAGTTTGATATAAAGCATAAAGAAAAAACAATACAGGTTTTTAATATGAAAAAATATACAATATTATGGGAAAAGTTTTGTGAGCATCGTTCCTAGACATGTGAGTGATTTCCGTAGATAACGACATATAACACGCCAATTGCAATCATGTACAGGAAACATGTAAAAATACATCATTATAATAATACAAAATGAAATTTAATAACCCTTTAATTGTAAATTGAAGATTGTTATGTTAAGCTTTTCACGATGCATAAAATTGCTGGAGCCAGAAGATGACGTCACATAATATAAGTCCCTAGGATGATTGGGCTAAATATAGAAAAAATAGAGGAAGAGAGCTTATGCCTAAGACGAGAGAGTTATTATATTTATCATTTTTAGAAGAAGAAAATAAAGTACTATCATATGGAATTGAATTCAACGAATTTATGAATTGTATAGAAGACAGACCGAAAAATATACTTATTTTGGAAGGAGATTATTGGGGAAGTGCATTTGATTTTACTACAAGATGCCACATTTGTGTAGAAGATGATATTGAAGAGTTTATTGCAGAAGAAGTTTATAATTATGGCGATTTTTGCTGGATTGATTTTTCGGATGTTAAAGGACTTAGGTCAATGACCCGCCTTGAAGCGGCTGAACTAATCTATCTTGGAAAGCTGCAACAACCAGTACAATCCCCGTTTTTTGAAAAATTAAATAACCGTTTTGTATATCTTGCCCATGATGATGGTTGGAACAATATAATTTATTATCGTGACATACAAGAGTATCGAGATGTATTGAATAGACTTATATGTAATAAAATTAAGAAAGTGCATGGAAAGGTCGTTAATTTATTAGGGGATGACCTCATAGTAGAGTTGGTTGAACTTAGTAAGTCGGGATTAGCGATTGATTTTGATCGTTTATTAGAAGATGAGGAGGAGGGGAGTTTTGAAGTTTTAATGTATGGATTAGGAACGATGACTGATATGGATGCCATGTATGAGGATTATGAGAAATATAAAGCCAAGGCAAACCATAATAAGAGCTTAGAGTATATAGATAATACATGGTTTTTAAGAGATTGGACAAATGACTAAAAGTAAAAAATATGGTAGGTTAGATTAGGAGGTTTGATAACAACGAATGATTTTAGGGATGAACTATAGTAAGAGAAAAAATGGGAATTGTAGAGATGTCCTTGAACTTATTGAATCAACCAATAATTCAGACGCATTTTTAATTTTAAATATTCCAGAACTTTCAATTAGTAGCTGTTGTGATTATAATTATGCTTGCTTTAAAACCGGTAGCTGTAGTTTTGAGGATGACTTTGGTGGCGTTATAGATAACATTCGTGATTTTTGTTAATCGAGGAGCAGGTTATGAGGAAGCAATTGCGGAGTTAAAGAAGGACATTGAGCCATATGGGGGTTCGTCGAAGATAGTAGCTGTTGCAAGTAGAGATTTTGGGATGAGCTCAATTGGAGGTAGACTTAGGGATAATGATGAGTTCAGACAAATGATACGCAATAAGATTCGATTTAATTAATAATCTATAAAGAATAATAAAACAATAAAGAGAGAAAGAGGTATTTATGAAAAAATTAATTATCGCATTAACTTTAGGGATCGTATTGACTGGTTGTGAGGCAAAAGAATTGGAGGTTCAAACAGAGGTGGATAATGGTGGAGAGGCCACTATTCAAACAGAATCTATACAAATCAATGAGCAAGAAAATGCGGTGGATGATATTCAAGTAGCAAATGAAGAGATGCAAGAGCTAGAAGAAGTAGAAGAGGAAGTTACACTAGCTCCAAATCTTGTTTTTCAATATATTGATACCAACCAAGATGAGCGGGTTGAAAAAGTTGTAAATCAGGCGTATAAAAAATTTATCGATGACTTTGAAGTATCTTTTGATGAAGAGATTACTTTTATTGTATATAAAGACCAGCCAGCCTTTTGGGAAGGGGCGTTTGGTGGTGAGAACAATGGGAATACAACAGGATTTGCAGATCATGAAGAACGTGTAGTGCATCTAACATCTCCATCGGATACAAGTATTAAAACAGAAGAAGAGATGCTAAAAATACCTGTTCATGAGCTTGTTCATATTATCTTGCCACATGGGTATATAGATATTAGAGAAGGAATTGCGTGTTATCTGGCTGGACAATCAATGGAATTTACGTTGGAAGACATACCATCTAATTTATCATCTATCGTAACCTATCAAGGTGGAGGAGATACTATTCGGATGCAGTATAATTTGGCCGGATATAAAGCTAAGTTTATGATTGAAGAATGCTTTGATATGGACTTTGTAAAGTATAAAGAATATATGAATAGTCCAGATGATTATTCAACTGCAGGGTATGCGAGTGAAGAAGAGTTTTTAAATGATTTTCGGATATATCTCCAAGAAAAAGCAATCTAAAACACTAGTGATGTACAGTGAAGAATGAGGAAAGAATATGTATCAACTATCCGCGGGAAATAAGAAAGTTGTACTTTTGTTACATGAAATTTATGGAATAAATGCTAATATAAAGCAAAAGTGCAACGATTTACATGAGCTAGGATTCGATGTTTATTGCCCTAACTTACTAAGTCAAGATAAAATTTATTCTTATCAAGAAGAAGAAAAAGCATATAGTGATTTTATTGCTTGCATTGGTTTTTCACAAGCGTGTCAAAATGCGTTGATAACATATAAGGATTTAGAATCTAGATATGATAAAGTTTTTATTGTCGGTTACAGTATAGGAGCAACTGTCGCATGGATGATGAGTGAATATGTTCATAGCGCTGGAATTGTTTGTTTTTATGGTTCAAGAATTAGAGACTATACTGATATTATTCCTTTGTCGCCGATGTTTATCTTTTTTGCGTCAAACGAAAAGTTTAATGTTGAAGCACTTGTGAAGGAAATAGAAGAAAAAAAGAATATCGAAGTTTTGGAAATGTATAAGGGATATCATGGTTTTGCAGACCCATATTGTCACCAATTCAATTATAGACTATATTTTAAAACTAAAAAAATCATGCTTAGAATGTTAAAAGAAAATAGTGATTAGATGATTACCTCCTACGACAATGTAACTACTACTAGCAATTTATAGGCAGATATAAATTCGTATCTGTCGTTATTAATGAAAGTGGAAGACATATGATTAGAAAAATAAAAAAAGACAATAGAGAATTAGAGACGATAATGGATATATGGCTACAAGCTACAATTATAGCACATCCATTTATTGAAGAAGAATACTGGAGAAAAAATTATATTCAAGTTAAAGAGAATTATTTACCAAACAGCGACACGTATCTTTATATTGAAGAGAGTAAAGTTATTGGCTTTATCAGTATCATTAACGAAGAATTTATTGGAGCCTTATTTGTATCACCAGAACAACAAAGATGTGGTGTAGGGGAAAAATTAATTAATTTTGCCAAGCAAAAATATAGTAAGTTAACCTTAGCCGTCTACTCAGAAAACAAAAATGCAGTATTATTTTATAAAAAGATGGGGTTTGAAATTCTTCAAAAGCAATTAAATGAAGATTCGCATGTGGAAGAGTTCGTTATGCATATCAAGAATGCATAATGTATACTATTTAGTTTAGCTATAGAGGATTATATTTGTTGGGGAAAACCTGGTTTTTTCCTCTGTGAAGGAAAGGACATAGAATACGTGCGTTACACAGGGAGGTAGTTTGCATGTGAAGAAAAAACGGAAATATTTGCAGATAGGGATGAGTTTATTAGCTTTATTATATATTTGCTTCATAAGTTATTTTGCCTTTATTTCTAAGCTAGCCGGAAGAACAAAGGGACATGTGAATCAATATAATTTGAAACCCTTTACAACAATACAAGGATGTTTGGTTTTAGATAGTTTTAGTCAGATGCTGCAATTTACTATCAATATCCTTGGGAATATAATTGTATTCATGCCGGTGGGTATCTTTACATTAGTTTTTTTAAATATACGTAAAAAAAAGAATGGATTTATAGTAGGTGCGATTGTTGGAGTGTTTTTTTACTATAAAGTGTTAAAGATTATAGAAAAAAGAGGAGGAAGATATAATGTCTAGAAAAGTAATGGTTTATATAGCTACCAGCTTAGATGGGTATATCGCAACAGATAAGGACTCGCTAGAGTGGCTGTTTAAAGTAGAAGGCGAAGGCGATAATGGATATAGTGAATTCTACGATACGATAGATACGGTGGTTCTTGGAAGAAGAACATATGATTGGATTAGGAATTTTGAAGAAGAAAACTTTCCCTATGCAAATAAAAAATGTTATGTGTTCACTAGAACACCATATGTAGCAGATGAAAATGTGGAGTTTATTCATGGAGATATTTCTAAATTCATTAGTTCATTAAAAATGGAAGCGGGGAAGAATATCTGGATTGTTGGTGGAGGAGAGATTATATCTCAGTGCGTTAAAGAAAAACTTGTGGATGAGTTCATACTTTTTGTGGCACCAACACTCATTGGCAAAGGTATTTCTTTATTCAATCAACAAAATATCGAAGTAGAATTGGAATTAAAAAGTGTTCGACAATTTAAGCAATTTGCGCAATTGCACTATGTAAAAAAATAAAGTGTAAGGCATGAATTAATAGGCGCCTTGTAGATGAAGTAATTCCGTTATATTTATCTGTGATTTATCCGCGCCTATAATTTTTGTTAAAGACTGGCTTTTGAAGAACATAGATAATTGCAGACAATAAGAATGGAGAACAATATGAAATATACATACATTTTATTTGACCTCGATGGAACGTTAACGGATCCTAGAGAAGGCATAACTAAATCAGTCGCATATGCCTTAAACAAAATGGGACAAAAGAGTGTCAATTTAGATGAATTAACAAAATTTATCGGACCACCATTAAAAGATTCGTTTATGGATTATTATAATTTTACAGAGGATGAAGCAAATAAGGCGATAGAACTTTACAGGGAGTACTTTAAAGACATAGGGATTTTTGAGAACCATGTCTATCAAGGAATCCCAGAGCTTCTTAAAGCCTTGATTGAGCAAAAAAAAATATTGATTGTTGCCACATCAAAACCTACAGTTTTTGCAGAAAGAATTATTAGACACTTTGATTTGGAAAAGTATTTTAAGGTTATTATAGGAAGTAATCTTGATGGAACACGAACAAATAAGGCAGAGGTTATTGAGACAGCATTACTAGAAGCTGGTATTGAACAAAAAGATGATGTAGTGATGATTGGTGACAGAAAACATGATGTTATTGGCGCCAATGTAGTAGGAATTGATTCAATAGGCGTTGAATATGGATATGGTTCCTATGAAGAGCTGACAAAAGCAGGAGCTACGTATATTGTTAAAAGTACATTAGAATTGGGTGGTTTGCTTGAAAATATCGAATAAAAAAGCTACAATCATGAGAAACCAGTAAGAAAGTGATAAGGCTATTCATCTTATTTGAAATCCTAAAGAGGATAATAAACTAAAGGGGGATTACAATGCAGATAGGAGATAAGATAGATTTTGGCAAGTATACATGGAGAGTTCTTGATATTCAAGAAGATAAGATGTTGATTATAACGGAAAAAATAATTGAACAACGTCCGTACCATGAAGTATATGAGGATATCACGTGGGCAGAGTGCTCCCTGAGGCACTACCTTAATCATACGTTTTATGAGAGTTTTGAAGAAAAAGATAGAGCAAGAATCCTAACCATAACGAATGAAAATGCTGATAATGAATGGTATGGGACAAAAGGTGGAGAAAAGACGCAAGATAGAATATTTTTACTAAGTATGGAAGAGGCGGTGTGTAAATATTTTGGGGATAGTAGTTCGAAACTTTATAATCCAGGTAAAAATCAACGGTATTGGTTCGAGAGAAAAGATATGAATAATAGCAAGCGAACGGCATATTATAAAGAAGGGATATGGTGGTGGTGGCTTCGTTCACCTGGACGTGTAAGCGTAAAGGCAGTCTATATTCATGGAGATGGTAATATAGGTATTCAAGGCAATAATATCTTTAAAGGTAACATTAGCGAAGGTAAGTGCCGCGGCGGGCTAAGACCTGCTTTGTGGCTACAACTATAAGACAGAAAAAATATCATAGATAAAATAAAGGGGAACAACATGAAAACGACATTTAAAAAAGCACAAATTATAACAATTGTATTAATGAGCTTTATACTTAGTGCTTGCTCAGTTTTAGAAACACCACAGATGTATATTGAAAGACTCTATTCTGAAAATCAATATCAGGAGATACTTGAACATTATAATCAAAATGAACTGAGTATAGAAAAAGATTTTGAAACATTTTATCAAGTTGCCAATGCATATCACTTGACAGGCGAACATGAAGAGGCGTTAGAAGTTGTGGATACGCTACTTGACTATAGTGATATGATGAAGTATAGAATTTTAAAATATAACATTTTGGAGTCTTTAGGTGCATTTGATGTACAAGAAGAACTTGTTAAGGAGACTTTAGAGCAATATAAAGAAGAATATACATTATTAAATGATGAAGAAAAATCCAACTATTGTTATTGGCTTATTCTAAATTATGAGAATGAGGAAGCTATAGAAAAATATGAACAGCTGCTGATAGATGTGTCTAATGATTCTATGAAAGATGCAATATATAATAATCTTTCATGGGCGTGTTTAAATATTTTTGATTATGAGAAGGCAAAAGAATATAGCTTAGAGTCATTAAAGCTGAACCCTCAAGATTCAATTACATTAACCAATCTAGGAAATAGTCATTATGGACTAGGTGAATATGATAATGCAAGAGAAGTCTTTGAAGAAGCGATGCGTGCAAATCCAAATAATTCATATGCTATCTATGGTTTAGCGACGACACTTGATGCACTAGAGGATGAAGAGGCCATTGCGTATTGGGAAAAATATATCGAACTTCAGCCATACGATATTGATGGATGGTATTCGATATATACGTATTATTTAGACTTAGAGGATATGGATGAAGCAATAAAAGCATTAGAAGAGATGGTTTTCATTGATCCTACAAAAAGCTATTACGTAAAAGATCTTCTTACATTGTATAGTCAATCACAGGAGAGTGAAAAAATTGAAAACGTACTCGAACAATTTCGTCTCAATAATGAACCATTACAATATGATTTTTTATTAGCTGAATATACTTACACCTATGTAGATGAAGAGGAAGGATATGCGCTATATACGGATATGCTAAGCAATTATTCTTTAGAATATTATGATTTGTATTTAATACTAGAAAATATTTACCTTATGGGCACTGAACAAACAAGGGAGGATTTTTTAGAAAAAATAGAATTAACATATGGTCGGACCTATCGACTAGATCTAGAGACTGAGTTTTTTTATGACTATAGTGAATATGAAAAACTCATTACTGCCGCCAAAGAATTGATTAGTATTGACAGTAGTAATGCATATGCATATGAGTTGATGGCAGATGGACTATATTTTTTAGGAGATTATGAGAATGCCTACTTAGGATATCTCGAAGCGCTGTCATATGGAGAGCCTACGTTCTACTTAAAAAGTTCACTTATTGATTGCGCAATACATCTGCGCAAACTAGACGAGGCAAAAGATATGTTAAGCGAAATATGGAATGAAAATAAAGAAGTTGCGATTATTTACGTCTACAGAGCACGTATAGATATGCTGACCGGCAATCAAGCATCAGCAAAAGAAATGATGGACAAAGCATTAGAGCTATCGCCATATTTAGAATATGTTTTTGATGAATATGAAGAACTACAGATATTAAAAGAAGATTATAATTTAATAGCCTTGATACACTAGGAGGGTGAGATATGCATGAAGTTGTATCGAATGTAATTCAAAGATACTTTGAGGTAGAGCCAATTGATATTCATCCGTTAGGAGGAGGCTTTTATGGAAAAGTCTTCTTGGCAACACTTGATAAAGCACCGTTTAAAGTTGTGGTGAAAATATATTTAAAGCTTGGATTGGCTCAAAATGAAGGGCTACAGATAGAAACGTTAAATAAGTATAGTCATATACCTATGCCAAAAGTATATCAGGTGTATCAAGCAGATCAAGCGCTTGGCTATGATGTACTCATGATGGAATATCTACAAGGTGTCAATGCCGGAATACAATCTTCGGTTAATGAAGAGGCTTTGGATAATATTGCAGAAAAAATTATTGATAATCTGATAGCGTATCATTCAGTCACCAACACCCAAGGATTTGGAGAATTAAACGCAACAGAATTTGTAAAGGATTGGCGTCAATATTACAAACCGATTGTTGATCGAATATTTAGTGCGGCACAAAGCTTTTATTCAAAAAAAATCTTATCCAAAGAAAATTTTCAAATTATAGAGCAAGCATACAATAACTTTGAGCATATTTTTTATTTACCGGTGACGACATCAAGTTTGATTCACGGGGATTATAATACATGGAATATTATGCTCAACGAAGAGTTGACAGATGTAAGAGCTGTAATTGATCCATTTGGATGCTGTTGGGGAGATGCAGAATATGATTTGTATCAACTTAATAATGCAAATGGAAGATACTTTTCTTTGTTGGATCGATATAAGAAGAAATGTTCTGTTAGCGAGAATTTTGAAATTAAGTTATGTTTTTATGAACTATTTACTGAAATTATGCATTATCATGATGCCGGAGTAAAATTGAGAGACGCTGATATTGCTGCCACGGCGTTAAAATTAAAAGAGCTAATGAACAATATATAATTTTTATGGGTAGAAGTGGAGGGTTAACATGAAAAAATGGTATAATGAAGAATATGAATGGAATATCGAGGTAACAGGTTTTTTACGTGGAGAAAAAACGGAAAGATATTGCCGAAATGGAGAAGAAATCGGGGATAAGTATAGTTGCACCTACGGCTGTCCGGTTAATGAACAAGGACAGGGGATTTGTTCAAAGACAATGATGATGATGTTTCCAATTATGGAAGCGGTTCGAAGTGGTGGTAATCTAGAAAATGTTGGTGGTTCAGGCAAATATACAAAAGAACTTGTATGTCCTGATGGATGTGTTATCTTTAAAATGACAGCAACGAAACTAGGCAATGAAAATTTTCACAAAGGAAACTTCTATGAGTAAAGGAGAAATATATGAAACAAGCCATCGTTCATATAGCACTAGTAGTTGAGGATTATGATGATGCATTAGATTTTTACACAAAGACATTGGATTTTGAACTTATTGAAGATACCTATCAAGCAGAACAAGATAAGCGTTGGGTTGTTGTTGCACCGCCAGGATCAAGAGAGACAACCATTTTACTAGCAAAACCATCTAAACCAGGGCAAGAGGCTTTTATTGGCAATCAAACAGGCGGCAGAGTATTTTTATTTCTGAACACCGATAATTTTTGGAGAGACTATAACAAAATGATTGAAAAAGGTGTGGAGTTTGTGCGAGAGCCCAAATCAGCTGAATATGGTATGGTAGCGGTATTTAAAGATTTATATGGTAATTTATGGGATTTGGTTGAATTAAACCCCAATCATCCAATTATGAATCGATAATTGGCAATATAAATTAAAGGAGAAAAGACGATGATATCGATTAGACATGCTCGCGTTGATGAAAAATATAAAACGTATACCTGGCTATGTTTATCCGACACAGCGTCAATGCATATGGGCGGAACTGGATATATGGCTTAAAGAACAAAAATATTGTGGATATGGTAATGGGACCCAAGTACTTATAAAAAATACTAAGGAACAATAGGAAGGATCGCAAGGATGTCAGAGTTTATATATAAATTTATCCCGATGGAGGTTAATCATAGATTTAATGTTCATAAGAAAGAGGTGATAGATTTTTTAGATAAGCACATAGAGCGCTATGACAAAGTAGAATTACATCAATATGAACAGATTGAATTTATTGATTGCGGACAGAGGTTTGAATCGGTGGTGTGTAACCATTGTCACCACAGTTTATTAAAAACATGGGGACAATTGATGAACGTAAGTGCACAAGGAAATTTCAAAGAACGATCCTTTATTACACCATGCTGTGGAAAAAAGACACAGCTTGATGCGTTAATTTATTATGGAGATTCAGGGTTTGCAAGGAGTTCTTTGGAAGTACTTAATCCATCGATAGATATTGAAGATATTGAAATTCATGTATTTGAAAAAGTCTTTGGGTGTCAATATAAGTGTGTTATTAGTCAGATATAGTTAAAAAAGGAGATGAGAAAATGCGAATTGATCATATTGCATTATGGACAAAACAGTTAGAAGCATTAAGAGAGTTTTATGTAACCTATTTTGAGGCAACGGCAAATACAAAATATGTAAATGAAAAAACCGGATTTGAATCTTATTTCGTATCTTTTTCTGAAGGAGGTCGAATAGAAATCATGCAAAGACCAACGGTTTCAGTAAGAGAACAACAAGAAGCAGAGTATCCAACGGGAATAGCGCACTTTGCGATGTCTGTTGGAAGTCAACAAAGAGTCATTGATCTTACACGCCAGTTAAAAGAAGATGGATATGTTATTTTAAGTGAGCCTAGAACAACAGGGGATGGATACTTTGAGAGTGTTGTCCAAGATCCTGATGGCAATAGTATTGAAGTTACAATTTAATAATCGTTTTAAACGTTTTGAGGGGGATGCTTGTGAAAAGAAATTTAAAAATAGTAACATTTTTGGTTAATTTTCTATTTGGAATTTTGGGAATAATTATTGGGATAATGATGTTAAGAGAGTATGGGGTTTTTGCAGAATTTCCGGTAGAATGGGTAAGGGTACTGCGTGTTGAACGTTGGACACTGATTGGCATTTATATTATGAGTGTATTTGGCTTAGGCAATATTGTAGCTTCTGTTGCTTTTTTGAAGGGGAAAACCGTATATGTCCTGATGATGAGCATCGTATTATTTTTTAGTGCCTCACTTCAAATGATTATTCTAAATGAGGTGCTTTTGATTAGCGTCCAAGCAATTTTTATTAGTATTATTCAATTATTTTTATATTTATCTACTCACTTTGTGGAAAAAAAGGTGGATGAATCAGTTGTTTGAGCAAAAGTTATATATAACAAAGCATGCGTTATGAACCATAGGCTAACAAGATATAATGAAAATGATATGAATGGAGGAGATATATGAGAGTATTGGTTCTTGGAGCAAGTGGAGCAACAGGTCAAAAAGTAGTTATGCAACTCGTTGATAAGGGCATACCGACACGTATTTTTATACGACATCATGCGACGCTTCAAAAAGAAATCAGTACTAGCTCACTGGTCGAAATAAAAACAGGCAATATACATGATTTTTCAAATGCTCAATTACAGTCGTTAATCGAAGGATGTGATGTGGTCATCTCATGCCTTGGACATAATCTTACAATGAGAGGAATCTTTGGACAACCGCGCTATCTAGTAAGTGATAGCATACGTCATATTTGTGAAGTGGCTGCATTGAATAATGACAAAAAGTTAAAGATTATCCTCATGAATACAACCGCATATACAAATAAGTTACTTGAGGAAAAACGCTCATTTTTGGAACGGGGTATTGATACACTGCTACGGTTATGCCTGCCGCCACACCGTGATAACATGAAGGCAGCGGACTATTTATTACTGGAGCTTGGAAGACAAAAAACATCTATCGAATGGGTTTGTGTACGGCCAGATACTTTAGTCGACCATAATATTGTAACACCTTATAGAGTTGAGGCATCACCAACTCAAAGCCCTATATTTCAACCTGGAAAAACCAGTCGTATTAACGTAGCCCATTTTATGGTAACGCTTGTTATAGATGCGCCAACGTGGGAAAAGTGGAAATACCAAACACCAGTATTATATAATCAAGAACAAGAAAAAGAAAAAGAGTAAATTATTTAAAGGTGAAATTATGATGAAATTGGAAAAAAAAGACATGCAAGGGATTGCCCCCTTATTTATAAACTTAACAGATACTGTAATCTTATCATGTCTACAAGGATATATGGGACAAGCGTGGGCAGATCAGCGGGAACAACCCACTTGTGGACAGATAATTGTAGGTGACTTTTGCTTTTTTGCAGGGGATAGCTCATGTTCACAGGCGCGGGTTTTAGTTGAGAATATACCAAAAGAATGTGGAGATTCACTCTATATGATTTCGGGAGATGAAGGATGGGAAAACCTAGTTGAACAGACCTATGGTAATCGTTGTAGACGTTTTGAACGCTACGGATTTTACAAAGGTAATGAAAATTTTGATGTGCAGCAACTTCAAGGATATATAGATCGATTATCTCCAATGTACGAGATAGTACCTATAGATTCAAAGATTTATGCGTTAGTAAAAGAAAATGTGTGGTCAAAAGATTTTTGTGCCCAGTTTTCATCCTATGAAGAGTTTAAACAGCAGGGACTGGGATTTTGCGTGCTACATAATAATGTTGTGGTTTGCGGTGCATCGTCATATTCAGTGTATGATGATGGTATTGAAATCGAGATAGCCACAAAGGAAGGGTATCGTCAGCAGGGACTAGCAACTGCATGTGCAGCACAGCTGATTTTGACATGCTTAAGTCAAGGCAAATACCCAAGCTGGGATGCAGCAAATAAAACATCTGTAGCTTTAGCTACAAAATTAGGGTATCGTTTTGATAAAGCCTATACCACGTATGAAGTGTATAGATAATCTTGTGAAGGATAGAGGAAAAAATATGGAAGTCAATGAAAATATCACGAAAATATATATGAGTGCCATTTTTTTATATCTTATTATATTAGTTACTGCAATGACAACACTATGGTTGGGAACATCAAAAATTTTACCTGTAGTGGTAGTTCTTTGGGTGATTTTAGTCATTCCTTTATATTATGCATTTAAAACGATACAAGCAACAGGGATATATTTGTTGATTAATGGAATTATCAGCGGGATAACCGTAGCGATTTTTCATGTGCACTTTGATATTGAAGGAATGATTCATCCATTGGTTGCGGTTGGTTTTATCGGGCTCATTCTTGTTAATAGTCTGAGCATTCGCCACGGTGATACTAAACGAAAAATAGCGGCAATATATATTGGACTGGGCGTAGTAGGTCTGATTATAGGAGGCTATCTAACATTCATGGAAAGAGCGCAGGGAAGTTGGGTTTTGTTTTCAGCAGTTATTGTTCTGTGTATTAACATATCCATGTACTATTGGCTAAAGCAAGGACGTGTTCAACAGCTAGAGCGAATAATACGTCATTATAATATGTTAATATTTGGCGGCATTCTTTTTGTTATCCTCACATCGGTGACAGAAGGCGAAAACCTTGATTTTTTTGGAAGCTATTCGCAAGATACTCAAAAAAAGAATTAAATGCAATATAGATAAGTGATGAAAGTAGAGAAATTATGGATGAAAAAACATTGATTCAAAAGACGCAACAACCAATAACAATAAAACATATAGTTTCAGGTTTAAAAAACATGGGTATTAATCCACGAGACAGACTGATTGTACATACATCTTTGTCAAGTCTGGGCTGGGTATGTGGAGGCGCTCAGGCGGTAATTATGGCGTTGATGGAAGTGCTTAATGAGGAAGGGACATTAGTTATGCCAGCCCATAGTGGCGACTGGAGCAATCCGGAAGAATGGGAACATCCTCCGGTACCCAAAGAATGGATATCGATTATTCATGAAAATATGCCGGCATTTGACCCTGCTATTACTCCGACTCGCGGTATGGGACGTGTAGCAGAGCTGTTTCGCACGCTTCCAGGAACACTGCGTTCCAATCATCCACAGGTTTCATTTGCCGCGAATGGGAAAGATGCACACGAGATTACTAAAGAACATCCACTAACACCACAGCTTGGTATAAAGTCGCCTCTTGGAAAACTCTATGAACTGGATGCAAAAGTGTTATTACTGGGTGTAGGATATGACTCATGCACAAGTTTTCATCTTGGAGAAGCATTAATCCAGGAGATGCCAGCAGAGCAATTAGGTACTTCGGTTTTTGAAGAAGGAAAACGGGTTTGGAAATGGTTCGAAGATGTTGTCTATGATTCAGAGGACTTCATAAAAATAGGAGAAGCTTTTGAAAAAGAACATGTGGTCCAAAGTGGCTATATCGGTATGGCGCCGTGTAAATATTTTTCGATGCGTGAGGGCGTGGATTTTTCTGTTCAATGGCTAAAAAAGAACAGGGAACTAAGGAGAGTATGAGAAAGGAGCTGTTATGGCAAGAAAGCTGTTTTGTGAACTCCATCCGCTAGCGTATAAGCTTGCTGTAATAAAAGGGATTCTGTGTCGAAAAATTACATGGATTAAAAATAGTAGTCAATATGCAAAAACTTTTTCGGAAGATAAATTACCACAAAAAATATACACACATTCCTCGTTGATACGAAGAAAATTAGGGGATGTAGATATGCGCCTTCAAAACAACAAAGCTATTAATTTGAGCCTAGCAGCGCCTAAAATTAATGGAGTGTTGATTCAGCCAGGTGAAACCTTTTCGTTTTGGCGACTTGTGGGAAATTGTAGTGAAAAAAAAGGCTATAAAGAAGGACTAGTTATAAAATCAGGAAAAATTAGTCAAGGAATCGGAGGTGGGATGTGTCAGCTAAGCAATTTAGTCCATTGGATGATTTTACATAGTCCATTGACCATTGTAGAGCATCACCATCATAATCAAATTGATATGTTTCCGGATTTTGGACGCCAAGTTCCTTTTGGGAGCGGAACGTCTATAATGTATAACTATTTAGACTATCAGGTGAAAAATGAGACGGATCAGACGTTTCAATTAATTGTATATACGACAGATACCCATCTTTGCGGGGAGCTAAGAAGTGAACGTGAACTTAGCCATTCATATCATGTATATGAAGAGAACAGCTGGTTTGTTAAGGAGCCAGATGGATATTATCGTACTAATGAGATTTATGTCAAAATAGTCAATAAGACGACAGGTGATGTAATAGCTAGACATAGGATTATTAAAAATTATTCTAAGGTAGTGTATGATGCAGAATTTATTCCCCTCGATAGAATAAAAGAGAAAAATTATAATGTAAGTGAAGCATAAAGGGAAGTATTCTATAAAAAAACCACATGATAAAGGCAAAGCATTTTATCATGTGGTTTTTTGTGAGACTTATAAGAGTACTTGATTTAAAGATTCTTCAAGCGTTTTAAAAGAGTTAAGTCCGTGGACCCAATCCTTGGGTAATTCATGATAGCCGTCCCTAGCTCCATATAACATGCCAAGGACCATACCTCTAGCTGCACTATCACCGCCGGCATAGGTGTTTTGAATAAGCGCTGATTCAAGAGTCTCTTCATTTAGCGCAATCGTTAAAACAGCAGGTAATGCAAAAGCCGAATGACAATTTTGACCGATGGCTTTAATTCGCTCAACTATATTATCTGGACGAATACGTGCCTCATTATAGGATTGTGCAATAAATGGATCAATATCTTTATGGGATAGTAAACTTGTCTCAATGGAAGCTCCATGAAGAACATCTTTTAATACGCGGATAAGATAGCGAGCAATTGTTAATAATTGTGGGTCCGTATGTGTTAGGCGTATTTGATCAAGTATGTCTTCTTCTTGAATATCTTCAAGAGCAAACAGTGGTGCACTTCGAGCAAATCCACCTAATTCATCGCTATCTGAGCCGCGATTGCTATCTTGCAGGCGCTTTAACGATTCTTTGGAGGCCGCGTCAACATATATATCGCTGTTTGTCATTAAGGTTATCCACTCTTTTTTAAACGCATCGATATGGAAATCTTTATGTTTTGCGATGGATTTAAGCAAAAGTAAAGCCTGGTCTCCATAATGGGTAAAATCTCCTGCGGATTTATTCGGATGAAAATTAGTATGTCGAGGATCGGTATAACCGGAAATTGGTGCAAAATGTTGCTGTATTTTTGAAGTGTCATATATCCAGTGAGGGCCTAGCGCTATGGCATCGCCGATAAAGGCGCCGTAGATTAAGCCTTTAATAGTATTTTTATTCATGAAAATACCTCCTTTTAATCAATAATGGTTATCATTAGTATAACATAAAAAGATTGAGAGTTTCTATGGAATATGATAAACTTTCCTATATTGCAAAATACATTAAAGATATAAGATATAGAATTAAGATAAAGAAAGTAGTGAAATTGAATGAAATACATAAAATGGCTATTGCTAATCGGTGCTTTAATTTCGATACTCTACATAGGCAAAGAATTTTTTGCAAGAAATATGATGGTGAAAATTGATGACAATTTATCGATAGAATATATTCGACCGAAAAATGGTATGACTTTAACCTTTGGATCCGGTGGGATAAATCAAATTACAAGTATTGAATCCTTTGAGAATTATGAAAATATATTCCTGCAAGTTCTTAAGCGTCCAAATAGACGATTTATTACAACAACGGATTGGATAGGACCCATTATTTTTAGTACACTCGATAATGTCGGTAAGCAAAGACAAGAAGCCTTTACCGGAGGGTGGCATGGATTAAAAGAAGGAGAGGACCAAGTTCCTACGGCGACAGAAACGGGGAGGCGTATTTTTGTTGATGAACAATTGATAACAAAAAAAGGGAATTTTGTAGGACAAAAAGTAACACTCGAGGTGACAAATCAGATTAATGCATATAATAGCCAGAATCGCTTTTCACTAGAGGAAACGGTAACATATACTATACAGCCGAATAAAGAAATACAGGTTCGTGTCAATTTAAAGGCTTTAGAAGCAATAAGAGTTAGCAGGTATTATGGTATGCAAGTCATTTTACCACCAGGTTATGATCATATTTCATATATTCGAAAAGGCAATGTTATCGGAGAGTTCAATCAATTAGAAGAGACATATAATGCAGCATATACACCTGTAGATTCAATTGCAATTAGTGATAAGATAGAGGGAAACCATATATATGCCTCAATAAATTTAGAAAGTGACATCAATAACTTTCTTTATAAGAAAGATGAAGAACCTTATGCATTTACGACAAATGACCGAAAGTCCTACTTTAATATTATTAACGGGATACCTTTATTCTTAAATCAAGGAGAAGTGTTTGAGTGGGAGGGTATGTATCGTTTTGATTAATGGACAAGGAAGGAGACACAATGATACGCGCATTTTCCGGGAAGTATATTCGATTTGAAGATGAGAAGAATAAAAGAAAAGATCACTTTATTGTAATAGAAATCCTTAATAGAAAAATGGATACGATACAAGTAATTGTTTGTAATGAGACGGATTTAGTTTTGGCAATGGTTATCGACAACATAACAGAAATCCGAGGATATCATCATTATCAACCAAAGGCAGATACGGTAGCTGTTTTTGGCATTGGAGGATTGAGTAAGTTAAGAACAGACCATAAGGAAGGGATGCTAGAAGGCCTAGCGGCGCAAAGACATATAGAGTATAATCAGTTTGCTGTTAACTTTGGAAAAGGGTTACTACAAGCGGATGAAATGTATGTTCAGTTTGTAGATAAATAAACCCACCATGACGTTTGAAGCCACGGTGGGAAATAAAAAGCATTAGAGATCAAAATTGCGTACAAGATCTTCGTAAGTATCACGACGTCGAATAAGATGATCGTTGCCGTCACAGTCAATCAAAACTTCGGCAGGACGTAAACGATTGTTATAGTTGGAAGCCATGCAATATCCATATGCACCAGCATCTAAGACACCGAGAATATCTTTTTCCATTATTTGTGGGAGAAGACGGTCTTGTGCTAAGATGTCTCCACTTTCACAGATGTTTCCTACGAGTGTAACAGGATGGGAATTTTTTGAAGGAATATTTTCTTTTCGATATACTTCAATGTCATGATGGCTGTCATACATTACCGGACGTTTGAGAACATTAAAACCAATATCGGTGCCTACATAGGTGATGCCGAAGTTTTCTTTGATTGCATGGACTTCGCCGAGTAATACGCCGGCTTCAGCAACGACATAGCGACCGGGTTCGATTTTAAAAGTGACATCTTTTCCATAGTCCTTTGCAAAATCATGTAAAACTTTGTCAAGGCGTTCACCAAGATGTTTAAGATTAAGACGAGGTTCAGATGATAATTTTTTGTAAGGAATACCAAAGCCACCGCCCATATCAATAAAATCAAGAGCCTCAAAGTTTTTAGCGATATCAAGGATGGACTGGGCACCCTCGATATATTTATCTCCATCCATAAACAATGAACCAATATGCTGATTAATACCGACGAGCTTAAGGTTATAAGTTTCAAGAATTTTTTTGGCAACAGGAATATCTTCGATTGCCACGCCAAACTTTGTTTTTTTACCGCCGGTAACGACTTTTTCGTGATGTCCTGCACCAACCCCTGGGTTGAAGCGTATGCAAATTTTACCGCCGGGATTTAACTTTCCATACATTTCAAGTTGAGATAATGAATCCACACTGATAGTGATGCCTCGATCAATGGCAAACTGCATTTCATCGGCAGATACATTATTACTAATATATAGGATATCCTCGGGCTTAAAGCCAGCCAGTTCTTCAACATAGATTTCACCTGGACTCATAGCATCAGCATTTAAGCCTTCTTCTTTGGCGATTTTGAGCAAACTGAGATTTCCATTAGCCTTTACAGAAAAGTTGACGGAAAAATTTTTATAGGTAACAAGATTTTTGAGTTCGCGACAGCGCTCACGAAAAATGGATTCATTGTAGACATAGAGTGGGGAACCATATTTTTCAACAAGTTCGATGGGAGAAGTGTTTCCATAAAAGTTATTGGCTTGTGTAACAGCATTATTTAATCCTAACATGCTAGTGTCTCCTTTCGGTGATAAGGGTTATTTCATCAATAATTGATTCGCGAATAATATGGACTAATGTTTCGTTTTTTGAATATAAACATTGATGCAAAGTACCTGCAAGAATTTCTTCGGTATCTGCGATGACTTTAATTGAAGCAAGTCGATCGGAATGATAGTAGGTGTGTTCGCCACAAGAAATATCTCTTGAAGATAAAATGACAACTTTGAGTTTTTTCTCACAAGCAATAATCAGCTCTTCTTCAATTTGATCTAGAATGTGATGATCGATAGACAAATATATTCGTGACTTTGCTTGAAGAACCATATTTTTGAGACGATCCAATATCGCATTCTCGCCAGAAACCGTTAAATAGGGTTCACTTGTTAATGGCTGTGTTGATAGACGCTCTTCAATTGAGGTGAGCACCTTGGAAAAGTCGCGTTTGGCATTAGCGATAAGATCTTCTTTGGAAATAGCAACATAGTGAACTGGATTACCATCAATAGTATATGCAAAGCCTTTGTCCACCAGATTAGACAGCGACGCGTATGCATTTGAACGCGAGATGCCACTGATCTTTGCCGCTTCATATCCTGTCATGCTTTGTGATTGACAGAGATTAATATACAAAATAGCCTCTTGTTGTGTTAAGCCTAATTTTTTCAAGGCTTCTTGTAGGTTCATATTGAAACCTCACTTTCGAGATATAGTGTTACTTCTTGGTACCACTATACAGATAAAGAAAGGTTTTGTCAATACCAAAATTATGCTATAATACAGGACAAAGCGACGATGTAGTCTTCTGTGCTTAGCGTACTCGCAATCCCTAAGTTCTTTGGAGCAAGGACTATAGAATGACAATGAAGGAGTAATCATGGATATTTTTGATATGATACAAAACAAGACATTAGAAAAAGATGCGCCCTTGGCAGCGCGTATTCGTCCTAAGACATTGGATGAAGTTGTTGGTCAAGAGCATATATTAGGAAAAGATAAATTATTGTATCGTGCAATAAAAGCAGATAAATTAGGTTCGTTGATACTTTATGGTCCGCCAGGAACGGGAAAGACGACGTTGGCAAAAGTCATTGCCAATACTACAAAGTCACACTTTATTCAGCTTAATGCAACGATTGCAGGCAAAAAAGATATTCAGCAGGTTGTTGAAGAAGCCAAAGATAATCTCTCATTAACAATGAAAAAAACGATTTTATTTATTGATGAGATTCATCGCTTCAATAAGGCGCAACAAGATGCATTGTTGCCCCATGTCGAAGATGGGACCGTAACCCTTATCGGTGCAACGACAGAAAACCCTTACTTTGAAGTGAACAGTGCATTGGTTTCACGATCGAGAATTTTTGAATTAAAGCCATTGACTTCTGAAAATATCAAGGCATTGATTTATCGAAGTATCCAAGAAGATATCCGATTAAAAGAACAAAAAATCGACATAGAAGAGGCGGCAGTTACATTTCTTGCAGATATCTCAGGAGGAGATGCAAGAGCAGCGCTTAATGCAATTGAGCTGGCTAGTTTGACGACAGATCCTGATGAAGCAGGCGTAATACATTTGACTTTGCCTGTGGTGGAAGAGTGTATCCAAAAACGAGCGATTGGCTATGATAAAAAAGGTGATAATCATTATGATACGATTTCAGCGTTTATTAAAAGTATGCGAGGTTCGGATCCAGATGCTGCAATCTATTATCTTGCGCGTATGCTGTATGCAGGAGAGGACCCAAAGTTCATTGCAAGGCGCATTGTGATTTGTGCAGCAGAAGATGTGGGAAATGCAGACCCTCAAGCCCTAGTTCTTGCCAACGCAGCAGCTTCAGCAATTAATTTTATAGGAATGCCAGAGGGTCAAATCATCCTTTGTCAAGCCGCAGCCTATGTCGCAACAGCACCAAAGTCTAATGCGGCAGTTAATGCAATTTTTGCCGCATTAGCGGATGTCAAAGAGCAGTCCATAAAAACTATTCCACCACATCTACAAGATGCGCATTATCGCGGAGCAGGTGACTTGGGGCATGGAATAGGATATAAATATGCTCATGATTATAAAAACCATTATGTTGAGCAGCAGTTTTTACCAGATGAACATGTAGGTACAACGTATTATGCACCTGCTGATCATGGTTATGAAAAAAAGATTCGAGAGTGGATGGCGTTTATTCAAGATGAAGCTAAAGATAAAAAAAATTAGTCTTTAGCTTGCTCATCGTCCCAAAAGCCCATTCGACGTTGTAAGATAATGAGGAAATATGTTATAATGCTGAAAAACGTTGTATATGCAAATAGATGCAAAGCACGTTCGAACTGACCAAAAATAAATGCGCCAAAGGTTATTACGTAGAGAATGACTAGAAAAGCTAATAGCAGATAAATAAATCCTTTGCGTAGTTTTTGTTTGTTCATAAAAACCTCCGTTAATATAAGTATTCTATGATATTAACGTATTTTTAATGAATATACAAGCCAAAATCAACAGAACCATTGGAGGAAATTATGAAAAAAATATTGAGCTTAGTGGGAATACTTTGGCTAAGTAGCATGCTGATGATTGGATGTTCTCAAAAAGTTTCCAAAGAATATTATGCAATACTTGAAGAAAGTCAAATGATGATTGACCAAAGTTCGAATTATACAGAGGCAGAAGAATTGATTGATAAAGCCATACAAATGTATCCTGAGGCACCTGAAGCATATGTTCAGGCAGGATATATACATTTGGTTCGTGGAGAATACAATCAAGCCAATGATATGTTTGATAAAAGTATTAAATATGAAGAAAATTTTCAAGATAAGGAAAGTAAATATTTTGCATACTTAAATATCGGCAATTTAAAATATCAACAACATCAATCAAAACGTGGTTTGGAATATTTACAAAAAGCCTTAGCTATTAATGATGATGATCCGGCAGTATATAATGCATTAGGATTGGTATATGTGGACTTACAAGAATGGGATAAGGCTATCGAACATTATGATAAAGCCTTAGAGATTGATACAGGATATTTTTATACATATGCAAATATTGCTTCACTCTATCAAAAGCGTGGTGATTATGAACGGGCAATGAATGAGATTAATACGGCAATAGCTATTAATGATCAGATTCCACATTTTTTCATCATCAAAGGTGACATTGAGATGGCGATGAATGAGCTCGAGACAAGTATTGAAACTTTTAGTGAAGCGATTATGCGCTGGAGTAGCTATCCTGATGCATATTATAAGCGAGGTGAAGCCTATTTACTTCAATCGGAATATCTAAAAGCCATCAATGACTTTGCATTTGCACGAGATTCAGGAATTAAAGAAGCTATACTTGGTATGGGATATTCGTATCAAGGACTAGAGCAATATAGTGATGCCATTGATTCGTTTAAGCTATATATCGAATCAATCGACACGATTGACCTACGAGCAATCTATGAAATGGGTGTTAGCTATTATCAGTTGGAGCAGTATGAACAAGCGATCACGGCCTTTGATCAATTATTGGAGTATGCACCAGAAGATACCGAGGCAATGCTAATTAAAGCATATGCTTATGAGAAAAACAACGACTATGAAACAGCATATATAATTTTGGAAGAAATCCTTGCACTTGATCCAGAGCATCAAGCAGCTTTAGAAGAGGTTGCTTTTATTGAAAAAAATAATTTATTGAAAGAATAGGTGAGAAAAATGACAGATCAAGCCTTAACGACAGAGCAAGAAATAGAAAAAGTCATCCTTGTTGCGGTATGCGACAAAGGAAGTGTTGAACGTGCAGAAGAATCATTAGAAGAGTTGGCGGAACTTGCAAAAACTGCAGGGGCGCTTACGGTAGATAAGGTGATTCAAAGTCGCGACAAAGTTCATCCGGCAACATATGTAGGAAAGGGAAAGATTGAAGAAATTGCAGATCTTCTTTTCATGCATAAAGCGACAGGGATTATCACGGATGATGAATTATCACCGGCTCAGATAAAAAATCTTGAAAAAGAACTAGATACAAAAGTGATGGATCGTTCGTTGCTTATCTTAGATATTTTTGCGCGACATGCCCATACAAGAGAAGGAATCCTTCAGGTGGAACTGGCTCAGTTAAATTATCGTGTATCCAGATTAATTGGGTTGGGGCAAAGCCTATCAAGATTAGGAGGAGGTATTGGAACCAGAGGACCAGGAGAAAAGAAGTTAGAAACGGATCGACGCCATATTCGTCGTCGCGTAGCCCAATTGCGCTCAGAATTAGATGAAGTAAAAAAACATCAGCAACTGCTTCGGGATAATAGAAAAAAACAAAACAAACCCATTGTTGCTATCGCAGGCTATACCAATGCTGGTAAATCCACATTGATGAATAAATTGACGGATGCACAGGTTTTGGAAGAAGATCAGCTTTTTGCAACACTGGATCCGACAACTCGCCAACTAGAACTACCGGAAGGAAAAGAAATTCTCCTAACAGATACCGTTGGATTTATTCACAAGTTACCGCATCATTTAATAGAAGCTTTTCATTCAACGTTGGAGGAAGTTGCATTTGCAGATGTCATTGTACACGTAGTTGACGGAGCAAACCCATCGTTTGAAAAGCATATGCAAGTGGTTTATGATACGTTAAAGCGTTTGGATGCATTAACAATTCCTGTTATTACAGTATTTAACAAAATGGATAAAACCATATGGAATAAAGAACAGCTCCAAGACAAACGGGCAGATGGCGTATTTTACATTTCGGCAAAAACTGGGCAAGGTGTTGATGAAGTCATCCATTATTTAGAAGAAAAATTACGCGATGGATTACAGCATATTAAAGTCAAGATTCCTTATGACCAAGCACAACTGGTACAGAATATACGTACATATGGACAATTGATTGAAGAAAGATTTGATGCCGATGGAATATATATTGAAGCCTATTTAGAAGAAGCTTTAGTGAACAAATATGAATTATAAGTTTAGAAAAAACTTTTTACAGCGCATTAAGAACTTACTTATTCCTATAGTACTTGTAGGAGTTGTGCTACTTATCTTTAGTGCATGGACCAAATATCAGGGATATCCTACAATCTGTCCAATAAAATTGACAACCGGATTGCCTTGTCCAGGATGTGGTATGACACGAGCGCATATTGCACTCTTAAACTTAGATTTATCACAGGCACTTTATTATCATCCATTATTTTTCGTTCCTGCAGGGGTATTTGCCATCTTTTTGTTTCAAGATATTCGATGGGTTTATCGATTGCATCATTCAAAATGGTTTTATCCGTTACTAGTGATGGTGGTTATAGGTGTATATATTTATCGTATGTTGCTGCGCTTTCCTTTTGAAGAGCCTCTAGAATATTCAGAAAAGAATTTTTTTAAACAAATATGGGATAATATACCTAGATAATCAACACTATATGTAGTGGGTAGTTCAAAAATTAAACACTGTATGTAGTGTTTTTGTGTTGACGTATAATATGTGGAATGGTATGATTATCTGTATAGAAAGTGAAAGGAGATTGAATATGTTTGAGGTGTTAAAGCGAGATCAAAGTCTTGTGCCTTTTGAGATGGAAAAAATTAAAGAGGCGATTAAAAAGGCATTTGAAGCAACAGAAAAATTATATACAGAGGATATACTTGATATACTCGTTTTGAGAGTTACGGCAGATTTTCAAAAAAAGATAAAGACAAATAAAATTGCTATTGAAGATGTCCAAGATAGTGTTGAGAGTGTTTTGGAGCAAACTGGATATACAGATGTTGCAAAAGCATATATTCTTTATCGAAAGCAAAGAGAAAAAATGCGTAACATGAAATCAACCATCTTAGATTACAAAGAAATTGTTAACAGCTATGTAAATGAAGAAGATTGGCGAGTAAAAGAAAATTCGACAGTCACATATTCAGTTGGGGGATTGATTCTTCATAACTCAGGAGCAGTTACAGCAAATTATTGGTTAAGCGAAGTCTATGATGAAGAAATAGCAAAAGCACATAAAAACTGTGATTTACATATTCATGACTTATCGATGCTGACAGGTTATTGTGCCGGTTGGTCCTTAAAACAATTAATTGAAGAAGGGCTTGGAGGCATTCCCGGAAAGATAACATCTGCCCCAGCATCACATCTATCTACATTATGTAATCAAATGGTTAACTTTTTAGGGATTATGCAAAATGAATGGGCAGGAGCGCAAGCCTTTAGTTCATTTGATACGTACTTGGCACCTTTTGTAAAGAGTGATGATTTATCCTATAAAGAAGTTAAGCAATGCATTCAAAGCTTTGTATTTGGTGTTAATACCCCGAGCAGATGGGGGACACAGTCGCCTTTTTCAAATATTACTTTGGATTGGAAAGTTCCGAGCGATTTGGCAAACTTACCTGCATTAGTTGGAGGGAAAGAACAAGATTTTTATTATCGTGACTGTCAAAAAGAAATGGATATGATTAATAAAGCATTTATAGAGATTATGATTGAAGGCGATGCAAATGGACGCGGATTCCAATATCCAATTCCTACATATTCCATTACTAGCGAATTTGACTGGGAAGAGACAGAGAATAATCAGCTTCTTTTTGAAATGACGGCCAAATATGGAACCCCCTATTTTTCTAATTATGTCAATAGTGATATGGAGCCTAGCGATATTCGAAGTATGTGTTGCCGCTTGCGACTGGATCTTCGAGAACTTCGTAAAAAACAAGGCGGATTCTTTGGTTCAGGTGAAAGCACGGGATCGGTGGGGGTTGTGACAATCAATCTTCCATCAATTGCGTATCAAGCACAAAATGAAGCAGACTTTTTTAGCCGTTTAGGTCGAATGATGGATATCGCTGCCCGTTCTTTGCATATAAAACGTACGGTTATATCAAAATTATTGGACGAAGGATTGTATCCATATACAAAACGTTATTTAGGAAAGTTTGATAATCATTTTTCAACAATTGGGCTATTAGGTATGAATGAGGCGGGATTGAACGCTTCGTGGTTGAAAAAAGATCTTACACATCAAGCAGTTCAAGCATTTGCAGTAGATGTCCTTGATTTTATGCGACATCGCCTATCGGATTATCAAGAAAAGTATGGAGATTTATTTAATTTAGAGGCGACGCCGGCTGAATCGACAAGTTATCGACTCGCAAAGCATGATAGAAAACGCTTTGAGGGTATTATTGCCTCTGGTGATAATGCGACACCTTACTATACCAATAGTACGAATTTGCCAGTAGGGTATACGACAGACATTTTTGATGCATTAGAGATTCAAGATGAATTACAGACGAAGTATACATCGGGAACAGTATTTCATACATTTTTAGGTGAAAAACTTCCGGATTGGAAAGCAGCGGCGAAGTTGGTAAAAACAATTGCCACGAATTATCGCTTGCCATATTATACGATTTCTCCAACATATTCTATCTGTAAAGAACATGGATATCTACATGGAGAGCAATATATGTGTCCACAATGTGGAAAAACAACAGAAGTATATTCAAGAATTACAGGATACTATCGTCCGGTACAACATTGGAATGAAGGAAAAAGTCAAGAATTTAAAGAACGCACGCCCTACGAGCCAATCAAGGACAAATCAAGAACAGAGATGGCAACAGCAACAGCGCATCCAAAAGTTCTTTTGTTTACAACAAAAACCTGCCCAAATTGTCATGTGGCTAAAGAGTATCTAAAAGAGCATGCATATGCAGTTATTGATGCAGAAGAAGAAAGTCACTTAGCCACACAATACAATATTCGTTCAGCCCCAACATTGGTTGTTCACGGTGAAGCGGATATGGATCAAGTTAAATATTACACAGGCCTATCGGAGATACGCAACTATATATGTGAGTAATGTAGGCTTGATTAAGGAGATTATAATGAGTTATGCAGATAATATTTTTATAAAGATGTGTCAAGAAATTATGGAGGATGGATTTTCCTCAGAAGGATCTGTTGTTCGCCCGGTGTGGGATGATGGTGCTATGGCACATACGATTAAACGTTTTGGTGTAGTCAATCGCTACGACTTGAGTCAGGAGTTTCCAATTATGACGCTTCGACCAACAGCGTTTAAGAGTTGTATTGATGAAATTCTATGGATTTGGCAAAAAAAATCCAATAGCATTCATGAGTTAAATAGTAAAATCTGGAATGCTTGGGCAGATGATACCGGAAGTATCGGAAAAGCCTATGGATATCAATTAGGTGTGAAGCATCAATATGCAGAGGGAATGTTTGATCAGGTAGACCGTGTCTTATATGACCTAAAGAATAACCCATACAGTCGACGTATTATGACCAACATATATGTTCATCAAGACTTGCATGCGATGAATTTATATCCTTGTGCTTATAGTATGACGTTTAATGTGACAGGCAATAAGTTGAACGCAATCTTAAACCAGCGTTCTAACGATATATTGGTTGCGAACAATTGGAATGTTGTTCAATATGCAGTCTTGGTACATATGATGGCTATGGTAAGTGATCTAGAAGTTGGTGAATTGGTTCACGTTATTGCAGATGCACACATATATGATCGACATATTCCAATTGTTCAAGAAATGATTCAACGTCCGACGTATCCTGCGCCGCAGTTTAGAATCAAGAGACAAGTGGATGATTTTTACGACTTTAAAGTAGAGGATTTTGAATTAATCGATTATCAAAAAAACCCTCAAATAAAAAATATACCTGTTGCAACATAAGGAGAAACAGATGAAGTTAATTGTAGCATGTGACAAAGAATATGGCATTGGCAAAGATGGAGAACTGCTTACATATTTGCCTAAGGACTTAAAGCGCTTTAAAAGTATTACTATGGGAAATATTATGATCATGGGGAGAAAAACCATTGATTCCCTTCCGGGAGGGCGGCTGTTGCCTCAGCGTGAAACGTGGATATTAACCCGAGATACAAGCTATGTCAAAGAAGGGGCTCGAATCTTTCATTCAATAGAGAGCATACGAAGTTATACAAAGGAAAATCAGATAGATACATCTTCGATTTTTATTTGTGGCGGTAGTGAAATTTACCAATTGTTTTTGCCGTATTGTACGGAAGCTTATATTACCCAGATAGAACATGTCTTTGACGCAGATGTTAAGATTCCAAATATTGGAAGTCTGCCAGGATGGTACTTGACATTTCGCTCAGATGCACAGTGGCATCATGATTTGGAATACTATTATCTAAATTATGAAAATAAAAGTTATACACAATTTTAAGAATGGATGCACATAAATAATTAGGTCTTTTCTTTTTTACAAACTCCTCTATAATAGTTGATAACGCAAGCATGAAGGGAGGAGTTTGTAATTAAAGGAAGTGTTACGGTTTTTTTTAGTATAACGATTCTATGCATTATTACCTGTCTGGCAACAATGCTGGAATTAACCAAGGCGCGTATTATTGAGGTCGAGCTAAGCTCAAGCACCAATAATGCAGCACACAGTGTATTAAGTCAATTTGATCCGGTGCTATTTCACGAGTATGGCCTTCTAGCAGGGGAGGAAGGCAATCATATCGATGAAATCATTCAATCAAGTCTTGATATAAGTTTCTTTCCATCACAATATCCCAAAAATGAATATGTAGTAGACTATCTTCTCTTTAATAAAAATCGAGAGAAGGCATCAACGTTTATGGAACCAAAGGCATTTTCTTATGATATAGAATATGCACCTTTCTTGGAGGCAGATTATGCTTATGCCAAGGAACAGATTCTTGAATATATGGGACCGCGTCAATTCTATCTCCTTGCAGAACCTTTTTTAGAAAAACTAAATCTATTAAGTGAAACATCAAAATCATCTGAGATTATTGAAGAAAAATCTGACCTGGTTTCTGAACTTGAGATGTTTAATTCGTATACAGAAAGATTGATGTTATATTTTGATGGAGTTGCGATTGGATCAGGAGGAAAATCATATATAAAGTATGACGAACCTTATATACGCAAGCTAAGTGTGGATACGATATCCTATGATTTTTTCCCAAAAAGCTATCACAAAAAATATCGTCAAAATACTATATTTGTTGAAGATGTTCTTGAAAATGCAATTACAGGCATAGAAAAGTCAGATACTCTTTTGAAAAAAATCGTTAAGAAAGACATTAAAGCTGAAGATATTAAGCGAGGCTATATGGGGGAGATAATAAAGGATAAAAAGTTATTGGATTTAGTCGATCGTTTGGCAGAAATCGAAGAACAATATTTAGAGCCTTCACATGAAGCATTAGAAGAAATACAAGCGATTAAGCAAACCCACGAAAAATCTTTGGCCATTATTCGTATGTATAGTTCAATGAGTCAAGCAACGCTGGGCAAAATTGAACGGTTTCAAAATCGTATCGACAATGAAGAACAAGTCATTTCAGGGCTTGTTAAAAGCATTAACCAAGAGTTAGATGATCTAAAGACAGAAGTGGATGTACATAGTGAGAATTTAGAAGAAGTCAATAATTTAAAGCTCTTTGAAGAGAGGTTAACTAATAATCTAGAAATACTCTCATCATGCGAACAAGACATTGAGCGTCTGATTGACTATACAGATGACTATGCTGCACGTAAGTACAATCAATTAAAAAAAGAAAAGCAATTATCGTCGACAACTGAAGATTACCTTGATATGCATATGTATAGTGAATTTTACAAGAATCGCTCAACGCTAGATACTATGCAGATTGATGGAGTTGTGCGTAATGTATTAGAAAATATACAAGGCTATACAACAGACTTATTTTTTGATTATCAAAATATGGATATACAAGCAGACCGTGAACAAGAAAAAAAATATAAAGACAAAGTAGAGGCCCTATCGGCCATAGATTTATTTGAAACAGTAAGCATACAAGGTGTAGAAGCGATTAATCCATACCTTACGATTGATCAGACACTACTTCCATCCAATGCTATTGAGTCAGAGACAGACCAAAATGGAACATTTGATGCGAAAGAAATATTTAAGACATTGAGCGATCCATTGCTATTAGCAAAAAATACGCATGAAAAAATTTTGCTCAACGAATATATTGTTGGAATGTTTTCTTCCGTAGTTAGTCAAGTGGATCCAAATGCAAAAAGTCTAAGTGGATTTGCGCTAGATGATCATTTGCTTGAATATGAAGTTGAATATATTCTGGGTGGTCATTTTAATGAACGAAAAAATCTTGAATTTGTTTTGGCGATACTGTTTGGCGTTCGTGTGTTATGCAATACAGTTCACCTTGCAATTGATAGTGCTAAACGTGAGACGATTTTAAGTATTGCAAATGCCATTGCAGGGTGGTGGACTGGAGGTGTTGGAGGTGCAATACTAGCCGTTGTCATTGGATTGTGCTGGGCAATGGTTGAGGCTATTGTTGATGTGTTTATGTTGACCTCAGGAGAAAAAGTGCCTTTTATCAAAACCGCTTCAACGTGGTATAGTTCTCTCGATGGAAATTGGGAAGAGCTTTTTGATGCATCGGTTCGTTATGTTCAAAATAAAGCGTTGATGTATATTAAAGATACGGGAGAGTTGACCAAAGGGGCTGTTAGTGCGGTGAAAAATATACTTGATGATGCAGTAGAGCAAAATGTAGGAGGAAATGGATTTGATCGACGTCGTGTTGAAGAAACCATGGAAAGTGTGTTTACCTCAGTAGCAGAAGAGATGAATATTCAAATAGACGTGGCAAATCGGGCTATTGATAATGAAATTGAAGAGCAGTTGGATAGTTATTTGATTCAAGCAACTCAAGAGACTGAGGGGAATGAAGATAATCAAAACCAAGAAGAGCTGGATCCTGATGTGCTTAGCCTTATTGGTGCAATGAAGTCAACAGTTGATTCGCAGGGATTAGATAGTTCATCAAGTTTGTCAGAAAAAGTGGCGGTTCGAGAGACTATTTTAAATACATATGCAGGACAAATCCAACAATTAAAAGAGGCTACAGCTCAAAAGCAAAAAGAAATATATGAAAATGCCTCAAACTATGCCACGGAAGAATTAAAAGACTACATTGATGATAAGGTAAAGGAAGGCTGTGACATCACGACCGACCTATTGACCAAAAAAGCGGATGAAATAAAAAAAGATATGAAGAAAAATATTACAGAAGAAAGCAAAAAGAAATTCGGAGTAGAAAACCTTATCCCGTCACTAGACTATACCGACTATTTACGTTTGTTTTTATTTTGTAGTCTACAAGAAGAGGAAGTAAAAATGGCACGAGTGATGGATCTTATACAAATGAACATACAAAAAAAATATAATGATTATGATAGATCCTTTGAAAATTATTTTAATGGAATTAACATTACAACAACACTCAAAGTGCCGGTAACTCAGCAGATGCCTGTTCATGAGCGAATAAAAAATAAATTATGGGAGTATCAGATTGAAGAGAGTGCAAGATATTGAAGGAAGTGTGAGTGTTGAATCGGCATTAATTATTCCTGTTATCATGGGCGTGTTTATATTTTTTATGAGTATGATGCAAATTATGTATACACATGGAAAAGTGCAAATTGCTCTAAATGAAGTCTGCAAAGATTTGACATATGATAGCTATTTTTTTCAGGAGTTAGGAATTATTGAAGTTAACCAGGCGCTATATTCTAAAGGGCTTGAGCAATCAATAACAGTAGAAGACTTGCGAGTACTTAAACAAGAGCTAACAGAAGTTATCCCAGAAGTAGCAAGCGATTTAAACAATCTAAAGTTTTCCAATATATCGGAAGAAATTTCCGTGGAAAATATCGACACTATTTTACAGGAAAAATCAGATGTCACGTCAGTTCTTGTTAAATTATATGAAAGTATGAGTAAACTATCTCAGAGCGCTGGAACTGAAGGGGGATACTTCATCAACACAATGCTATTACGTGTGTATATAAAGGAAAAACTAAAATTGTACACCCAAGAGATTGATGCGGATTATACACTTGTGCATGCATCAGGATTTCTAGAAGACAATAGTGGGCAAATCATACTCAGCACAGAGTATCAAGTACCGATTTTATTTAAGCGTCACACAATTCGACTAAAAAACGGCGGTTATTTCCATGCGTTTATCGGTGCGGGGAAATTTAGCGCATCCTACAATCAAGTCATTAAAAAAAGTCAATATGGAAAAACGGTAGAAGGAGATGATGATACAGAGGATGAAGATCAAGACGGATTTGCAAAGACGGTATATGTAACTGAATATGGAGCAAAGTATCATAAGAATCAAAAGTGTTTTCATATTAAGGTCAATGTAAATCGGATGCGATTAAAACAAGTAACAGGGAAAAGTCCATGCGAACATTGTGGTGACGGTGGCCTAGATTTAGAAGATAGCGCTATTGTGTATACAACGAAAAACAGTCGAGTTTTTCATCTCGATAAAAAGTGCCACTCAATATATCATCATATATCAAAATTCTCTGAGAAGGAAGCGATTAATAGTGGGTATGGTCCTTGTAAATCATGTTCAAAATAATAAGGAGATGGATATGCTCAAGAATACTGAGGGAAGTGTACTAATCGAAGCGGCAATTATTATGCCGCTATGCATTATATGTATCTTAACGCTTATAGGAATGACGATAAGATACCACTATACAATAACTTATGACTTGTATTCAGATATCAACGGATATTATGGCGGGGCAGACTTGTCTGCAACAAAAGAAGTTGAAAATTTTTACAAACAAGAGATTACAAGCCATTCAAAGGAAAAAAATCGTATAAAAATCATCAAACAAATAAAATTTATTGATGATGTTTCAGATCAAATTCAAATTTCAAGTACAATAAAAGAAAAGTATGATAAGAACATAAAAAAAATACAACTTATATTAGAATAGTATTAGAAAGAGATAAAACTTTGATATTATCCTTTACGCTCGAATTGAGACATCGTATAATTAGGGTATATAAGACAAAAGCGTAAAGGAGCGTATCATATGGGTAAAATAAAAATAGAAGGACAATCAATTTTTGGCTTTATCGTTTTGTTGGTTGGAATCGTCATGTTGCTTAATGGATTAGATATAATTCCAGCGGATATAAGTGTGGCTAAATACTGGCCGATAATTTTAATTGTATTAGGGATTGTTAAAATAATTAACTACGATGAATCATCATTTTGGGGTGGCATTATATTAATCATAGGAATATATTTTTTACTTTCAAATTTTGATGTGGCTTTTGTAAAACACATTCGTTTCGGATCTATTTTCTGGCCCTTTGTTGTTATACTTATTGGACTATCACTAGTCTTTCCTAAAAAACTTAACTAAAGTGTTGATACCAAAATAAAAGAGGTGAGACGATGAAAGAGCTAATCATACGTATATTGGAGCCGGAATTTTATGAACCCATTGTAGAGTTTTTAGGACCATTTGGTTTTTTGGCTGGGATTTTCTTAGCGATGATGGAGTCTTTTATCCCGCCTTTACCTTTGGCAGCCTTTGTCACAATCAATGTGATCATTTTCGGCTATTTATTAGGATATGTACTTTCTTATGTAGGTACGGTCACAGGATCCTATCTCGTTTTTATATTGCTTCAAAGATATGGTGGCAAATACATGCATAAATACATTGAGAAACATCCAAAAGCTCAGTCGCTATTTACATGGATTCATGAAAAAGGCGTTTTTCCATTATTTCTACTCCTTACTTTTCCTTTTACTCCTTCAATTATTGTAGGTGGATTAGCAGCTTTTGCAGATATTCGACCAAAAGATTATTTGCTGGCATTGGTTCCGGGGAAATTTTTCATGGTGATGTCATTGACCATTATTGGGGTTAATATACAATCCTTTTTTGAAAAACCAGTTCGATCGATAGCTTTTATTGTACTTGTATTATCCGTATCTCTAATTGCCAAACAACTCTTGGCTTTTTATGAACGAAAAGTGTTAAGATATCGAATAAAACACCACTATATGAATAAAAATAAGGATTAAGAAAACTTTTTGTAAAAAACTATTGACTTTTATAAAGAAGAGGTGCTATAATACATTTCGTTGCTTAAGCGAGACGCACAGACAAAAGGCGTCAGATACGGCGGCAAAGGAAGATTTAAAAAAGAAATTAAAAAAGTTGTTGACACAGACGAAGAGATATGATATTATAATCTTCGCTGACAAAAACAGCGAAACGCAAAAAAAATACCAAACGAACATTTGATAATTGAATAGTGAAGTAAACCAAGTTATACCAAACAATTCTTGAGAGATCAAGTAACAGTAATAGCGAACAGCTAGTGTTTAAGCGAGGA
>DGAD01000041.1 GCA_002382805.1 Clostridiales bacterium UBA4039
TGGCGTTTTGCAAACGCCTAACATTTACATTTATAAGGAGGTTATCGATGATTCACCTTGGTGTTTTTAATTCACATGAATTTTCTCTGATCACAGACATATTGTCAACACCTGAAAACAAAGACATTGCCGACTTGATTTTACCGACATTGCTTGAGCGAACCGATACCAATAACCATCCTCAAATAACGCATCTGATTACCGGACGTTTTGGTAAAGACGACCTTCTCCACTTTTCAAATTTAACACATATTTTTGTTCCCTACACAGGTTTGGATGATTTAGACCTTGATGTTCTAAAGGCTGAAGGTATCCATGTACATAACACTTCTGCACATGCCCCTTTTATCGCGGAGCGTGCTTTTGCATTTATACTTGCTTTACAAGGTAAACTCTTGCCTTCACATCATAAATTAGTACAAAGAGACTGGTCACGTGACGGTCAAGGCGGTTATGGGCAGTTCTGGCATAGCTTATTTGATAAAAAAGTAGCCATCTATGGATATGGACATATTGGTCAGCATCTGCATACAATGTTAATGCCTTTTCGCTGTTCTATCGGCGTTTTAGCCTATAAAAACAGAGAGTATAAAGATACAACACGTTTTTCATCCCTTCCTTCACTGGCACAATGGTGTGACATCATGGTCGTTACTGCGCCTCTAACGGATAAAACGTATGGCTCCATAAACCAAGAAGTGCTTCATGAAATGAAAGGAAAAACTCTAGTTAATGTTGCCAGGGGCTTGGTTATTGATGAAGAAGCTCTCTATGACAGTCTAAAAAATATCGGTCTCTATGGCTTTGCCTCTGACGTGTGGTACCATTACCCTTCCAAGCAAGAGCCGCTCATATATCCTTCAAAATACAACTTGCACCAATTTGATAATGTAATCATGACCCCACATGATGGCGGTGCTGAAATAAGTTCACGTCAGGTACGTTATGAAGATACCTTAAATCAGATATTAAAAACACATGGTTGAAAAGTATAAACTTTTCAACCATGTGTTATATAACTATAAAAATACTCCACTTAAGAAGTTTATCTATTGGAGTAATACTCAACGACCAGTTGGTCTTGAATTTCAATAGGAATCTGCTCGCGAATTGGCTTTTCACGCAATATCGCTTTATACCCTTCTTGATCATATTCAATATACGGTAAATTAAATATTGCCTTTTCATAAAAATTATGTCTATATATAGCGATATCTTTTGCTTTATCTCGAATTTCAACACTATCACCAGGGGACAATGCATAAGAAGGCCGGTCTACTTTTTTTCCATTAACCCAAATATTACCATGGGTTACAATCTGTCTGGCTTGTCGAATGGATGCACCGAAGTTCATGCGATAGACCATATTGTCCAATCGACACTCTAAGTCTGCTATCAACTTTTCTCCTGTAAGTTCCGGGCTTGCAAGTGCTTTGTCTACATAATTTCGAAATTGTTTTTCTAAAACTTCATAATAGCCACGAAGACGTTGTTTTTCCAGTAACTGCTCGCCATATGGTGACATTTTTCTTCGGTCACGTGCCTGAGATGGAACACTTCGTTTCATAGCTTTCGGATGCCCACATACATTCAAATTCAGACTCCGACATTTTTTAAATCTTGGTTCACGGTTTCTTGCCAATATAACACCTCTCTTAAAATGATTTTGATTATTATTCTCATCAAGGTATCATATCAAACTTTCTACTGCTTGTCAAGGGTGTCCCCCATATGCTTTTTATACCGCTTCTGCCTCTTGCTGATAATGCTTCATACGCTTCCAATTAAAGAAACCATAGAGATCATTAATAAGAAAAACAACAAAGCAAATGACCATTGGCAAATACATCACATCGGACATACTCGCTAATGTCCAAAGAACAATTAATATAATATCATTAGCCGCATAGGCTAAGGCATAATAATGGCTTCGAAGCATCATCAGACTTGATGCCAAAAAGCTTGTTGCAATGGAGATAATGCTAAATTCAATATTTGATGTACCTAATTGAATTAAGACATAACCTAATGCAATGGTCACCACGAGGGTCACTACCAGAAGGATAATCCCTTGTTTTTTTGTCACTTCACTGATCTTGACTTCCTGTTTGGCGTACGGATGTTTAAGCCATGTAATCACAGATAATAAAGCTATGGGAGCGGTCATTCCAAGATATGTTATGATTTCACCATAATATCGAAAGCGATAGGATATAATGCCATATATAATTCCAAAAACAATCGTCAGCACTTGCCCTAGCACATCTCCCTTAGCAACAAAAATAAGGGCTGTAACTCCAACAAGTGATGCTATGAGTGTTAGATAGTCACTTTGATTTGTCAATGCATAGGACCCCCAAACCAATACCGTTGACAAAAGCCAAAGTCCTTTTTCAAAAGAAGTTAAGTTTTTTATTGATGCATAAATGTTCATGTTTGTTTTACCTCCAAAAAAAGCACCCGTAACATATCTTCTAAGACCTAACGATATGCAACGAATGCTTAAAGCATTTTATCTACCCGGTGGCAGTGTTGTATTTAGATTTATATTTAAAATAAATTTTATAACTTCTTTCTATTATACATAATTTTTTCATTTATGCAAGAACCAACATAAAAACACCTATCGTGTAGAAAATCAAATAAGAAAACGCCTGCACTGTATAGTATGCAGACGTTTATCTATCTATGTCATGGCTGCTAAACCGACTAGATCGTTAATGCAGATTTTCCGTAAAATGCACATTCATAAATTTTACGTACATCTTCAGCGGATGATTGTCTTGGATTTGTCAATGTACATGGGTCTTCGAATGCATTTTTACTCATGCGATCAAGAACTGCCAAGAACTTTTCTTCTGTAATTTCCACTTCTGTAACTTCTTGAAGTGTTAATGGAATATCAACTTTTTTATTTAATGCTTGTAATTCATCTGTTAAATTATCAATGCGAAGTAAGTCTTCTAATTTTTCAACTTTATCTGTACCTTTACGGTTGTAATCAACAATGTATGGCATCAAGATTGCATTGGCTAAACCATGAGTAATGCCAAATTCTCCACCTATCTTATGTGCTAAACTATGTATTAAACCAAGGGAAGCATTTGTAAATGCCATACCTGCAAGTGCAGATGCGTTATGCATATCTTCTCTTGCTTTAATATTGCTTCCATCTTCAAAAGCCGTTGGCAATTGATCAAATACAAGACGGATTGCTTCATAAGCTAATGGATCTGTATAGCTTGTCGCTGCAGATGATACATAGGCTTCCACTGCATGTGCCATAACATCCATTCCAGTGTTTGCTGTAATGTGTGGTGGCATTTTTGCTGGGATATTTGCATCTAGCAAAGCAACATCCGGTGTCATTTCATAGGATACAAGAGGATATTTGATATGATTTTCTGTATCTGTAATTACAGAGAAAGCTGTTATTTCTGAAGCTGTACCACTTGTTGATGGAACTGCAACAAAGTTAGCTTTTGTGCGAAGCTTTGGAAACTTCATCTGTACAAGGTCTTCGAATTTTGTCTCTGGATACTCATAATATACCCACATGATTTTAGCTGCATCTAATGCAGAACCACCACCAATGGCAATAATCCAATCCGGTCCAAATTCTGCCATTTCTTTTCCGCCACGGATAACTGTTTCAATTGAAGGGTTAGGTTCAACGCCATCAACAATAGATACTTCCATTCCGGCTTTTTCTAATTGTTTTTGTGCTTCATCTAAAAAGCCAAAACGCTTCATGGAGCTACCACCTGTAACAAGGGTTGCTTTTTTTCCTTCCAATGTTGATAAATACTCAAGTGCATTTTCCCCAAAAACAATATCCTTTGGTACTCTAAACCATTTTAAACTCATGTCTCTTCCTCCTGAATATATTTTAATTTTTTTGAATGAACTGTTTTAATATTTCTTTTGAAGCAACTTTTCCGGCACCCATTGCTTTTATAACCGTTGCCGCTCCAGTTACCGCATCGCCTCCTGCATAAATTAAAGGCATATTGGTTTCCATTGTTTCCTCATTCACTTTTATTCCACCAAAATCATAGGTTTCAATTCCGGGTGTTGACATTTTTATTAAAGGATTGGGGGTTTGTCCAATCGCAATAATGACCGTGTCACAAGGTATTTCTTTATATGAATTTTCAACCGGAACAGGTCGTCGGCGTCCTGATGCATCCGCTTCTCCAAGTTCCATCTGTTGACATTGTATTGCGGTAACATTTACACCATCACCAATAATTTCAACCGGATTCCATAAAGTGTTAAACTTGATTTCCTCTTCCATCGCATGATGAATTTCTTCTGCTCTTGCTGGAAGCTCTTCCAAAGATCTACGATAGACAACACTTACTTGGTCTGCCCCTAAGCGCTTAGCTGTTCTTGCCGCATCCATCGCAACGTTACCGCCGCCGATGACAACAACATTCCCACTTTTTTTGATTGGTGTTCTTGCATCTTCTTCGTAGGCTTTCATCAAATTCACGCGTGTCAAATATTCATTGGCAGAGTATACACCATTAAGGCTCTCTCCTGGAATATTCATGAATCTAGGCAATCCTGCACCACTACCAATAAAGACTGCATCAAATCCCATTTCTTTTAATTGATCTATTGTATATGAACGTCCTATTAGTGTATCTGTCTTAATCTCAACACCTAGTTGTACCAATTTTTCCTTTTCTTTTTCGATTAAGGCTTTTGGTAATCTAAACTCAGGAATTCCATACGTTAATACCCCACCAATTTTATGTAAAGCTTCATATAACGTCACTTGGATTCCTTCTTGAGCAAGCTCTGCCGCACAAGTTAAACCAGCCGGTCCCGAACCAATTACCGCAACTTTATATGGTAATGTCTTCTTGAGTAATTTTGCATCAAGCACTTGTGCTTTTCCTTCAACAGTATCTGCAACAAACCGCTCAAGACGACCAATGGCAACCGGTTCACCTTTAATGCCTCGAACGCACTTACCTTCACATTGATTTTCCTGTGGACAGACACGGCCACAAATTGCAGGTAATCGGTTTTCTGAAACCAAAATCTCATAAGCTTTTTGAATATTTCCTTCTTTTACTTCGTGTATGAATTCAGGAATACGTACATTTACCGGACATCCTTTCATACAGGGTGCATGCTTACATTCCAGGCATCGATTTGCCTCTTTCATCGCCTCTTCAAGTGTATATCCTGTCACCACTTCATCAAAGGTTTGATTACGTACCAAAGGGTCTAATTCATGAATTGGTGTTTTAACTAAACTGCTCATTCTGTAATTCCCTCCAATCGACAATGATGATTTTCCTCTTTTTTATATATACCTTGACGCATAATCGCCTCATCAAAGTCCACAAGATGTCCGTCAAAGTCAGGACCATGTACACATGCAAAGCGCGTCTGATCACCAACGGTTACACGACATCCTCCACACATACCTGTACCATCAACCATAATCGGATTCAAGCTGACATTTGTTTTAATGTCATAGCGACGTGTCACCTCACATACAGCCTTCATCATAACGAGTGGTCCAATAGCAATAACCAAGTCATAGCTTGAGTCATTGGCAAGTTCTTGTTCAATGACCTCTGTTACAAAACCTTTGACTCCCAAACTTCCGTCATTGGTTGCATAGGCATATTCATCACTAACCTCTTCAAAAACTTCTCTAAAGATGATATACTCTTCGCTTCGTCCTCCTAGGACACTATATATGGTTGCTCCATTTTCTTTTAAATACTTTGCTTGTGGATATAATGGTGCAATTCCAACACCACCGCCAACAACAAGAACTTTTTTGTATCCTTCAAGAGGGGCCGGCTCTCCTAAAGGTCCTAAAATATGAGGAATATTATCCCCTACGTTAAATTGCGCTAATTTTTTTGTTGAATACCCTACCGCTTGAATGACCAGTGTAATTGTCTCTTGTTCCGGATTGATTCCTGCAATAGTCAGTGGTACCCGTTCTCCGTCTTCTTCAATGATCACAATAACAAATTGTCCGGGTTTTGCATTCATGGCAACATGAGGTGCTTTGACTTCTAATGAAAATACAACCTCATTCCAGTGTTTTCTTTGAATAATCGTATTCATATCGATACCTTTCTTGTTAAAAAAATAACTATTTTAATCCAATTCTCTTGACTTTCTTCTATCTTTTCATTATTATTGAATTACAAAAACGATTTTACATCATAAATCGAATAAAAACTCACTCACTTTTGAAAAAACATAACATTTTTGAATAATAATGATATTTTTTTAACAATTAGAGGTGTAAGGAGACATCATGTTAAGTTCATTTAATCACGAATTAGAAAAACTCCATGGCTTTGAGACAGATTATGTCAAAATTCTCTACTATGATTTACCACAGAATTTTTCGGACATATATAAAACCCATCATTATGCAAGGTTTTGCACGATTTTAAATGGTGAAAAGAAAATACAGGTCAAAAACAAAATATTTAGTTATTCGACTTCTGAATCCCTACTCTTACCTGCCCACTCAAAAGTTGAGATGACCATTGAAGAACCAACCCAAGCATTAGTTTTTGAACTTAATGATGAATTGATTCAATCGGTTATAAAAAAGACGTCAAAAGAACTCCCTCAAAGCCGTCATGGTAATATTCAGGAAGTTTTAGTGAATAATTTGCATCGAAATATAAAAGACGATGTCGCTTTGCTTATTCAAAAAAGTCGCTTTAAAAAAGAACAAGATCCCTTTTTAATTGATTTGTATGCCCAAAAACTAATCTATGATCTATTAGAGTTTGATCAAGCTTCTTCTGTGATTATGCAACAATGCCAAACACCTATGGATCAAGCCAAAAAATGGATTGAAACCCATATCTATGATACTATCGCGGTAAAAGATGTTGCCAGTGCTTTACATATGAGTGAATCCAATTTTTCTCACGCATTTAAAAAACACGCCAACATGTCGCCGCAAAAATATATTCATTTGCGAAAGCTCAAAAAATCCCTTGAACTATTAAAAGCCACATCGGTAACCGATGCAGCTTTTAGCCTAGGATATGAAAATCCTTCCTATTTTATTCAATTGTTCAAACGCGAATTTGGAATGACACCAAAGCAATACCAACTTAATAAGTACTAATCGCTTTCCAAATCTCTTCATGGACTTGGATGCCATGTTCTTTTTGATTTATCCGGGTTGCATATGCACGTTCTCCCGGATATCGCACGTGACTACCTTCCGTTGCAATATCTGAAGCTTTAATATATTCAAGTGTTTGATTGATGGTTTCTTCGATGGCTTTTGTTTGACTGACTTTTTTAGGATCAACCGCAATAAACACTTGACTTATAGATGTTTCTTTTTCTAGGGTACCAATATCTTTAACACTGTTGCCGCCTGACAAGACGCTGGCCAGCAAGTCTAAAACCAGTGATAACCCCGATCCTTTCCAAAATCCCATCTGAAGAACTCGCGATGTCTCTAAAATTTCATTCGGGTCTTTTGTTAACTTCCCATCTTTGTTAAATCCACCATCAATAGATAATTGACGCTTTTCCAAACTTGCTGTCGTTAGATTTCCATAGCTAAATTGTGCCATTGCCATATCCACAACCACATGTTCCATATTGTCTCTAGGAATGGCAATAACCATAGGATTGTTACCTAACCGACAATCTTTAGCTCCCCACGCCGGCATATTAGGCAGCGTATTCGTCCAGCATATTCCTATACATCCTGCATCTGCTGCTTGCCAACCGTAGGTTCCTCCACGAAGCCAATGATTAGTATTTCTCAAGGCAACCAGTCCGATGCCAAATTCATTGGCCAATTCAAGTGCACGTGCCATACATTGATGAGCATTAGTCACCCCAAATCCTTGATGTCCATCCCATTGTTCCAACGCTCCAAAGGATGCTTCACATGTGGGTTGTGCGTCTTTATCAATATATCCTCCATCTAAAAGTTCTAAAACAGTCATAAATCGATTGATTCCGTGGGAAACCACTCCATCGAGTGTACTATTGGTAATCGTCTCTGCTAACTGCTTTGCTTTTGTCTTAGCGACGCCTTTTTTACATAAAATGTCATAAAGCTTTTCGTAGATTTGTTCATAGGTTAACTGCATTGTAGCCTCCTCTAATTTAATTTAAGCCTCTGTCCCTGACGTAAAAGCGTACGTTGCTCCATCATATAACTATCAAGCTTCTCAAGCTCAACAAGCATCTGCTTTTCTTCATCAGTCGTCTCAATTATATCAGATATTCCTCCGTGGCGGATAATAATTCTACGATCTGCCATAAGTGCTAAAATCGGATCGTGGGTTGCTATTAATACAATTTTTTCTTCTTTGACCAAAAGCTTAAGTGCTTTTTTACGATCAATACCTGCATTTTCAATCTCATCGATTAACACAATCGGCGACTCACTTAAGATTGCTGTATCGGCTATCATAAGCGCTCTAGACTGCCCTCCCGACAAACTTGTAATCGGTGTATCTAAATCAAAAGCTTCACCAGCTAAAGCATTTGCCGCTGCAATAATTTTTTCAATGGCTCCTTTGATGTCTTCAATCATACGACTTGCAGCATGAAGCTCCAAGAATTCTTGAACCGTCAAGTCCATAACAAAATTCATGTTCTGAGACAATTGAGCCACTAATTTATTACCTGATGAAAAGCGCCATTTTATATCCGGCGTCTTCTCATTGACTAACACACTTCTGGAAGTCGGTGTGTCTTTATCTGCCGTCCATTCAATATCTGCAAGTAACCGGCTTTTTCCTGATCCGGTCGGTCCCACAATGGCAACAATCTCTCCTTGCTGGATATGTAGCTTTTCATAGTGTTCAGGCTCTTTGAATTTATTCGTCCCCGGTAATAAGGTTAATGAACGCACCTTATCTTCTTCTTTAATTCCTAAAAATTCAAACATCTGCTGTACATACGTATAGTAAGCTTCTATACTTTGTTCAACATCAATGGCAAAATCTTCTCGTTCTTCTTCACTGATGTTTTCATAGGTTTCTACAACACTAATATTTTTATCAAAAAAACGATCGCTATGTTCTTCAAAATAGCTTTCCATAAATGGGTAGCGTTCAATGACTTCTTTAATTTTTAACTGTAAAAACTGTTCTCTATCCATGACTAATCACCTAAATCCATCTTTCTAACATTTCCCATTTGATAGTCTTCTCCAATGCGCCGTTCTCCTAAGCAATACGAGCATAATGCAGATGGCATCGAAAAACGTAGTTCCTTCCCCTTAACCGTATCCACATGTGCTGTTACATCAAAAATCAATGTGCTTAACTCATATGCACCCTGTCCAGTCAAGCCATTGATATTCATCGTCATTGCCTTCGGATTCACAGAGCGCACCCGTGAGGCAAAGACTTCCCGCTCCGCTTGGGAGACAATGTCCCCTTTTGTAATAACTACAATGTCTGCGGCCTTTAACATCGGACCAATTTTTTTTGGCGTATTGATTCCTGAAAGGTTGTCAATCACACAAATGGCTTGAATTTCTTTGATATATGGCGAACATCGATTACATAGACCTGCACTTTCTGTAATAAGCACATCCACTTCTTGTTCTAATCCCCATTGAACCACCTCTTCAATATTTGAGACAAAATAGTGGTCTGGACATAAGGCGCCAGATAATCCCTTTTTAACCGGTACACCTAACTTTTCATATAAGACATCATCATCGGTATATAAGCAGTCAAACTTCACGACTCCGACTTGAAGATTGCGTTGCTGTAACGCAGCGATTGTTTTTATAATAACTGAGGTCTTACCCGAAGACGGAGGCCCCGATATTGTAACTAGATTCATTATTTATCCCCTCCATTAAATGCCTGCATACATTCATCGATTAATTGCCCGATATCATGTGCTTTTATAAAGTCCCAACCAAGCCATTGATAGGTATTTTCCGGCATAATGTGATTATCCACCTCAGGATGTACACTTGGAAAACGGCCATTATGACTTAAGATCTCTCCTACTTGTTTTGAAGCAAAAAAATCTACAATCGGTTGTAGCTTGTCTTTTTTGGAACGTTTACTTAACATAAAAATCGGACTGATAATAGCTCCATCTTTAGGCCAAATCGCCTTCATCGGGCTTCGCTCATGAACCATTTTTGTAAAGAAATATGGCATAATCGTTACCAGTGGCTGCTCATTTTTTGTATTCGACTTGACCATCTCTGCCGGATGCATACTTCGCATCAACGTCTTGCCTAATTTTTCTACACCCTCCAAACCATAGCCTTTATAAATATTAAGGATGATCGCATTAAATAAGTCAAAGTCTCCAACAGGCAAGCTGACTTGATTGTCATAATCACCGCTAAGAAGTTCTTCCCACGTGGTCGGCATCTTTCGATTCCCTAATACATCTGTGTTAATTAAGAAAATGGCCGGAACGACTCCAAGAATAGAGTAGTCACCCTCTGGATCTTTTAAGCAAAAAACTTCATTATCAAAATCATGATTGTAGCCTGACCAGTTGGTCATATCTTCAAATACTTTTTCTGCTTTGTAGTGTCCCATGAGTTTTTTATCAAAGAATAAGTCAAACCCGGCTGATAAGAAAACATCTGCCAGTACTTCTTCGCTAGAACTGTTTTCAATAATTTCCTTAATCCAATCAACGCCCATTGAAGCTGCTTTTAATTCATAATTGATGTCTTGACTATATGCTTCTTCTTGTTGCTCAAGCCAAGTCTCAAACCCTTCTAATAGTGGGATGCGTACCGGACAAGGAAGAATACCTTGAATATCAAGACTGGCTTCTTGGTTTCGCTCTCTTTCAACCAATGTGGTATCCGTTGCCTGTCGATGTTCCTTAATGATCGCCGACAATTCATCCAAAAATAAGTCCAAACTTATTTTTTTTGACTTTGCCACCATTTCTAAAGTTAATGTTTTCCCTATTTGCTCGAGTATAGTTTTATCCTGAACTTGTGTCAATCCTTGATTGACAAGAAAGTCTTTTACCTCTGGATATTTTGTAACTGTATTATAAAGCGTGTCTGTATTTTTTATCATTTTCATCATTATATTTATAGCTTAGCTATAACTCCTTTCTGATATCTACGATTAACATGCACACAGTATATCAAAAAAAAAGCGTTCATTATGTAGCCATAGCTACTTCGTGTTCGCTTCCAAATATAAATGTTGCAATTCCAGTAGAAAACGTCCGGTAATTCCCCAAACGGTTACACTTTCCAACGGATATACAAATATTTTTCGATATCCAAGCTCCCATTCATCTTGATAGATTCCGGGCAAGCTTAGTTGCTTCGCCGGAAACAATTGTTTTCTTATTCCATTGGGACTGTATTCATGATCATATGCCTTTAATTTAATACGATACTCTAACGGCTTCTGATGAATAATATCTTCAAAAGGTGACAGAATAATTTCTTCTACTTCTGTTGGATTAAACGCTGAAAAGTATGCCTGTTGCCAGCTAATCTCAGCTACATAGCAGTGAATCACCGAACGATGTTGATGCACCATGACACCTAGTTTTCCTAGAATATGTATATCTTCTTGAACAACGCCTAATTCTTCTATCGTCTCTCGAATGGCCGTGGCTTCAAGGGTTATGTCCTGAACATCCTTACGCCCTCCGGGAAAAGACATCTCACCTGGTTGACTGACAAACTGGCTTCTCTTCTCAAACAAAATATATTCCCTATTTTTATATCGAACAATCGGTATAAGTACAGCTGATTCAAACATTTGATCTTCCGTAATAATACGTTCTTGTTGTTTTTCACTCTGAAGCAATTGTTTCATTTTATCTATACTCATGTTGTTTTCCTTTCATCTATTTTTTTATTAAATGAATGCTAATTCTGACTAAACATTTTCACGCCTTTGTCCGATATATATAATAGACACCATGCCATTGGACGGCACACACTTATTCAAGGAGGAAGATGCATGTTAAATTTTAATGTAAACCCAAACCAGCAGGCGCAAATCAATGCGTCATCACAATCTGCCCTACATAAATCAACAACAAAACAATCAAATAAAACAGCTGAAGATAAAGCCCCTGCGGCTTCTTATGAATCCCAAAAAACACAAACTACGGAGAAAAAAACCTATACCGTTGATATGGATAAAGTTCGTGCAATGAAAGAAGAAGCCGATTTACGTATGCTTGAACTGTTCAAACGAACAGCTGGACAAACAACAAAAAAACAGGTCTCTGGGGCTCGTCAAGATGCTTCTATTATGACTTTGAAACTTACGGATGAGCTCTCCATCGAATATAGTGCTGAAGATGTTAAGCAAGCTCAAGAAGATATCGCTCCTGGTGGTTATTGGAGCGCTGATGAAACTTCAAACCGATTAGTTGAATTTGCAAAGGCTTTATCTGGTGGCGATCCTGAAAAAGCAGGAATGCTCAAAGATGCTTTTGAACAAGGTTTTAGAGAAATCGAAGAAATGTTTGGTGGCACACTTCCTGATATTTCCTACGAAACCTATGATTTAACCATGGATAAGTTTGATCAATGGGCAAATGAAGCAAACGCAACTAAATAAGCACAAAGGCTTGTCCATACTCTATGGATAGTTAAAGGTGGGTACAATGTACTCGCCCTTTTTTTTGCATTATTGTACTTTATTTATACAATCGCCTTCTTCTATTGACCTTCCAAATATTTCGTGTATAATGTTAATTGATATTGACTATCATTTGCATTTGATTCTTTCTTATGTTTGTACATTTACTCGTATTACGTTATACTTAATATAACAAGAATCTATGCAAATTTCCACATATATTTCAGAAGGAGGTAATTTATGTTACAATCATTGACATTTGTATTATCCGGACAAGCCGGGCAAGGTCTTGCGACAATTGAAAAACTTCTTAGCCAAGCCATTAAAAATGACTACTATGTCTTTAGTACACAAGAAGTTATGAGCCGTGTTCGAGGCGGAAATAATACCGTAGAGATCCGTGTCTCATCACAACCTGTTGACGCTTACAAACATACTATTGATATGCTCTTTCTCCTTAATGACCATTCTTTTTATCGTTTACATGATCGCATTAATGAAGACACCGTTATTTTTGGTGAGCGAGCTTTTATCGATGAGGATGTGTTGGAAAAAGCAGGTTCAAGATTTTCAGAACTTAAGTTAAATGATTTGGCTTCCGAAGCCGGTAGTGTTTTATACAGTAACACTGTATTATTCGGATTTATCAGCGGTCTACTTGACCTTGATACCAAAGCCGGAGAAGCACCCATTCGTAAAAAATTCCAATCAAAATCCGAAAAAATTATTGAAAGCAACATCAACGCTTTTCACAAAGGCTATCAACTTGGAAAAGCATATGAGCGAAAAATCTCTATTGAAAAAACGGATATCATAAGAGATCATCGCATTATTAGTGGTACAGAGGCCATAGGTATCGGCGCCCTTGCTGGCGGCGTTAATTATATTGCATCTTATCCTATGTCGCCTGGTACAGGCGTCTTACAATATCTTGCCCAAAAAGGCAATGATTTTGATGTTATCGTTGAACAAGCCGAGGATGAAATCGCTGCCATCAACATGAGCATCGGTGCTTGGTATGCTGGTGCTAGGTCGTTAGTGACAACGTCAGGCGGTGGGTTTGCATTAATGGAAGAAGGCGTAAGTCTTGCAGGAATTACAGAATCACCAAGCGTTATACATATTGCCCAACGTCCCGGTCCCGGTACAGGACTCCCCACACGAACAGAACAGGCTGATCTTAACTTGGTTGTCTATTCCGGTCATGGTGAATTTCCACGTATTGTCCTAGCTCCTGGATCCGTTGAGGATGGTGTTTTACTCACACAAAAAGCGTTTTATCTAGCCGATAAATATCAAGTTCCAGTCTTTGTCTTAACTGACCAATATTATGTTGACAGTAATTTTTCCATTCCTCCTCTCGAACTTTCCGAGAAGTATTTGGAATCTTTTATTGTCGAGACCACACCGGATTACTTACGTTATAAAGTAACCGACAACGGACTTAGTCCACGTGGTATTCCAGGTTTTGGTCAAGGACTTGTGAAGGTTGATAGTGATGAACACGATGAACGTGGAAGTATTACTGAAGACTTTAATGTTCGTGTTACCATGAATGACAAGCGTCTAAGCAAAGAAGATCGCATCCTTGAAGAATATATCGAACCTGAACTCATCGGTCCTAAGGACTACAAAAAGCTCATCATCAGTTGGGGTTCAACTTATGGTGTCCTTAAGGAAGCCGTTCAAAGTACGGATCAAAAAGATCTTGCTTATCTACATATCAAGGAAGTCTTCCCATTACATACGATGATTCGTGACTATATTGATCAAGCAGACTCTGTCGCTATATTTGAGATCAATGCCACAAGCCAGTTGGCAAATCTCATCAAGCTACACCTTGATCGCGATATTCAAAATCGTATTGTAAAATATAACGGTACCCCGTTTAGCATTGAAGAAATCGATGCAAAGATTAAGGAGGTGTTCTAATGAAACCTTATGAATTTGACTATGAATTAGACATTGCCTGGTGTCCAGGATGTGGTAACTTTCAAATTAGAAACTCCATCGTTAATGCCTTAAGAGAATTGGAGATTGATCCTACGAACCTTGTCTTATCGTCAGGAATTGGACAGGCTGCAAAAATGCCTCAATATATCAATACCAACTATTTTAATGGATTGCATGGTCGCGGTATGCCTGTTGCGGTCGCTGTCAAATCAGCCAATCCTGAGTTAACGGTCATTGCCGAGGGTGGTGATGGGGATATGTATGGTGAAGGTGGTAATCACTTTATCCACAACATCCGTCGTAATCCAAACATTGTTCACATTGTTCATAATAATATGGTCTATGGACTAACCAAGGGTCAGGCGTCTCCAACCAGCCAACTGGATTTTATTACGCCTGTACAGGTTAATGGTGTACGCAACAAACCCTTTAATCCTTTAGCCGTCGCTATCAGTCTAGGTGCCACTTTTGTGGCTAGGGCATTCTCTGGCGACCCTGAACAAACGACAAAAATCATTAAACAGGCTATTGAACACGATGGATATGCACTTGTTGATATTTTCCATCCATGTGTTACCTTTAATAAAATCAATAATTTTAAGTGGTTCAAAGACAATACTTACTACTTAGATGAAGACTATGATCGAAGTAATGTAAAACAAGCCTTGGACAAAGCTTTAGATATTGAAAAATATGCCCTTGGCGTTCTCTATCAAAAAGAAGGCGATGCATCCTTTGAAAATCAGCTGCACGTCTATGAAGAGGATAAAACCCCAATTATTAAACGTACACGTAATATTAAAGACGTTCAAGCTTTATTAAAAGCCTTTTAAACCAATCCAAAAAACAGTACGGATATTACTTATCCGTACTGTTCAGACTGTAGACAAA
>DGAD01000012.1 GCA_002382805.1 Clostridiales bacterium UBA4039
TTAGTGCGACAGCCCCTTTTTGATATTTATAGAGGTTGGACAGCAGACAAACTTCCAAGTATAATTATGTATAGTATAAAAAAATCAAGTGGGGTAAGATATGGCATATACAGTGATTTTAGTTGATGATGAAGATGAAGTGCGTGGACGTATCGGATCAAAAATTGAAGAAGTTGAGGCTTTTGAAATAATTGGGACAGCATCCAATGGCTATGACGCGTTGGATTTATTAGATGAGATGACACCGGATGTGATTATTACAGATATTAAAATGCCTTACGTCGATGGTATTGAACTAACACGAAGTATAAAAGAAAGGTATCCGACGGTAAAAGTTGCAATCATATCTGGTTACGATGATTATAGCTATCTTAAAGAAGCGATTAATCTTGATGTTGCCGCTTATTTATCCAAGCCGATTTCAACAGAAAACATTCAGATATTTTTAGCAAAAATAAAAGAAAAACTCGATGAAGAAAAGGCGCAAGTCAAACGAAAAGAAGAAATTGAAATGACACAAATTCGCACGCGTGTACTTAAACTATTACTTACGGAAGAAGATTTAAGCCATATAGAGCACTATTCACTCGAAGAATTAGGCATTAACGTATCGAGTGAGTTTGTCTTGGTCTCTAGCGAAATTAAAAATAGCGATGGGGATATTGTGGCAATAGAGAAGAAAAAAAATCAGTGTTCCTTATTAACGTATGATTTAATATCCGAGGTGTTTACAACCTATCATTTTGTTTTTGGCAAAAAAATTATCAGTATTATAGAAGCAAAAGGAGAAGCCTTTGAGAAGGAGCTCGATAGCTTATTATACAAAATATATAATTATCTACGAAAATATTTGAACGTAGAGATAGCCATTGCTGTTAGTGCCAAAGCCCCATTTAAAAATCTCTCAGCTCTATATAAACAGTCAAAAAGAGCGCTGGAAGAGAGTGAGATTACAGATAGAATTCCCATCAATTACTATGAAAAGCTGGAAAAATCTTCGGAAAAACTTTTTTTGGATTTAGAAGATGTTATTGAGTTTAAAAAAAATATGCGGTATATGGATGAAAAACTGTTTGTAGAGTATACAAAACAGTGTGCAAAAAAAATAAATGAGGATAGCCGTTATGATATTTTTGGAATCGTCATGACCCTAAGTGGACTGTTATTAGAATATGCAAATGCGGTTGAAGTAAACATTAGTGAAGCCTTGGATATTAATCGTATCAAAACCTATATTGATGATCGCAATATTGATGGTTTTATGAAGTTGATTGTTCAACTAACAGCCCAAATCAAGTGTGATGTCATCTCACGTAAGACAACTAAATCCAACGAGATTTTGACCAATATCCTTGATTATATTGAAAATGAATTTAATAATCCACAGATGAGTATGGACTTGGTTTGTGAAAAGTTTCATATTAGCGTCTCATACTTAAGCACATTGTTTAAAAAAGAAACAGACACTACCTTTAATAAATACCTTGTCAGTAAACGTATTGACCATGCAAAGCATCTGCTAGCCACAACAGAAGACAAAATGGTAATGATTGCAGAACAATGTGGGTATAAAGATGTGTATTATTTTAGCCATAGTTTTAAGCGGGTGACAGGAAGCACCCCCCGAAGATATAGAAAATCTCAAGAGGTATAATACATATGAAAATTAAAGAATTTTCCATACGTACAACAATCATTACAACCATATCGATCATATTAGTCATAGCGGTGTGTTTGTCTGTATTTATTATCTTTAATATCATTACATCAAAGACCAAAGCATTAGTTTATGATCAAGCCAGTGAAATTAATAAGCAAATTGTTCTCAATTATGAAAATTATACCAACGGGGTTAAAGATATTATGACCCGCATACAAAAACGTGTAATTATGATCGACGCTAAGAATGAGTATGCTACATTACGCGAGTTTTTTCTAAACTTAGAGGAAATTGAGCCGGATATAGAAGCTATAGCATTATTTAATAATTCCGGTGAAGTTATTGTCTCAACCCAGACCATTGGAAAAGAAAGTAAAGAAATTGCTGTAAAAAACTGGTTTCGAAATGCTATTTACGAAGATGATATTATTCATTTTAGTGCACCTCATGAACAGGATATTTTTGAAATACAAATCGATGAGGTGATTACTGCGTCAAAAGAAATTAAATATGTAGATGAAGGTATGACGAAAAATGGTGTATTGCTTATTGATATGAACTTTGAAAGTCTGGACTCCTTATCAAAGATTACGAATCTAGGCGAGACCGGGCATATACTTATCGTTGATGACAATGAGAATCTCATCTATTCTTCAGACAGGCAAAACCATAATACAAAAAGTAAAAGTTATGCATTGATAAAAGAAAAAATATTTGGACGTGCTACGGCGACGATTAATGGGACAAATATGGCGATGAACATTAATACCATTAGTTCAACAAGGTGGAGAATCGCAACATTTCAAAACATTGATTCAGTTAATGACGGAATGAATCAAGCACTTTTGACAGTGGTTGGACTGGGGATTGTTGCTATTATTAGTACAATTTTAATTGCTTCTTTTGTCGCTAGAAAAATAACAGATCCACTTACAAAGCTGGACAATGCGATTATCGATTTTCAACAGGGAAAATACACGACCAAAGTTGCTATTGAAGGACAAAAAGAAGTCAAGATTGTCAGTCAGGGGTTTAATGATATGATTGATGAAATACAACGCCTTATGGATGAAGTGGTCAAAGAGCAAGAAGGAAAGCGCCATACAGAAATCAGCGTTTTACAAAATCAAATCAATCCGCATTTTCTATACAATACGTTGGATTGTATTATTTGGTTGGCAGAAAAAAAGCGCAATGATGACCTAGTTAGTACAGTGAATGCGCTATCGACATATTTTAGAGTAAGCCTTTCTAAAGGGAAACAGTTTATTCCCATATCGGAAGAATTAAAGCATATTGAAAGTTATATGCTCATCCAGACGATGCGTTATAATGACATATTTGAATATACTATTACTTGTGAAGCACAACTTGAAAAATTAAAGATCATGAAGCTACTACTCCAGCCCCTGGTAGAAAATGCAATCTATCATGGTATTGACAAAGATGAGGACGATGGCTATATCCATGTCAATATTTATGAACAAAATGAAAATGTATTTCTTAGTGTAACGAACAATGGATATGGCATCAGTGCGTCTAAAATTCAAGAAATCTATAAAGGAATGGAAGAAGGAAATGCTAAAGGCAGTATTGGGATGAAAAATGTATATCAGCGCATCAAACTTTTTTATGGTGATCAAGCACGCATACATATTGAAAGTGAATTGGATGAAAGTACAACCATAAGCATTATCATTGCAAAGGCAAAGTTGGAGGAACAAGAATGAAAAAAATCATGTTAGTTGTAGCCCTATTCGTATGTAGCATAACCCTTGTTGGATGTGAAAAAGGCGAGACAGAAGTTGCCGTATTACTTTATGATAATAGTGATCCGTTTATTTATTCTGTGGGACAATATTTACAAGAATATCAAAACGATGAAATAAACATCCGAATTTATGATAGTAAAAAATCGCAAATTGTACAAAATGAAATCGCAGAACAACTATATGATGAAGGGATAGACCTTTTAATCATCAATCCGGTTGAACGTTTAAGTTCATATATTTTTGTGGAAAAATCCATCCAGGAAGATGTGCCTATTATCTTTTTTAACCGAGAGCCCTTAAAAGAAGACCTTGATGCCATGGATGATGTCTATTATGTCGGAGCCAATGCGACAGAATCAGGTGCCATGCAGGCGGAAATGATTGCTGAAGCCTTTGGGGGCTCGACAGAGAATCTTAATGCGTATGATACCAATGGGGATAATATTATTCAATGTGTTATCTTCAAGGGAGAGCAGGGACATCAGGATGCGGAAGAGCGAACGACAGTTGTCATTGATGCACTTGAACGTGAGGGATATCAAGTTGAAGTATTAATGACCCAAGTGGCAAATTGGAATGAAAATGAAGCCTACCGGGACATGGAAGAAATCATGCTTCAATATGGGGACGCCATAGAATTACTTATTTCAAATAACGATGCCATGGCTATCGGAGCGACAAAATACTTAATGGATAATGGATACTTTGGACAGCAGATGCGCGGGACGGTTATCGAAGTCCCTTTTGTCATTGTCGGAATTGATGGATTAAGTGAAGCGATTGACTTTATCAAAAATGGCTATATGTATGGAACAATTCTTAATGACGGGAATAATATGGCTAATGCAATCTTGGAACTCACAGAATATATTATTGAAAATCCTGAAAAAAAACTGAATTATAATCTTGAGGACGATAAGTATATATGGATTCCGTATAAAAACTTTGTCTTTGATTGAATAAATGTATGCAAAAAAACCAAACTGTGTAAGAAAACACAAAAAGGACTGTGAAAATTCACATTTTCTTAAAAAAACCATATGATATACTAAAAAACGTAGTAGATAGCACAAAAAATTGTGCAAAATAACAAAATATCATATAAGTGTATATAATACACGGGGAAGGAAGAGAAAATGAAAAAATTATTAAGTATGATTCTTGTATTAGTGATGGTTTTATCTTTAGCAGCATGTTCAAGTGATGAAGCAGCTGATGACACAACGACAAATGACAATACGTCAACCAATCAAGAGGCTTCAAGTGATGAGACTGAACAAGACAGCTCTGAAATGAAAGAAATAACTATTGGAGCGAATATCTATAACTTTGCGGATAACTTTATGAATGGTGTTGTATCGCCAGCATTAAAAGAGCACGCAGGCGCAGCAGGCATTACCATTAATATTGTTGACTCAGAGAATCAACAAAATAAATTAAATGACCAGGTAGATATCTTCATCGGTCAAGGCGTAGATATTTTGGCAATTAACTTAGTGGATCCGGCATCTGCAGGAACAATTATTCAAAAAGCAAAAGATGCGGATATTCCTTTGATTCTTTTTAACAAAGAAGCAACAGAAGAAGGCATTATGGATACATATGACAAAGTATGGTATGTAGGAACAGCTTCAAAAGACGCCGGAATTATTCAAGGTGAAATGATGGTTTCGGACTGGCAAGCAAACCCAGAGTGGGATAAAAATGGTGATGGAACGGTTCAATACGTTTTATTAAAAGGAGAACCAGGACATCCAGATGCTGAAGCAAGAACAGAATATTCTGTAAAAGCATTTGAGGAAGCAGGTATTGCGGTAGAAGAACTTGCAATGCAACCAGATCCAAAGTGGTCAACGGATGGTGGTTATGACAAGATGACAACATGGTTAGCATCTTATGGCGATAGCATTGAATTAGTTATCTGTAACAACGATGGAATGGCATTTGGTGCGATTAATGCCATGAAAGAACAAGGGGTAGAGATTCCTGTATATGGTGTTGATGCGCTTGCGCAAGCACTTAACCACGTTGCAGATGATGAAATGAATGGTACTGTTCTTAATGATGGTAACAACCAAGCAAAAGCTGTTATCGATTTAGCGGCAAATATTGCAAACGGTAAGGATCCTATTGCAGATACAGAGTGGACACTTGATGAAGTCAAAGCGGTTCGTGTTCCTTATGTTGCAGTAACAAAAGATAATTATCAAGACTTTCAATAAATAATTATACGAAGTGTGAATATATGCGCCAATGCCGATAAGGCATTGGTAGCATTTTGTAAAAAAGATGCATAGTCTGTAACAATATAGTCTAAGGTTAGGTGAAAAAATGGACAAGCAAAGTATATTATCAATTGAAAATGTATCTAAATCTTTTTCGGGTGTAAAAGTATTAGATAAAATATGTCTTGAGGTTAAGCCCGGGACTGTACATTCATTAATGGGTGAGAATGGTGCAGGAAAATCAACGTTAATGAAATGCCTGTTCGGAATATATAAGCAGGATGAAGGTACTTTTTATCTAAAAGGAAACCAAGTGAATTTTACTGATCCAAAACACGCATTGGAAAATGGTGTTTCGATGGTACATCAAGAGCTAAACCAAGTTATTGCACGAACAGTCAGTGAAAATATTTGGTTGGGAAGATATCCTACCAAAAGAGGGTTTATTGATGAGAAAAAGATGTATGAAGATACCAAAGCCCTTTTTGATCGAATCAAAATTAATGATATTGACCCGGATACAAGGCTCAGTGAGCTGTCCGTATCCAAGCGTCAGATGGTTGAGATTGTCAAAGCCATAAGCTATGATGCGAACGTTATTGTATTAGACGAGCCTACCAGCTCACTCACAGAACAAGAAGTTAACAAGTTATTTGAAATTATTGCAACACTCAAAGAACAAGGATGTGGAATCATCTATATTTCACATAAAATGGATGAGATATTTGCTATATCTGATGAAGTTACTGTATTACGAGATGGTCAATATATTGGAACCAAAAATATTGAAGAATTGGATATGGATAAGATAATAAACATGATGGTCGGTCGTGACCTCAGCCACCGTTTTCCACCGGTTACAAACGTACCCGGAGAAGTGAAGATGGAGGTTAAGAAATTAAAAACGAGGTATGAGCCCAAGGTCTATGATGCAAGTTTTGAACTTCGAAAAGGTGAGATACTTGGAATCTATGGTCTAGTGGGTGCAAGGCGTACCGAATTGTTGGAAGCTATTTTTGGTCTGCGAACGATTGAAAGTGGAGAAATCTTTGTTGACGGAAAACCCTTAAACAATTCAAGTCCGCATAAGACTATTGAAAGCAAGTTGGCCCTGGTTACCGAAGAACGTAGAGCAACGGGAATCTTTGATATAGCCAATATTCGCTTTAATACCTGTAGTGCCCATATTCGAAGCTATGTTGGAAAATTTGGCTTACTTAGCGAAAAGAAAATGTTCAAAGATACAGATGAACAAATTAAAAACATGAGCATTAAAACCTTTAGTCAAGAATCGTTGATTCGTGAACTTAGCGGAGGAAATCAACAGAAGGTTATTATCGGAAGATGGCTGGTTACGGAACCGGATATTTTGCTACTGGACGAACCAACACGAGGTATTGATGTTGGAGCGAAGTATGATATTTACAATTTGATGATTGAGTTAGCCAATAAAGGGAAGTCAATTATCATGGTATCTTCAGAGATGCCAGAACTTCTCGGTGTAACTAATCGAATCATGATTATGAGTCGAGGGTATGTGGCAGGCATTGTGGATACAAAAGAAGCGGCTCAAAATGATTTGTTGAAGCTATCAGCAAAATTTTTATAGTAGGGTGGTTATGATATGAATTTTACAAAAAGAGTAAATACCAGAATTGAACGATTTAAAAAAATGAGTGGTCGCGATTGGTTGAACTTCTTGATTAACAATGCAATATACTTGGTAATGACCGTTCTGATTGCCATTGTTATTGTTCGTGAACCCAATTTCTTATCGATTAGTACATTAATTAACGTATTAAGTCAATCATCAGTTAAGCTTATTTTAGCCTTTGGGGTTGGAGGGATTATTATCCTTCAAGGTACCGACTTGTCCCTTGGACGCTCTGTTGGTTTTGCCATGGTTATCTCGGCTTCTCTTTTACAAGCAACAAATTATGCATCAAGATTTTATCCAGAGCTTTGGTTAACAAATACGCATGTTGTCGTGCGTCTTGCCATTCCACTATTGATTGCAATGGCTGTGTGTGCTGTGTTTAGTATTATCAACGGTTTAGTTGCTGCGATATTTAAGGTGCATCCATTTATTGTTACCTTAGGAATGAGCGTTTTCCTATATGGAGTATTAACACTTTACTATAACTCGCCAGAACAAGGTGGACAGCCGATTGGAGGCTTGGATAAAGCGTATTCAGGCTTTGTACAAGGACGTATTACATCCCTTGGTCCCATCGAATTTACCGGAGGATTTTATATTCCATGGTTGGTCATCTATGCGATTATTGTCAGTGTGATTGTATGGATTTTATGGAACAAAACCGTTTTTGGTAAGAATATGTTTGCAGTCGGTGGTAATCCGGAAGCTGCGGCTGTGTCTGGTGTTAACGTTGTTAAGACATTTGTACTTGTATATATGTTAGCCGGTGCGCTCTATGGATTAGGTGGTTTCTTAGAAGCTGGTCGAATTGGAAGTGCCAATAACAGTTCAGGATTTAACTATGAGCTTGATGCAATCGCGGCCTGTGTTGTTGGTGGGATTTCTTTTAGTGGTGGTGTCGGTAAAGTATCTGGAGCCATTGCCGGGGTATTACTGTTTACCGTTATGAGTTATGGAATGATTTTTGCCAATATTTCCTTCGAATACCAAAACATTATCAAAGGTTTTATCATTGTCTTTGCGGTAGCCCTTGATACACGAAAATACCTTAAGAAAACTTGATCATCTTATAGAAATTAAGTGTATGATTTATAAAAATCGCCCGAATTATCGGGCGATTTTTTTGCAATTTTAAGACGTGTGTGTGATAATATCTATAATTAACAATCAAAAGCCGAGGAAAGTATGAGGTTAATCATGGAACAGGTGTTATTTAAAATTGCACAGGTTTTTGCTCAAGAAAACATACAATGGGGGATTGGCGGCTCCTTACTGCTTAAGCATTATGATCTTGTCAAACAAGCCAGAGATATTGATATTATCATTGATAAAAAAGACATTGATAAAGCGCTTAATCTCTTAGATATGATGGCAGAGCGACAAGCTATCCCTGAAAAAAAAGAATATCTGACAGAACACTTTTATGTGTATGCAATGGAGAACATAAGTATCGACATCATGGTGAATTTTCGTATTCGCCATCATAAGGGGAACTATGACTTTATTTTTGATAAGCATTCGATTGTGAAAAGTCAAGAAGAAGGACAGCCGATGCTCGCCTATACACGCCTTGAAGACTGGCTGGTAGCTTATGCCTTAATGGAAGGACGCCAGGCAAAGGTTGAGATGATTCGGTCGTATTTTGAAAGGCAAGGAGGGGCGAATAAGCTTCTATTAAACCGTGCGCTGGAACAGGAGTTACCAGAGGGAATTCAAAGTATAATCAAACAAGTCTTGGCGTATTCATAACAGCGATAAAGAGGAGGTATGTAGATTTGACAATTCAAATATTTGGAAAAAAGAAGTGTTTTGATACTAAAAAAGCGGAGCGTTTTTTTAAAGAGCGCGGGGTGAAATATCAACGGGTCGATATACTGGATAAAGGGCTGAGTAAGGGCGAGCTACGCTCAGTGGTTAGTTCGGTAGGAAGTTTAGAAGCCCTTCTTGATGAAGAGGCAAAAGAGTATGCGATGATAAAATATTTGGTTGCCTCTCAACGTGAGGAAAAACTTTTAGATACACCGTCAGTGTATAAAACACCGATTGTTCGAAATGGGAAAAAAGCAACCATAGGCTATGCTCCTGAGACATGGAAAGCATGGTTGGCATCATCCTAAAAAGATTAAGATGACACCGATAAGCATATTGCAGGTACCGATAAGTTTACCACGTAGGTGCGACTCTTTAAAAATATATCCGCCGAGAATGACAGATACAAAAACGGAGACAAAGCGTATAGGCATGATGACAGAGATTTGACTTTGGGGCATTGCAACAGCCATAAAGTATAATCGGTCGGATAGAACAATTGCCAAGCTAGTGAGTAGGATAGTGTAATGAAATCCTGGGGCAAAACGTTGCTGCTTACGGTAACTTGTTATGAAAAAAGTCAGTGTATAAAAAATCGTTAACAAGAACATAAACCAAAACTGCATTTGACCGGCGTTAATATGACGCAGAGCAACCTTATCGATAAGTCCGCTTAACGCACTTAGGAAGGAGCTTAAGAGCATGAGATACAGGTATTTGTTCTTCAAAAAGGCAAGAAGGTCATGCGTACCTGATTTTCCGATAAAGTAATAAGCGCCAAGGATAATAGCAAACCCAAGAACTTGTAAAAAGCTGAGGCTTTCGCCAAGCAGCAGTACACCAAAGATTAAGGTGAAAAGTGGCGTCAAGGTTTTTAAAGGGCTAACCAAACTAATTGGTAAGTACTTAAAAGCCACAAAGCCTAAGATCCAACAAAAGTAAATAATTACAGACTTTAAGACAATGATTGGAAACCATTGAAAGTCTATACTAAAAGCGTTTTTGTAGTCATAGGCCAAGAGTAGGAAACTGAGCAGAGAATAAAAAGATAGCACGTTAATGACAGAAAGTTTTTGCGTGGCCATCTTTTTAAAAATATCAAAAAAACCTAGAATAATTCCAGACAATAAAGCGAATAATAACCAATAATGCATCATCGACACCTCTCAAAACATAATTTGTTCATTTTATTTTATATTTTAGGGAATGTCAAGGGGCATACATCTAGTTTTTTTAAAAGAAGTATGGCATAATAGCAAAGGTATAAAATAAAGAAGTGGAAGGAAAAACAATGAGAAGTGAAAAAATAGTAGCCGTTACCCATAGTGGGTTTTTTCATGCGGACGAAGTAATGGCATCTGCAATATTAATCCAGCTATATGATGAAGTGACTATTATTCGTAGTCGAAGCCAAGAAGATTTTGATAAGGCAGATATTGTTTTTGATGTTGGTGGTGGCGAGTTTGATCATCACAGTGATTATAAAGAATACAGGGATAGTGGAGTACCCTATGCAGCATGTGGCTTGATTTGGCGAGTGTATGGTCCAAAGCTCATTCAAAAGATAAAGCCATCGTTTACAAAGGAACAGGTAGAGGAAGTTTTTTATAGTGTGGACAAATCAATTATTGAAAGCATTGACGCCATTGATAATGGCTATTTTATCGAAAAAGCTGAGGTACATATGCCGACCTTAAATCAAATCGTTAAGAGTTTTAATCCAAACTGGAACTCCGATGAAGACCCGGATGAGCAGTTTCATAAAGCAGTGGAGTTTACTACACCAATACTTTTAAATGCAATACAAGGTTCAGTTGCATCCATTGAAGCAGAAAAGATTGTAAAAGAGGCGTATGAACAGCGTGAAATAGAAAATATTCTTGTGTTAGACAAATTTTGTCCATGGAAGCGTCACCTTCAAACCTATGACGAAGAAGGAAGTATTATCTATGTGATTTTCAAAGATTTGGTCAATGGGTACCGGGTTCAGGCGGTCTCGGAACCAGATTCGCAAGTGACAATTAAAGAATTTCCAAGAGAATGGGCAGGAAAATCCCCAGAGACAATTAATGATTTGGTGGAGATTGATGATGCGATTTTTGTGCATCCAGGCGGCTTCATAGCCGGGACCAAGTCCTTGTCAAGTGCAATAAAAATGGCTGAACTTGCATTAATATATTAAGAAGAAAGGGTCAAGGTGGTACCATGAAAGTAGGAATTATCGGCTTGGGAGATATTGCAACAAAAGCATATTTACCCATTATTACATCGATGTCACATGAAGTTGTTTTGTGTAGTCGTACGCAAGACGTTACCATAGCCATAGCAAAGCAATATAGAATTAAAGAGTATTGTTTTGACTATAAGGAGCTTTTAGAGCATACTGTGGATGCAGTGTTTATCCATGCCGCTTCGTCGAGTCACTATAGTATGATAAAGTTTTTCCTAGAACATAATATCCATGTGTTTGTCGATAAGCCGATTTCTTGGTATTTAGAAGAAACTATGGAAGTTTATGAATTGGCCAAAGACAAAGGGCTGGTATTAATGGTTGGATTTAATCGAAGGTATAGCCCAAAGGTCAAGAATTTGCTGGAACTAGAAAAGCCTTCTACACTGATTATACAAAAAAATCGTCATAATCTTCCGGGAGATATTCGTCAGTTTATCTATGATGACTTTATTCATGTAGTTGATACGTTGTTATACCTTTTCCAAAATCAAGAAAAGGAATTCGATTATAATGGGCGTATTGTAGATAATCAATTACAAAGTTTAGCATTGATTTTGCAAGGAGAAGGTGCCACAGCCTTTGGAAGTATGAACCGGATGTCGGGTATAAAAGAAGAAAAGATTGAATATATTAGTGCTAATGAAAAGCATTGTATTGAGAATTTGGATTATGAGTGGGTCTATAAGGACAATAAAAAGACGCTTGTAGACTATGATGATTGGACGTCGACACTTAATAAAAGAGGATTTGAAGAATTAATACATCAATTTTTAGCATGGACGAACACGCCGGATGCGTCATTAGAAGCCCTTGAATTATCACTTCGTACCCATGAAGTGTGTGAATATTTAGTGATGGAATTTGAGGAGAGTACATGGATGAATTAAAAAAAGCCTATTTAGAGTGTAAAAAATATATATACAGTTGCCTATCACCCATTGGCACATCTGGAGATTCATGAGCAAGATGGCCTAAAGAAACTGCATCACATAAAAACTATTTTATTAGGAGACCAGGAGCATTTGTTGAACTTCGATGATATTGTATCTGTTAAAGAACCCATCGGCTCCTTGCTTTTAGAACTGCCCCAACGCGAGATGGGAGGATACCTTCCTGAATTTAAAGAACTGGTTGAAATATCCACATATTGTAAACAGCAAGGTATTCACCTTCATCTTGATGGTGCTAGATTGTTTGAAGTGCTTCCTTATTATCAAAAAACGCTTAAAGAAATATGTGATTTGTTTGATAGTGTGTATCTATCATTTTACAAAGGTATTGGAGCGGTTGCAGGAGCTATCCTTTTGGCGGATGAATCCTTTTGCAAGGAAGCCAAAGTCTGGAAACGTCGTTATGGTGGCGACCTAATTAGTTTGTACCCATATATTATTCCGGCAAAATACCATATGGAACGTCGACGTCCGCGTATGGGGATGTATTATGAAAAAGCTAAAGAGATGGCTGGCCTATTGAATAAAGTTCCGGGAATTAATACACACCCACATATTCCCGTGTCAAATATGTTCCATGTATTGGTAGAGTGTTCAAGTAAAAAACTTACTAAGGTTTTAAAGAACGTATATCATTCGACAGGAATAGGGCTGACCGGTTATGTTAAAGAAAAAAATGAGAATGTGTGTAATTTTGAAGTATCTATTGGCGACGCAATATTGCAACTTAAAAAACAAGAAATTGACGGTTTTGTTCAACAATTAGAAAAATTATTGAACGATGCGTGAGGGGCATATAGTCATTTAGTCCTATTTCACCCTAGAAATAAAAAGAAAACCCTTTAAAATCAGGTGTTTACGCCTTGTATATGAATCTACTATAACATGATTTTACAATGTCCCATGCATATCAATGGATGTATGTGATACACTTAAATAGTGGGATGCGTATTCGAGCTCTCGGTCTTTACTGGGAGCTTGAATGTAAGGAAAAATAACATCAGATAAAGGAGGAGTAACAAGTGAAAAAAAGACTAAGTATTTTGATTACATTTGTACTACTGATGACGATGGTATTGCAAGTGGGGGTATCTGCCGAATCTGTGTATACGGTTAAAGCAGGGGATGTGTTGTGGCAAATAGCTGAACAATATGACCTTGAATGGGAACAACTCGCAGAGTATAATCAACTCGATAATCCAAATTTGATTTATGTTGGACAACAATTAAAAATTCCGATGACAGGCGATGTCGTTGTTGATGAGACGGATAAGGACAAGGATGATGGTAACGTCACACCAATGACGGATATGTCACTTACCTTGTTAGCAACGAGTGATTTACATGGACGTATTTATCCATATGAATATGCCATTGATTCAGAAGATATGGATGCTGGAATTGCAAAAATTCAGACTTTGGTCAAAGCTGAAAGAGCGGCAAGTGACAATGTGATTTTGATGGACCTTGGAGACACGGTGCAAGACAACAGTGCTGAACTTTTTAATTCAGACCCAATCCATCCAATGATCAAAGCGCTCAACTATATGAATTATGATACATGGACGATTGGTAACCATGAGTTCAACTTCGAAAAAGCATTCTTAGAAAAAAATATTGCGACGTTTGAAGGGGATGTCTTATCTGCTAATACCTACAAAACGGACGGAAGTTATTTTGTAAAACCGTATACGGTGATTGAGAAAAATGGCATCCGCGTGGCTATTGTAGGTCTATTGCCACCACACATTCCAACGTGGGAAGCTTCATCACCGGAGCACTTTGAAGGGCTTACTTTTGGTGGAACAGTTGAAGGGGCAAAAAAAGCTGTGGCTGATCTTGCTGGAAAATATGATGTTCTTGTAGGCGCATTTCACTTAGGGCAAGACGATGACCATGCTTATGAAGGAGCAGCAGCAATAGCGAATGCACTCCCTGAGTTTGATGTTATTTTTATGGGACATGCACACTCAAAAGTTAGTGAAGCAGAAGTCAATGGAGTTAAGTTGGTTGAACCGGGAAGTTATGGATGGGCATTGTCAAAAGCTACAGTTGAGTTGACGAAAACTGCAGATGGATTTGATGTAGCATCCGTAACAACAGCAAATATTGAAACGTATGAAGTGGAAGCCGATGCAGATATGCTTGAAGAATTTAAATACGTTCATGAGGCTTCCTTAGAAGATGCAAATACGGTTGTTGGAGAAGTTACAAGCGACTTTATCGAGGGCGTTGATTATATTACCGGTGAAGCAAATGTTACAACAATGCCTACATCACAAGTTATGGATACTGCGTTGATTGATCTCATTAATGATGTTCAAATGTTCTATACAGAGTCAGAGATTAGTTCAGCGGCAACATTCAAAAATGATATGAATTTAGTAGCAGGAGACTTTAAGAAAAAAGATGTAGCCAATATTTATAAATATCCAAATACACTTGTAGGTGTTCATATTACAGGTGCAAACCTCAAAGCTTATATGGAGTGGTCTGCAGCATATTATAACACATATGTGCCAGGCGATGTGACCGTTAGTTTTGATGAAAATATTCGTGGATATAACTATGATATGTTCTCAGGCGTCACTTATGATATAGATATAAGTCAGCCGGTGGGTAGCCGTATTACGAACCTACTTATGGATGGAATGGCGATAGAAGATGATAAAGAATATAAGCTGGCAGTCAATAATTATCGCTTTGGAACATTGCTTGGACTTGAGCTTGTGACAGAAGAAGACAAGTACTATGATTCCTATGCCCAAATGCAAGATGCAGGGCGTATACGTGATTTAATCATCAAATACATTAATGAAGAAAAAGGTGGCATAGCAACCCCAACAGTAGACAATAATTGGAGAATTGTTGGAAATACATTTGAACATCCATTAAAAGATGCAGCATTGGATTTAGTGGTCTCGGGTGAGGTTGAAATTGCGACAAGTGAAGATGGTCGTACACCAAATGTAAAATCTATTAATGTCTATGATTTAATTAAGGATGGGTATTTCCCAGACTATGATGCACTGACCGTTCTTCATACGAATGATATGCATGGATTTTTTGTTGAAGGTGCCTATGATGGTATGGGGGCAGCAAAGTTAAAAACTGTGTTTGACATGTATCGTTCAATGAATGACAGCACGTTGGTATTGGACGCTGGTGATGCAACACAAGGGGCAAATTTGGTTACATTATCAGAAGGTGAAAAAGCTATTGAAGTTATGAATGCGCTAGGTTATGATGCAATGACTACAGGTAATCATGAGTTTGATTATGGTCAAGAACCGTTATTGAACAATGCAGAGATGGCTAAGTTTCCAATTATGGCAGCCAATGTAAAATATGAAGACGGAACAGATTTTTTAACGCCTTATGTTATAAAAGAAGTTGATGGTATGGAAGTTGCGATTTTTGGATTGTTAACGCCAGATACAACATTCTTAAGTCATCCGGACAATTCAAAAGGGCTAGTTTTTGAAGATCCAATTGCTGTTGCAAAAGATTTAGTACCGATGCTTCATGATGAAGCAGATGTTGTTATTGCGCTTGTGCATCTTGGAGATGAAGGAACGGCAACAGCAACAAGTATTGATTTAGCAAATGAAGTTGAAGGTCTTGACTTGATTATTGATGGACATAGCCATTCAATGTATCCATATGGAAGTAAAGTTAATGACACGCTTATTGTAAGCACAGGTGAAAAAACAAAAAATGTCGGTGTTGTTGAATTTTCATTAATGGATGACGAGGTAGTCTCAACAGATGCGCATCTATTTACCAAAGCAGATTCGATGAATATAGAAGCTGATGTCGAAGTTATGGCTATTGTAGAAGCGATTCAGGAAGCTAATGCAATTATTGAGCAAGAGGTAGTAGCAACCACTCCGGAAATTCTTGTTGGAGAACGTGGTGATGTGCGTACAGGTGAAACAAACTTAGGAAACTTAATTGTGGAATCACTTCTTGATATTAGTGGGGCTGATGTAGCCTTAACAAATGGTGGAGGAATCAGAGCATCCATTGATGCAGGAGAGATTACAAAAGGAGAAATCCTTACCGTACTACCTTATGGCAATACTGTAAGAGTTATCGAAGTGACAGGTGCAGACCTTGTTGCTGCAATTGAAAATGGTATATCCGATTATCCAGAAGCCAAAGGAGCATTCCCGCACATCGCAGGAATGACAGTTGAGTTTGATTCTTCAAAGATGGCGGGAGATCGTGTCGTTAGTGCGATGATTGATGGTGTGCAAATTGTTGATAATGCAACATATACCCTTGCAACGAATGACTATCTGGTTGCTGGTGGCGATGGATATACAATGTTTACTGACAAAAAAGTTGTTGCAGAATTTGGTGCAATGGATGAAGTCTTGACAGACTATATCAATGCCAATGGTACTGAAAAAGGTGCTTTAACAGGTCGTATCAAAGATATTGCAGGTCAAGCAATGTCGATGCTTGTTGATGTATTCAAAATCGCATCCTAAGTTTAAGATATTGAGAGATACTGCGGTATCTCTCTTTTTTTTAGGCTTAAGTAAATATATATACATTTTTGTTATTTAGTGATATAGTAATTTAATGAAATCATTTATAAGAATACTGGAGGCAGATGATGATCAATTATAAGATGACTATCGGATATGATGGAAGACGCTACAAAGGATATCGAAAAACAAAGGCAAATGCAGACAAAACGATACAGGGAAAGTTAGAGGCAATATTAAAAAAGAAATACGAAGAAGATATTGAGGTCATCAGTGCAGTAAATACAGATGCAGGGGTCAATGCGACATGTCAAGTGGTTAACTTTAAAGTACCAGAACAAAAAGCAGATCCTTCTTCTATTCGACAATATTTTGAAGAATATCTACCGGATGATATTATTACTTATGATGTTGAAGTGGTTGATGATCGGTTTCACAGTCGCTATAATGTTAAAGAACTTACTTATGAATATCGCATATGGAAAAAGGACGCTCCAACACGCCCGCTTTATGAACGCCAACGAGTTAACCTGGTAGAAGGTGTTCTTGATGTTGAGGCTATGCGCCATGGGGCAAAGCTTTTTTTGGGCGAACATGAGTTTATGGCTTTTTCAACCAAGGCAAAAGTGAAGAGTTCTGTGAAAACAGTGACAGCCCTAGATATATATGAGACTGAAGAAGAAATTAAAATTGTTATAAGTGCAGATGGATTTTTACTAAATATGGAAAGAATTATAGTTGGAACGTTGATTCAGATAGGACTGGGAGAACGCCACGAAGAAACGATAAAGCGTGCATTTAAATCAATGAATAATAAGGATGCTGGGCATAAGGCAATGGCAAGTGCATTAACCCTTGTCGATGTAGAATTCGAATAAAGTGTATGGAGGCTACAAAATGTTGTGGAAACAAAAAAATATGACATTAAAAACAAGTTATTATACGATGTTCTTAATACTTATTGTTATTCCTATCTTCATTGTGCTTTTTGTAGCTTTATCCGTAATGAATGTACAATTTCGTCGCCAAGCTATTGAAAATATTGAACGAGCACAAGAAAATATTGTGACAGACTTGGAAACAGACATTAGTATGATGTCGATGCGCTTATCACATTTAATCTATACAAATGATAATGAAATACTAAAAAATGCAGCTAAAACAAATAACGAAGATATCACAGCGCGATATCAATTTGAACAGCAACTGGCAAAAGTTGTTAATATTGCTTTGGAACCAGTTAAAGAAGTCGTTTCGGTTGGCTTTTACATGAAACAAGGACAAGATGTATACGTAAAAATGAATATTCATAGAAGTGGAGAAGAAATTCGTAGCCAGTTGTGGTATCAAGAAGCCTTGAAAAATCCAAATACAGTTGAGTTAGGTGCCTATCAAAATCAACAGATCAATGACTTATATTCTGGAGGTATGCAGGACATGCTTATCCTTATATTTGCATTGGCGCCGGATGTGTCAACAGATCGTTCTCAAACCGTTGAGATGGTCACCTTGTTCCAATCAACAGATGCGGCAGAACGTATAAAAAAATATAATGAAACTTTTTTAAAACAAGGCAATAAATTAGGATTAACGCGAATCTTTGATACCTTTGGAGTAACAGTGTTTGATGTGAATCCGCCGTATTGGGAAACGGCAAATAATCAGATGGATCGATATACAGTTGTTAAAACTCCCGTACATATTGGTGGGACGACATGGTATATTGAGAGTTTGATAGAGACAAGAGAGCTTACCACTGAGTTTTGGAAGCAAGCTATTTGGGTACTTGCAAGTGCAGGGGTTATCCTTATCCTTGGTGCAATATATTTTGGCGTCTTTATGAAGCGGATTATTCAGCCGATTGAAGCGATAAATAGTGGTTTGTATCAAATACGAGAAGGCAACTTGGATGTATATATTAAACCGGGCGGTCAACAAGAACTTCAGATGGTTACAACCCAGTTTAACGCAATGGTGAGGCAACAAAGAACATTGATTGGGGATTATGAAAAACGTGTTCGTAGCCTAGAAAAGCGTCCGGAAGAATATTTGAGCTTACTTGTGAAAAAAAAGATGACAGCCCAAGAAATTCATAGCCGTACAAATGATTTTTTTGTGGGGCCGTATAAAGTCATATGCTTTTTTCTTGATTTATCAAAAGTGCATCAAGATCAAAATAAAATGCATGATCAAATAGTGCAAGGCTTTTTGTCGAATCCTCGCTTTGCATCCCATTGTATTCTTGCAAAAGATACAATGAATATCTTCTATGGATTCTATCAATTAAATCATCAAGAAAATAGTGAAAGCTCGCTACAGTTTTTAATCAGTGAGATACAACAGCATATACGAAAAGATTATGGTGTGGATGTAGCGGTGTGTATTAGTGAATTAGCTACACAAGCAGAACAATTCAATGCGTGTTTTGAGCAAGTGGCTAAGGGAATTGAGTTCAGACGTTTGGAAGGTAGTCAAGCAATTATTGATTGGTCAAAAAGAGAAACAGTTATGAATGAAATTCTGGAGAGGGTTACATCATATGATGAATTGGCTCAGGCACTATATATTGCAGATGAAAAAAATATTTTGCATTTACGTGAAGAACTATTAAGTACTTTTCAGTTTGAAAAACTCCGAGAAAATCAAAAAGATATATGGGCGATGATTATTTCCATAGGGAGGTATTTTGAGCGTGACAATGCTTCGCTTGTCGATATATTTGGAAAAGAATATAGCTATAGTGAAAAAATCATGCGGATTCAGGATGTGCGTAGCCTAAAATTATGGGTAACAAACTTTTTGTCATGGATTATGGACTACTCTGCATCACGATTACATGTGACAGAGAACAATCCGATTATAAGGGCAAAACGATATATCGTTGAACACTACGAAAATCCGAACTTAAACTTATTGGATATAGCCAATGAAGTGGGGCTTAATGAAAAGTATTTTACCCATCGCTTTAGTAAAGAAGCCGGAGAAACAATCACAGCATATATTACTTCACTCCGAATTGAAAAAGCAAAAGAGCTATTAAAATCAACAACATTTAAAGTTTATGAAATCGCAGAGATGGTAGGCTATCAAAATGCAGAACACTTTAGCCGCGTATTTAAAAAGCATGTGGGAATCAGTCCGATGCAATATCGAAAACAATAAGGCATATATTAAAGAACAGTACAAGCTATTTGTACTGTTCTTTTCTAGTGTATTGGTCAAAAATATATGCGAATAATAACTTTGTAACATGAAAAATAACAATATATCAAATGCGATTACAGGTTAATATAACATATTATCAAGGAAAATAGTTTTATGAGATGGAAAAATGTCAGAAGAGGATGCTATGATGAGGGCACAATACTAAATAAAAGGAGTAAATAAAATGAAACAAAAAAGTAGTATCATTTTCACAGGATTACTTATTGTATTAATGTTATTTTTCGGGGGATGTACAAAGCAAGAACCTAATGATGAGAACATGGTTAAAGAAGAAACAGACACTGGCGCAGGGAAAGAGAGTGAATTAAGTGGTACATTAACATTTGCAATATGGGATAATAATTTGAATACATTCATTGAAGAAAATGATATGGTAGGAAAATTTCAAAAACATTATCCAGATGTAGACATTGAAGTAGAAAAGATTAAAGATGACTCAGAATATTGGAATGCGATGAAGATGCGTGCTTCGGCAAATCAGCTTCCGGATATTATGTTCAACAAACCGTTTACACTATCAAGATTTAAAGATTTCCTATTAGATATTAGTGATACGACAGCGGCAAAGAACAATCTGCTTGCCGAAGGATACGCCGTTGAAGGTAAAATCCTTGGCGTTCCAATGACATCAGGTTATGAGTATGTATACTATTGGAAGGACTTGTTTGAGGAAGCAAATGTTTTAGTTCCTACAACATGGGAAGAACTTGAACAGGCAAGTTTATCGTTGCAAGCATATTATGGAAAAGATAACCCGGATTTTATGGCGTTAGCGATGGGACTTAAAGATGAATGGCCCAACTATCCATTTATGGAATTTATGCCGGCATTAGAATCAGGTAATGGCGAAAACTGGAACCATATGGCAACCCAAGATCGTCCATTTGAAAAAGGACAAGATATCTATGAAGCCTATACAAAGATTTATACATTTTTTAACTCAGGTGTTCTAGGAAGAGATCCACTAGGTATAGGTAATGATCAAGCAACGTCGATTTTTGCAACAAAAGGTGCAGCAATGATTGCATTAGGAGATTGGGGATTGCAAAATATTGTTGCAGGTGCAGAAGATATTTCAGAACTTGGAACTTTTTATTTACCAACACGCAATAGTGTTGATGCCCCTTATAACGTGATTGTACAAGGAGACTCGTTTATGGGCGTAACAACACATTCAAAAATTCCAGAAGCAGCAGTTGCTTTTGTGGAGTGGTTCTACTCAGATGAGTGGTATCCGGACTATATTAATTATGTGTCCTCAGATTCATCAATGAAGAATTTTCCAAAAGAAAAAGATTCGGTTTTAGCACAAGCAGACCAAACGGCTTCAGAGATTCAATGGGTTATGTACAATGGCGGTAACGATGATTTTTCTTCAATTCAAAATGAGACAACATTTGACTATAAAAAACTTGGTGCTGAGATGCTTATTGACGGATTTGACGTTGATACAGTATTTGAAGATTTAAACCAACGATGGACAGAAGCTAGAAAAAAACTGAACGTTGACTAGAATGTAGGATTAATGGGGGTGGACATAAACATCCCCATTATTATATCGGAGGTAAAGAATGCAGTCACTAAATAAAAAAAGAAAAATATTTATAGGAGCATCACTAATTGTGCCGATGTTATTGCTTATCGGATTTGTAGTATTGCCGGCAGTCGATCTTTTTAGAATGAGCTTTATCGAATGGGATGGATATTCTGCAGATAGTCGGTTTATAGGATTTGCAAATTACATCTCCATGTTTAAAAACAAAGACTTATGGCTTTCACTGAAGAATAACTCCGTCTATTTTGTGGTACATTTTATTATGATTTTTGTGGAATTAGGCTTTGCTGTATTATTAAACAGCAAATTAAAAGGGGCAAAATTCTATAAGACCATGGTATTTATGCCATATATTATCAATGGTGTGGCTATTGCATATGCGTTTTCATATTTTTATTCACCTATCAATGGTGCATTTAATTCAATTCTTGAATTACTCCAGCTTGAATCCTGGATACGAAGTTGGCTTTCAGACCCTAAGATTGTCAATTATGTCTTAGCATCGGTTTCCGTTTGGAGATTCAGCGGCTATCATGTCATCCTATTTTTAGCGGCCTTACAATCGATTCCAAAGGACATAGAAGAAGCAGCAAAAGTTGATGGAGCAAATGGGTGGCATCTATTTAGATATATTCAAATTCCAAGTATTATGTTAATGGTTGATTTCGTTCTGTTTGATAATATTCGTGGGGCGTTACAAGTGTTTGATATTCCATTTGTTATGACTGCAGGTGGGCCGGGATATGCATCGTCGACATTTACGTTGTATACAATAAAGACGGCATTTTCGTTTTCGAATTTTGGTTTGGCTTCGACTATGGCCATTGCTATTATGGTGCTGATTGTAATTATTTATATGGTTCAAAATAATATTATACATAAAATGATTTTTAAAGATAGGGGTGAGAAAAATGTTTAAGCGAATATGTGGACAACTAGTTAAGCAAGTATTGTGTATTGCTATGGTTTTCATTGTCCTTGCACCTATACTTTTGACTTTTTTTGCGGCGCTAAAAACACGAGGAGACATGGCCAATACGTCACCATTGTGGCTACCTGAATTTCAGCGTATTACACTGGAGAACTTTCGCCATGTCTTAGGTGATAAGTACTTATATATTGGTTTCAAGAATACAGGATTTATTCTGGTAATGTCACTCATCTTTAATGTTTTATTTGGAACAATAACGGCTTATATTATTGAACGTTTTACTTTTCGTGGAAAGAAAATTGTTGTAGGTTTGTTTTTTTTAGGCATGTTGATTCCAACTTTTGTGACAGAAATTGCAAGATTTAAAATTATACAAGGATTAGGGTTGTATAATACAATCGGTGCGCCAATTGTTATCTATGTGGCGTCGGATTTGATGCAGTTATATATTTATCGCCAGTTTATTTCAAGGATTCCTGTGGCATTAGATGAAGCGGCGCTTATTGATGGATGTTCATATTTTAAGCTTTTTGGACAAATTATTTTTCCACTACTGGCGCCGGCAACAGCAACAGTGTGTATTATCAAGTCAATTGTAATTATTAATGACATGTACATCCCATACTTATATATGCCCAAAAATAGTTTGAGAACATTGACAACATACTTAATGAATTTTGCCAATGCACAACAAGGATCATGGCAAGTGCTGGCAGCGGGAATCATTGTTGTAATGATTCCGACTATACTATTATACATTTTTTTTCAAAAATATATTTTATCGGGTGTGGCAGCTGGGGCGGTTAAAGAGTAATGTATACAAAAGTCCATAGTGTCAAGTGCGCTTGGTGCATTGTAAGAAAAAAGAAAGAATTTCAATAAGAAGTTCTTTCTTTTTGTTTGTTATAGTAGTTTTTGTAATAAAAGTTATGTATATGTGGGAAAAATGTGTATAATAATGGAAGCAGAAAGAACAATCCAAGAGATGTTCATAAAATGCATAGAGAATGGTGAAAGGTGGTGAACATGTTGAAGGAAAATGAAATGAATATTCTTGTATGTGATGATGACGTTGATATCGTTGAAGCGATTAGTATTTTTTTATCGCAGGAAGGGTATAATATATTTAAAGCGTATGACGGATTGCAGGTGCTTGAAATATTGGGGCGCCAAAAGGTGCATTTAGTCATTTTAGATATTATGATGCCAAAGCTAGATGGATTGCAATCAACGTTAAAAATCCGCAATGATTATAATATTCCAATTATTTTGGTCTCTGCAAAGTCCGAAGATACGGATAAGATTATTGGTCTAAACTTTGGTGCAGATGATTATTTGACAAAGCCTTTTAATCCATTGGAGCTTATTGCCAGAGTGAAATCTCAACTCCGAAGATATACGATGCTTGGAAGTCTAGAGAAAAAAAAGCATCTTTGTGTAACTGGAGGCTTAGTCTTGAATCTAGATACTAAAGAGACGAGTATTGATGGAGAGAATATTGCATTAACACCCACAGAGCTTAAAATACTAACTTTACTTATGCAACATATGGGCAAGGTCTATTCGATCCAAGAGATTTATGAATATGTATGGGAAGAAGAAGCCTATGGTGCAGAAAACACTGTAGCAGTACATATTCGACGTATGCGGGAAAAAATAGAGATTGACCCTAAAAATCCAAAATACTTAAAGGTGGTGTGGGGCATTGGCTACAAAATCGAAAAATACAATGAGTAAATGGCAATTTAAATTTATTGCACACATAATAATCCTTCTTGCCGGTACGGGATTCTTATGGTCAGGATATCAAATCGGTAATGCGTGGGAATATTTGACACAAGAAAGCTATTATGACACATGGGAGTTTGAAAGCAATTATACACGACTCGTGCATAATATATTAGAAAAAGAATTGGAATTAATTGATGAAGCACACATAGAAAAAACAGTTGAAGGTGAAAAGGAAAAAATAGAAAAACTTAGTCGGTTACGACAAATCAACCGTAATCTTGATAAGGCAAAAAGTTTTCGCTTCTTATTGATTAATACCCAAACAATGGAAACTAAGAGCAATTTTTCTAATGCAAAAGAGAGCATGTTTAATAATTATGAGACGGCAATTCAATGGAATCCAGAACAGATTGCCTTTCCAGGAAAAAGTCTCTTAGAAGCAACTTCTTTTGGCAGAGATATTGAATGGGGATATTCATATACCAGTGAAGGGATTTTTTCAATGCTTAAGACGGGACCATACCGTCTGCTAACTGGATTTGATGAAAATATTCAAGATCCGTTTTTTACGATACCCTATAAAAATTATCAGCAGGCAAAAGAAATGGAAAAAATCTATTATTCCATATTGATTGCTTCCTTGGTATTAGGCCTAGGAGCGGTTATTTACCTGGGGATGCATACGGGAAAAGGACCAAATAGAAATAATATAAAGCTTTGTTGGCTTGATCGGGTCTTTTATGAGTTTCAAATCTTGTTTTTACTCTTAGCATCGCTTGTGCCTATGGGAATAACCTCTTCAATATATCATCCGGAGGAAAATACTGTTCTGTTGGTTCTTCTATGTATCAGTATGAATATCTGGGTACTACTGGCCATACATATACTGCTATCGATTATACGTAATATTAGAAATCATCGGTTTGTATATAATATATTATGTATTCGCATAGGTATGGGGATTGTTAATCTGTTTAAAAACATGATTAAAAGTTATAAGCCATGGTTGATTATTGCTTTTTTTGGTGTTTGCTTGATTAATATGATTTTTGTACTTATTGTTCCTTCGGGACCTTTTTCAATTTTCGCTGTATTTGTTTTGTTTAACTTATTGGTTCTAAAAGTATTAGTGAAGTATTTGCGAGGACTACAAAGTCTTATGGATGCTGCTCGAACAAGAGCAAGAGGAAGCCTTGAATATCCACTTAATATTGAAGAACTGCCGGAAGCTTTTCGTGACTTTGGTGCAGACTTAAATGCCATGCAGTCAGGGCTAAAATCTGCCTTGGACGAAGCAATGCGAGGGGAACGAATGAAGACGGAATTGATTACAAATGTTACTCATGATTTAAAAAACCCTTTAACATCTATTATCAATTATGTGGACTTATTAAAAAAAGAAGAGATGGCGAGTGAAGAAGCAAAAAAATATATCGCAGTGTTAGAGGATAAGTCAATACGGTTAAAGGATCTGATAAGTCATGTGGTTGAAGCATCAAAAGCAAGCAGTGGTAACATTGAAATCACAAAAGAAACTATTGATGTGCGCCAATTGATGCAACAGATTTTAGCTGAGTATGAAGAGGAGTTTCATGCATCCAACTTGGAAGTGATTACACAAATAGATAAAGAACCAATAACTATTGAGACCGATAGTAAAATTATGTATCGTATCATTGAGAATCTGGTGACGAATATATATAAATATAGTATGAACGGTTCAAGGGTTTATATTAATTTAGGTCATGACCAAGAACACGTTATTATTGAGATGAAGAACATATCAAAAGAGCCTCTAAATATTGATTCAGCTTCGTTGATGGAGAGATTTGTACGAGGAGATACTTCAAGAAATACAGAAGGAAGCGGCTTAGGCCTTTCAATTGCTGGAAGCTTGGCAAAAGCACTAGGATTAAAATTAGAAATTGAAATTGACGGAGATTTATTTAAAACAAGCCTTACAACTTAGTAAGGCTTGTTTTTGCTAAAAAGAACCATATAGTTATGTTTATAGTATTTGGCACATTTTGGACATGTTGTATAAAAAATATAAATGTTTTTTGAGATTGCCATCCCCTTGCTTTTAGCATGCAACTGAAAATCTTTCATGAGTTTTGGCATGTCTTTATAAGGACCATCATAGACTTTAGTATAAAAAGTTCCGGTGAGTGAAACCATTTTCATGCCAGGAACTTTTTTTGTGACAGCAAATAAATGCTCGCTTTTCCATGGGCTTAAATCTCTAGAAAGTATCAAGTACTGTTCTTTTTTCATTGCTCCGACACCGTCAATGCGCTCCATAGATTGAGCCATGACCTTGCCTAGGTTTATGGGAATATGAAGTATATTCTTGGAAGTGGTTCGTGCAAATTGTATGTCGTTCAAGCTGAAAATCTTTTCATCCCATAGTTCAGGGTGAAAGCGTGGACAACAACCGGTTTCATTATCTGTAAGGTCAATGGTAGGAAGTGTTGTTGTAATCTCCATAATATCCCTCCTAAAAAAACGTTGTCTTCCTTTTTATTATAAGCCTTGTAAAAGGGAAAAGGAATAAGGCAAAAGCCTTAAAATAGCATCAGAGTATTTTAAGGATTTCATCCATGTTTTTTGAATTGAAGAGAATATTAAGTTCACGAGGGTCTAAGAGTATATTCATCAATGTTGTCAGTGCATCATAGTGACTTGTTTTATCCGAAGGGGCAAGTGTAAAAATCAGTTTTACAGGGTCGTTTTTCTCGTGACCAAATTCAACGGCTTCTTGTAAGCGGATTAGACTCATACCCAGCTTTTTGACCCCGACTTTATAGGATGCATGTGAAAAAGCTATTCCCGGTGCAATGACGATATATGGACCAAGCTTATGAATGTTTTCAATGATCTGCTTTGTATACTCCGGTGTAATGTAATCATTTTCGAGTAGAATATCAGCACCTAAATGTAAGGCTTCTTGCCAAGAAGAGGCACTAACATCAAGACGAATATGTTCCGGCGTCAATAGCTGTGCTAGACTAGTCTCTACTTTAGAGGTTATAGATAAAGAGGTATCCTTAACCGGTGAATGGGTTGTAGGTCCATGATGCTCAAAGATAAAGGTTTCAATACGCTCAATATCCTCTTTTTTTAATAAAGGATTGACGACAATACATGGGTACTGGGACTGTTTAAGGGGAATGGTACTTATAACTAAATCCACCGACAAAGAGGATTGCTTAAAAAAGTCAAGGTAGGAGATAGAATCAATAATTTTTAAATCGCTAAAATTGGTGAGAATTCGATTATGAAGCATTTTGGCAGTACCTAATCCGCTGGCACAGACCAATAACACATTGAGTTTTTTTGAAAAAAGGACCTTTCCTCTTTCAATCTCGGCGGCAAAATGTAAAGTAATATAAGAAATCTCGTGATCATCCATTTCAATAGGGTATTTAAAGTGTAAAAGCAACAAGGCTTCTTTAACAATAAGAAACAGACGATAGTAATTTTTTTTAATATCATCTAACAATGGATTGGTTAAAAACATTTTGTACTTACACCGATGTATGGCGGGCTTAAGATGAATACACAAGTCAAGAAGCATCTGATCTTCATTTTCAAATTCGATGCCTAGTTGAGTCTTAATAGAATTCGTGATATCCACAGCCATTTCCATAAAATTAATCTGTTCATCATTAAGTAATAAATTCGTGGCATTTATAAGAATATTGGCGCGTGTAAGTGAAGGTGAGGCATTTTTAATATCTGCGATACTTTTTTTATGGAGCTGGGCTGCGAGGATATGCAGCGTAATATAGCCTATTTCAGGCTTTGGAATAGTGACATTAAAAGTATCGTTTAATATTTGGGCAAAAACTTCACAGGTTTTAAACGCATCGGTTTTTTCTGAAAGAATTAAATCTTCTGGTGGAAAGAAGATGTTTTTTCCCATTTGTATGCGCTGTATAGCGATAGCAAGATGAGTAAAAAGGCTTGCAAATGAGTTGTCACCTAATTGAACACCGAGTAAATCTTGTAATTGGTATAGAGATTTTTCGAGGAGTTCTAAATCGACTGTGGACATTAGCATATCGCGATACAAATAGTTATAGGAGGGATTCGGTCTTTTCGTGTTAGATTCTATAGACTTGATGACACCAAGTATTTGTTCGGTGGACATATAATCTCTAGCAAGTCCGATTAATGCATTTCTTTTTGATGACTCATTTCCCTCGATTTTAATTCCATAATTTGGCTTTTTGATTAAAGTGAGTTTATATTTATCAAGCCACTGCTCGACAAATTTTAATTCCTTCAAGATAGTTCCACGGCTAACTTTGACTTTGTTTTGTAGATATTCAGATTTTATCGGTTCTTCAGAATTTAGCAGTTCAAGAAGGAGTGTTTTTTGGCGTTCTTCGCTGGAATAATAGTTTTCCATTGATTTATATTCTTGAAGCTGGTCGAGTAATATTTTTTTCTGTGATGTGGAACTAGAAAGTAAAAAACCCTTCCCATATACAGTGCTTATGGAACCCAACTGATGCTGCTTTAACCAATATTCTATATCCTTGATATCATAGCGAATTGTTCGTTCAGAGACTTTGTAATGTGAAGTTAGGGTTTCAATTGATTTGGGATCAGCAGAGGTGACAAATTGTATCAGTATACTTTTGCAACGTTTGCTTAATGACATATCAAATCCTCCATTCTTTATGATAACTCTCTATATTTAAACATAACTTACATATTTATTCAAGGAAATAATATTCCAATTGTACAAAAGTGCAGAATTGATTTGGAAAGACATTGCATCGTTTAAAGATAGCACAAAAAATAAAGGTAGGATACAATAGATATAGAACAGTTGCTGAAGATTTGAAAAATTAAAGGTGGTTAGATATGTTATTAAATGAAATGCTTACAAAAAGTCATATACAGGTCAATGTCGAAGCAAAAGATTGGGAAAAGGCAATTGACCTTGGTGGCGATATTTTACTTCAAGAAAATCTGATTGAACAATCCTATATTGAAGCGGTCAAAAGAACAAAAAATGAGCTGGGTCCATATATTGTCATTGCACCGGGAATTGCACTTTCTCATGCAAGACCTGAAAATGGAGTGAACCATACGTCGATGAGCTTGATTCGCCTCAAAGAACCGGTTGCTTTTGGTCATGAAGACAATGACCCTGTTTCTCTAGTTTTTACACTAGCAACGACAGATAGCCAAAGTCATCTTAACGCGCTTCAACAATTGATGAGTGTGATGACCAATAAAGAAGACCTAAGTGTTTTATTTACGACAAATGATGTCGATGAAATTGTGGATATAATTAACAAGCATTCATAAAAGGGATAATAGTCTCTCGGAATTA
>DGAD01000044.1 GCA_002382805.1 Clostridiales bacterium UBA4039
ATTTGACAAAGAGCCAAAAAAGTCCTCTATTCGGAACATGAATAGAGGACTTTTCTATGCTTTTAACTAAAGAATGCTGTAACGAATCTTGACGACAACTTTTTTTATCTTCATCAGCTCTTGATATTCGCATCCAGGGCGGTGAATGTCTGTAGGAAAAAAGATTGCATAATCGCCTGGAAACAGGGTAATCAATCGTTCACCCGCAGGATTCTCATAGAATATCACGTCTTTTTCCGGGCGTTTATCTTCTTTGACCTGTGTTGCACTATTTAAGAATGCATGTCCGATGCGTTCGCCTCCGCTAACAAGATATTGTATATCCACATATTCCTCATGCGTCTCTGGTCGCCTGTTTTCAACATGATCGGTATCGACCTCTTGTACAAGAGCAAAGATATCCGTTCCTTCTATCTCATACCGTCCGGTCTCCATCGCCACAAAATCATGGGTTTGCAAGTATTCTAATGCTGTTTGAATTGCTTTAGGATACGTTCTTTTTTCATCTAACTGTTGAATATTTCCTAATATCATATTGCCTCCATTATCTATCGTACCGGACACACGCCATTGACACAGTTTTCATCGGCTTGAATACCTACGACTTCATATGCTTGTTCTTGGGTTTGCTTAAGCGTTGCCCCTTTAAAAATATTACCTACAACTTGCTTTGCATGGATTCGCTGCCCATCATCCGTAAAGATAAATGGATATTGAATATGTTCAATTCGCATGACATAACCTCCTACTTTTGCAAATGATTTTCCATCACTTTCTATTTTATAGCATATGAAGTCACATATCAATACTATACACATCATCAATATTAATTTTATCTTTGCCGACCAACGATATTTTTTGATTAAAGACATCAATCTTTTCAACGTCACCTACATGTGTCACATACTGTCCGCCTTCTTTGTATCGATCTGCTTCAAAAAATACTATCTTAACTTTTGCCGCTCCTATCTGCTGCAACTTCTGCTCAATCTTTCGCAGCGTTTCATCGATAATACTCTTCTGGGTTTCATCTAGTATTTTTTTCTCTTGGGTGTATCGGGCTAATTCACCAACCGCTGTGTCATAACCGACGACTGCTGAAAACGGCGCAAATTGAGCTGCACGCTTTGAACGTTCCATCAAAGGTCTGTTCAAGGATTTAGGACGGCTAATGTCTAATATATCTTGGTAGTCATCTATGCTTCGCTCTACTTTTCTCATACCGAGCCTTCCTTTCTATTGGTATACTGTCGTTCTAAGCTTTGTGCCCTCCTATTTGACGATTTCGCTCTTTGGTTGTGGCTCCTTCTTGTAGATTCATTCCCTTTAGGATTGCATTCTTTCCATACTTTTTCTTTATGCTTAAGACCGCTTGCTGTATTTTCTTTTCTTTTTTTAGCGCTTGGTCTAATTGATGTTGTTTCGTCTCATCTGTAAAAAGGTTGAGTTGCTCATAAGCACAAGCACGGGCGGCTTGATCTTCACTTTCTACATGGTTGGCTACAATATTGATGCGTCGCACAAGTAGCTGTGGATGCACAATCTCGTCAAACAACTTCATCACGGCTTCCATAATCCATTGAGTTGAGGATGTCTTCTGGGAAAGGTTGGTTGTTCCATTAGCATGTTTTGGTACTTTGCGCCCATAATAATCTGTTTTTACCTCACCACTATATCGCCTAGCAATCAAAGGATCTGTGAGATTTGAGATATCATAGCCTATGGTAAGCACAAGTTGGTCTGTAACCAAACCCTTATCGACCAAGTCCAAGACTAAGAGGTCGGTCATTTCCTGCACAATAATACGCGCTTTATCAAATGTGTATGGCGTATGTAGCACCTGCCCTGCTCCTGTACTTTGATTCTTTGGTTTATATGCTTTAACTTCTGCGAGTGTACAAGGTTCAACTCCCCATGCGTGATCAATCAGCAGTTCGCCATTGACACCAAAAAGTTGGTACAATAAGGCTTCATTCTTAATTGAGCATCGTGCAATATCTCCCATTGTAAATATTCCATTGTCTTGAAGTTTTTTGGCATACCCTTTTCCCACTCGCCAAAAGTCCGTGAGCGGTTGATGCGCCCATAGCTTTTGTCGATAGCTCATCACATCAAGGTCGGCAATGCGTACTCCGTCTGCATCTGCCGGTATGTGTTTGGCAACAATATCCATGGCTATCTTGCACAAGTAAAGATTGGTTCCAAGTCCTGCTGTTGCTGTAATTCCAACCGTTCTTATAATATCTTGTACCATACGTTTTGTGAATTCATAGGGGTTAAGTTTTAACGGCTTTAGGTAATGTGTAATATCTATAAATACTTCGTCAATGGAGTAGACATGTATATCTTCCGGAGCGACATATTTCATGTATATCGCATAGATACGGGCACTGTATTTCATGTAGAGAGCCATCCTTGGTGGAGCAACAATATAATCAATCCCCAGCTTTGGCTCTTGCTCTAGTTCAGTAGAAAAATATGAGCTTCCTACAAAGGTTTTAGTTGCGAGTTGCTGTAATCGAAGCGCATTGGCTTGTTTTACTTTTTCAATAACTTCAAACAACCTCGCTCTTCCCGGAATATCAAAGGCTTTAAGCGCTGGAGAAACAGCAAGGCATATTGTTTTTTCAGATCGGCTGTTGTCCGCTACAACAAGATTTGTTGTTAGTGGATCAAGATTGCGCTCAATACATTCTACGGATGCATAAAATGATTTTAAATCAATCGCTGCATATATTCGATTCGTCGATTCCATATTCATGACCTCTTTACGATACATTTTCATTATATAGGCTTTCCCCTATATACAGTATAGCTTAGAACATACGTTCGGTCAAGTTTGGCTATCCATAAAAATGGAAGTTAATCTCACATATAAGACTAACTTCCGATTGCTTTTCACCTATTTTCACCGTAATAGACTGTCGCCGCTTCACCGTACAGTCATTACCTTATCTTTTACTTTTACATGCCCTTGCTTTTCAATGGTTATCTGGTGCTCTGATGTCACGACAACAGGGGTTATCAATGAGGGAACCTTATCTTTTATTGCCTTTATATCAACTTCACAGAGCAAGTCACCTACCTTAACCTTATCGCCGACTTTAACATGCATACGTATGCCTTCGCCTTTGAGCTTAACTGTATCTAGGCCAAAGTGCACCAATATCTCAACACCACTGGGACTTTTTAACCCATAAGCATGTCCTGTCTCAAATGCTACCGTGACTTCCCCTTTAATTGGCGAACAGATTCTTCCATTAGAAGGATTTACGGCAAATCCTTCTCCCATCATTTTTTGTGAAAAAACAGGATCAGGCACTTCTTCCATTCTTATGAGCTCTCCTTCAACGGGAGAACAGACTAGAGTTACTTTGTTCATTAACATGTCATTTCCTCCTGACCAAGCGCAAACGATCACCGCGTTGAATCATACCGACAAGCCTTATGTATGCATCGTCTAATTGTCCGATGACATTAACACGATGGTCTGCTTCCAATGCTTTGTAAACTAATTGCATCTCACCACTATATCTTTTATATAAATGATTATCGATTGTCAACGCACCTTGCTCGCGCTTAATGCAGTTGTCTTGCTCGATTTTCATTCCACTGTTTGTTGAGTATTCTCTTGATTCTAAAAATCTAAACGCATATGCCCCTGAATCTTCCCTAATTGTATATTCCTTGTCATAAAGTTTGGTATACTGACTTTCTAGGTGGATTGGAACACTGATAATTCCATGATGAATATAATCCATAATCCATTGTACCTGGGTCATATCCATATTAAGATCACCCAAAAGAACTAAATCCATCGAATACTGGTTCGCCGCTTCTATAAAGCTTACATACGGAGCTATATTTCTTTGGTGTTCTAACGTAGGTAATCCATCAAAAATAGGTCCTCGCCGCGCATTGTCCCCTGCAATAAACATGGCAATATCGTAACCACAGAGTCGTAATTGTTGATTTTTCCCCTGAAAAAAGGAACACTCTAGTCCCGTCTCTTGGCGAGGATAATAATTATGAATTGCTAGAGGTTTTTTCCCTGCCTTAGATAATGCCGCCATCATATCCGGCTTAAGCGTCGATGCATTGACTGCAATGTCAATCTCTTCCATGGCTTCTTGTATCTGTTCTTGTGTAAATCCATAATCCACGCGTATGACATCTATATCTAATGTGTTTTTTAGCTCTACCATGGTCTTGCATCCAAAAAGCTCCAGTGTTCGTTGAGATATATCTGCTATGATATTAAACCCAAACGCTTTTAACTCGTTTAACATATCTATAATCGATTGTTTGTAGCTTGCTTTATCTTCTGCCTCTTCCATAATATGTAAAGAGGTGAAGATGTAAACATCTTCACTCTCTATTTGTTGAAGAAAAGGCTTTTGCTGTTCATAGGAAGATACATAGACAGAAAATCCAAATCTTACATTTTTATTCATGTTAATTCACACTCACACTTTCTTGCCCCATACTTCCATGTATCTCAAGTTCTTCTTGACCAACTTCTGCCACATCACTATCTTTGATAAAGATGGCTGTAACGATGAAACCGCCAATATATGCAACGACTAATCCGATAAAGTAGTTTAACATTGAACCTGGCTGCATAAGTGGTATCGCAGTAATTCCTGACGGTCCCCAAGCGGTTGCAAGTACTTTAGTAATCATGACATAGGCTCCACCAAAACCTGCTCCAAGCCCTGCTGTAATAAATGGTTTACCCATAGGTAAAGTTACTCCATAAATTAGTGGCTCACCAATCCCAAGAATTCCTGCCGGCAATGCACCTGAGATGACTTTTTTCATTTGATGATTACCTACTTTTTTAGCTTTAATATAAATAGCAATCGCTGCGCCTACTTGTCCGGCTCCCGCCATAGCAAGTACAGGGAATAAGGAAACTCCACCCATTGCTTCAAGTTGAACTGCATAGATTGGAATTAATCCATGATGTAGTCCTAACAATACCATCGGAAGGAACAATGCAGATAGCACAAATCCAGAGATAATGTTTACTACAGCTATATCCGAAGACACTAACACTTCAAGGACCTTAACAAGATAATCTGAAAAGATTCCCGATACCGGCATGATAATAACAACAAATAAAACGGCGGTTATTGCTAATGTTAGCAACGGAGTTACAATAAGGTCCAAAACATCCGGCACCAATTTTCTAATGCGTTTTTCTATTTTGGCAAGAATGTATACACCAACGATAACGCCGATAACTCCACCTTTACCTGAGCGCAATACAGATAATAATGGCGACTCATCATTGTACATCCCAAAAATTCCAGAGATTTCATTGATTTGTGCCATAACCGACATTGCACCGAGCATACCACCAAGGGCTTCTGTCGCTCCAAATTTTTTGGCTGCATTAATACCGGTGAAAATCGTAAAGTAACTTAAGAATGAACCACCGATAAGTGAAAAGAAGAGTCGAATAGTATTCCATACTTCACTTGAGGCTAGATTTCCTGTGGATTGAAGGTTCGTAATCAATCCTGCAAAACCATTGAATATCCCGGCAGCAATAATCGCTGGAATCAGTGGAATAAATATTTCACCAATGGTTCGAAGCCCTTGCTTTAAGCGGCTTTGTTTTTGTTTTCCTTTGATTGCTTCTTTATTTGCTTTCCAGTTTTCATCGGATACTTGCGGATTCTTGTCAAGCTTTGCCACAATTAAAAACTCGTCCAGCAATTGTTTTGCCTTTCCAGGTCCGACAATAATCTGTAGTGTACCATCTCCGATAACTCCCATAACACCTTCAAGTTTCTTTAAACTTGCAATGTCGGCTAAGGAATCATCCTTAAGCTGAAGTCGAAGACGTGTCATACAATTTGTCGCACTGATTATATTACCTGTTCCCCCAACATGTTCAATAATGTGTTTTGATAATTGATTATAATCCATAACAACCTCCTAAATTAGTGCGTTTTTAATATGTCCCTTTCCTTTTTCAAGTCGCTTTTTTGCTGTATCTGCGTCACACTCCAACAACAGCATTGTAATCGCAAGTTTTACATGTCCATCGGCTTGTTCCAGAGCTTTTTTGGCGGTTTCACGGTCCACCTCGCTCGCCTGCATGACAATATTTTCCGCTCTTACTTTTAGCTTCATGTTAGTCTGCTGTACATCCACCATTAAGTTTTTGTAGGCTTTTCCGATACCGACCATTGAAGCCGTTGATATCATATTAACCACCATTTTTTGTGCAGTTCCCGCTTTAAGCCGTGTCGATCCGGTCAAAACTTCCGGTCCCGTAACAACTTCAATCGGAATATCTGCTGCTACACCGACTTTGGAGCCTTTGTTACATGTGATTCCAACAGTTGTACATCCAACCTCTTTTGCATAGGATAGTCCACCGATAACATACGGCGTACGTCCACTTGCCGCTAATCCGATAACAACATCTTTGCTTTTTAAATCAATGTCCTTTAAGTCTTGTATACCAAATGCTTCACTATCTTCTGCGCCTTCTACCGCACGTATAAATGCTCTTTCACCACCCGCAATAAGACCAACCACTTTTTCCGGTGGTGTTCCAAATGTTGGAGGACATTCAACCGCATCAAGTAACCCTAAGCGTCCGCTTGTTCCTGCGCCCATATATATCAAGCGTCCTTCTTGTTCAAATGCTTTTATAACGGCTTCCACCGCTTTGGCTACATAGCTTAGTTCTTTTTCCACCGCCTTGGCTACAGAAGCATCTTCTTCATTCATGACTCGAAGAACTTCTTCTATAGGCATTCCATCTAATTGCATCGTTTTGGTATTTCTATTTTCTGTTACTAATTTGCCCAGATTTGTCATAACTTATCCTTTCTTCATATAGGTCGCTTGAATTCGCCTAATGGATTCATCATAATTCTTATTTGCACAAGCTGTATATAATATATCAATGATATTAAGCTGTGAAATTCTAGATGACATGGCTCCACTTCTAAGTGTTGATTCATTGGCCGCCACAAAAATATTATGATCTGCCAATTTAGAAATTCTGGATTCAACATATCGCGTGATTGAAATGACTTCCACATCGTTTTTCTTTAATTCTTGAATACACTGAATCATCTCATCTGTTTCTCCAGAATAGGAGATGACGATACCTATATCGTTGCTATTCATGTTTTTTGCTTGTAATAATTGTAAGTGCCAGTCTTCATAAACAAAACATTGCCTATTAATACGCATAAATTTTTGTTGTGCATCTTTGGCAACAATCAGTGATGATCCTATTCCAAAGATTCCTATATTAACTGCTCGTACAATAGATTCGATACATTGTTCCAACGTTTGCAAGTCAATTAAGTTACGTGTCACATCCAAAGACTTCATGTTCACATGTGTGATTGTATCTACAATAGATTCTAGATCATCATCATCTGATATATCCATGTTGAATTCTTTGGCTGATTGCTTTTGTATGGCAATTTCTTGTATTAAATTTGTCTTTAGTTCTTTAAACCCTTTAAATGAATTCTTCTTACATAGTCGCACAATCGTAGAAGCCGATGTGTAGGTTCTGCTTGCAAGCTCATGAATACTTATTCGAGTGACTTCTTCTTGATGTTCAATAATATAGTCGATCACTTCTTTTTCTGCACCACTCGTCTCTTTTAAATACTCTCTTAATCTAACAATAACACTTTTCATTGTCATCTCCTTGCTCTCATAGTCTTACTATAATGCCACGAGAATTTTATTTCAATAATTTTTGCACAAAACAAAACTTTGTTTCATTATACGGCATATTTTACCAAAATAACATGGTACATATGAAACTTTTGTTAAATAACCACAAAAACTTTCTCTTTTGCACTTATGCGATACATTGGCGACCTATGGATCCTTAATATGAATATTGTGCTATTTTTTCTTGCTTTATCCTCTTTTTATTTATATCCACATGATATACTATAAAACAAAGTAAGGAGGTTCTTATGCAAAAACCAAATATTATTTATATACTTGCCGACGATATGGGTTATGGCGACCTATCTTGTCTTAATGAAAACGCAGCTTTTACGACACCTCATCTTGATAAAATGTGCCAAGAAGGTATGTATCATACCGATGCCCACTCAACTTCTGCCCTTTGCACGCCTTCTAGATATAGTCTTATGACTGGACGCTACAATTGGCGCTCCTCACTTAAGGAAGGTGTTCTTTTTGGCTATGACGCACCTTTAATTGAAAAAAGCCGCCCTACAATCGGGTCTTTTTTACAGTCACAAGGATATAAAACCGCATGTATCGGAAAATGGCACTTAGGCTTTCAATGGCCACTAACAGATTCGAACAATCCTGAGAGTATAGACTTTTCTTTACCTTTACTGGATGCACCTGTTGATCACGGTTTTGACTATTTTTATGGAATCTGCGGTTCGCTAGATATGCCCCCATATGTCTATGTTGAAAATCGCCGTGTCACCGCCATGCCGGATCGAATTGCTAAATGCCACACAAGACTCCCCATTGAATTGACCAAGCATTTTTTCAGAGATGGTCTAACCGGTGCTGATTTTGAACATTCGGATGTTCTACCTAATCTTACCCACCGCGTCTTAGCACAGATAGACCAATGGCAAGATGAACCTTTTTTCTTGTATTTTCCTATGACAGCCCCTCATGCACCTATGCTGCCCACTGAAGAATTTATTGGTAAATCCGGCACTAACCTTTACGGTGACTTTGTCCTAATGTGTGACGATATTGTCGGTCAAATCAATCAAAAACTTAGAGATTTGGGGCTTGCTGAAAATACAATTGTCATCTTTGCCAGTGACAACGGATGTGCTCCAATGGCCAACTTTGCTGAGCTTGCACAGTTTGGTCATCACCCAAGTTATATCTTTCGAGGACATAAAGCAGATATTTATGAAGGCGGTCATCGCATTCCATATATCATAAAGTGGCCTGATAAAATCAAGCCAGGCACCCATAGTGATGAACCGGTTTTACTCTCAGACCTATATGCAACGTGTATGGACCTTCTTGATGTAGCACCTGAGACAGATCAAGCCCCAGATAGTCGTAGCAATCTTGATCTCTGGCTTAATCAGCATAGAGATGCACCTATTCATGAGGCGCTTATTCATCATTCCCTTAACGGGTCCTTCTCTATCCGAAAGGGTCCTTGGAAACTGGAAATGTGCCCCGATTCAGGTGGATGGAGCGCACCAAAACCCGGTAGCTTACCTAACAATTGTCATCCAATACAGCTTTATAACCTTGATGATGACATTCGAGAACAATACAACATTTATGAACACTATCCAGACATTGTTAATGAACTTAAGGAAGCATTATACGCTATCGTTGGAGATGATGGCGACCCCCATTATGGCATGAAAAAATAGGCTCTACACCAAACTTTTTTATCCTTTTTTGAGTCATTGACACCTAAGAGATATACATAGTATACTTAGGACAATTTAGTCAATAAAGATTCAGGGAGGGTATCTATGAGTAAATTACAAGAAGAGACCAAGGGAAAGGTATTAAAAATCAAGTGGGTCAGCCACATTAAGCTTCAAGTCAAGCTCGCAATTCTCATTACATTGCCTGTGGTGATGAGCCTTATGATTTTTTTTATAAACAATCATTCTTTGGCCGAAAACAAACAAATGATCGAGCAATTAAATAGTACTTATTTCGTTGGACAGACGACGCTTCTTGATGTAGATAAGGATTTATATCAAGCCATGACCGGTCAATTAATGAAAATCTCCGGTCAAAATGAAGCCGTCATCGAAGAAGGCAAATATCTACTTGAAAAAAACATCCAAGATGCACAAGAACGTGTTAACTTAGCTCAAAATATTTTTACCAACTTAAATTCACTTTTATCCAAAAAGCAACAGCAAGAAGTACTTGATAACTTTACCCAATATGATATACATATGGCTGCTTGGAAAGAAGCTTTAGATGCGCCAGATGATACGTATGACATCTTAGCCGGTTACGAATATTTTGACTTGGCTAGAGATGATATCGATATACTGATTGAAGAAATAAAAGCCATGACGAATTCTGAACTGGAAAATCTGAATGCAAAAACAAAGCAAATGCAGCTTTTTCTCATGCTTTTTATAGCCATGGGGGTCTGTATAGAAGTCATCCTTGGCGTTGCAGTTGCTAAAGATATTAACGACCGTGTAAAAACCGTCAACAACCATATGGGGCAATTATCTTCTTTGGACTTACGGACAACGGATATGCAGGCTTTAGGGAACGATGAAATTGGACAGATACAAAATCAATTGATGGTAACTGTACAAACTTTTGGCGAATCCATCACTAAGGTGAAAAAAGATATGGCTTTGATGGTCAACCTTCTTGAAGAGACAAATCATGGCATTGAAACTATTGATGGTAACACAGGCAATGTCGCCAGTGTAGTCGAAGAACTGTCAACAGGTGTTAAGACAACCTATACTTCTATTTGTACGTTGGTAGATATATTAGATGATGTTACCGATGGAATTGGCATTGTTGCAAAAAAAGCTCAGCTAGGAGGTCATATCGCCGTAAAAATCGCTGAGAGAGCTACAAATATTAAATCAGACGCTGTCCAATCCAATAATGAAATAAAAGTGATGCGAGAAGATGTACAGAGAAAATTAAGCGTTGCTATTGAAGAATCAAAAAAAGTAAAACAAATTAATGAATTAACTGCCTCGGTATTAACTATTTCTGCTCAAACCAAACTCCTCGCACTTAATGCTGCGATTGAAGCTGCTAGAGCCGGAGAAGCCGGAAAAGGCTTCTCTGTCGTTGCCGATGAGATTCGAAAGCTTAGCGAATTGACTGAAGATACTGTAGGCGAGATTGAAGGACTAACGGAAATTTTAATCAACTCTGTTGACGCGCTCCAAAAGGGAACCGAAGATTTAATGCATCTACTTAATGGGCGCGTTACACAAGACTATCAAAAAATGAAAGAAGCTGGAGAGCTTTATGAAAACGATGCAGGAGAAATAAATGAAGTCGTTGCCGAATTAGGTGCAACGAGCCAGGAAATACTGGCTTCTACAGAAACAATCTCTACAACAATTCATGATATGATGGCAGCTTCCGAAGAATCTGCAAAAGGAATTGAAGATATTGTAACGCGCGTTGTCGATGTTTCCGACGCGACAGGAAAAATGACTAAGAAAACAGAACAACTTGTGTCAAGAATTAACCTTGTTCATGAGAATATCAACCAATTTCAAGTATAATATGACTCCAAAAAAGGGCTGTTTAAAACAGCCCTTTTTTATACAATCTTAACGCCTAACATCCGTGTAATGTCTGCCGCCTGGAACATATTAATCTTGGCTCCTTGTAATTCAGGCAGACCTTCCGATAACATGATTCCTTCTATAGTACAGGTGGATAGGTCCATGTTTTTTAGGGGTGTCTTGTAAAAATCAACCCCGGTAAGGTTAGTATCTACAATTGTTGTCTTTTTAAAGGTCACCTCTGAAAAAAAAGCTTTTTCAAACTTAGTCTCTTCAATCTTACAATTTTCCCACACAGATTGTGCTGTATTGACATAGTCCATAAAGCCATTTTGAATTGTCATCCACTTAAAATGACTATTGCTAAAGTTTGCTCCATTGCCTTTACAACTATGCATCAATCCTTTTTTCCAGAACGTATCTATAAACTTAGCATTTGAGATGTCGCAATCCTTAAATACCACATCATAGAACCCACTTTTGGTAAAATCACACTGAATGAAGCGACACTTCTTAAAGGTCACCTTTTCAAAATCTATAGACGATAAGTCTAGTTCCTCCAGCACTTCACCTTCAAAGGTTATGTTTTCTATGGTATTCTCATCATCTACTCTTGCTAGTCTAAGTTGTTCTAATAGCATAATTTTTTTCTCTCCTGTATGTAATTGCCTTATTCATTCATTGCTCGACTTCTTGAAGCTGATAAACTCCTCCTCTAAAATCAAGGATGTAAAGTTCCCCCATCCCATCAAGTCCAAAGGAAGCAATACGTAGGTCTGTATCAAGAAGATGTACGTTTTCTGCGTTACGATTCACATCCAGCCACAACCCCCATAGCTTGCCACTCATAAAGTCACCATAGACATATACACCATGTAAACTCGCAAGCGCTTGCCCATAATAAGTGTAGCCTCCTGTGATGGACTGGCCTTGTCCATGATCATAACTATATAAAGGTGCAACGACCTTGCCTGCTAAAGGGATGTTGTCATTATAAATTTTATCGCCTTCATAATGGGACCATCCATAATTCCCCCCGTTTTCTACGTGATTAATCTCTTCGACTGCATCCTGACCTACATCGGCTACAAGCATTAGCTCACGCACGTCATCAAAGCTGAACTTCCATGGATTGCGAAGTCCATAGGCATAGATTTCTTCTCTAGCCCTATCTTGACCTACAAAAGGATTGTCTTGTGGAATCCCATAGTTTAAACCCTCTTCGTGTTTATTGATGTCAATGCGAAGGATTTTTCCTAATAAGTTTTGCAAATTCTGGGCATTGTTATCAGGGTCTCCGCCCGACCCTCCATCGCCACTAGCTATATAGAGATACCCATCGGGTCCAAAAGCTATATGTCCTCCATTATGATTTACATAAGGTTGTTCAAATTCTAGAATCAGCTTGGCCGTTGCATCCATCACCGTATACGATTGATTCGAAGCATCCGGTTTTACTTGGTATTCAACAAGTTTGGAAAAATCATCCTGGGTATAATATACAAAAAACCTTGGATCTTCTGGATAGTTTGGATGAAAAGCCAGCCCCAAAAGTCCGGTTTCATTTTCTGTTGAATCCACGACCGTAGTTAAGTCGATAAAAATATCCATGGAAGCATCCGATGTATGAATACGCTTGACAAGTCCTTGTTTTTCAACCACATAAACATACGGGCTCTTTGCATAGTCAGCAGTTAGATATAAGGGTTGGTGAAATTCAAGTTCCTCAAAAACCGGTGTCAATGTATAGATACCTGGCTCAAATACATCCGGGAGACTTTCCCCTTTCCCCTTGTCACCTTCTACTTCCGCTTCTACTATCGCTTCTTCTTTTATGTTTTCTGTTACGTCTTGTTGCGTTTCTTCTAGGAAATCTTGTGGCATCTCTTCTGGGGCTTCTATAACGTCTTCACTCCCAGTATTGCTTGTATTTTGGGTTTGTTGTGTTGCCTGGTCACATCCTATAAAGAAAATACTTATTATGCCTAGACATATAAAAAGTAAAATTTGTCGCATAAAATCCACATCCAATCATTAACTGACATTGGTTTTCATTTACACATCTATTTTACCACTTAAAGGACGTGCCGTCGAATCTAAGAACAAAACGCCTCATGGGCTTAACTTATTGAACCACAACTGCTGTTCCCGAAGCTGTTACCATAAGCATATTTCCGCCTTGACCTAATACCTCATAGTCAATATCCACACCGACAACCCCGTTACACCCTAATTGGGCCGCGCGTGCTTCAAGTTCTGCAAGGGCATTTTCTCTGGCTTTAATCAATTCACCTTCATATGAATTCGACCGTCCTCCAAAGAAATTAGTCAAGCCGGCTGCAAAATCCTTAATAAAATCCACACCGGAAATCACCTCTCCAAAAATAATTCCCTTGTACTCAATAATCTGTTTGCCTTCAATCGTTGGTGTTGTTGTAATAATCATATGTTACCTCCTTATTTTTTTCATAGATAGGCGTTTGCAAAACGCCAT
>DGAD01000014.1 GCA_002382805.1 Clostridiales bacterium UBA4039
CTCTAATTCCGAGAGACTATTTTTGATTAATTATTAAGTTAATTAGTCCACATTTGTTCAAAGACAGGTTTTATGTCCAGCAGATTTATGTGACCGGTTTCATAAATGGCTAAGAAAAAACTTACATCTTTTTCTCTGAACCTCTATAGATAATCTCTGGCTCCATAACTATTCTTAATGGCTCCGCATTTACTGCATTTTCTGTCTCGTTCATTCTAGCATACAATAAATTCATTGCTTCAATTCCCATCTTGATATTATCTCTTTTTATAACTGTCAAGTTAATATGTAGTGTTGTTAATACGTCTATATCATCAAATCCCACAATCGCTATATCCTCAGGTATTCTTAATCCTTTTTGAAAAATCCCCTGAAGTATCCCAAGTGTTGTGAGATTATTTGGTGAAAATATTGCCGTTGGCCTATTGTCTGAATCAATAATATCAATCATAATATTATAAGCCGTCTTTGTGGTAAAATCACCTGGGTAGATAAATTCTTCTCGTACTTGAAGTCCATGTGCTTGCATGGCTTCTGTGTAGCCTCTAAGCCTTTCACGTCCAATCATTAAGCTCAAATCACCTGCAATTGTTGCAACCTCAGTGTGTCCTGCTTCAATCAAACATTTAGTTGATTCATAGGCGCCACGGTAATTATCGATAAAAACTCCATCCCAGTTTACATATGGCACATCTCTATCCAAAAGTATAACCGGCACATTTAGCGCCTTTACCCCATCTATGAATTCTTGACTAGGTTTTTTTTTATACATTCCACCGGCAGCCGGTGTTAAGATGATGCCTTGAATTTCATAGCTCCTAAGCATAGCAAGCGCTTTCATTTCTTTTTCAGCGCTATTGTCTGTATCACAATAAAATATATTAAGATTATGTTCTTCTGCAATCTGGCTAATTCCTTTGAAAACTTCACCAAAAAAAGGATTGCTGACCTCAGGAATGACAACGCCAATTACGTTGTTTTTTCTATTCGAGAGGTTCCTTGCTGTTGCTGATGGGACATAATTCATCTCTCTAATCTTCGTTGCTATCTTTGCAGCTACTTCTGCAGATACATAACCAGAGCCATTGATATATCTTGAAACTGTTGCTTTTGATACATGACATGCATTTGCAATATCTTTTATTGTTGTTGCCATATAGCCCTCCTACGTGTGTGACCGGTTACATATGCAATATTATCATAAGAATTTGCTAATGTCAATTTTTAATAAATGACTAAACTTCGTAGTCCCCTCTTCTATTTCTATTACACCTCATTTTTTGTTATGAAAAAAAGCTATATTATGTGTTCAAATTCTTGAAATACCACAAAATCATAAAATTGAATATCTAAAAAGAAGATTTTAATAACTTATTCATGTATCATCTAGATTATAACGTCAATAAGAGGAGATAAATAGTTTATGAGAAAAAAATCTATATTACTTAAAAGTATTTTGTCACGGTTTATATTGTTAGTTGTCTCAATAGGTCTAATAAGTAGTATTGCATTATTTCAGTTTTATAATAAACAAAAAGACGTCTTAGAACAAAAAAAAGACATGATTATTGAAAATGCCAAACAACAGATTGATTCCCAAGTAAGTAATGTTGAAGCAGTAGCTATGACGCTTTCAACCTTAGATTTATTTAAAGAAGCCACAAGGGATAATGCTATCATCCTTCGTGAAATAAGAAATATCTTATTAACGTATGTAGAAAAAGATCAAGGATATATCAAATACGCCTTTTTTGTTGATCTTAACGGAAAGGTAGTTGCAGGTAGCGATACGCTTGTTGAAAGCTTAGACTTTGAAAATGAACGCTTTTTTCTTGAATCGATAAACGGTAAAATCCAATGGAGCGAGAGTCGTATAGGTCTTGAAGGAGTGGGATACGAACAAATTGTCGGCGTACCCGTTTACGATGATTTTGATATTATTGGCGTCTTATGTATGACGTTATCCTTAGATTATGTAGGTGATTTAGTAAAAGAGGTTCAACTAAGTGAATCTGGAGAGACTTTTTTACTTGGGCATGATGGTAGAATCTTAGCACATAAAAATATGGACCTGATCGGAAAATCAATATTAAGCTTTGATGACTTAGGTTTAACAGAGAAAGGAAATGATATTCTTAAAGAAAAAGAAGGCGATTTTATATTAACTTTTAATGGCGAAAAGACTAAGAATTACTTTTGCCCTATAAATGACTGGATATTCTTAACAAGAAGTCCACAAAGTGAATTAACGAAAGATATAAAACATATGATTTTTCTGATTTGCTTTACCTCTCTAGTAATTCTTATATTAGCATTAGTGATTGCTTATATTGATTCAAAGCACCAAATAAAGAGAATACGACAGTTACAAAACAAGTTAAAACAAGTTGCAAAAGGTAACTTAGATACTAAAACAAATCAAGTTCAGCTTGCTTCCTCTAATGAACAATCGAAAGATGAACTGGTTCAAATGGAGTTAAGTTTATATCAGATGATTGATAATATACGCAGCATTCTGTTAGGAATCAATGAATCCGCTAATAACCTTTACCGATCAGGAGAACATGTGGAAAGATCTGCTAGTGAAAATAATCAGGCTAGTCAGGACATAGCAAGCTCTATGGAAGAAATTAGCGAATTAAACGAAGTTCAGACGCATCAAGCAGGAAGTGTGCATATTAATATGAAAAGTATGCGTCAGCAAATGATACAGGTCGTATCTTCAATTGAAGAAATGAGCCATGTTATTGAAGGGGTAAATAAGGACACCATTATTGGGTTAAAAGTCATGGCAAATACTAAGCAGCAGATGGAGCTTGTAGAAGATTCAAGCCAAACCACATCAAGTCAGTTAGATGGCTTAGCTTATAAATCCAAAGAAGTTCAAGACATTAATCAAGAAATTCATCATATTGCAGAACAAACTAACCTTTTAGCCTTAAATGCTGCGATTGAAGCTGCACGAGCCGGAGTCCATGGTACAGGGTTTGCCGTTGTTGCAGATGAAGTTAGGAAGTTAGCTTTCATGGCTGAAGAAGCCGCGGGACGAACCAATCAAATTATGGAAGAATTGTCACAAGAGGTAAGTCTAGTTCAGTCGACTATGGACGTTGAACGGGAAAATGTTCAAAGCGGTATGACTTTTATAAGTGAATCAGTAAGTGCATATAATCGAATAGCAGAAGGTATTGAAAAATTCCATAATACCCTAAATGATACAGAAATAGTGATTGAAAAAACACAACGAGCTAGTCAACACGCCTTGGAATTGAGCCAAAAAATGGAAGAAGCAGTTAATAAGAGCAAGGGTGAAACTCAACAGATTGCTGCTGCAAGCCAGCAGCAGTGTGCTATAAGTGAAGAAATAGCACAACAAGCTGAAGTACTAATGGAATTAGGAAAGAATCTTGAAAAAAATATTCAAAAATTTAGGCTATAGCATCTGCTATAGCCCCTAATCTTACATTATGTCTGTAAATATCTCATGAATATTACCATCCGGATCTGCAAATAATGCCATTCTTTGATTCCACGGCATATCTTTAGGTTCACATATGCCCACAGCACCCTTCTCAAGGAGATTTACATAAGTTTTCTCCAAGTCTTCAATAGATTCGCACGGAAATGCTAATTCAAAACTTTGACCACTAACTTTTTCCTGATATTTATTTGTATATGTATACATCACTGAACGAAGGCAAATCGCAAACCTTACTCCTTCATTCGCAAATTCAATATAGCCGCCAAGATCTTCTATAATCTTGAAGCCCAAAACCTCATTGTAGAACTTTTTCATTGGTCCGATATCATTCGTCCAGATTGTTATTAAACTAATTTGTACTTTCATGTTCATCATCTCCTTAACATACAACACCAAATTTTTGTCACTTTTCCTAACAATTATTTAGCTAATTCAAACCGCTTATCTGTTTCGTTTATCTCCAACTTTGGCCAACTAGTCTTCAAGTAGAATTTTTAGCATCTTTTCTGGATTATTCAAAAACTCTTTCGTCACCGCATAATGTTTTGTATCCTTATAATCTATAATCTGATATCCGTTCTCTATATCAAAAATCTGCGCATTAGGATAAGACATAATGATTGGCGAATGCGTTGCAATTATAAACTGTGATTGTTTCTTAACAAGATCATTAATTCTCGAAATAAGTGCCATTTGTCTAGTAGGAGACAAAGCAGCTTCGGGTTCATCTAGAATATATAGCCCTTTTCCTCCAAATCTATTCATCATGAGCGATACAAAAGCTTCACCGTGAGATTGTGCATGCAACGACTTCCCGCCATAGAATCGAATCAATTCACCATCGTCTTCATTTAATTCATCAATGTTACTCGCTAAGTTATACATACTCTCTGCTCTAAGAAAATACCCATCATCAGGACTTGCTGCCCCCTTTGTAACTTTTATAAAATCAGACAAATCCGAATGCGTATCATTAGTAGAAAAGTTAAAACTTCTGCTTCCACCTTCTGGATTGAAACCACAAGATATTGCAATTGCTTCCAGCAAGGTTGACTTACCAGCACCATTCTCACCTACAATAAATGAAACATTCGGATGTAATTCTAATTCCCCTAATCTTTGTATAGCAGGTAGCGTCATCGGAAATCTACCTCTACAAGTATATGCAGACGGAGATAATTCAACAGCCCTAATATATTGAAACATTCCACGTTCCAGAATTCCCATAGTAAGCCCTCTCTATATATTCTTTATTACATGAATTAATGTTTGAAAATCAAATCCATGTATTTCTGATTTCTTTATCCACTATAACTTATAGATGCAAAGATACATATTCTCACCAAGACTCTCAAACACATCATTTTTAAAACCACCTGCAAGAAAAATCCGATCCAATTCTTGGGGACTCAACCGCATACTTTCGGCAGGACCTGATGGCGAGTTTTTCTTATGAAATTCTACAAGTGCCACTTTGCCGCCTTCCTTAAGAGAAGTCTTCAGGTCAGCAACAAATTTCATCGTATTTTCAATATGATGAAATACCGTAATGATAACAAAAAGATCAATGGTTCCAGCCTCCGAAGGTACTTGATCATGCTCAACCTTTTGAAGAATTACCTTACTTAGTCCAAACTCACGAACTTTTTTCTGGACAAGTTTTAGCATATCTTCATTCGCGTCGAGAGCATAGACCTTACTTTGAGTTTTTTTAGCCAAAGCCTTCGTGAATATACCCGTTCCTGCCCCGTAGTCACAAACCACCTGCCCTTGTTTAAGATCTGCCAGTTCCATAATTCGTTCTATATTAATTTCATCTAGTCTGTCTTGATTTTCAAATCTGCTAGGATCTTTCATCCAGTCCTCCTTTTGTGTTTTTTTAAGTTTCTATACTATAGATGCGCTTCATAGCTATCTGTTGTTATGGATTGTGCCAAAACAACTCCACAACCCACTCCTATAATACCTCGGAATAATCCTTCTTGCATTATTCTATAGATAATTCCAAATCCAGTGATGCTCGCTCCCACAACAAATGGAAGCAATAGCATTATGATAATACTTATAGAAAGTATAACGCCAAACCACATGATATTAAGTCCATTGGTCAGTCCTTTAATTAGTCGCTCTAATTCCAAGAGAAGACCTATTATAACCGTTCCCATCACAAAAACCACTCGATGTGCATCATATGTTGGGCTTATTCCCCTGGCACCTTCAACAAAATCAGGATAAATCTTTGCTAAGGCTACTATAATGCATACAATAAGTATCCAAGAAATCAGACGTATTTGCTTCCCTTTAATTAATTTTTTCATTCAACTCTCCCCTCGTACTCCTAAAAAAAACTGCATAATATCAGGCGTATTCCAATCAAATATATGCCTCAAGCACTTCAAATATCTCATTAGATACGTCTTCATATCTATAGCGAATAATATCTACTAACTTACTTTTATTGTTAAAATCAGGATTTTCAAGAAGAGTACGTTCAAATATCGAATACTGTGGCATATTTTGGCTATCTACCCACTTTTCGTTTTTCATCTTTTGCCAATAGTTTATCTGGATCTCTTTTGTCTGTGCCACAAGCCATATTTCAAATTCTGCTTTTTGGTGATTTAAAACAAGTGCCAACTTCAGTTTGCTTTTTTTTAGTAAATCATTTTGCAGATAAAAATACGTGACATCAATATACCCATGCAAAACACTTGAAACTGTGTACGTCCCCTTATACTCCTTCAAAAACATTGTTCTTAAATTTTGAATAATGCTAACAAGATACTGATAGGTCATCTGAAACTCTCCATCCGTCAATACTTCTTTGTAACTACTCACTAACTGATTCATATTCTTATCCGCCATAGTTTTTACTCCTTAACATGTATGAGTGTACCATCTATCAAAACAAATCATCTTCTTTTTCATCTTGAATTAATCCTACCATAGATTAACAAGCGATTCAACGTTTTGAATATCCACAATATCACTTTGAGACATCACTATAAATAACTCAGCAATTCCATTATCTGATTCTAAAATGTAGCTTGCAGGTATAAAGTCAAGACTTTTATTCAAAACGTATAACGAGTATTCGTGTTCAAAGTAATTGTGCCTTCATACATGACTGTGTATATTACATCCATATAAACCTCTCCAATAACTATTTTAACTGAATATCTTACATACCGCTTTTTTTAATATCAATGCGAATTAATTCGCCAAATGGTTCATCAAACCCAAATATGACCGTAATCTTTTCTGACATTTGATATACAAGCATTTTCTCTTTTTCAAAAATATAACTACTATCTGTATATTCAGAATAGTTTACATCACAATAAGTTTTAACCTCTTGATACGAATCCCCAACACTAATACCTGAAATCAATTTAATATGTGGTGATGTGATTTGCAATTCAGATAATTGTTGAAATTCAAATGTAAATTTGCATATCAACGCATTTTCAAGAGATTCCCTGTTACTTACTCCTGTAGCGTATCTTTTAACTTCGTGCTTATATCTTTCCTCATTAAAATAAAATACAACGCTATCGCCATAAAAATCTTCCAGTACAATATAATTATTACCAAATAATAATTTCATCTCAGAAAATGTCATCCCAATGCTAATATCTTCAGAAACAGAAAAATGGTCAATAATAACCTCAGGAGTGTCATGATTTAATAAGTCCGAAGTAACAAATCCATACGGAGATATACCCAACACATCCTTAGATTGTAATTTAACATAAGCCCACCTTCCACTTTCAGTACTTACCTCATATAAAACCAATACACGATCTTCAATATTTTCTTCAATTATTTCTGCCCCCATATTAGGTGCTGAATATAAATTGCTTTTTTTAAGAAGCATAGCCTTACTTTCCAAAGGCTGTGCTTCACATATTGTATATTCAAACCCCTTAGCATAGCTCTCTTCTTCGCTGATATTAACTTCATTTTGCAATTTTTCTACAAGCAATGTTGTGTTTTTCATATCGTCTTTAAGCTTTAAAAACTCATTCTCTTTTTGCTTAATAGCTATTTTTAATGTTTCCATTTCTTTTTTTGCCTCCTTTAATTGGATGTAATTATCATTTGTAGAACATCCCATTAACATACATATGGCAATTAAAATAATAATTATTTTTTTCATATACCCCTCTCCAAAATCTCGCTTTATTCTTTAAGCAAAGTTCCTTTTTTCTATTAGTAACTGCTCCGATAATCATGATAATCTAATTTATTCCGAAATAGAAATAAAACAAATATTGCTATACTCTGCTAATAGCCCTATTTAGGCTAATTAAAAGTAATCGCTAAATAACCGCACGGCTATATCACTCTTCATATTTATGAGATAATTCACCTAAAAGATAGAGTGAATTACTTCAAGTTTCATTGATTCTCAGTGCAACTGGTAGCATTTTACTCTAACTCTCATTTGGAAGGAATAAGATATGGCTCAAACAAGA
>DGAD01000001.1 GCA_002382805.1 Clostridiales bacterium UBA4039
CCCAACATTTATTATAGAACCGGTTTTTTATAGGTCAAAAGTCCTAAAAAAACAGGAAAAGAATAAGCAAATTAGACAAAAACATCTTAAAGAGGGTTTAATAAGTGAAGTCTGGTTGAATGCTGGATTAAGTCAAGGTATAATAGAGCTAATATTATTAAATTGGGGTGGTGCAATGAGAGAGGACCAAAGTCAGCAGAAACAGGACAAGAATCGTCTAGACATTACAGAGGATATGGAGAATAAAACTATGCGAAAAGGTAAAGAAAAAAGAAACAAATTCAAAAGGGCAAGTAAAAAAAATCTTAGTTTTCCTAAAGTAATAAATCGATTTAAATCTAAGAAAAAATCCGTAGATCAAACAACATCAAAGAGCATTAACACAAAGCGAAAGCATAATGAGGTGATTTCATTAAAGCTGAAGTTAATCTTATCCCATGTGCTCATTGCTGTGTTGCCGATGATTCTTATTGCTGTACTTTTATATAATACAGGAAAGGGGTCCATACTTGAAGAAGTTGAAAAAGCCAACCTTGCCGTTGCCAATCAGGTAACAAACATTATTGACTTTAAAACAAATGCAATTGATTCCAACTCAATGGTATTGATTGCTAGCCAAGAAGTTTTAGCAACGGTTAGCAAAAATATTGAGAATTATGAGAACCTATATTATATGCTTAAAGAACGTGAAGACAATATTTATACACTGGTGACGTCCTTACAGTCTTCAGAAAAAAGTATAAAATCCATTGCATTCATTAAAGAAGATGAAGTTATAGAACAAACCAAACAAACCTATTATACAGCAGAGAATTTTACAAAAGATTATTTTGCAAGTCCTGAATATCAAGCTGTAGATAAAGCAAAGTCTAGACCGGTTTGGTTTTATGGATTATTTGGAACAGAAGATTTGTTCTTTATGCGACAAGTACGTAATATCTACTCAGCGGCTTCCGTATCTGTATTGACATTTGCTATTGATCCTTCTTATATTGAGAGTTTATTTGACCCAGCACAATTAGGCGAAGGGGCGAAGATGAGCTTGATTGACAGTGAAGGGCGTGTTGTACTGTCAACGGACGAAGAGCGCAACGTTTCAGATAAAGCGAATATAAGTGATGAACTATTAGTAGATTTGGCAAAGCAAGTGGAGAATGACCCTGCTGCAAAATCCTATAGTGGATCTTTTATCACAGAAAATAATGTTGATCATGAGACGATGGTTGTTTATGAAACCACCAATGCAGGATGGACGTATGTAGCGGAGATTCCAACTGCGGCTATTTTTACGGGAGTTAATATGATGCGTGATGCAGCCGTACTTATTGTTGGGCTTAGTATGATTGGCGCTATTATCATTGGAATATTATTAGCATTTAACATTGTAAAACCAATTTACTATATTCGAAATAAGATGCAAGAAGTTGAAAAAGGCAATTTATTTGTACGAAGTGACTTTAAAGGTAGATTTGAGTTCGGTCAATTATCTCACAGTTTTAACAGCATGACAGAGAATATGGCCCAACTGATTAATGAGACAAAACGCATTACAAAAGCAGTTGAATCAGACTCTGACGAATTAAAGAAAATTTCAGAACAATCAGCCCTTGCATCTAAAGAAGTTATTCTTGCGGTTGAGTCTTTATCAGAAGGAGCAACGGAACAAGCCAATGACGCAGATAACACAGCGGGGGTTATCAAAGAGTTAGTAAACCAAATGAATAAAACAGAAGAAACATTTAATCAAGTGGTTGGAGTGACAAACCGAACGAAAAAAGCCAGTGCAGAAGCGACAGTTACGATTGAGGAATTAAATGAAACGACAAGTGAGACCATACAATTATCCAATAATATCAAGACGGATATGGACGATTTGTCGAAGCGATTCAAAGACATTTTAGGTATTATTGATATGATTAATGCGATTAGCTCACAAACCAACTTACTGGCATTAAACGCAGCTATAGAAGCAGCAAGAGCGGGAGATGCAGGAAAAGGTTTTGCAGTGGTTGCCGATGAAGTTCGAAAATTGGCAAGTCAATCCAGTGATGCGGCGAAAGATATTAGTGATATCGTAACAAATATCTATAACGCAACGAAAAAGACAGGTACAATGATTGAAGAAGGTAGCGAGATTTATAGTCGACAAGAAATTGCGGTTAAAAATACGGAAAAAACATTTAAAGAAATTGCACAGGATATGGATAGTATCATTCAAGAAGTCGATAAAGTGTATATTTTGTTAAGTGAGTTAGACGGTATTCAAGTGGAAGCAACAGACTCCATTACAAGTATTGCTGCAATTGCTCAAGAATCAGCGTCAGCGATTGAGGAAGTATTGGCAACAGGAGAAGAACAAACGGCGGCTGCAGATCATATGAGTGAAATGGCTAATAAATTAGCGGAAATCATCGTTGTGATGAATAAAAATGTAGAACGCTTTAAACTCGAAGAGAATGAATAAAAAGTAATTGTGTGATAAAGAGTGTATGTCGATATAAAGACATACACTCTTTATGTTTTTGCCAACAATATCTCGAGGAGATAACGAGGCATAGCCTCTTTGTTTTGGGCTCCATTCGTCTTCTTGATATGAGTTATCCGCATAAAAACATAGCGGATAACGTCAAAGAAAGACGAAATACGCCAACAATATCTCAAGGAGATAACGAGGCATAGCCTCTTTGTTTTATTTGTGGTAAAATGGTGTTTGTGAGATGGAAGGAGGAACAAGAGTGGACAAATTATTTACACATCTTCACTTACATACGGAGTACAGTATGTTGGATGGCTCCAGTAAAATTACGGAGCTAGTGTCTCGAGTTAAAGAATTGGGAATGGATAGTGTTGCCATAACAGACCATGGTGTTATGTATGGTGCCATTGATTTTTATAAAGCGTGTAAAAAAGAAGGCATTCACCCCGTTATTGGTTGTGAAGTCTATGTTGCGCCTCGAGGGCGAAAGTATAAAGAAAACAAATTCGATGCCAATAATTATCACTTAGTTCTTCTAGCTGAAAATCAAAAGGGATATGAGAATCTCATCAAACTCGTCTCTTTTGGATTTACGGAAGGATTTTATTATAAGCCAAGAATAGATTTTGAACTTATGGAGAAATATAGTGAAGGAATTATTGCCCTTAGTGCTTGTCTTGGAGGGCATATCTCCCAATTGATTATCTCCAATCAACTTGAAGAAGCCAAAGAAACCGCATTAAAATATAAGACGATTTTTGGAGCGAAGAACTATTATCTTGAATTGCAGCAACATGGCTATGAAGAAGAAAAACGTGTTAATGCAACATTAGTTGAGATGAGTCATGAATTAGATATTCCTTTGGTTGTGACGAATGATAGCCATTATACCTATGAAGATGATGTTAAATCACATGATGTCTTATTGTGTATTCAAACCAATAAGAAAGTGACGGACCAAGATCGAATGCGTTATTTGGGTGGTCAGTTTTATGTGAAAAGCCCAGAGGAGATGTACCAATTATTTGAAGGCTATGAAGAGGCCCTAAATAATAGTTATCAAATCGCACATCGTTGTCAAGTGGAGTTTGAATTTGGTGTGACCAAACTGCCTCAGTATGACGTACCGGATGGCTATACTCCTAAGGAGTATTTACGTAAGATATGTAATGAAGGCTTAGTCGAGCGCTATAAGCAAGAGGCAACAAAACATCAGGAACGTTTAGATTATGAACTGAGTGTTATTGAAAATATGGGGTATATCGATTATTTTTTGATTGTATGGGATTTTATTCGTTATGCAAGACAAAACCATATAATTGTCGGACCGGGACGAGGATCGGCGGCAGGAAGTATTGTTGCCTATGCCTTAAGAATCACAGATATTGATCCGATAAAGTATAGCCTTATTTTTGAGCGTTTTTTGAACCCTGAACGCGTGAGCATGCCGGATATAGATATTGATTTTTGCTATGAACGGCGTGGAGAAGTTATTGATTATGTTATTCAAAAGTACGGAGCAGAAAAAGTTGCTCAGATTATTACGTTTGGAACGATGGCCGCAAAAGCCGTTATACGCGATGTAGGACGGGCGTATGACTTGCCTTATTCTGAGGTGGATAAGATTGCTAAGATGGTCCCTCAAGAGCTTAATATGACCATTACAAAAGCATTATCGATGAATAAAGACCTAAAAGCGTTGTATGATGAAGATCGACAAGTAAAAACTTTGATTGATACGTCTAAACGTCTAGAGGGACTTGTGCGTCATAGCTCGATTCACGCAGCGGGAGTTGTTATTTGTGATCGACCGGTATATGAATATGTTCCGTTAAATGCCAGTGACGATGCTGTAACGACGCAGTTTCCTATGGGGACGCTGGAAGAGTTAGGTTTGTTAAAGATGGACTTTTTGGGACTTCGAACGCTTACCGTAATCCAAAATGCTATGGATCAGATTAATTTTCAGCGAAGCCAAGATGAACGGATAATCATTGATGATTTTACCTATGATGATTCACAAGTATTTGACTTAATTGCATCAGGAAAAACAGAAGGGATATTTCAACTTGAAAGTGAAGGGATGAAAAACTTCATGAAAGAGTTGAAGCCGCAAAACATTGAAGATATTATTGCGGGTATTTCCTTATATAGACCAGGACCTATGAGCTCAATCCCGGACTATGTGCTTGGACGCCATCATCCGGAACAAGTACATTATATTACCAAAGAATTAGAGCCAATACTAAAGCCGACTTATGGATGCATTGTGTATCAAGAACAAGTTATGCAAATTGTACGTGATTTGGCGGGATATACTCTTGGTCGAAGTGATTTGGTTCGACGGGCGATGTCAAAAAAGAAGTTGGATGTTATGAATACCGAACGTCAAAACTTCATCTATGGTAATGAACAAGAAGGGATTGAAGGATGCATTCGACGAGGAATTTCAGAAGAGGCAGCAAAAAAAATCTTTGAAGATATGGAAGATTTTGCAAAATATGCATTCAACAAATCCCATGCAGCAGCGTACGCAATTATTGCCTATCAAACGGCGTGGTTAAAGCGATATTATCCAGTTGAGTTTATGGCGGCTTTGATTACCTCGGTACTTGGTCATCCGACCAAGACATCGGAATATATCATGCATCTTAGAGATTTAGATATTGAATTACTTCCTCCAGACATTAATGAAGGTTTTGCCGATTTTTCAGTTAAAGACAACCAAATTCGCTTCGGACTGGCGGCAATTAAGAACGTCGGAAAAGGGATTGTGCAAAATATTGTCAAAGAACGAAAAGAAAATGGATCGTTTGCTTCGCTTACAGACTATTGCATGCGTATGGAAAGTCGAGACCTAAATAAACGGATTATAGAAAGCCTAATAAAAGCAGGGGCTTTTGATTCGCTAGGAGGAACACGTAAACAGTATCTTCAAGGATACAAACCTATCTTAGATTCCGTGCTTCATGGACGCAAGAATCGATTTGAAGGTCAACTTGATTTGTTTGGAATGTCTCAGGAAGACGAAAGTTTGGATGAGATCTTGCCGGATGTAGGTGAATTTGATGAAGAACAATTGCTATCATACGAAAAAGATGTCTTAGGTATTTATGTCAGTGGCCATCCACTTCAAAAATTTGATGCGTATTTAAAAAATGTTGCAACCCATCAAAGTCTTGACTTTCAATCTCAAGACCAAGAAGAGATTGAAAGTGACTTTTCAATACCACAGACAGAAGGCATCATTAAGTTAAATGAACAACGGATATATGATGGACAGCGCACGATAATGGGTGGACTGATACGCAGTATTACAAAAAAAACAACCAGAAATAATGCAATGATGGCTTTTGTCGAAATTGAAGATTTGTACGGAAGTGTAGAAGTCATTGTCTTTCCTAAAGTTTTTGAGCAGTGCAAGGAGCTTTTGGTAGAAGACCAACCGATTATTGTCCGTGGACGGGTAACGATACAAGAAGATCAGATTGCCAAAATTATTGCGGATCGTATCCAGCTACTCGATAATGATGGGATAGATGACTCAGCTATTGTATGGGTCAAAATCAAAAATAATGATGAATACAATCTATTGATTCAGCCGTTGCTTAATATTTTCAATCAATGTCAGGCAGGAACGAATATCGTTGCTTTTTACCTTGAGGAAACGGGAAAAAAACAAAAATACAAACAACGCCTACGCATATCTCAACAAGATGTTGAATCTATGAGGAAAGTTGTTGGAGAGCAGCGAGTTAAAGTTGTGAAAAAAAGTTGAAATTTCAATGGATATATAATACAATTATCTATAAATTCACATAAGATGAAATGACTATGGAGGTTATGAAATGGCTAAAGAAATTAAAACGATTGGTGTACTGACAAGTGGTGGAGATGCGCCAGGAATGAATGCAGTTACGCGAGCTGTTGTTCGAACAGCGTTAGCAAAAGGCATGCGTGTCATGGGAATTCGTAAAGGATTTGCCGGATTAATTACAGGCGATATTTTTGAGATGGATGCGCGAAGTGTTTCTGATACCATTCAACGTGGAGGTACAATCTTACATACAGCACGGTGCCCAGAGTTTGTCAATAAAGAGGTTCAAGAACGTGGTGCAGAGATGTGCCGTGTGTTTGGTATTGACGGAATTGTTGTTATTGGCGGTGACGGGTCTTTTCAAGGTGCTGAAAAATTAGCAAACCTTGGCATCAACACTATTGGAATTCCAGGAACTATTGATTTAGACATTGCATGTACTGACTATACGATTGGATTTGATACGGCTGTCAATACAGCCATGGAAGCGATTGATAAAATTCGTGACACATCGACATCCCATGAACGTTGTTCTATTGTAGAAGTTATGGGACGTAATGCAGGATATATTGCCCTTTGGTGTGGAATTGTCAATGGTGCTGAAGATATTTTCCTTCCAGAAAAAGAAAACATATCAGAAAATGATCTTATTCGCCGCATCCTTGAAAATCGTCAAAAAGGTAAAAAACATAATCTTATTATTGTGGCTGAAGGTGTTGGCGGTTCGGCAGAATTGGCAAAACGTATCGAAAAAGTAACAGGAATATCAACGCGTGCAACAATTCTTGGACATTTGCAACGTGGTGGTAGCCCAACAGCAGTTGATAGAATGCATGGATCAATGATGGGAGCTGTAGCTGTAGAATTATTGGCAGAAGGCAAGTCAAATCGCGTTGTGGCTTATAAAGATGGAAAATACATTGATTTAGATATTAATGAAGCATTAAAAATGGAAAAAAATATTGATGATTATCATGTTGAAGTGAGTAAATTATTAGAAACACGATAACATTAAGTTAGGGGTATTCTTATGAACTGTCCGAAGTGTGGCGTAGCTATCAAAGAGTCATCGAAGGTTTGTTTTAACTGTGGGGAAGATTTGGAAAAATATTCCATCGATCAATTGATTCAAACCATGTTAAATGAAGATGAAGATAAACTACAACCTAAGGCGAAAGCCTCAAAGAAAAAGGAAGCGAAAAAAAACAATTCAGAGCAAGATAAACATCCATATAGTATGGGAATGCTTATTACAAAAGGGATTAACATTCTAATTATTGTAGTATTAATTGGGTCCTTGTTTTTGCCATGGTTTGTTTTCGAAGGCGAAGGTTTTGCTAAAGGGTATATTTCGCAAGGACGCGAAAGTGCAGAAACTCTAGATACATCCATAGAGTTTTCTGCATTTGAACTTAGACAATACGCAAAGAATTACGGTGACTACTATAATGTTTTCAATAAAGGAACTGAAGAAGAAAAACACGTATGGTCTAGCCAACTTCAACTCTATTACCTGCATGGAATTCTGGGCATTATACTTTTAGGTGGGCTATCAATTATTTTCATTGCATTGGATAGAAAAATGAAAACAGGAGAATGGGTTCGAGGATTTTCAGTGATTAGCGCATTGATTATTGGACTCATTTATTCCACGTTCAAAATTCCTTTTTTTAGCATGTTTACAACCCGCGCGCAGAATATTTTGCGCAGTGAAGATATGTTAAGTGCCGTTAAGATGAATCTTGATGGGATACAGGTAAACGATCAATTCTATGCATATATGATGACAGAGCAGATAGGTTTTTACATAGCAGCTGTCGTGTGCGGGCTTTGGTTCGTTTTTTCTACCATAATGATTGAAATGCGAGAAGGCAAAGAGGAATAGTATGAAAGAATTATTAAAAAAATTACAGATTAAACCTGCCCAAATTTTGGCATTAGGTTTTTTTGGATTGATTATATTTGGAGCATTGTTATTAAATTTACCTATTGCATCCAACGATGGACAAAGCATAGGGCTGGTTAACGCTTTTTTTACATCAACATCAGCGGTATGTGTTACAGGATTGGTTGTAGCAAACTCTATGGAACAATGGACATTATTTGGAAAGATTGTCATCATTATTCTGATTCAAATTGGAGGATTGGGTGTGATGACATTGGCTACAACGTTCTTTTTGCTATTAGGGAAAAAAATAGGGTTAAAAGAACGTTTGGTCATTCAAGAAGCGCTTAACCAAAATAAGATTTCCGGAGTTGTACGCTTAACACGGAATATTATTTTTGGAACGTTGGTTATTGAAGGAATCGGAGCCCTTATACTTATGTTTCGGTTTTTACCGGACTATACATTTATTGAGTCTTTGGGATTAGGCATCTTTCATAGCATCAGCGCATTTTGTAATGCCGGATTTGATGTATTAAGTTTTAACAGCTTATCGCCATATGTTCATGATTGGACGGTTAACCTAACGATTAGTGGGTTGATCATTCTTGGTGGATTAGGCTTTACAGTTTGGCATGATTTGATTGATACCACTCGTGAAACGATTCGTAAGAAGCGCCACCATGGATATTGGTTTCACAGTCTAGCTTTACATACCAAATTGGTTTTGGTGCTGACAACGACGCTTTTATCGGTTGGATTTATTTTGTTTTTCTTACTTGAGATGAATAATCCAGGGACCATGCAAGATTTTTCATGGCCACAAAAAGTACTGGCGTCCTTTTTTCAGTCGGTAACGACGCGAACAGCAGGATTTAATACAATTGCTCTTGATCAAATGACAGATGGATCAAAATTTATCACCATTATTCTTATGTTTATTGGAGGATCACCAGCAGGGACTGCAGGAGGAATTAAAACGGTCACACTTGGTGTAGTGTTTTTTTCTGTTATGTCAACAATACGTTCAAGAGAAGAGACGGAAGTTTTTCATCGACGAATTCCAGATGACATTATTAAACGAAGCTTAGCAATTATTATGATGAGTTTAGGTGTTATTATTAGCGTAACCATTATTTTAACAATAACAGAAAACCAAACATTTTTGGACGCTGCATTTGAAGCGGTCTCGGCATTTGCAACGGTTGGTTTGTCACTAGGGATTACAGGAGAACTTTCAGTTATCGGGAAAATCGTTATTGCAATTACCATGTTTATCGGCCGACTTGGACCGATGACATTTGCAGTAGCTATGGCTATTCGTTATGATCGTAAGAAAATATCTGTTCGAAAGCCATCAGAACGTGTTATGGTAGGATAAGAAAGAGAGAATGAGTTATGGCAGATAAAAAAGATTTTGTAGTTTTAGGTATGGGAAAATTTGGACGTAGCGTTGCAGAAACTTTAGCAGCACATGATTATGACGTCCTTGCAATTGATAATAATGAAGACATCATACAGGAAGTCTCGGATGTGGTAACACATGCTGTACAAGCGGATGTGACAGATGCAGATGCGTTGGCAGCACTTGGAATGCGTAACTTCGATGTTGCTGTTGTGGCGATTAGTGACGATATGCAATCCTCCATTATGGCGACCATATTAGCCAAAGAAATGGGTGTACGTTATGTGGTTGCAAAGGCCCAAAGCGACATTCATAAACGGGTTTTAGAAAAAGTGGGCGCAGATAGAGTGGTCTTTCCGGAGCGTGAGATAGGGGTTAGAATTGCTAATCAATTAACCCAAGATAGTTTTGTTGATTTTATGGAATTGTCGGATGATTTTTCAATTGTTGAGATTGAAGTACAGAAAAAATGGCGAGGAAAAACCCTTCGTGAGCTGGACATGCGTAACAAATATGGAATTAACGTTATCGGTATGCGACAAGGCGATCATATTACGATTACGCCAGGAGCAGATAAGCTGTTGGAAATGGGTGAGATTTTGATTGTTATCGGAAACAATAAAAATCTATCAAAGGTTAGTGGAGATGAATGAAGATAAAACAGATTACCAGTACAAATAATAAGCAGCTAAAATGGATAAAGAAACTTCAATCTCAATCGAAGCTGCGTTATCAAGAAGGTGTGTATGTTGTTGAAGGTATGAAGCAGGTTCTTGAACTTTCGCTAGAGACGATTGATACATTGATTCTTGAGGAACATGTGGATCGCAAGGCATTTGAGGATTATCAAGGGCAGATACTTATTTTGCCCCAAGATATTTTTCGTACCATTTCGCTAGATAAAACACCTCAAGGCTATATGGCGGTCGTGAAAATGCAAAAAAACATACTCTCTACGGCGACATTAAATAAAAATGGATTATATCTTGTCCTTGAAACGATTCAAGATCCGGGAAACATGGGGACGATGATTCGGGTATGTGATGCTGTAAAAGCCGACGGAATTATTTATAATAAGGCTTCAGTAGATATTTATCATCCGAAGGTGGTCAAGAGTACAGTTGGGTCTTTGGAGCGTGTGGCATGCTATCAAGTGGAGGATTTGATAGAGGCAATACATGTTTTAAAGTCCGCAGATATTCAAGTCTTTGGTGCATATTTGGATGATAGTGCATATCATTTTTCAAAAGAGTATCAGCGAGGAACTGCATTTGTAATAGGAAATGAAGGTAGTGGAATATCGGATGAAGTTATTCATTGTGTGGATGCACGTGTTAAGATTCCGATTATTGGAAAAGCGGAATCTCTTAATGCAGCAGTTGCTGCTTCAGTATTACTATATGAAGCGCTATGTCAGCGTATAAAAAAAAGTGCCCTTTAAGAGGCACTTTTTGTTTTCAATTCATTGATTCGATCAATGGAAACCGTACTTAATCCATTAACACGGGAGAGATCCATAGCGTTAAGCTGCTTTTGTGCTGCGTCTTTATTTCCTTCATCCCATGCAATCTGAGCTAAAAAGAACATACTGTCAATCATTCCGGGTTTTAACTCGAGTGCATGCATAAAATGCTCTTTTGCTTGTTCAAGGTTGCCTTGGGCATATGCAATTTGTCCTAGGTTATCATATGCCGGACCATAGGATTCGGATAACTCAAGTGCAACCTGTGTATAATAGCTGGCTTTGTCAAGCTGGTTGTTGATAAGTGCCAAGTATCCCATAGTAACAAAATCTTGAGCATAGAAATTACCATTTTTGCTTTTACCTTCTTCAAGGTTTTCTTCGGAAAAATCAGTAATGGTTTCCAAATCCGGAAAATAGAACAACTCTTCATATGTGGTAAGAGCTTTCTGTTCATTACCCATTTTCCAATGACAAAGAGCGATATTGCCTGTTAAAGTTTTGGTGTATAGATAATTGGTCGTCAACTTGAGTGCTTTTTCAAAGACACCTAAAGCTTCATCTGGCTTAAAGGTTTTTATTAATAACACACCATATGCTGCTAAAATATTGATGTTTGTTGTACCAAGTGTATAAGCCACACGATAAAAAGGCATCGCTGCATGCTCTTTTTTAAACAAGGTATGTAAGATAATTCCAAATAATCCAACAAATGTCCCGATAAATAAAATTAATGTAACAACAAGAAAGGCGATACCTGCATAGGTTAGATAGTCCGTACGTTTATCCATATACACGATAAAGGTAAGGTAACTGATTAATAAATATCCTAAGGTAATAATACGCCATTTTTTTTTGATAAAATCCATATGAACCTCCTGAGCGTTGTTTTATAAAGATGATACCATGGGATGGAGTATTAATCAACAAGATGATTTAGAGCAAAAATATTGATTAGTTTTTATGAGTATGCTATTTTTAATATAGACAAGGTGAGTATTTGGAGGTGTATTTTATGGAAGAGTATCAACACAAACGTTATGGTTTAGTCTTTGAAGGTGGCGGCACACGTGGGGCATATGAAGTCGGTGTGTGGAAAGCGTTAAAAGAATTGGATATACATATTGATGCAGTCGTTGGGACGTCAATCGGGGCAATTAATGGAGCCTTGTTTGTGCAAAATGATTTGGACAAAGCCTTAGAGATATGGAACAATATCCGCTATTCAAAAATAATTAATATTGAAGATCGACTGATGTTGAGTCTAGAAAGTAACCAGCTTCGTAACCTGAATTTTTCAGATGCCTTAAAGGCGTTTGGAGACATCATTAAGAATCGAGGGTTAGATATTAGCCCTCTAAAAAAGCTTCTTGAAGAGGTCATTGATGAAAAAGTGATTCGAGAGTCGAAGATCGACTATGGATTAACAACATTTAACTTATCGGATATGCGCCCGGAAGAATTGATGGTGGATGATATTGAACCGAATCGTTTAACAGGTTATGTCTTAGCCAGTGCCTATTTGCCGGCGTTTCGTTCGGAGCGTATTTTTGGAAAACGTTTCCTTGATGGCGCATTCCATAATGTGGCGCCAATAAGTATGCTAGTGAAAAAAGGATATAAGGATATCATTGTTGTACGTATTCATGGTGTGGGGATAGAACAAACCTATGATGATACAGATGTGAATGTAATTGAAATAAAAACACAGGAAGACTTAGGCGGCGTTCTAGAATTTGATATTGAACGAATTAAAAAAAACATACAGTTAGGCTATTTTGATACACGAAGGATATTTGAAAATGGACGAGGGCAAAAGTATTATATATCCGATTACCATAGTGAAGCGTATTATCTAAAACAGTTTTTAAGATTAAGTAAGCGAAGTGTTGTACGTGGATTACTCGCTATTGCAGGCAAAAGTTCTATGCGAGGATACAAACATAAGGAACGTCTGATTTGTGAAGTCTTGTTACCTTTAATAGCCAAAGAAGTTAAGTTAAAAAAAGATGCATCCTATGAACAGATATATATTGCATTACTTGAGATGGTAGCGTATGCTCTAAATATTGAGCGGTTTAAACACTATAGCCTTAAAGAATTAAGAGCTTGTGTAAGTCAAGAGATGCAAACAGGACAACAGGCGATATTATTTGACCATCCTCTATATGATATTTTTGTAAACTTATTTGTATCATAGGCGAAAAGCCAAGGGAGTATGGTATAATAATGATTATTGAGGAGGCAAAAAAATGAGTAAAAAAGTGGTGGCAGCAATAGACTTGGGCTCACATGCCCTTCGAATGAAAGTTGGAGAGATTAATCGATCCGGACTTTTTCATGAGCTTGAGAATTATAGAAAAATCAATGGAGTAGGTCATGATACGTTTACAACAGGAAAAGTTTCATTTGAGACGGTGGACAAAATTTGTGATGAGCTTAAATTGTTCAAAAAATCTTTTGTAGAATATGGAGTGGATCAATACTTGGCTATGGCAACAAGTGCCCTTAGAGAAGCTGAGAACAGAGATTATATTGTTGACCAGATCCGGCTAAAGACCGGACTTGAAATCAAGGTCATCAGTAACTCAGAAGAACAGTATTTGACCCATAAAGCCATTAAGCATCAGTTGAGCGACTATGAGCAATTAATTCAAGAAGGAGCCGTCGTCGTTGTTGTAGGTGCGGGTAGTGTTCAGATTACAACCTATAAAGATGGACGCCTTCGATCTTCCCAAAATGTAAAGATGGGGTCGCTAAGAATAAAAGAAGTATTTGAGGATATCGAACGTAAAGCAATTAATTATCATAATATATTGGACGAATATATATCAACAAATTTAGAAGGTGTAGATTACTTTAAAGACACAGATACATATAAGCATTTGATTGCTGTCGGTGGAGAATTAAGCATCATAAGCAAGTTAATTGAGAATCAAGAAAATACTTACATTGGACAGCTATCAGAAAAAGAGTTTTTAAAACTATTTGATCATATCGTTGATATGACTATTGAAGAGATTGAAGAAACCTATGGCGTGAAAAGAGAACGTGCAGAGATTATATTACCGTCAATGATGCTCTTTAAAATGTTTTTAGAAAAAGTAGAGAGCAATCAAATCATTACGCCAATTATATCGTTAACAGATGGTATTATACGATTGATTCATGAAGAACTTTACTTGAAAAAGAAAAGTGATGAAAACAATGATGATATTATTGCAAATGCAAAAGCTTTAGCCAGAAAGTTTCAGTATAATGAATCACATGCAAAAAAAGTTGAAGAAAATGCACTTATCTTGTTTGATCGATTAAAAAAGATACATGGACTAAAGCAAGAACGTGTTTTACTCCAAGTAGCTGCAATTTTACATGATATAGGTAAAGTTGTTGCACTCGATCAGCATTATTTGCATTCGTATAATTTGATTCGGTCATTGGAGATTTTTGGGCTTTCAGAAGAACATGTTGAAATGGTAGCTAATATTGCTTGCTATCATAGCATGGTCAAACCAACAGTTACTGATCAAAACTTTAATGGCTTACCTAGGGAGTCGCGAACGAAAGTTGGGAAGCTTATTTCAATTATCCGCTTGGCAGATGCATTAGACCGATCCCACAAAGGCAAGATTCAGATTCAATCAGTTCGCCTCCATGAAAAAGAGTTGGTGATTCATTGTACGAGTGCTGTTAATGTAGATACAACATTAGAAGAATGGACCTTTAATCAGAAGGCGGATTATTTTATGGAAGTGTTTGGAATTACGCCACGACTAAAAATCAAGAGGGAGTTTGAGAATGAAAAAAAATAAGAACATTGATTTAAATCATCCGGCATTATATGAAAATCGAGAACTAAGTTGGTTGGAATTTAATCAACGTGTTCTTTGGGAAGCAGAAAATATAGAGAATCCATTATTTGAACGTGTAAAATTCTTATCCATAGTCAGTAGTAATTTGGATGAATTTTTTATGGTTCGTGTTGCCTCGTTAATGGAACAAATCCATGCAGGTTATGATAAGCCTGACTTTTCAGGATTGTCACCTAAAGAGCAGATTGAACAGATTTCTATTCGAGCACACACAATGGTTGAAGATCAATGCAATGTGTTCAAACGCTCTATTTTGCAAGGATTAAAAAAAGAGAATATTATTTTTACGCTTGACTTTAGTCAGCTTAATGCACAACAGATAGAGTATATTGACCACTATTTTGAAAACAATTTGTACCCGATACTGACGCCGATGGCAGTGGATTCATCACGTCCTTTCCCTTTGATTTTGAATAAAAGTTTAAACATAGCAACAATTTTAGAAAAAGATGGTCAGGAATTTTTTGCAACCGTTCAAGTACCGGCAATGATCAATCGCTATTTGGAAATACCGGCAGCACATGAAGGCGAACGTCAATTTGTTATGCTAAAAGATATTATTACGCACCACATATCGACGCTGTTTATGGGATATAGTGTGCTTTGTTCATCAGCCTATCGTATTACGCGTAATGCTGACTTAACTATTGATGAAGAAGAAGCAGAAGATTTATTGCTTGAAATAGAAAAATCCATTAAAAAGCGGAAATGGGGAGAAGCGATTCGCCTTGAAATTGATCAAAAGGTGGATGAACGGATATTAAGTTTTTTAAAAGAAGCTTTAAAACTCAAAAATCGTTCGATTTATAAAATCAATGGACCGATTGATCTTACTTTCTTAATGAAAGTCTATGGGATGAGCAATACAAAAGATTTGAAATTTAAAGACTACTCACCCAAGCGACCTAAAGATTTATTAGGTGAAGAGGATATTTTTGAGGCCATCAAGAAAAAAGATATTTTCTTGAACCATCCGTTTGAAAGTTTTGAACCTGTTGTGGAATGGATTCAAGATGCGGCAAAAGATCCTTTTGTTCTTGCAATCAAGCAGACCTTATATCGTGTGTCTGGTCGCTCGCCCATTATACAAGCACTGGCAGAAGCGGCAGAGGCAGGTAAGCAAGTCACTGTATTGGTAGAGCTAAAAGCAAGGTTTGATGAAGAAAACAATATCCAATGGGCAAGGCGCTTAGAAAAAGCAGGTTGCCATGTTATTTACGGACTTGTTGGTTTAAAGACCCATTCAAAAGTCACACTCATTGTAAGAAAAGAAGATGATGGCATTCGCCGCTATGTCCACTTGGGGACAGGAAATTACAATGATATCACGGCAAGGTTCTATACAGACATGGGGCTACTGACGGTTAATGAACAAGTTGGGCGAGATGTTTCAGCAATCTTTAATACGTTGTCTGGATACTCTGAACCTCCCCGTTTGCATAAGATAACCATGGCGCCAACTCAACTGCGCGATAGGTTCATTTATATGATTCGTCGTGAAGCGACATATGCAAGTGAAGGAAAGAAAGCCCAGATTATCTGTAAGATGAATTCATTATGTGATTTTGAAGTGATGCAGGAGCTATATAAGGCTTCCATGGCTGGAGTTAAGATTGAACTCATTGTACGGGGGATTTGCTGCTTGATTCCTAATGTGGAAGGTGTCAGTGACAATATTACTGTGCGCAGTATTGTTGGAAAATACTTGGAACATAGCCGTATATATTATTTCTACAATGACGGAAAAGAAAACATCTATTTGTCAAGTGCTGATTGGATGCCTAGAAACCTTAATCGTCGAGTGGAGTTACTTTTTCCTTTGGAGGCAAAACATATTAAAACGCGAGTTATGGATATGCTGGAGATACAACTTAAAGATGTTGTTAAAGCCAAGATAAAAGATCGGGATAAAAATTATAATCGTATCGACCGACGAGGAAAGCCTGTCATTAATTCACAAGATTATTTTGAAGACGAGGCAATAGAGGTTGAAAAGAAATATTATCGAAAAGAGATTGAAGAAACATTTACACCCATTATGTCCCATGATACAGAGGATATCATTTGACAAAAAAGAAATATTTGAGTATAATTATAAAAATAAATGAATATATATTCAAAAAGAAGGGATGGAACAATGGCAACCAATTTAAAAGGACGAAGTTTATTAACGATTAAGGATTATACGTCAGAAGAGATAGAGTATTTAGTCGATTTAGCAATTACGCTTAAGAAAAAGAAATCAATGGGCATCAAGGGCGAATTGCTCGCAGGAAAAAATATTGCCCTTATCTTTGAAAAACCTTCAACACGTACACGATGTGCATTTACAGTAGGGTGTGTTGATGAAGGTGGACATCCGGAGTACTTGGGAAAAAATGACATTCAATTAGGTCATAAGGAATCAGTAGAAGATACAGCCCGTGTTTTAGGACGGTTATTTGACGCCATAGAGTTTAGAGGCTTTAGTCAAAAAACCGTAGAGACATTGGCTGCATACAGCAAAGTTCCTGTGTGGAATGGATTGACAGATGCATATCATCCGACTCAGATTCTTGCCGATTTAATGACAATCAAAGAAAACTTTGGGACATTTAAAGGAATAAAACTGACGTATATAGGTGATGGACGCAACAACATGGGCAACTCCTTAATGATTGGATGTGCAAAAGTAGGTATTAATTTTTCCATCATCGCACCGGCATTTTTGTGGCCGGAAAAGAACTTGGTGGAAGAATGTCAAGAGTATGCAAAAGCATCCGGAGCAAAGATAACGATTATTGATGATGTTAATGAAGTCAAGGACAGTCATATTGTTTATACCGACGTATGGGTTTCGATGGGCGAAGAAGGAAAAAGCAAAGAACGCGTCGAACAATTAAGGCCTTATCAAGTGAATGCAAACTTAATGGAGAAAGCATTACCACAAGCAGTTGCCATGCATTGCCTTCCAGCAGTGAAAGGCTATGAAATCACGGAAGAAGTGTTCGAAAAGCATAGCAAAATAATTTTTGATGAAGCTGAAAACCGTATGCATACAATTAAGGCAGTAATGGTTGCAACATGTGGCAACGGTTAGAGCTAAGTGATAATCTAAATGCATAATTTAAGAATAAAAAACAGATGTAACGTAAGATAGCGTTGCATCTGTTTTTTTATGGTGAGCGTGTGCTGCCATCACCTATTGCATGCCACCATCATAGGTAATGACTTGCCCATTAAGATATAAGCCGTGACGAATAATAGCATATGCAAATTCAGCTACTTCTTCTGGTGTTCCATAACGTGACATAGAGATTGAAGCACTTAGAGCTTCGTGCTCTTGCTCAGATAAAAATGCATTCATGCCTGTGTCAATGACGCCACACGCAAGAGCATTCACACGAATATTTGAAGGACCAAGCTCTTTAGCTAGAGCCTTTGAAAAACTATTGAGACCTCCCTTAGAGGCAGAATATGCGACTTCCATTGAAGCCCCGTCATTGCCCCAGATGGAGCTAATGTTAAGAATGTGTCCGGTATGATTGCGAATCATTTCGGGGACGACAAAAGAACACATGTTATAGACAGAGGTAAGGTTTGTATTTATAACATGTTGCCAATCTTCATAGGATGTTTCTGTGAATAACTTGATATGGCTGACGCCTGCATTATTTACAAGAATACGTATAGGATGGTTTAATTGGTGAATTTCGTCAAACATTTTCGCAACATTTTCATAGTTTGAGACGTCACATAATATAGGATAAGCTTTAAATCCCTTTTCCTCGATGGTGTGAACTGTTTGAAGCAGTCCGTCTTGGTCACTTTTTGAAATACAAACCACAAGAGACTCTTTATTTGCAAGTCGAATAGCAATGGCTTGACCAATTCCTTTGGAAGCTCCGGTGACCAGAACTAATGATAAAGCGTTCATATATTTCCATTCCTTTCTAGAAAAGTATATACGAATAATATATACTATTTTTAAAACTTATTCAATTTTTTATATGCAGGATAGAGATATATATGGTAATATAGAAGTCGAGATTATTTTGCATGGAGGGCGACATGGATAAAGACTTACGAGAATTATTAATGTTATCGTTAACAATAGCGATCATATTTTTTGGTTCATTTTTAGTGGTAGGAACCCATAAAGACAATCAACAAGAGATAGAAGAGACCATTCAAACGGATAAAGGCGTTGAAGAAGTTCAAGTGGAAGAGGAAGAGACAGAAGAGGAATCCTTTCATCCAGATTCATTTACAGGGCTTTTAATAGGATTTGATAAGTCCCGAGGATTAACGGATGTTATTATGGTCGGATATTTTGATGCGACAACGAGTGAGTTTAAAGTTATCTCTGTTCCCCGTGACTTGCATATTGACTTTCGAAAAGAGCCGTTTAAGACGATTAAAGAAAATGATCCAAACAATCGAATTGCTTATTGTAAGTTAGGCGAAGTCTATTACAATCTAGGGAAAGATCATGATGCACTAAAACAATTAAAAAAGATTATTAGTGTTATTGTAGGCCTAGAGATAGATTATATGGCAACGATTGATGTCGGAGGATTTAAAGAAGTTGTGGATGCGGTTGGTGGGGTTGAGTTTTATGTTCCCCAGCGTATGTACTATCCTGATCCGCTACAAGACTTATATATTGATTTGCAAGAAGGGCTACAGTTACTTGATGGGGACAAAGCAGAACAGCTTGTACGTTACCGACAGTATAAAATGGGTGATTTGCAACGTATTCAAGTACAACAAGATTTTATGGTTGCCTTATATACGAAGATTAGTCAGATTAGAGACTTTAATAAGGTTGCTGAATTAGTAACTATCGGATATAATATATTTGACTCGGATTTCGGACTGGCCTTTGGGTTAGACTATGCGGAATATTTTTTCGACATGAAAGACCAGGATATATTGTCTTCAGAGAATATGGTGATTTTACCATCCTATGGAGAAAGAATTAATGGAATTTGGTACCAGAAGTGGTCATTAGAAGAGCATCATGAAGTAGTAGAAGAATTAATGAATCGATGACATAGGAAGTAAGGAGTTATCATGGCTAAAAAGAGAAAAAACAGGCATATATATTTGATCAATAAATTCATAAAAATATTTTTTGTATCCTTTGTATTGCTAATTATAGTAGCATCCTTGGGAACGTATGGATATGTTCAAATAACAAGCAATAAGATTTTAGAAGCATTAAAGAATAATCCGATTACAGTGAATGGAACAGATGATGGTATTGACGAGGTGCTAAGCGAAGAAGATGCATCTCATATTGTGTCTAAGGAATTAACAACAGTAGCGATTTTTGGTGTTGACGAAGATGGTTACCGTACCGATGTGAATATGATTGCTTTTTTTAACCATAAGCTTGGGGATATTGATATTATATCTATCCCAAGAGATACAAAAGTTCGTATTCCGGATGATATCTATTCGGAGATAACAAAAGTACGTAGTGACGTAAAACAATATTCACGTATCAACGCGATACCGGCATATGTCAGTAGTAAAAAGCGTAATGATACTTCTGTTGAAGTGTTAGAGCAAGTGTTTGGTGTGAAAATTGACTACTATGTTAATATGAACTTGGAAGGGTTTAAATATATTGTTGATGCAGTAGGACCTATTTATATGGATATTCCAAGGCCTTTGAAATATAGTGACCCGCTACAGAATTTGTATATTAATCTTGATGCCGGATATCAGCCCCTTAATGGTGCTCAGGCTGAGCAATTGGTACGTTATCGCAAAGGGTACTCTAACGCAGATATCGGTCGAATTGATATGCAACATGAGTTTATGAAAGCTTTTATGGAGCAGGTGCTAGAGCCTGACAAAAAGTTTAATATGGTAACGATTTTAGAGACGATTTTTAACCATGTGACAACAAATTTTACCGATGCAGTGGACTATTTAATCTATATTGATGATATTTCTGCAGATAAGATAAGCATGACAACACTTCCTGGAGCTGGAAGCAAGACAGATGGATCTTATGAATATGATCAGGCGGCATCAAAAGAATTAATCGAAGGCATTATCAATAAAAAAGAGATTGTTCCCGTACCGGAAAATCAAAATGCGGAGGGGCAACAAACAACCAATGATGAAGGAACACAAGAACCAGAAGTTGAAATTGAAGTGGATCCAATTGAAATACTTGACCCAACAGAGTTTGCCATTTCTGTACAAAATGCAACGAACATCAGCGGATTAGCAGGACGTACAAAAGAGCGACTTAAAACTATAGGGTTTGATGTAGTGGATGCGAGTAATTATAAGGATAAATCCCTAAAGCAAACCGTTATCATAGCACCGGTTCAAGAAGTGGGTGAAGCGTTAGAGACGCACTTTAACAATCCGAAAATTACAATTGATGAATCGTTGATGGACAAAGAAATTCAAGTGATTATTGCCATTGGTGCCAATGACAGTGATCAGTAGAGCGAGGAAATATGAAAACTAGACAGAATATTTTAGGTGTGATTTTTGACAATGTCACGATGCAAGAAGCGTTTAACTATGGACTTGGTTTGTTTTCACGACAAACCAAGTCAGTTATTTACACTCCGAATCCGGAAATAGTTATGGCAGCTTATGAGGATGATGACCTTAAGAACAATCTTAATCAAGCTGATTTAGTATTGCCGGATGGAATCGGAGTGGTTATTGGGTCAAAGCTCATAGGCAGACCTTTAAAAGAGAGAGTTGCAGGATTTGATTTTATCCAACAACTATTCGCAGCATTAAAAGATACGGACTATACCGTATATTTTTTTGGCTCAAAAGAGGGCGTTGCAGAATTAGCGGCAGAAAAAATGCAAAAGAAATATCCGGGACTTTCCATAGCTGGAACATGGCATGGGTACGAAAAAGATACTGAAAAAGTTATTGCAGATATTAATCGAGTAAAACCGGACTTGTTATTAGTCGGTTTAGGTGCGCCAAGGCAGGAACAATGGATTTCACAAAACAAGGAGCGCATTGACGCAAAAGTATTTGCGGGCATCGGAGGATCGTTTGATGGTATGGCAGGGGTTGTTAAACGGGCGCCGGATATTTTTATACGGTTAAATCTTGAGTGGTTTTATCGCTTACTTAAGCAACCGACACGATTTAAGCGTATGTTAAAACTACCATTATTTTTAATAAAAGTGATTATTGAAGGACGAAATTACACGTAGAGGTGAATTATGGAATTACGAAGCAAGCGACACCCGATTATTGACTACTTACTTATTATCATTGGTACAACAATTTTAGCCATTTCGATTAACATGTTCTTTGATCCACTGGAGATGGTTACAGGAGGCGTTACCGGATTAGCGATTATTATCAAAGCGGTTACTGAACACCTGATAGAAGGTGGGGTACCAATTTATCTGACAAATTTGCTGATTAACGTTCCGTTATTTATTATTGCAGTTATTTTAAAGGGGAAAAACTTTGGCGTACGAAGCCTGTTTGCAACATTTTATCTATCTTTTGCCTTGTTATATACGGATGGATTACAACCCTTGACCTTTGATAATTTGTTAGGAGGCGTCTTTGGAGGTGTGCTTGCAGGCGTAGGACTTGGACTTGTTTTTAGTGCTTTTTCGACAACAGGAGGTACAGATTTAGCGGCAAGTATTATTCAACACTTTGCTAAACATATTTCCGTAGCGCAGATTATGCTTTTTTTAGATGCGTTGATTGTACTGCTAGGATTATATATTTTCGGACCCGAAAAGACGATGTATGCCATTATTTCCATATATATTTCTATGAAAGTTATTGATGGCATTTTGGAGGGGCTACATTTTTCGAAGGCGGCCTTTATTATTTCGGATTTTAGCGAAGCTATTTCTGAACAGTTAATGGAAACTTTAGATCGAGGTGTGACTGGGCTCAGTGCAGAAGGAAAATATACGCACAATAAAAAGGAGCTTCTCTTGTGTGTTGTGTCTAAAAGAGAAATCGTAACCCTAAAAGAAATTGTTCGAGATATCGATAAAAATGCATTTGTCATTGTCGCAGACGTGCGCGAAGTGGTTGGAGAAGGTTTTGTGGAATATGAAGTCCCTAAAAATGAAGCGATAAAATAGACAATGTGCCCATAAATGGGAGGCGGTTTTGGTGTGACAACAGAATGTGTTGTTCAATGTTGATAGGAATAAAAGGAAAACCCCTCTGAATATATTGCAAAATAGCTGTAAATAGCAATGTACACAAATTCAAAATGCACCTTTTGTATATTTAATCTATAGTTTTCATTGGTTAAGTATAGTATAGTAATACATAACGTAACAGACATTAACCAATATTCCACAAGGGGGCCCATATGGCAAGTTTATCTCTTAAGAACATCAAAAAAGTATATTCAGGAAATGTAACAGCAGTTCAAGACTTCAACCTTGAAATTGCAGACAAAGAATTTATCATCTTCGTTGGACCATCAGGATGTGGTAAATCTACGACACTTCGTATGATTGCTGGTCTTGAAGAAATCTCAGAAGGTGAATTATACATTGGCGATCGCTTAGTTAACGATGTAGAGCCAAAAGATCGTGATATTGCGATGGTTTTCCAAAACTATGCATTGTATCCACATATGACGGTATATGACAACATGGCATTTGGTCTTAAATTACGTAAGACGCCAAAAGCTGAAATTGATCGTCGTGTACAAGAAGCGGCTAAGATTCTTGGTATTGAAGTATTACTTGATCGTCGACCAAAAGCATTATCTGGTGGACAACGTCAACGTGTTGCTATGGGTCGTGCGATTGTTCGTGAACCAAAAGTATTCTTAATGGATGAGCCTTTATCAAACCTTGATGCTAAGCTTAGAGTTCAAATGCGTATTGAGATTTCTCGCTTACATCAAAGACTTCAAACAACAATTATCTATGTAACACATGACCAGGTAGAGGCGATGACACTTGGAACAAGAATCGTTGTTATGAAAGATGGTATTATCCAACAAGTGGATACACCTTCAAACCTTTATGATCACCCAACAAACCTTTTCGTTGCTGGATTCATTGGTTCACCTCAAATGAACTTCTTGGATGCAAAAGTTTCAAAAACAGGTGATGATATCACTTTATTATTTGGAACAAACTCGATTTTATTAAAAGGAAAGCAAGCACAATCTATGATTGATGGTGGCTATGTAGATAAAGAAATCGTATTTGGTATCCGTCCAGAAGACATTCATGAAGATCAAGCCTATATGGATGCACATCCAGAAGCTGTTATTGACTTTGATGTTAACGTTGTCGAAATGTTAGGTGCAGAGCTTAACGTTATCGGTAGTGTAGATGCTTTTGATGTTACTGCTAAGACGGATCCACGATATAAAGTTGAATCAGGTCAAACAGTAAAAATGGCATTTGACCTTAATCGCTTACATTTATTCGACAAAGAGACAGAAAAAGTAATAGAATTGTAAGAGTAAAAAAAAAATAATTGGAGGGAATGCACAAAATTGTGCATTCCCTCTTTCAATTTTGTAAATTATGCTATAAAATGGAAACAGAATCCAAAGATGCAAAACATCTAGAAAGTAGGAGAAAGTTATATGATTTCGAATCAAATAATTCAAAACACAATTGAAGGATTAAAAACAATTACTCGCATTGAACTTAGCGTTATGGATCCCGATGGAAAAATATTAGCGACAACGGAAGAGGAAAAATTAGGGGAATACAATTATGCAGTCCCTGATTTTATTAACTCACAAGCAGAGAGTCAACTTGTACAAGGCTATCAATTTTTTAAGGTGTTTGATGACCGTACAGTGGAGTATGTTATTTCTGCTCAGGGTGAAGCGGAAGATGTATATAAAATCGGAAAGATAGCATCCTTCCAAATTCAAAATCTGCTAGTTGCTTACAAAGAACGTTTTGATAAGGATAACTTTATCAAAAACTTATTGTTAGATAATCTATTGCTTGTAGATATCTATAATCGTTCAAAAAAATTACATATTGAAACGGACGTACGTCGTGTATCGATGATCGTTGAAACTAAATTCGAAAAAGACACAAATGCTCTTGAAATTGTACGTAGTATTTTTCCGGCTAAAACGAAAGATTTTATTACAGCTGTGGATGAAAAAAATATTATTTTAGTCAAAGAACTTAAAGAAACAGATAACATTGAAGATATTGAAAAATTGGCACGTATGATTGTTGATACATTAAATGCAGAGGCAATGAGTTCCGTATATGTTGCTATTGGAACAGTGGTTAATGACATTAAAGATGTATCAAGATCCTATAAAGAAGCAAAGATGGCATTGGAAGTTGGAAAAATCTTCTATACAGAAGCACATGTTATGGCATATGAGAATCTAGGTATCGGACGATTGATTTATCAATTGCCAATTCCGCTATGCAAAATGTTTATCAGTGAAATATTCCAAGGACAATCACCGGATGAATTTGATGATGAAACATTGGCAACGATTAATAAATTCTTTGAAAACAGCTTAAATGTGTCGGAAACATCAAGACAATTATATATCCATCGTAATACACTGGTATACCGCTTAGATAAACTTCAAAAAAACACAGGATTGGACTTGAGAACATTTGAAGACGCAATTACATTTAAAATTGCATTGATGGTTGTAAAATACATGCGTTATATGAGCCAGTCAGATGTATATTAACAATGGTCTTATCCGATAGGATAAGGGAGGCTTAAAATGATACGATTAGAAAATGTTTCAAAGACATATCCCAATGGCGTCAAAGCCCTTGACGATGTGTCGTTTTCCATAGAAAAAGGAGAGTTTGTATTTATTGTCGGAGGAAGTGGATCGGGAAAAACTTCGATAATCAAAAGCTTGATGTGCGAGATAAAAGTATCCTCCGGGCAGATATATGTTGAAGGTGTAGACATAACGAAACTAAGCAATCGAAAAGTGCCAAAGCTACGTCGTAATTTAGGTGTTGTATTTCAGGATTTTCGATTGCTACAAAATATGTCTGTTTATCAAAATATCGCGTTTGCACTGCGTGTAACAGAGACACCTACACGTATTATACGAAAAACAGTTCCGACATTATTATCGATGGTCGGACTAACACACAAAGCAAAAATGAAACCTTATCAATTATCAGGTGGAGAACAGCAGAGAACAGCATTAGCTAGGGCTCTTGCAAATAATCCGCCTATTCTTATTGCAGATGAACCCACAGGTAACTTGGATCCAAAAATCTCCTGGGAAATCATGCGGTTGCTTCAAGACATTAACATGAGAGGAACGACAGTCGTTGTAGTAACTCATGATCGAGAAATCGTTGATGCAATGAAAAAACGTGTGATAACGTTAAAACATGGACGTGTAATTAAGGACATTCAAAGAGGAGACTATGGTTATGAGAATTAAAACTCTATGGTATTGCTTGATAGAAGGCATAAAAAACCTTTTTAAGAATAGATTGATGTCACTTGCATCCATATTAACCATTGTAGCAAGCTTATTTATTGTTAGTATATTTTACTCTATAACAGTAAATTTAAACTATACACTAGATGAGTTTGAACATAATATTGGAATTGCAATATTCTTTGAAGAAAATGTAACAGAAAACGAAATATTAACACTTAAGACGCAATTGGAAGCTCGTGAAGAAGTGTATGAAGTGACCTATGTCAGTGAAAAACAAGCATGGGAGGACTTCAAAGGAGACTATTTTGCAGGAAGAGAAGATTTACTTGAAGGATTTGATGAAGATAATCCATTGGTTGGATCGGCGTCCTTACAGGTTCTGTTTAATGACATATCAAAGCAAGACCATCTTATTCGTCTCCTAGAATCTGAAAGCATTGTTCGACACGTTAAGGAAGCTAGAGAAGTGGCGGCTATAGTTGAGAATTTTAATGATTTGGTTGCATATATCAGCTTAGCGCTTATTGTCATCCTATCAATTATTTCGCTATTTATTATTTCCAATACGATTCGTTTAGGTATTGCTCTTAGAAAGCGCGAAATCAATGTTATGCGTTATATCGGAGCAAAGTCGATGATGATTCGTGGTCCGTTTATTGTTGAAGGGGCGCTTATTGGAGTCATAGGTTCAGCAATACCACTTATTGCTATATCAAATTTTTATGATCGAGTCATACAAAGTATTATGACGCAATTTTACCTTTTGAATGATTTTCTTGTATTTATTCCGGTAGAACAATTAATGGTTCAATTAACGCCAATTATGCTTATATCAGGATCTGCACTTGGGATTATTGGAAGCCGATTTACCATTGGAAGATATTTAAAGGTTTAACAAGGAGTTAAGATACCTGTAATGATAGGAGGGTGATGATGTGGGCAAAAAATTAATACATCAGCGGTTCTTGTTAACTCTGCTTTTAGCGGTGTTGATTCCAGTTGTCGCTTTAAGTGTCAACGCAAGAACGTCAATTGAAGATTTAGAACAGCAAAAAAAAGAGACAGAACAAGCGATTGAAGATGCAAAAGAGGAATTTGCGCAAAAAAATGCAGGCATTGCAGAGCGCTCCTACCAGATTTTAGAGTTGGAGGAGGAGACAAATCGCATCAATAATGCGATTGCAAAGACGAATTCTGACATTGCAACTAAGGAAGAAGAAATTGGGCTAACGCTTGAGCAGTTAGACTTAATCCGCGAAGAACAAGATGTATATTATGAGCAGACAAAAGAACGTATAAAGGTCATGTATGAATTTGGATCAACAGAGTATCTTGAGGTACTTCTAGAATCTAAAGACACTAGTGATTTTTTTAATCGTTTAGAATATTTGAATAAATTAGTAGCATATGACCAAGAAATGCTCGAAAAGATTCAAGAAATTGAAGAAGAAATTAAGCGTCATGAAAACCAGTTGACAGTTGAAAAGATTGAACTGGAAGAGTTGCAGGCGGAAAACATGGTTCAAAAAAATGATGTTGAGGCATTGCGCGTAAAAAAAGAAAATGAAATTTTATCTATTCAAGAAGATAAAGAACTAATTCTTCAAGAAATTCAAATGATGGAAAAAGAGCAAGAAGAACGCGATAAAATGATTGAAGAACTTATAAAGCTTTATGCGGATAGTACGATATTATTCGGTGGTGATTTGGACTGGCCGGTTCCTGGATGGACACGTATCTCTTCAAAATTTGGTCCAAGAATACATCCCGTGCATGGATACCGAAGTACACATACCGGAATTGATATTCCCGCATCTTATGGAACGTCTGTCAAAGCTGCGGGAAGCGGTCGTGTTATTTTTGCCGGTTGGGGAACAGCTTATGGTAACTTCATTTTGATTGACCATGGCGTAGACCCGCAAAAACGACATGTCGTTACCCAATATGCGCATAATTCCGAATTATTGGTTTCAGAAGGCGATGTTGTTGTTCGGGGAGAGACCATCGCAAAGGTTGGTAGTACTGGGTGGTCAACAGGGAACCATCTACACTTTGGCGTTCAAATCGGGGGCGAGTGGGTGGATCCATTGCAAAAAGCATCAGCAAACTAAAGCTAGAATAGAGGGAATGCATGAAAAAAAGTAGTTTTTTTATAGGTTTAGCCAGTGGTATGATTTTAATCTTAGCTCTTCAATTTGTTTTTAATGCATTTTATCCTTTACGATATGTGCTGCAGGAAGTTGTTTCGGAATATACAAATCAAGAGTATGAGAGTTTTGAAACAAAGGTTGAGGATGTCATTGGAAAACTAAATACATACTATTATGAAGATATTGATGAGGAACTGTTATATGAGGAAGCTATACGTGGGTATGAGGAAGCTATACGTGAAATGGTCGATAGTGTAGGCGATCCATATACAACATACTTTACAAAGGAAGAGTATGCCTCATTTATGGAAACCATGGAAGGCAGTTATGACGGAATCGGTGTTGTTATTTCCTATGGGGAGACCGAAGATGAAGTGGTTGTTGTCGCTCCATTTAAAGGTTCGCCAGGAGAAAAAGCAGGCATAAAGCCAAATGATCAAATCATCGCTGTTGACCATGAAGAGATTAAGGGCATTGCGCTGGATAAATTAGTTGAACGTATTAAAGGGCCCAAAGGGACAGAAGTTATCTTAACGGTAATACGAAACGGAGAGACGATGGATATTTCAATAGAACGTGCAGAGATTGAGATTCCTACAGTGGAGTATAAAATACTGGAAGATAACATAGGATATATAGCGATAAGTAGTTTTGACCTTGTTACTGAAGACCAGTTTGAAAATGCAATAGAACAGCTAAATAATCAAGGGCAAGAGGGAATGATTATTGACCTGCGGTTTAACCCTGGAGGATACTTACACATTGCGTATAATATGATTGATGAATTGTTAAAAGAAGATATGTTAGTCGTATATACTGTGGATAAACAAGGGAATCGTTCTGAACTTATTACAGAGACAAAGCAATCTTTTGATAAACCACTTGTCATATTGGTCAATGGAAGCAGTGCTAGTGCATCTGAAATTATGTCGGGAGCGATAAAAGATCATGATTTAGGAACCATTGTCGGCGAGACGACATTTGGCAAAGGGTTAGTGCAACAAACCATTGACCTTGATGACGACTCAGCCGTTAAGGTGACGGTTTCAAGGTACTATACACCCGATGGAAATTACATACAAGGGGTTGGAATAGAACCGGATATCTTTGTAGAAGAAGATTATGAAAATGATGTAGATGATCAATTAGAAAAAGCAATTGAAGTTATCAAAGAACACATTAATCCATAGAACACCATGAGAATACACAAATGATTCAAGCGCCAAAACTAAAACAAAGACTTGGCGCTTGAACCCTTAATGAAAGATGAGAAAAATATGTTGGAGATAGTAAGAGTAACTTTAGAAAGTGTTGGTCATTCAATTTTTAATATTGTTTTTGTATTTGGTGTGTGGATTGTTTTTTTAATTAATCGTCGTTTATATCATATTGACATTTATCGAATTATCAAAAAAAAATCAATTCTTCACGTCATGGCTGACATACTTGTACAAAGTATTATCATTGGAAGCATCATGAGCTTTATTATTGTTTTTGTTGGCGTACCGCTATTTTTTAATGCGTTTTTGGTTTTTCTTATTCCAATTTCACTCCTGCTTTCGATGATTCGCATAAGATTTTTAGACATCCATTATAGTGCGGCGCTAATTTCTGTGATGACCTTAGTTTTAAATGGACAACGTATAGGTGAATATGTGTTACCCAATATTGAAACACACATTCCTTCGCTTATGCTTCTTGTAGGCATGTTAAATATTATCAAAGGGTTGATGATATGGTTGACCCAAGACCAAAGTGTTATCCCGGTACTGAGTCGTAAAAATAATCAAATCGTCATGGGACATATCATTCATAAAAGTTGGATTTTACCCATGGGGATTTTGCTGCTGCAAGTAGGCGAATTGTTAACCAATGGAATTCAAATGCCACCATGGTGGCCGGTACTTGATTATGGTTATAGCCAAAGCGTATTTTTTTCAATGCTTCCATTGGTAGCTATGTTAAGTCATAATTCAATTAGCTATACACAAACATTAAAAAATCATAAAAAGCAATATGTATGGAGTAATTTGATAATCGGAAGTATCATGATCGTGATTGGTTTTTTTGCACTGCATAGTCTTATACTTCAAGCTGCAGGTACGTTGATGATGATTATTTTGCCAGAAGCCATTCACTGGATGCGCCTTCAAAAGGAACGAAAAACCCCGCCCATCTATTCACATCCTGAAAGTGGGCTGCGAATCATGGAAGTTATTGATGGCGGTGTAGCTGATGAACTTGGTATGGAAATGGGTGAAGTCATTGAAAAAGTCAACGATACGTTGATTCATGATTTTAAACATTTTTTGCGTATGATTAAGGACGCAAAAGAGCAAATTACCATCGAATCTAGAACTATTTCGGGGCGAATAATTCGATATGAAATTCATAAAACGAAAGATCTGTCCCGCATGGGGGTAAGATTTATTCCGGAGAAACCGCTAATCACCTATTCCATGGAAAACTATAATCATATTGGATTACTTGACTTTTTAAAAGGAAATTATAAATAGACATATAGAGAATCAGACGTTTCATGTAATGGTCATGGAAGTGTTCTGATTTTTTTTGTGATTTCAAGAACATATGTTTGCAAATAGAATAGGGTATGGTATAATTATTTAACAGTAAGCAGAGAAAAGTTTGAGATGATTTGGGTAAAAAGAGGTGTAGGCATGGGACGATTTAATTTACAATCAGAGTTTAAACCAACAGGAGATCAACCACAGGCAATTCGTCAATTGTTGGAAGGATTTCAAGAAGGGAACACGCATGAGACTTTACTAGGAGTTACTGGCTCAGGAAAAACATTTACTATGGCAAATATCATTCAGGATATGAATGTGCCAACATTAATTATTGCGCATAATAAAACTTTGGCGGCGCAATTATATTCTGAGTTTAAAGAGTTTTTTCCAGACAATGCAGTTGAGTACTTTGTTAGTTATTATGACTATTATCAACCGGAAGCTTATGTGGCGCATTCAGATACATATATAGAAAAAGATTCATCGATCAACGAGGAGATAGACAAATTACGACATTCGGCTACGGCAGCATTAGCAGAGCGCCGTGATGTTATTATTATTGCATCGGTATCGTGTATCTATGGGTTAGGATCGCCGATTGATTATAAGGAGATGGTGATTTCGCTTCGACCGGGTATGGAATATGACCGTGATGAACTCCTACGTAAGCTTGTCGATATACAGTATAAGCGTAATGACTTGGATTTTGCTCGTTCTACTTTTCGTGTACGTGGTGATGTGGTTGAAATATTCCCATCAGGTTCCTATGAAAATGCCTTACGTATTGAGTTTTTTGGCGATGAGATTGAGCGGATTACTGAGATCAATACACTGACAGGTGAAGTGTTGTTTGACTTAAAACATGCGTCAATATTTCCTGCGTCACATTATGTCATTCCAGAAGAAAAAATCGAAAAAGCTCTAGTGGCAATTGAAGAAGAGATGATTGAACGTGTAGCGTATTTTAAGGCACATGATAAACTTATCGAAGCTCAACGTATCGCTGAACGTACAAATTTTGACATGGAGATGATACGAGAGACTGGATTTTGCTCAGGTATTGAAAACTATTCCCGCCACTTAACGGGACTGGCACCAGGGCAAGCTCCTCACACTTTAATCGACTATTTTCCAAAAGATTTCTTGATTATAGTTGATGAATCCCATATGACGATTCCCCAAATACGAGGCATGTATGCAGGCGACCAATCAAGAAAGCAAAACCTCGTGGATTATGGATTCCGATTGCCCTCGGCAAAGGATAATCGACCACTGAATTTCTCGGAGTTTGAAGAACGTATCAATCAGATTTTATATGTGTCAGCGACGCCGGGACCCTATGAAAAAGAGCATGAACAAATGTATGCTGAACAGATAATACGCCCGACAGGATTGCTGGATCCAGAAGTTTTTGTACGCCCGGTTAAGGGACAAATTGATGACTTGATTGGTGAGATCAATCATGAAGTTGAACTAGGTAAAAAAGTGCTGGTGACAACATTGACGAAAAAAATGTCTGAGGATTTAACGGACTATATGAAAGAAATAGGGATTCGTGTACGATATCTACATTCGGATATTGATACGCTTGAACGTATTGAGATTGTACGTGACTTACGCATGGATGTCTTTGACGTACTTATTGGAATCAACTTGTTACGAGAAGGGTTAGACATCCCAGAAGTCTCTCTTGTGGCGATTGTTGATGCAGATAAAGAAGGGTTCTTGCGTTCAGAGACTGCATTGATTCAGACTGTTGGTCGAGCCGCCAGAAATAGTGAAGGACGGGTTATTATGTATGCAGATAGAATTACTGGGTCTATGGAGCGGGCGATTACAGAAACCAATCGTCGACGTCAGATTCAGCAAGAATACAATGAAGAGCATAATATTACCCCGCAAACAATTAAAAAGGCTGTTCGAGAACTCATAGCTATATCTAAAGTAGCAGAATCCAAGAAAACATATACCTTAGACAAAGATCCAGAATCCATGGATAATCAAGAACTGGAAAAATTAATTGTTAAACTTAACCAAGATATGAAAAAAGCTGCTTTAAATTTAGACTTTGAACGTGCAGCCATGCTACGTGATGAGCTTTTTAAGTTGAAAAAGCAGATGCAAGATAGATAGGAGCAAGTATGTCAAAAAATAAGATTGTTATAAAAGGTGCCAAAGAGCATAATTTAAAAAATATTGATTTAGAGTTGCCTAGAGATCAGTTTATTGTCATGACAGGACTCAGTGGATCAGGTAAGTCTTCTTTAGCGTTCGATACGATATATGCAGAGGGACAGCGTCGATATGTTGAATCGTTGTCTTCGTATGCACGTCAATTCTTAGGGCAAATGGAAAAACCTGATGTTGAAACCATTGAAGGCTTGTCGCCGGCAATTTCTATTGACCAAAAAACAACCCACAAAAATCCACGATCAACGGTGGGAACGGTTACAGAGATTTATGACTACTATCGCTTGTTATATGCTCGGGTTGGAATTCCTCATTGTCCAAAATGTGGAAAGCCTATTCATAAACAAACAGTGGACCAAATTGTGGACCATATATTAGAACTTGAAGAAGGAACAAAAATTCAGCTATTGGCGCCCATCGTACGTGGACGTAAAGGACAGCACACTAAACTGTTGGAGCAAGCAAAAAAAAGTGGCTATATTCGAGTGCTCATTGATGGGAATATGTATGATTTAAGTGAAGAGATTGAGCTTGAAAAAAATAAAAAGCATACGATCGCTATTGTTGTTGATCGTCTTGTGGTTAAAAAAGATATACAAAAGCGCCTAAGTGACTCCATTGAGACGGTTATGCGCCTATCGGAAGGTATCTTAGAAGTTGATGTGATTGGCGCTGAACGCCTAACCTTTAGCCAGCACTTTGCATGCCCAGATTGTGAAATCAGTATCGAAGAAATTGAACCGAGAATGTTTTCCTTTAACAACCCGTTTGGAGCATGCCCGACATGTCATGGGTTAGGATTTACCATGAAGTTTGATCCGGATTTAATTATACCGAATCCATCGCTTTCCATTCGACAAGGTGCAATTCAAGCACCAGGTTGGGGCTTGGCAAATAAGAAAAAAAGTTATACCCTAAGTCTTTTCGAATCACTGGCAGCAAAGTACAAATTCAGCTTGGATGTGGCCTACAGTCAATTACCCTCAAAAATTCAGACCTTGATTTTATATGGCAATGAAGGCAAGCAAATTAAAGTGAAATATGAGAATGATCATATGTCCGGTGAATATGCAACAGCATTTGAAGGGGTTATCCCTGGATTGGAGCGTAGATATCAAGAGACATCATCAGACTACATGCGATCAGAATATGAAGCGCTGATGACGAATGATGAGTGTGAAGCGTGCCATGGAGCACGCCTTAAGCCTGAATCATTAGCTGTAACTGTAGGAGGAAAAAATATCGTTGAAGTTACAGAACAAGCGATTATTGATATTCAAGCATTTATGGAAAGCCTTCAATTAACAAAGCGCCAAGAGTTAATTGGTGAGCAAATATTAAAAGAAATCAAAGCACGAATTAATTTTCTTGTTGATGTGGGATTAGATTATCTGTCGTTGTCTCGTACAGCGGGAACCCTTTCAGGAGGGGAAGCGCAAAGGATTCGACTTGCAACACAAATCGGTTCAGGGTTAGTTGGAGTGGTTTATATTCTAGATGAACCTTCAATTGGATTGCATCAAAGAGATAATGGGCGTCTCCTAAAGACATTAAAGCATCTTCGCGACTTAGGTAATACCCTTATTGTTGTTGAACATGATGAAGAGACGATGGAAGAGGCGGACTTTATTGTTGATATAGGTCCTCGAGCAGGAGTTCATGGGGGTGAAGTCGTTTATGCAGGAGATGTACAAGGGATTAAAACGGCCGAACATTCCATAACAGGACAGTACCTCTCTAAGCGTCTTGAGATTCCAATACCTAAGGTTAGAAGGGTTCCTGATGAACGCTGGGTAAACATACGTGGAGCAAAGGAAAACAACTTAAAAGATATCGATGTATCCATTCCTTTGGGGGTATTAACATGCGTGACTGGAGTGTCAGGATCTGGCAAGAGCTCCCTTGTAAATGAAATCTTATATAAGCGATTGGCAAGAGATCTTAATCGTGCAAAATTAAAACCGGGAGCACACAAAGATATTGAAGGCTTGGAACATTTAGATAAAGTAATTGATATAGACCAATCTCCTATTGGACGTACGCCGCGGTCTAATCCAGCAACATACACAGGCGTATTTGATCATATTCGTGATATTTTTTCGGCAACCCAAGATGCCAAAGTTCGTGGATATGCTAAGGGACGCTTTAGCTTTAATGTTAAAGGGGGACGATGTGAAGCATGCCGCGGAGATGGAATACTGAAGATAGAGATGCACTTTTTACCGGATATTTATGTTCCGTGTGAAGTATGCCATGGTGAACGCTATAATCGTGAAACATTAGAGATAAAGTATAAAGGGAAGAACATTTCAGAGGTTTTAGATATGACCGTCGAAGATGCTTTGACTTTTTTTGAAAATGTACCTCGTATAAAAAATAAAATGCAAACACTCTATGACGTAGGTCTAGGTTATATTAAGTTGGGACAGCCATCCACAACTTTATCAGGAGGAGAAGCCCAAAGGGTAAAATTGGCAACAGAACTTAGTAAGCGAAGCACAGGAAAGACAATGTATATATTAGATGAACCGACAACGGGGTTACACTTTGATGATGTAAGCAAATTGATTACAATATTGCAGACGCTTGTAGAACAGGGCAATTCAGTGTTAGTCATTGAGCACAATCTTGATGTAATTAAAACGGCAGATTACATTATTGATATGGGACCTGAGGGTGGACATCGTGGTGGAACGGTAATAGGAAAGGGAACGCCGGAAGAAATAGCTAAAAATAAAAAGTCTTATACTGGGGCTTACATAAAAAAAATGCTCTAATCATTCGTTTACAATAATGTGGAAATCTGTTATAATTAGGTCTGAATTGTACAAGGTGTAATGACAATAATTTAACAAATGGGGATTGCAATGAATGTAAAATATGACTTTCACATCCATACCGCATTATCATCGTGTGCCTTAGAAGAAATGTCACCAAATAATATTGTGAACATGGCAATTATTAGTGAATTAGACGCTATTGCCATTACAGATCACAATAGCTGCCAAAATGTAGAGGCAGTAATGACGGTCGCTAAGGAACTTGATCTTGTCGTCATTCCGGGAATGGAAGTTGAAACTCGAGAAGAGATTCATGTTGTCTGTTTATTTGAAACTGTTCAAGCCTGCAATAAAATGCAGGCATATGTTTATGCCAGTTTACCTAAAAGGAAAAATAAACCTTCTGTTTTAGGACGACAACTCATTTTTGATGTACAAGATAATATTATTGCAGAAGAAGAAAAACTGTTGTCTTTTGCAACGACAATTCCTCTTGAAGACCTCATTCAACAGACAATTAATCTAGGTGGTGTTGCCATTCCGGCACATATTGACCGCCCAAGTTATAGTGTTGTCTCTAACTTGGGGTTTATCCCGCCAAATCTGCCCGTTCAATGTCTTGAAATTTCACAATACGCAGAGTACAATACATATAAAGATAAATATAAAAAGCACACTCTGTTACAATCATCAGACGCGCATGAACTTGGATTTATAGGCATTTGCATGCAAGAACTTCAGATTCCTAAAGTATCAAAGTCTCAACTGAACGTAAAAGTTGTGCTTGATTTTTTAAAAAAGATTGACAAATCATAAACAAAAAATGTTAGTTAGAGATGAATAATCTCTTCTTATATAAAGGTTAAGGCTATGTAATACAATTTTAAGGAGGTTAATGATGGCTGCTAATCACGATTTAACTCAAGAAAAATACCAAGAACTTGCAGACTTTATTGATGCATTGCCAGATACAAAAGGCGAACTCATCAAAGTTTTGCATAAAGCACAGGGGATTTTCGGATACCTTCCGGCTGATGTACAAAAATTTGTAGCAAAAAAATTAAAAGTTTCTACAGCAAAGGTGTTTGGAGTCGTAAGTTTCTACTCATTTTTTACTATGGAACCTAAAGGGGAACATGATATTTCCATTTGTTTGGGAACAGCATGTTATGTTCGAGGTGCAGAAAAAATAGTTGATGCATTTTCAAAAGAACTCGGTATAGGTGTTGGAGAAACAACTCCTGATGGTAAGTTTTCAATTACTGGATTACGATGTATAGGCGCATGTGGTTTGGCTCCTGTTGTAACAATCGGTGAAAAAACTTATGGACGTTTAACGGCTGACATGGTTAAAGATATTTTAGCTGAATACAAATAGGAGGGAAAAATAATGGCAAAAATTAAATCACTTGATGAATTAATGAAGATTAAAAATGATGTTAAAAATAAAGTGGCCCTTAGAGAAAAAGGCGATAATGTCGATTCTCTGATTCAGATTAAAGTAGCAATGGCAACATGTGGAATTGCAGCAGGCGCGCGTGAGGTTATGGATTATCTAATTCAAGAAACACATCGACAAGGCATTGATAACGTTGTTGTTACACAAACAGGATGCATGAGCTATTGTTATGCAGAACCTACTATTGAAGTAACTCTACCCAATCAAGAACCCGTTGTATTCGGAGACGTTAATGAAGCGAAGGCAAAAGAGATTATTGAAAAATACTTAAAAGCTGGAGAACTTGTTGACGGAATCATTCCAGCAACGCATAAGACAGTAGAATAGAAAGGTTAGGAGGCGTAATAATGGCAAACGAAAAAATGCATGTATTGGTCTGTGGAGGAACGGGATGTCTTTCAGCTGAAGCAGAAGGAATTATCACAAATCTTAGAAGTTCTATAACAGCTGAAAACTTAGATGCAGATGTTCAAGTTCTTAAGACAGGATGTTTTGGATTTTGTGAAAAAGGACCGATTGTAAAAATATTACCAGACAATACATTTTATGTACAAGTTAAACCAGAAGATGCAGAAGAAATTGTAAAAGAACACCTAGTAAAGGGAAGAAAAGTAGAACGTTTACTATATGTTGACCCAGATAAAAAAGTGATTATTTCTGATTCAAAGCATATGGACTTCTACAAAAAGCAAATGCGTATAGCATTGAGAAACTGTGGATTTGTTGATCCGGGAAATATTGATGAGTATATTGCTCGTGATGGATATATGGCACTTGGAAAAGCTATAACAGATATGACACCTGAGACCGTTATCCAAGAAATCAAAGATTCAGGTCTTCGTGGCCGAGGTGGTGGTGGATTCCCAACTGGATTGAAATGGGAATTTGCACGTGGATACGATGCGGATCAAAAATATGTTATCTGTAATGCGGATGAAGGTGACCCAGGTGCATTTATGGACCGATCTATCCTTGAAGGTGACCCACATACGATTATTGAAGCAATGGCAATTTGCGGATATGCTATCGGTGCGTCCAAAGGTCGTGTATATATCCGTGCGGAGTACCCATTAGCGATTAAACGTTTACAAGCAGCAATTGACGTTGCCCGTGAATATGGTCTACTTGGAGACAATATTTTAGAATCTGGATTTGATTTTGATATTGAACTTACATTAGGAGCAGGAGCTTTTGTATGTGGTGAAGAAACGGCGCTTATCCATTCTATGGAAGGTGAACGTGGAGAACCAACAACAAAACCACCATTCCCTGCAGAATCAGGATATTGGGGCAAACCGACCAATGTAAATAACGTGGAGACATTTGCTAACGTACCTGTTATCTTACTAAAAGGTGCAGATTGGTTTAATAAAATTGGTACAGAAAAATCAAAAGGTACAAAAGTATTTGCATTAGCTGGAAAAATCAATAACGTTGGACTTATAGAAGTGCCAATGGGTACAACACTTCGTGAAGTTATTTATGACATCGGTGGTGGCATAAAAGACGGTAAGAAATTTAAAGCCGTTCAAACCGGTGGACCATCAGGTGGATGTTTAACAGAAAAAGACTTAGATACACCAATTGACTTTGATAACCTTATTGCAAAAGGATCCATGATGGGATCAGGCGGTATGATTGTTATGGACGAAGACGATTGTATGCCGGCAGTGGCTAAATTCTATCTTGAATTTACAGAAGAAGAGTCTTGTGGAAAATGTACACCATGTCGCGTAGGAACTAAGCGTTTATCGGAGCTTCTTGAACTTATTTGTGCAGGAAAAGGTGAACTTCGCCACTTAGATGAAATGAAGCGTTTAAGTCGCGTTATTAAAGATACTGCTTTATGTGGATTGGGACAAACAGCTCCAAACCCTGTTTTATCAACATTAGATGCATTTTGGGATGAATATGTTGCACACGTTCAAGAAAAAACATGTCCAGCAGGCCAATGTAGCAGTCTAGTAAAATACATCATCGATGAAGAAAAATGTATTGGATGTACAGCATGTGCACGTGTCTGTCCAGTTGGATGTATATCCGGAGAAGTGAAGAAACCACATGTGATTAATCAAGATGAGTGTATTAAGTGTGGCGCATGTTACGATAAATGTAAATTCGATGCTATTTTTAAGCAATAGAAATAAAAGATAAAGGAGTGTACCCAATGTCAGATATTAAAATTACTATTGATGGTAAAGAGGTTACTGTTCCGGCTGGTAGCACAGTACTTGATGGGGCTAAAAAGCTTGGAATTCATATCCCTACTTTATGTCATTTAGATTTACATGATACAAAAATGGTCAATCAATCCGCATCATGTCGTGTATGTGTGGTTGAAATTGATGGAAGAAGAAACTTGGCACCATCTTGTGCAACCCCTGCTGTTGAAGGGATGGATATTCGAACAAATACTATTCGTGTAATGGAAGCTAGAAAAACTGTACTTGAACTTTTAGTTTCGGATCATCCAAAAGATTGCTTGGCATGTGCAAAAGCTGGCGATTGTGAGCTACAAGATCTATCAGAGTTATGTGGATTAAGTGCAGATTCTATTTCAGGAACGGCTATGTCAACATATAAAAAAGATTATTCTCCATCACTTATACGTGATATGGATAAATGTGTTATGTGTCGTCGATGTGAGACAATGTGTAATAATGTTCAAACAGTAGGAGCACTTTCGGCAATCAACCGTGGATTTGATGCTGTTGTTTCAGCTGCATTTGAATTACCAATGGAAGAAACAGTTTGTACACATTGCGGCCAATGTGTAGCGGTCTGTCCAACAGGTGCATTAACAGAGAATAACCAGACATGGAAAGTAGTAGAAGCATTAGCGGACCCAACTAAAACGGTAGTTGTACAAACAGCGCCTGCTGTTCGTGTAGCATTAGGTGAAGAGTTTGGACATGAACCAGGTACAATCTTTACAAATCAAATGGTTACTGCATTGCGTCAAATCGGATTCAACTACGTATTTGACACTGATTTTGCAGCGGACCTTACGATTATGGAAGAAGGAACAGAGTTACTTGGACGTCTACAAAATTACTTAGATGGAAAAGCAGAGCAGACATTGCCTATCTTAACATCATGTTGCCCTGCATGGGTTAACTTTGTAGAGAGCCAATTCCCAGAGCTTATTGATATTCCATCATCAGCTAAATCACCAATGCAAATGTTTGGTGCTGTGGCGAAAAGTTATTTTGCTGAGAAGCTTGAAGTTAAACGTGAAGACCTTGTGGTTGTATCTATTATGCCATGTTTGGCAAAAAAATATGAAGCGAGTCGTGATGAGTTTGCAGTGGATGGAAATCCAGATGTTGACTTGGTATTATCAACACGTGAATTAGCGGATCTTATTAAAAAATTAAATATTGACCCAGACGAACTTGAAGCAAGTGAGTTTGATAATCCGTTAGGAATGTCAACAGGTGCTGGAGTTATCTTTGGATCAACAGGTGGAGTTATTGAAGCAGCGGTAAGAACTGCATATGAGCTTCGCACAGGTAAAACATTAGAACGTGTAGATTTTGAACAACTTCGAGGGTTCGATGGTGTACGTGTAGCTTCTGTTGCTATGGATGATGTAACGTTAAATATCGGAATTGCCCATGGTCTTGGTAATGCACGTGCTTTACTTGAAGAAATCCGTGATGGTAATCCAAGAGATATTCATGCGATTGAAGTTATGGCATGTCCAGGTGGATGTATCGGTGGAGCCGGACAACCCTATCACCATGGAAATGCAGAAATCATTAAAGCACGTCAAGATGCGATCTATGAAATTGACAAGAATATGCCATTACGTAAATCTCATGAAAACCCTGCAATTATTGAGTTGTATGAGACTTATTTAGATAAACCGATGAGTGAAAAAGCACATCATTTACTCCATACGGCATATTCTGTTAAAGAAAAAGTATAATTTAATTATAATGTAAAGTAGTCTATGTATATTGAAGTTGCATCTGTAGAAAATGGCAGATGCAACTTTTCTATATAAAAAAAAGGAATTTTGAAAGTTATGGAGAATATGTATGTATTAGATAATATAGAATATTTTTCGAAAAGTATAGTGAAAAATATTCCGGAAGGAGTTGTTATTTATGCGTTATGTAATTACAGGGAAAAACTTTGAGGTAACCGAACCACTTCGAAATATTTCAGAAGAAAAGATTAGCAAGTTAGAGAAGTATTTTACGTCGGAAACGACAGCAAATATAACGATGAGTGTCGTAAGAAAGCAACATCGAATCGAGGTAACGATTCCATTGAAAGGTACTGTTATTCGTGCAGAAGAAAATGCAGAGAATATGTATGCAGCTATTGATCTTGTTGTAGACAAGCTAGAACGTCAGCTTGTAAAGCACCGACACAAGTTAATTGATCGTCATCGACATAGTGGTTCATTTAGAAGTGCATTCCTTGATGCTGAGCCAGATCTTCAAGAAGAAGAAGGTCCAAAAATTGTTCGTACAAAGCGATTTGCAGTTAAACCAATGGATGCAGAAGAAGCGTGTATGGAACTTGAATTATTAGGACATGATTTCTTTGTATTTAGAAATGCAGATACAGAAGAAGTCAATGTCGTATACAAACGTAAAAATGGTGATTTTGGCTTGATTGAGCCAGAAGCATAAGCAAAATATGGAATTAAGATATAGAGAAGATGGTTGCTTGCAACCATCTTTTTTTAGTCAGAATATTGATTGACATAATTCTATCAATTCAATAAATCCACAGATAAAAGAGTAAAAAAAGTGCCAAAAATAGGGTTATGCACAGAGTTAGACACACTATCCACAGAAATAATACGAGAAAATTATGTAAACCTAGAAACTTATCCACAGAAGCTTAGGGAAGAAAGTAGAAAATTAATACCATTTTTATAGGATGTTGCGGACTTTTGTGTTAAAATACAAGCAATACATGATTTCAAGAAAGTGTCTTGAAGGACCTACTGTAAAATGATACAATAGAGTAATGTAAAAATAGTTAAATTGGAAGGTGGACAAGATGGGGATTATTGAGAAAATCTTCGGAACCCATAGTGAAAGAGAATTAAAGCGAATTTACCCAATAGTTGATCAGATAGAAGCGTTAGAGCCGAAAATGATTGATTTGACCGATGAAGAGTTAAAGGCAAAAACAGAGGAATTCCGTGGACGTATCCATGAAGGAGAAGCACTGGATTCTATCATGGTTGAAGCATTTGCGGTTGTTCGAGAGGCGGCAAAGAGAGTTTTAGGCTTACGACCATACAGAGTACAGTTGGTCGGAGCTGTTGTCTTACATCAAGGGCGTATTGCAGAGATGAAAACAGGTGAAGGTAAAACATTAGTTGCACCTATCGCGGCATATTTAAATGCACTCGAAGGAAAAGGTGTACATGTTGTAACCGTCAATGATTATCTTGCTACACGTGATGCTGAATGGATGGGAGAAGTATTTAATTTTCTAGGGTTAACAGTAGGTGTTATTGTCAACGGATTAAATCATGAAGAACGACAAGCTGCGTACCGTTGTGACATTACCTATGGAACGAATAATGAATTTGGTTTCGACTACTTACGGGATAATATGGTTATATTTGAACGAGAGATGGTTCAAAGACCGTTAAACTATGCAATCATCGATGAGGTTGACTCCGTATTAATTGATGAAGCAAGAACACCGTTGATAATATCTGGAAGCAGTAGTAAGTCAACACACCTTTATCAACAAGCACACATGCTTGCTCAACGTTTAAAAGAAGGACGAGTATTAGGAGAAGTAACCAAGTTAAGTGCACTTCTTAATGAAGATATTGAAGAAGAAGGCGACTACGTTATCGATGAGAAAACGAAAAATGCTACGCTGACAGCAGATGGTGTGAAGCGGGTTGAAGAGTATTTTCAAATTGATAACTTAGCGGATCCGGAAAATATGGAGATACAACATCATATTAATCTTGCATTAAAGGCATTAAAATTAATGCACCGAGATAAAGACTATGTCATCAAAGACGATGAAATAGTCATCGTTGATGAATTTACAGGGCGTTTAATGCCGGGGCGACGTTATTCTAATGGTCTGCATCAAGCGATTGAAGCCAAGGAAAATGTGAAGGTTAAACGGGAAAGTAAGACACTAGCAACGATTACATTCCAAAATTACTTCAACCGTTATGAAAAAAAATCAGGTATGACAGGTACGGCGTTAACGGAAGAAGAAGAATTCCGTTCCATTTATGGTATGGATGTTATCGTCATACCAACGAACCGTCCGATTGCAAGAAAAGACCACAATGATGTGGTATATAAAAGTGTTGCAGAAAAATATCGTGCCATTGCAAAAGAAGTGGTTGCGTGCCATCAAAAAGGGCAACCTGTTCTTGTGGGAACAGTCAGTATAGAGTCGTCAGAAGATTTAAGCAAAACCCTAAAACGCGAAGGCGTTCCACATAAAGTGCTAAATGCAAAGTTTCATGAGCGAGAGGCAGAAATTGTTGCACAAGCCGGACAGCTCGGCGCGGTAACCATTGCGACAAATATGGCGGGACGTGGTACCGACATCAAGCTTGGAGAAGGGGTTAAAGAAGCAGGAGGCCTTAAAATCATTGGTACAGAGCGTCATGAGTCACGACGTATTGATAATCAGCTTCGAGGACGTGCAGGACGTCAAGGAGATCCGGGTGAATCACGCTTCTTCATTTCTTTGGAAGATGAATTGATGCGCCTATTTGGTTCAGACAAAATGAAAAATACAGTCGAACGTTTAGGATTACCGGATGATGAACCAATATCAGCGGGAATTCTATCCAACCGTATTGAAGATGCTCAACGTAAAGTGGAGGGCAATAACTTTGGTATACGTAAACGTTTATTAGACTATGACCAAGTCATGAATGAGCAACGTGAGATTATCTATGAAGAACGGTTAAAAGTTCTTAAAGGAGAAAGTATGCGTTCAATCATTTTAAAAATGGTTGATGATATTATTGAACGTAATGTTAATGCCCATTCGAATGGTATGGATCATATGGATGAGTGGGATTTAATGGGACTTCGAGAATCCTTGACAAAAATCATTCCGTTCCCAAATTTTAACTTTGATGAAAAAACACGAGATACCATGACAAAAGAAAAATTCATCGAGTTATTGCAAGAGCTTGCACATAAAATGTATGAAGCCAAAGAAAAAGAATTCGATGAACCGGAGATGATGCGTGAACCTGAACGGGTAATACTACTTCGTGCAATCGATCAAAAGTGGATGGACCATATTGACAATATGGATCAAATGCGCCAAGGAATCAATTTAGTGGCATTTGGACAAAGAGATCCGCTAGTTGAATATAAACTTGTTGGCTTTGATATGTTTGATGATATGATTGAAAGTATTCAAGAAGATACTGTGCGTATACTTTATCGCATTGCACCACGTAACAAAATTGAACGTGAACGTGTTGCTAAGAACATATCTACTAATCGTGGTGAAGAAGCAGCGAAAAAAACAGTGAAGCACACAGGTAGAAAACTAGGAAGAAATGAACCGTGTCATTGCGGTAGCGGAAAAAAATACAAGCAATGTCATGGTCCCTCAGAAAATTATAACTACCGTATAGAAGAATAACTATTGAAAGAGGTGATTTAATGTTAGCTTTAGAACAAGTCAAACAGGAATTGCAAAGGTATGAAGTGAAATTAGATGAAATGAGTGTTTCACTTTGACTTATTTAATGTTAAAATAAAAATAGAAACGATAGAAAATGAAATGGCCCGTGAAGATTTTTGGGATGATCCTGAAAAGTCACAAGAAGAGATGAAGGCTTTGAAGGGCCTTAAAGATAAGGTGGCGTCCTTTGAACTACTTTCAGAGGCCTATGACGATGTACAAACAATGATTAGCATCGCTGAAGAAGAGGATGACGACAGCTTAGTTGAAGAAATTAAATCTATGGCAGAACACTTTTTTAAGCAATATGAAACCCTCCGCATTGATACGTTACTCTCAGGTCCTTATGATCGTAACAATGCAATTGTGTCGCTTCATGCAGGCGCTGGTGGGACAGAGTCCTGTGATTGGGTGAGTATGCTCTATCGTATGTATTTAAAGTGGGCAGATAAAAAAGAATATAAAACAGAAGTTCTGGACTATTTGGACGGAGATGAAGCAGGGATAAAATCGGTGACCTTTCAGATATCCGGCGAAAATGCCTATGGATATCTAAAAGCGGAAAAAGGGGTTCACCGTTTGGTGCGCATCTCTCCCTTTGACTCCTCAGGAAGACGTCATACGTCTTTTGCATCCTGTGATGTTCTCCCGGAGATAGATGATTCTATTGAATTAGATATTCCTGATGATGAACTACGTATAGACACCTATCGGGCAAGTGGTGCCGGAGGGCAGCACATTAATAAAACAGATTCAGCAATACGTATAACCCATATTCCGACCAATACGGTGGTACAATGTCAAAATGAACGATCCCAACATAAAAATAAAGATAAAGCAATGTCCATGCTTAAAGCAAAGTTATTAGAACTTAAGCAAATTGAACAACAAGAAGAAATGAAAGAAATTCGCGGTGAAGTTAAAGAAATCGGTTGGGGAAGCCAAATCCGTTCATATGTCATGCATCCGTATAATATGGTCAAAGATCATCGAACGAGTGTAGAGACCGGGAATGTTAATGCCGTTATGGATGGCGATATTGACGCATTTATCAATGGCTATTTAATTTGGCTAACAACAGATCAATAATATATTATATCTCAAATTTAAAGGAGGAAAAAACAATGGCTTCATTACAGCAAGTAATTTTCAAACTTGATCATGAGGAATATGGTTTGAATATTATGCAGGTTAATGGTATTGAGAAGTATCAAGAAGTTGTTAAGGTACCAAACTCACCTAAATATATTGAAGGGATTATCAACCTTAGAGGCGAGGTATTGCCAATCTATAGTCTAAGAAAAAAATTTAACCTTGAAGAAAAAGAGGTTAATGAAGACACAAAAATCATCGTTGTTAATACCAATGACATGATGATAGGATTTGTTGTGGACTCGGTTTCCGAGATTTTACAGATTGAAGAAGATAGTATTGAACAGGCGCCTAAAATTGTAACAGGAGTTAATCGTAAATATATCAAAAGCGTTGCAAAACAAGAAGAACGCATGATTATATTAATTGACATTGATCTTATTGTTTCGGATGAAGAAAAAGCAGAATTAGAAGAAGTTATTGTCGAAGCTTAATCGTTACATAAGTGATAAAAGGATAATGCTAAACTGTTATCCTTTTTTTCTTGCAATAAATTTGTAGATATGATATTATCTTTCTAGTAAATACAAATGTTTCTGACAAAAATACAAAATGAGGTGAAAGTTATGCCGGATAATGCAAAATACTATATTTTAAAGAAGAAAGCGCTACCAGAAGTGTTTTTAAAAGTTGTTGAAGCAAAAGCTTTAATCGAAAGAGAAAAAGCAATAACAGTACAAGAGGCAGTAGACCTTGTTGGTATTAGTCGTAGTTCTTTCTACAAATATAAGGATTGTATTTTTCCTTTCTTTGACAATGGACGAGGAAGCGTCGTAACATTTGCCGTTAAAGTAGATGATGAACCTGGGTTGTTATCTACGGTTATTGAAAAAATTGCTGAGGCAAAAGCCAACATATTAACAATTAATCAGTCGATACCAATTAACGGAGTGGCAAACTTGACAATAAGCATCGAGATATTACCAGAGACATTAGATGTTGAAGCACTAATTGATTCAATTGAAATGTTTGAAGGTATACATCACGTCAAAATATTAGCAAGGGAGTAAAAAGATGGTTAACATAGCGATATTGGGATATGGAACGGTAGGATCAGGTGTTGTAGAAGTACTTGAAAAAAATAAGGCAAGTATTGATAATAAGGCAGGAGATGAGCTTTATATAAAATATGTTCTTGATTTAAAAGAATTTCCTGGAACATCGATTGAGACAAAGTTAACAAAGAACTTTGAAGATATCTTGGAGGATGATTCTGTACAAATCGTTGTTGAAGTAATGGGAGGATTAAAGCCAGCCTATGACTTTGTGAAAAAGGCTTTACTAAAAGGAAAAAGTGTGGTTACATCCAATAAAGAATTGGTTGCTAGATATGGTCCTGAGTTACTTGAAATTGCAAGACGAAAAAATATCAACTTTTTATTTGAAGCCAGTGTAGGTGGGGGGATTCCGATTATTCGCCCATTAAACAAATCATTAACGGCAGATGAGATTTATGAAATCACAGGGATATTAAATGGGACAACAAACTATATCCTAAGCAAGATGGCCCGTGAAGGTTTGAATTTTGAAGAGGTGCTAAAAGAGGCACAAGAATTAGGCTTTGCAGAGCGTGACCCTGAAGCGGATATTGAAGGCTATGACGCTTGTCGTAAAATTGCAATATTATCATCACTCGCTTATGGGATGCATGTAAACTTTGAAGAGATATATACAGAAGGAATCTCAAAGATTCGACTCAAAGATTTAGAATATGCAAAGGAACTTGGATATCAGATAAAACTATTAGGTATTAGCAAAAAGATTGAAGAAAAAGCATATGCCATGGTAGCGCCCATGATGATTTCTGACAATCATCCTTTATCCAATGTACATGATGTGTTCAATGCAATTTTCATAAAAGGAAATGTTATTGGGGACGTAATGTTTTATGGAAGTGGTGCTGGAAAACTACCAACGGCTTCTGCTGTTGTTGCCGATGTGGTAGATGCTGCGAAGCATCTAGATAAGAACATCATTACACATTGGTACTCAAAAGAAATGAATCTGATGTCCTTAGAAGAAGTACCAAGCCAATTATTTATTGCAATTAAAGGACATGGATATCAAGATATTCTTGAAGAAGTCTTTGGAAAAGTATCATACATCCATAGTGATGATGAAACGGTATTTATTACACAAAGATCAACAGAAGGTGAGCTGTCGGATAAAGTTCATCGTTTAAAAGAGCAATATCAACTCGAGGTGACATCAACAATTCGTATAGAAAAGGATTAGGTCATGAAATATATAATTGTATTAGCTGATGGAATGGCAGATGAGCCCATCGAAGCGTTAAACAATAAGACACCATTAGAAGTGGCGAAAACACCAATGTTTGATAGGTTGGCAAATATTGGTGAAGTGGGATTAGTCGATACTATACCCCAAGGCATGAACCCGGGAAGCGACACAGCAAATCTTTCGGTTATGGGGTATGATCCAAGGAAGTATTATACTGGTCGTTCTCCGTTAGAAGCAGTGAGCATTGGAGTTGAAATGCAAGAGAGTGATATATGCTTTCGCGTTAATTTTGTAACATTAACAGAAGAAGAAGCTTACTGGGATAAGACGATTGAAGACCATAGCGCAGATGAGATTACTACACAAGAAGCTGCGATACTTTTGGAGGCAGTAAAAGAAGCATTTGAAGATGCAGCGCTAACATTTTATCAAGGTGTTAGTTATCGACATGCACTTATCTGGGATCATGGTTCAATGGACGTAAAATTAGAACCGCCGCACAATATTTTGGGCAAACAAATAACACCATATCAGCCTACAGGAGATAATTGTGAACAGATACGTCAAATGATGGAACGAAGTTTTGAGATTTTAAATCATCATCCAGTCAATGAAGCACGACGTCAAAAAGGTTTGCGTCCGGCAAACAGTATATGGCCATGGGGAGAAGGGGTAAGACCGGAGCTTCCTGATTTTGAAAAAATGTTTAACAAAAAGGGTGCTATGATTTCAGCCGTTGATTTATTAAAAGGTATTGCCATTGCAGCGAATATGAAGAGTATCGATGTTGAAGGAGCGACTGGAAATATTCATACTAATTATCAAGGGAAAGTAGATGCAGCAATAAGTGCATTTGAAGATGGATACGATTTTGTGTATTTACATGTGGAAGCGCCAGATGAATGTGGGCATCGAGGGGAACTGGATAATAAAATAAAAGCAATTGAGCTCATTGATGAAAAGGTCATTGCTCCTATTTACCACTATTTCAAAGAAAAAGAAGAAGCGTTTAAGATTGGGATTTTACCGGATCACCCTACGCCGCTACATATTCGAACACATACCAATGATCCGGTACCTTATCTAATCTATACAAGTGAACAAGAAAAAGACAACCATTTCTTTTTTTCTGAAGCTGGTGCAAAAGCGAGTGGCAAGATAATAAAGCAAGGTTATCAATTTATGCCATACTTTTTAGGCAAATGATTATAAATGAAGACGGAGGAAATATATGCTTGTAGTTAAAAAATTCGGTGGCAGTTCTGTCGCCAACAAAGAACGTGTATTTAATGTTGCAAATCGAATTCTAGAAGATTATAAAGCAGGACATCAAGTAGTAGTTGTTTTATCGGCCCAAGGAGATACGACAGATGAGCTCTTAGCAAAGGCTGCAGAGATCACAGCGAATCCTTCAAAACGAGAAATGGATATGCTACTTGCAACAGGAGAGCAGCAATCTGTTGCGCTGATGTCGTTAGCGCTACATGAATTAGGTTATCCGGCGATATCGCTTAATGCATTTCAAGTAGGCATGAATACGTCAAGAACATATGGAAATGCGCGATTAAAAGGCATTGATAAAGAACGTATGGAAATGGAATTAGAACTTAACAATATTGTTCTTGTTACAGGATTTCAAGGGATTAACCGATATGAAGATGTAACGACACTTGGACGTGGGGGCTCGGATACTACGGCTGTTGCGCTTGCAGCTGCATTAAATGCCGATCGCTGTGAGATATATACAGATGTTGATGGGGTATATACAGCAGATCCACGTGTTGTCAAAGATGCAAGAAAGCTAGATGAGATAACCTATGATGAGATGCTAGAATTAGCTTCATTGGGAGCGAAAGTATTGCACAACCGTTCGGTTGAACTTGCAAAAAAATATAAGGTTGAATTAGTGGTTCGATCAAGTTTAACACAAGCAGAAGGAACGATAGTTAAGGAGGAATGTAAAATGGAAAAAATGTTGGTCAGTGGTGTTGCAGCAGATAAAGACGTAGCACGTATAGCAGTGATAGGGATTCAAGATAGACCGGGTAAAGCGTTTGATTTATTTAGCTTACTTTCAAAAAATAATATCAGTGTTGATATCATTTTACAATCCATCGGACGCGACGGAACAAAGGACATCACGTTTACAGTTGCAAAAAGCGATTTGAAAGAAGCCACACAATTGATTGAATCGAACTTAGACCATCTAGAAGCAAGTAGCTTCCTCTTTGATGATGATGTGGCCAAAGTATCTGTTGTTGGAGCAGGAATGGCTTCAAATGCAGGGGTTGCAACTAAAATGTTTGAGGCGCTATACGATGCGGACATTAATATTCACATGATTTCAACATCAGAAATCAAAATCTCCGTATTAGTATCAGAAAAAGATGCTGATGATGCGCTTGTTGCGATTCATGACCACTTCAAATTAGGAGTTCGATAAGTAGAGAGATATCGATGGACGTTAGAAAAATGCCTAACGTCCATCTTTTTTTGTCCTATTGTACTCCCTTTCTTGAAATTTCTTGGAATTGATATTATAATGAGTATGCACTTTTAGAAAAAACAAAGGGGTCTTATATGGAAATCAAAAAACAGTTACAACAAGAATTCGGGTTACAAGCATGGCAGGTGGAAAATACGCTGGCATTAATTGATGCGGGTAATACCATTCCATTTATTTCTAGATATAGAAAAGAACAAACAGGGTCACTCTCAGACGAAGTGTTACGTGAATTATCCGAACGCTTAACATATCTAACCAATTTAGATGCAAGAAAAGAGCAAGTGCGTGCAACGATTATTGAACAGAAAAAAATGACGTCAGAAATTGAAAAAGCGTTAGTTCAGGCGCAGACACTCGTTGAAGTCGAAGATATCTATCGACCCTATAAGCAAAAGAAACGAACGCGTGCAACAATCGCAAAAGAAAATGGATTAGAACCCTTTGCGCTTATTCTTTATATGCAACAGACACATGATGATTTAAATCAATGTGCCCAAGGGTATTTGAATGAAGAAAAAGGAATAACCGATATTAAGCAAGTCTTTGATGGAGCCAAAGATATTATTGCAGAGATGATCTCTGATGATGCAGATATACGTAAATACCTGCGAGACCATACATGGAATGTGGGTAAGATCGTTACAAAAACAAAAACCAAAGAGACCTCAGTATATGAAATGTATTATGAATATGAGGAACCTATAAAAAAGATACCGGGGCATCGTATTCTAGCCATCAATCGTGGTGAAAAGGAAAAAATTCTTTCCGTCAAAATTGATGGGGACGAAGAAAGAAGCATTGGATATATTGAAAAACAGGTGATTCGTAATGAAGCTTTTTCTGGAACGTCTTATATTAAAGAAGCTATTGAAGATGCCTACAAACGTTTAATTTTTCCTTCGATAGAACGTGAACTGCGAAGCTATATGACAGAAAATGCTGAAGATGGCGCGATTAAAGTTTTCGGAAAAAATCTAGAGCAGCTTCTTCTTCAGCCACCTATTGCAGGAAAAATTATTTTGGCATTAGACCCTGCTTTTCGAACAGGCTGTAAAGTTGCAGTTATTGATAAGTATGGACAAGTGCTTGAGACAGGAGTTGTATACCCAACACCTCCGGTTAATAAAATAGCCGAAGCAAAGAAAATCCTCGGAAAAATGATCAATCAACATCAAGTGAATCTTATTGCGATTGGAAATGGAACGGCTTCAAGAGAGACAGAAAGTTTTACTGTTGAGATGCTTAAAGAAATGAAAAGTAACATACAGTATGTTATAGTCAATGAAGCCGGAGCTTCGGTATATTCAGCGTCCAAGCTTGGGACAGAAGAATTTCCGGAATATGATGTAGCGCTTCGAAGCGCAGTTTCTATTGGAAGACGACTACAAGACCCGCTGGCAGAACTAGTAAAGATTGATCCCCAATCGATTGGAGTAGGTCAGTATCAGCACGATATGAATCAAAAAAAATTGGCAGAAACCCTATCTGGAGTGGTTGAAGATTCCGTTAACCGAGTAGGAATCGATTTGAATACGGCGAGTGTTTCCTTACTACAATATATCTCAGGAATCAGCAAAACGGTAGCTAAAAACATCGTTAGTTATCGTGAAGAAAATGGTGAGTTTAAGACACGAAAAGAATTGCTTAAGGTCGCAAAACTTGGTCCTAAGGCATTTGAGCAATCGGCAGGATTTTTACGCATACGTAATGGAAAAAACCCATTGGATAACACAGGGGTCCATCCTGAATCTTATGCAGCAACAGAAAAATTCATGAAATTATTGGATTTAGGTCTACATTATGAAGTTAAAGAAATGTTAACAAAGGTTGGAAGTATCCAACATGTAGGCGAGGTAGCAGAAAAAATCGGTGTGGGAGAACCAACCCTTCAAGACATTATTTTGGAGTTGAAGAAGCCGGGTAGAGACCCTCGTGATGAAATGCCAAAGCCAATCTTACGCAGTGATGTGTTAGAAATGGATGATTTAAAAATCGGAATGCGTTTAAGTGGAACCGTCAGAAATGTCATTGACTTTGGGGCCTTCGTAGACATTGGTGTCCATCAAGATGGTTTAGTACATATCTCAAAATTGAGTAAAAAATATATTAAGCACCCCCTTGAGGTGGTAGCCATTGGAGATATTGTTGAAGTGGAAGTTATTTCAGTGGACGTTGCAAAAAAACGTATAGGCCTATCAATGGTAAATGAAGATTAAAACTAGGAGATAAGATGAAAGAACTTGTACAAATTACAGTTAAAACAAAAACAATGGATTTATTTAGATTTATGTTATTTCATGCATACTCGAGTTTGAGTGGTGTAATTACAATGATCTTTGGTTTAGGATCATTGATCATGTTACCGGTGACCTACTTTGTGTGGAAGGATGCATTTGTCTCTTTGATATTACTCATGGTTGTCATCATCTACGTTATTGTGACACCTTTAAACATGCTCTCCCAATCCAAGCGTCAAGTTATTTCCAATCCGGTATTTAAAAACCCGATTACATATCATATCAGTGATGAAATATTTGAAGTACAGCAATATACCGGAACGGTTCGCTTGTTTTGGAATCAACTATTTCGCATTAAGAAGACACCCTTTGATTTTTTGTTTTATGTAAATGAACAGCAGGCATTTGTTATTCCGAAAAAAGCAATGAGCGAAGCGGATAACATTACCCTTAATCAAATCATTGAAAAAATCGGTGACCAACTACCCAAGCAACCCACTTTAGTAGAGCGACTACGTGGACAGACAACTTCCGTAGCTAATCCGGTTAAGGAAGAACAGATCAAGGTACACACTGTAGATAAAGAGGAAAAAGAAGATGATAAGGCATAGTTATTCACCTGAACAGACATATGCAATAGGAAAAGAAATTGGAGAAAAAGCAAAAGAAGGCGAAGTATACTCGCTGATTGGAGATCTAGGTGTAGGAAAAACTGTTTTTACAAAAGGGTTTGCAGCAGGACTTGGCATTGACGAGGATATTACAAGTCCGACTTTTACTTTAGTCAATGAATATGAACAAGGACGCTTACCTTTTTATCATTTTGATGTGTACCGCATTGAGGACATATCTGAAATTGAAGACATAGGTTATGAAGAATATTTTTACGGCCATGGGGTCACACTCGTTGAATGGGCAAATAAAATAAATTCCCTCTTGCCAAAAGGTACGCGAACGATTATTATTGAAAAGGATTTAGAGCAAGGGTTTGAATATCGGAAAATTCAGGAGATCATATGAAAATATTAGGAATTGAAAGCTCGTCGACAATTGCATCGGTTGCAGTTGTTGAGGATGGACAGCTACTAGGTGAATATACTATTAATCATACGCTAAAGCATTCAAAAACATTGATGCCAATGATTCAAGAAATGCTCAATAAACTTGAATTAAACCCCAAAGATATTGGCTTAATTGCTGTTTCAGAAGGTCCAGGCTCCTTTACGGGCTTAAGGATTGGAAGTGCAACGGCAAAAGGATTGGCACAGGGATTGAATATTCCGATTGTGAGCATACCTACAATGCAAGTGTTGGCAAGTACGGTATTAATCCCAGGAGCAAAAGTGCATGCCATCATGTATGCCAGGGCAAGAGAAGTGTACTATCAAACTTTTATGATAAGTGTCAAGGAACGGCATTTTTTGGTGGAGCCCCAGACACCCTTAGTCACATGTGAAATAGAAGAAGTGGCGGAAAAATTAAAAAAAGAAACACATCATGTGTATCTTGTTGGTGATGCAGTCTTTAGATTTGAACAAGATCTGGAAGGACTTGGAGAAAAAATTATAAGCTTCTTGCCGGTATATACGAATCTCATGGCAAAAAATGTTGCAATATTAGGTCAATCAAGGTATGATGATAATGATGTAATGACATATCAAGAGCACCGTCCATATTATCATAAAAAATCTCAAGCTGAACGTGAATATGAAAGTAAAAATCATGCGAAAAATTAAAGTTGAATCAATGTCACAAGAAGATATTCAAGATATCGTTGATATTGAAAAGACCACATTCAGCATTCCCTGGACCTATGAAAGTTTTATTCAAGAGTTAGCCAATCCTCATGCACACTATATTGTTTTAAAATGTGATGACCATCTTATTGGGTATGGAGGTTTTTGGAAAATATTGGATGAAGGGCATATAACCAATGTTGCTATCACTTCAACGTATAGAGGATTGGGTTATGGAACCATGCTTATTAAAGCATTACTACAAGAAGCAAAGAAGTTAAAAATACAACAGTTAACACTGGAAGTTAGAGAGAGCAATTTACGTGCTATCAAAGCCTATGAACAACTTGGCTTTACAATAGAAGGCAGGAGACGCCGCTACTACACTAAACCAATAGAAGATGCTATGATTATGTGGTTATCTTTATAACAAGGAGGATTTATTCATGAGTACTATTCAAGAACAAGCAATTAACACGATACGCATTTTGTCCGCTGAGGGTGTGCAAAAAGCAAATTCAGGTCATCCGGGCTTACCTATGGGGGCTGCTCCTATGGCGTTTGAGTTATGGGCAAATCATATGAACCACAATCCGAAAAACCCACAATGGGATAACCGCGATCGTTTTATTCTTTCAGCAGGACATGGCTCAATGCTTGTGTATTCTTTATTGCACTTATTTGGATATGGATTAAAAATAGAAGATTTAAAGAACTTTAGACAATGGGATTCATTAACACCAGGACACCCTGAGTTTGGTCATACAGTTGGTGTTGAGACAACAACAGGACCTTTAGGGGCCGGATTTGCAACAGGTATAGGAATGGCTATGGCTGAGGCACATTTAGCATCAAAATTCAATAAAGAAAATTACCCAATTGTAGATCACTATATTTATTCAATTGTGGGTGATGGGTGCTTAATGGAAGGTGTAACTGCAGAAGCGGCATCTTTAGCAGGAACATTAGGTTTAGACAAATTTATTGCTCTTTATGACTCCAATAAAATTTCTATTGAAGGAAGTACCGACTTAGCCTTTACTGAAGACGTTGGAAAGCGTTTTGAAGCGTATCATTGGCAAGTATTGGAAGTGGAAGATGGTAATGACCCAGTTGCTATCGGAAAAGCAATTGAACAAGCAAAAGCAAATAAAACACAACCTTCATTAATTATTGTAAAGACAAAAATCGGTCATGGATGTCCGGCGAAAGAAGGAAAAGCTAGTGCACATGGCGAACCATTAGGTCAAGAAAATTTAAATGCGGCTAAAGAAAATCTTGGCATGCCACTAGATAAGGAATTCTATGTATCAGAAGCTGTTCAAACCTATATTGATGAGCTGGCAGCCCAAGGCGATAAAAAAGAAGCTGCATGGAACGCACTTTTTGCTGAGTACAAAAAAAGCTATCCAGAATTAGCGGCACAATATGAAAAAGACATGTCAGGATTTATTGATGTGGATGCTCTTGATGCAGAAGAGTTTTGGTCATTTGATGAAAAACCAAACGCAACACGTGCATCATCAGGTCAAGTTATTCAAAAATTAGTTAAAATCATTCCAAACCTTTTTGGAGGATCTGCAGACTTAGCACCATCAACAAAAACATGGATGGATGATCAAGGTGAGTTTTCAAAAGAGAATTATGCAGGTAAAAACATCCATTTTGGTGTTCGAGAGTTAGCGATGACAGCCATGGGAAATGGTTTGGTACTTCATGGTGGACTCGTTTCCTTTACAAGTACATTCTTTGTGTTTAGTGATTATATGAAACCAATGATTCGTTTGGCTGCACTTATGGGCTTACCACATACATTTGTATTGACACACGATAGCATAGGGGTAGGAGAAGATGGACCTACACACCAACCAATTGAACAATTGGCGTCATTACGAACAATTCCAAACCTAGTAACATTTAGACCGGCAGATGCAAAAGAAGTGGCTGCAGGATGGTATTTTGCAGTAACTAACAAAAAGCAACCAACAGCTCTTGTATTAACACGACAAAATGTTGGCTTCTATGAAAAATCAGGAAAAGAAGCTCTTAAAGGTGGATATATCCTTATTGATTCAGAAAAAGCAACACCAGACGTGATTTTAATGGCGAGTGGTTCAGAAGTAGGACAAGTTGTTGAAGCGGCTGAAATCCTTAAAAAAGAAGGTATTGATGCTCGCGTTGTTAGTATGCCATCAATGGAGTTGTTTAATGCACAGTCAGCTGAATATAAAGAAAGCGTTCTGCCAAAAAGCGTTACAAAACGTGTGGCGATGGAAGCGGCAAGAACATTTGGCTGGTATCAATATGTAGGTCTAGAAGGAAAAGTTATAGGACTTGATCGCTTTGGAGCATCTGCGCCAGGAGCCAAAGTCTATGAAGAATTAGGCATAACAACAGAAGTTGTTGTAGACGCAGTAAAATCTTTATAAGCTGAAGGCATAGGCAAAATATATAAAGAGTCAAACGTATCAAGAGCATCCAAATGGATGCTCTTTTTCCACGGTATTTTCTGCTAAAGAGAACGAAGGGATGACTTGACTTTTTTTTTGAGAGCTTTATAATTAAGATGATTTGATATAAAATGGATTTAGAAATGAGGCGTTTTCATGTTAGATGTGTGTTTGTTAGGTACAGGAGGTATGATGCCTTTACCTTATAGATGGTTAACTTCTTTAATGACAAGATACAATGGAAGTAACCTATTAATTGATTGTGGAGAAGGAACCCAAATTACGATGAAGCTTCAAGGGTGGAGTTTTAAAGATATCGATCAGATTTGCTTTACCCATTATCATGGGGATCATATCAGTGGTTTGCCCGGCTTGTTGCTGACAATCGGTAACTCAGAGCGAAAAAAACCCTTGCGACTCATTGGACCGAAAGGACTCAAGCGTGTTGTTAATGGGTTAAGAGTTATAGCACCTGAACTACCCTTTGAGATAGAATTTATTGAATTAACAGAAGACGTACAAACCATTCAAAGCAATGGTTATATCATTCAAGCATATAAAGTAAATCATAAAATTACGTGCTATGGATATACTTTGGAAATTCCCCGCAAAGGAAAGTTTGATGCGCAAAAAGCAAAAGCGTTAGATATTCCTCTACATTTTTGGTCACGCTTACAAAATGGAGAGACGATTTTAGATGGAGAAAAAACCTATACTCCAGATTTGGTTATGGGAGAAGAACGGAAAGGATTAAAAGTGACATATTGTACAGATACTCGACCGGTACAAAACATTATAGACAGTGCTAAAGATGCAGATTTGTTTATTTGTGAAGGTATGTATGGAGAAAAAGCGGAGCAGACGAACGCAGTGCAATATAAGCATATGACATTTGAAGAAGCAGCAACATTAGCTCAAAAAGCCAAAGTCAATGAATTATGGTTAACGCATTTTAGTCCGGCACTGGTATACCCAAAAGAATTTTTACCTGAGGCAAAAAAAATATTTAAAAATACAAAAATTGGCAAAGATCGAATGACAAAGACATTGAAGTTTCAAGAATGATATTCAAGAGAATCGTATTTGTACCGATATATAAAGAAAGAAGCTATAACTGTTTGACATGTAACCATCGAAGAGAATGGGGGAATAAAGATGCGTAAAGTGCTACCTATTTTAATATTAGTTTTGGTTATTGGTGGAATTGTATATTATTATGGATTGCAAGGACGTGAAAATCAAGACAATGAAAGTTCAGGGGTATTAACGGATGAGAGAATCCTTGAACTATCCCAATCAACAACAGAATTAGCCAACTTTATAAGTTCGGTTAAAGAAACACCTGAGCAGGTGGTTCGTACCAATTCGATTATTCGAAAAATGACATACAGTGGTGAATATAATGAGGCGGAAGTTGAAAGCCTGATAAATATGCAGCGTATGTTGTTTCAAGAAGAATTATTGGAACATAACCCTAAAGAATTTCATCATATAATGATTCGCTCGGAACTAGAGCAGTGGGAAAAAGCAGAATTAAAGATTATAGGTTCGGAGTATTTGCCTGCAAAGTATCAGTCGGATGATACAGCCATTGTAAAAGTGATTTTTTATACCAATGATCCCAACAGAGATATCTATGCGCAGTACGTGTTAGTGAAAAATGCACTAGATCAATGGGAAATCAAAGGATGGATGGGTGCAGAACCCTTTGAAATTGTGAAATAAGGAGACTATATGAAAGACGTTACGATACTAGCAATAGAAACATCGTGTGATGAGACGGCAGCAGCAGTCGTTGTTAATGGACGCAAAGTATTATCGAATGTAATTTCATCACAAATTGATACACATAAAAAATTTGGTGGAGTTGTTCCGGAGGTTGCTTCAAGAAAGCATATTGAAAAAATAGATATCGTTATCGATGAAGCCCTTGAAGAAGCAAACTGTACATTTGAAGATATAGATGCAATAGCAGTGACCTATGGTCCGGGGCTAGTTGGTGCGTTATTAGTAGGGGTGGCCCAAGCAAAAGCGTTAGCGTTTGCGTTGGATAAACCTTTAATTGGTGTCCATCATATAGAAGGACACATAGCAGCAAACTATATAGAGAATAAAGCGTTTGAACCGCCTTTTTTGTGCCTTGTCGTATCGGGAGGCCATACGCACTTGGTTCATGTGAAAAAATATGATGAATTCACGATCATAGGGAAAACGCGAGATGATGCCATCGGTGAAGCCTTTGACAAAGTGGCGCGTTCTATTGGTCTAGGCTATCCTGGAGGGCCCAAAATTGATCGGCTAGCTCCTGAAGGTGACGCAACATATATTGATTTTCCAAAAGCAAAAGTCGAAGGATATGATTTTAGCTTTAGTGGAGTCAAGTCTGCTGTATTAAATTACCTGAATCAATGTAAGATGAAAAATGAAGAAATTATTCCAAAGCATATTGCTGCATCTTTTCAACATGCGGTTGTTGAAGCCGTCGTTGAAAAAACCTTTTTGGCAGCCGATGCATTAAATATAGAAAAAGTTGCTATCGCTGGAGGGGTTGCAGCGAATTCGAAGCTACGTGAACGCATGAGGCAAGAGTGCGCTGTGCGTAATATTCAATTGCAATATCCTTCGCCAATTCTTTGCACAGATAATGCGGCAATGATCGGAGCGGCAGCATATTATGATTTTATCAATGGACGAAAAGATGGAATGGACCTTAATGCAATACCCAACTTAAAATTAACAAATAAAAAAAGCGACTAGGTCGCTTTTTATTCTATAGGATATATAGATTATTCTGCTGCAGGAGCAGTAAATGTACGTTTTGCTAGTTCACCATCAAGGTTGAATAGAACTGCTGGATTATTGTCTGCTCTTTTTAACTTTTGAACATAGTTTTTAAATGTAGCCATTTCTTCAACTTGTTCATCTATAAACCATTTAAGAAAACTAATCGTTGCATGTTCCTTTTCGTCCATGGCAATATTCATCAAATGATAGATACGATCAGTGACAAATTTTTCGTGTTCCAAAGAATGTTCGAACAAGTCAACAATATTATCATAGTCAACTGGTGGGGTTTCAAAACCTTTCATAACGATTGTTGCGTCCATTTCATTGAGAAAATTAAAAAATTTCATTGCATGGAATTTTTCTTCTTCGGCTTGAACGATGAAAAAGTTTGCAAATCCGTCTAAATCTTGTGTGTACGCATAAGACGCAGCGGCAAGATAAAGATGAGATGAATAGAACTCATATTTTATTTGTTCATTAATTTCGTCAATTAATTTTTGGCTTAACATATTAATACCTCCATTTAATTTAATATTTTATTTATACTTACATAGAGTATTATAGCATAGATTCGTTAAAATAGAAAAGTAAAGAAGACAAAGGAGAAAACATATGCATATAAGTGTAATTATCCTTGCAGCAGGGAAAGGTCGCCGCATGGAACAAAATATAAACAAACAATTTTTAGAAGTTAATGGAAAGCCGATTCTAAGTTATACAATAGAAGCATTTGTTGCTCAAGAGGGGATTGATGAGATTGTATTAGTTATTAATCCTTTAGAAGAAAAGATGATTGAAACAAAGGTACTTGCTCACATAGAGGGAGAAAGAAAAAATAGAATACGTATTGCCTATGGAGGAAAAGAACGATATAACTCGGTATATAATGGGCTAATAGCATTAGATGAACAGTGTGAGGCTGTATTGATTCATGATGGAGCAAGACCGTTAATTTCTCGAGCAGTTATTGAAAAGACAATCCAAGCACTTAAGAAACATGATGGATGTCTAGTGGGGGTCAAAGCAAAAGATACATATAAAATTGTCGGACCAACAATGGAAGTTAAACGTACAGTATGTCGGGATAAACTATTTCAGATACAGACACCTCAAGGTTTTAAAAAACATGTTATTCTTGAAGCCTATAAAAATGCAGGAGATAACTTTAATAAAATTACCGATGATGGTATGATGGTAGAACAATTTACAGATTATAAAGTTATTGTAATTGAGGGAGAATACAGTAATATCAAGGTTACAACACCCGAAGATTTGGAGATTATGAAGACTTTGTTAAAAAAATGAGAAAAATATAACAAAAACTGTTGACAAGAGCTTAACGTATATGATATTATATCTTTCGTTGCCGAACAAGAACTTTAGAAAAGAAACAAATAATTAAGAAATAGCTTGACATTATATGATGTGTATGATATCTTAATTAGGCGTTAAATAACAAGTGATTCATTGATATGGAGAGGTGTCCGAGTGGTTTAAGGAGCTGGTCTTGAAAACCAGTGACTCCGAAAGGGGCCGTGGGTTCGAATCCCACCTTCTCCGTTATCAAAACCACCAATGCATGGTGGTTTTGTTGTCTCATTGACAAATTAGCGCGTTTGGAGAAGTACCCAAGCGGCTGAAGGGGCTCGCCTGGAAAGTGAGTAGGTCGTTAATAGCGGCGCGAGGGTTCAAATCCCTCCTTCTCCGTTAGTTTTTAAGAAATTAAAAACTTCTTCAAAAAAGTTGTTGACACGGTCGGTGAGATATGATATTATAATCTTCGCTGACAAAAACAGCGAAATAGTAAAAAATACCAAACGAACATTTGATAATTGAATAGTGAAGTAAACCAAGTTATACCAAACAATTCTTGAGAGATCAAGTAACAGTAATAGCGAACAGCTAGTGTTTAAGCGAGGATAAAAAAACTTTTAATTTGAGAG
>DGAD01000030.1 GCA_002382805.1 Clostridiales bacterium UBA4039
GATAAACTATTCTTGTCCAATTGACACCTCCTCTGATATTTTGATGCGGTCGGCAAACCAACATCATTATATCACTGGAGGTTTTCTGCTTGAAGCTAAAGCTAATTCTCCTCCACCCGCATAGCAGGTGGTTTTTTTGATTTCTTCACTTCGTTCAAAAATCACGCTAAAGCGTGCAATAAAAAAACTCGGACACATATCCGAGTTTTAGTCTATTAGTTTATATGTATTCGATGAATAAATAGTCCACTACGTAACTTTGGTTCAAACCAAGTGGACTTTGGCGGCATTAAACGTTCTGCATCTGAGACATCAATCAATTCATGAATTGATGTTGGTTTCATTGAAAATGCCACTTTCATGTCATGATGCACACGCCGCTCAAGTTCTCCTAAGCCACGTATGCCTCCAACAAAATCAATGCGCTCACTTGTTCTTGGATCTTGAATTCCTAAAATTGGTTCTAGGATGTAATCTTGTAAAATTGAGACATCCAATTCCTTTACCGGATCATTATTCATAGTATCCTTCTTCTTAAAAGCTAGTCCATACCATACATTCTCTAGGTACATCCCAAATGTTCCTTTTTCCTGTGGTGAAAAGGGGTTAATGGACTTTGAAATAATCGAAAAGTTTTGTTCAATTTTTGATAAGAATTCATCCACAGATAATTGATTCAAATCTGTAATCACACGATTATAATCAAGAATCTCAAGTTCAGAATCCGGAAAAACTACAGCTAAAAATTGTGCTGCTTCACCTTCAAAAGCGTACTTTTGAGCTATCTTTGCCGCTGATGCTGCACGGTGATGGCCATCTGCAATATACAGATTGTTCATTTTCTGAACTTCGTTCTGTATTTTTATTATATCTTCTGTTTTCTTGACTGCATACCCTTTATGGCGTACCCCATCTTCACCTGTAAATTCAAATATAACCTGTGCTTCTTGTCGTACCTGTTCAAAAAGCATCTGCATGGTATCTGTATTTTTGTACGTTAGAAATATAGGACCTGTATGTGCCTGAAGTGTATCTATGTGTTGTATACGATCATTTTCTTTTATCTCGCGTGTATTTTCATGCTTTTTTATCATACCTGAAAGATATTCTTTTGCAAGTACACATCCGACAATTCCTCTTTGTATCTTGCCAAAACGTTCAAGTTCATATATATATAGCTGTTCTTGCTCATCTTGAACGAATTGTCCATTATGTATCATTTCATTAAAACGCTTTTTTGCCGCTTCATATACTTGACTATCATACATATCAATTTGATTATCTAGTAACGTCTCACCGCGATCAATTTGAAGAAATGACAACGGATTCGCTTTGATCACTTCCATCGCTTCGACACGGTTATACACATCATAAGGCAATGCTGCAATCTTTTGTGTTAGATGCGCTGCTGGTCTTAATGCTTTAAATGGATTGATTGTTGCCATGATTGCCTCCTATTAAATCTATTTGATTACACGAACTTTTAATACACCTTCAATCGCTTTAAGTTTTGCAACAACCGATTCTGTCACAACATCTTCTAAATCAAGTAATGTATATGCATTACCATTTTTACTTTTATTTAGCATGTCCGTAATATTAAGGTTGGCATTTGCCAAAACAGACGTTATCTGTCCGACCATGTTAGGAATGTTTTTATGCAAGACACTCAATCGTGCTATCGAATTACATACACCTAAGTCCGCTGCTGGGTAGTTCACTGAGTTACATATGTTACCATTATCAAGATAATCTTTTAATTGTGCTACTGCCATTTTTGCACAGTTTGTCTCTGATTCTGGAGTAGATGCACCTAAATGCGGAATTGCAATGACACCATCCATTTCAATTGTTCGCTCATTTGGAAAATCCGTAACATACCGGCTGACTTTTCCAGATTTTAATGCAGATTCAATGGCATCATCATCCACCAATTCACCTCGTGAAAAATTCAAAATACGAACGCCATCTTTCATCTTATCGATTAAGTCTGTATTAATCATTCCCTTTGTTTCATCCATTAAAGGTACATGAACACTAATGTAATCGGATTTTTCCAACAATTCATCCATATTACTTGCTTTATGTACAACACGTTTTAATCCCCATGCTGCATCGACAGAAATAAAAGGGTCATATCCATATACGTCCATACCTAAGGATATTGCCGCATTGGCAACAAGTGCCCCGATAGCACCTAGTCCAATGATACCTAATGTTTTGCCCATTATCTCCGGTCCTGCAAAATTACTTTTTCCTGCTTCAACTTTTTTAGCGATATCGCTTTGACCTTTCAGCGTTTTTGCCCAATCAATGGCTCCCGGAATGTCCCTTGAAGACATAAGCAAACCAGCCAATGCCAATTCTTTGACCGCATTCGCATTGGCTCCTGGCGTATTAAAGACAACAATCCCTTCTTGCGAACATTGGTCAACAGGAACATTGTTCACCCCTGCGCCTGCTCTTGCAATAGCAGCTACATTATTTGACATTGTATAATCATGTAACTTAAAGCTTCGTAGTACTATTCCTTCGTAATCGCCTTCGGCGTTTTCATCAACGACTCTATATTGATCCGATAACAAATTCAATCCTTGTTCATCAATTTTATTTAACGTTTTTATTGTAAACATCATATCCTCCACTTTTCTTGATTTATTGTCTTATGCGTGTTTTGCTTCGAATGCTTTCATAAAATCAACAAGTTTTTGTACACCTTCAATTGGCATTGCATTGTAAATGCTTGCACGCATGCCGCCAACACTTCGGTGTCCTTTTAAATTAACCATGCCCTGATTTGCAGCTTCTTTAATAAACTGTGTATTTAATGCATCCTCTTTACAAATAAAGGTAACATTCATCTTCGAACGGCTTTGCTTATCTACAGGCGCTATATAAAAATCTGTTGAGTCAAGATAATTATAGAGAAGGTCCGCTTTTTGGATATTTGTTTTTTCAATCGCTTCGAGTCCACCATTTTGCTTGAGCCATTTAAACACAAGTCCTGCAACATAAATACTATATGTTGGTGGTGTGTTAAACATCGAATCATTATCCGCATGAATTGAATATCTTAACATCGTCGGAACCGATTCAGGAACCTCTTGAATTAAATCTTTTCTTATAATTACCGCCGTTACACCAGCTGGTCCCATATTTTTTTGTGCGCCGGCAAAGATGATGCCATAGTCCGATACATTAATAGGCTTTGAAAGAATGTTCGAAGACATATCGGCTACAACCGGAACGCCTTTTGTATCCGGCAATTTTGTGAATTCCGTACCATAGATGGTATTGTTTGAGGTAATGTAAAAATAGTCCGCGTCTGGATCAATGGTAAGCCTATCTAAATCTGGTATATAGGAGAAGGTTTTATCTTCCGATGAAGCCAACACCTCAACATTCATATATTTTTTTGCTTCTGCAATGGCTTTTTTTGACCATGCCCCTGTATTAATAAATTGAGCTTTTTTATTCTTATTACCAATATTTAATGGAATCATTGCAAACTGAAGCGACGCACCACCTTGTAAAAACAGCACTTCATAATTGTCCGGTATTGACAATAAATCTATAAAATCTTGTTTTGCTTCTGCAATAATCTTACTATATACTGCTGATCGGTGGCTCATCTCCATGACGCTCATACCTGAGTCTTGATAATTGACTAACTCACTTGCAGCAATTTTTAATACTTCCTCAGGTAACGTTGATGGTCCAGCTGAAAAATTATAAACACGTTCCATTATTATCACTCCTATTTGTCAGAATTTTGTTGGCTACGCCGTTATATGTTCATGTAATAATGCGTCTGAGTTTTTCACAGAAATACATACGTATATCTCGCGCGTACACTGTTAACATTTTATCATATACTTCAATACGTTACAAGAGTTTATTTTTGAATCTTTTTAAAGTCTTGCCCCGTAGGTACCTGAAATAATGAAAGCCCGAAATATGGCAATACCGAATATATATGCTCAAATATGTTCGCTTGTATTTCTTCATAACACTTCCAACGAATATCATTACTAAAGCAATAAACCTGTAAAGGGATTCCTTGTCCCGTAGATTCTAATTGCCTAACCATAATAATAAAGTCTTGGCTAATGGATGGATGTGTTTTCAAATATTCATTGATATATACTCGTAATGTACCTATATTTGTCAATGCACGTTTGTTGAGTGGATGCGTAGATGCAATCTTTGCATTGTGTGCATTAATATCCTGTTCTTTTTGTTCAATGTAATCTCTTAGCAGTTCTACCTTTTTCAATGCATTCATCTGCTCAGCATCTAAGAATCGAACATCGCCTCCATCAAGTATGATTTGTCGGGATATCCGTCGTGCTCCAGATTTGCTCATGCCTTCCCAGTTGGTAAATGCTTCTTCAATAAATTTATAGGCGGGAATATGTGTAATTGTATTATCCCAATTTTCAACAGAAACTTTAGTAAGGGAAACATCAATAACGGCTCCATTGGCTCTAAACTGCGGCATTTCAATCCAGTCACCAATACTTAACAAGCGATTGGTCGATAGTTGTATCCCTGCAACAAACCCTAATATGCTATCTCTAAATACAAGTAAAAGTATTGCCGACATTCCACCAACACTCGAAAGGAGTGCAAGTGCAGAACCACTGTTGCTAAAATTAACTAATCCAATAATTAATGCAAAAATAAATACTCCGATTTTAACTACTTGAAGAAGCCCTTTAATCGGCATATCCTTGGCATAGGGTTCTAAATTATAGATATCATTAACAGCATCCAAAAGCTTAAATACGGCAACTACCGTAATTGCTATTCCGGAATAGACAAGAATATGTCGAATAACTCGCCCCATGTCCCCGTAGGAGAAGCTAAAAACATACAAAATAATAATCGTTGCAAAATGGGCAAGCCAATGGAACACTTTTCTATCATAGATCATTTCATCTTTTTTTGTCGGCGTTTTTAATACAATTTTACGTATAACTCGCTGAACAACAGTTGTAGCTATACGATCAATAATAAACGCAAAAATCAAGGCTAAAACGGTTAACGAAACAAAAATAATAAGAGATCCAAGTTCTCCTTCTGGCTCAATCATTGGACTTAACAAATTTGATAATGCATTTTTTAACACTTTTCTCTTTCCTTTCTTTGTCTTTATATATTATTATGATATACTATTTTTATAAATATTCAAAGAGGGGAATATACTATGGCCAATCAAAAAAACAAACAATTAACTAATAAAGATACAGAGATTCTATTTAAAGAAATAAAAGAGACCTCCAATATCTATCGTTTTATCGAAAAGAATTCTGATCAACTCTATCGCCCTTCACTTGCTGATTATCTCAATTTTTTATTAAAAAAATACGATATATCTAAAAGTGCGCTAATTTTTCGTTCAGACATATCGCGTCAATACGCCTATGAAATTTTTTCAGGACAAAAAAATCCATCGCGGGCAAAGGTCATCGCCATCATCTTATCTCTTCACCCAAGCTTAGAAGAAGCTCAACGTCTTCTGACCTATGCCGGTCACCATCCTTTACATCCAAAGGATCTACGAGATACCATTATCATTCATAGCATACAACAAAGGATGTCACTTGTAGACACAAACGACATCCTCTATACTTTATCTTTACCGCTTATTGAGTAGTATTGTTCTCTTTTATATGCTCATGTTCTGTTAAATGCTTCATGCAATACTCATGATATCCTTCACACTTAGAACAATATCTAAATTCCATTGTCGGATCGTCATGCTCTGTAATACCACATACTGTACATTTATGTGCATGTTTAGATTTAGGCGTTATGCCTCTCTCATACTGCTGTTTTCTTACTTGATTCTTAACATGTGTCTTGCGATTAGTAATTATATCTTTACCAAAGAATAAAAGGAAGTTGGATACCCCTGCCAAGACACTAATTTTAGTCGCTGATCCCCCCATAATAAATTGGAAGGCTAATAACCCCGCACTAAAATATGCTAAATATTTAATTTTGACCGGCAAAATAAAATAAACTCGCACTTGAAACTCTGGATGTAATCGGGCAAACGCAAAAAATAATGTCATATTCAAATATGTAGAACTTGCTGTAATACCAAAAATTAAGCTCGTAGCTATCAGCATAATCACACCGGTAAAATAGTATACATTAAACTTAAAGCTTCCCCATGCATGTTCAAGCGTATTGCCAATCAAGTAATAAAAATACAACACAAAAATAATAAAGATTAAACTACTTGTTGGCGGAATCATAATAAATGTAAATATTCGCCAAATCTCACCCGCAAACACCCGTTCAGGAATTAGCATCAAAAGATAGGTCAAGGGTGTGGGGTCTAGCTGATCTAAAATAAATACGGCGGCATTGGCAAATACAATATATAGCATCAAGTTTGGTATTGCCACCCGACCAAACTTACGCTGTAAACGATCTAAAAACTTCATAGTATACCTACTTGTCTAATTTGTTTTCTGGTTGCATTATTTCCTCTGCCGTTTCTTCTATAGCATCTTCAATATCTTCTGCTATTTCTTCAACATCTTCTACGGCATCTTCTACGTCTTCTACAACTTCTTCAACATCTAATTGCATGTCCACTTCACTTGTCGGTAACGATGCATCCGTAACCATTAAGCCAGACGCTGTAAGATCATAATTCAGATATAACTGCACTGTTTTTTCAGTAAACTCATCTTGATGAATTTGCACTCCACTTGCTTTAATACGACCATCACAGATAACTTCTACATGTGGTGGCACGATAACCTTCACTCCACTGCAAAGTGCATAGATGTCCAAATACACTTCATCTTCTTCAAATTGGGCATCCGCTAAATTGATTTCAACACCTGAGAACATTGTAGCCATTGCATTACCATCAAAATGGTCATACACTAATTGTTCTCCTTTAAACATATATACTTTATTGTACATTGTACGTACCGTATCGTATTTTTTGTATACCCAAGCAGCTGCACCTAAGACTGAACTTAACACAACTAATTTTCCTAAATTTTTTCGTCCCATATTATCACCTCGTATCTTTTATTATTTATATTATAACATATCTTTTTCTAAAGAATATTATAATTTTATTAACTCTTTCTCTTTGTATCCTAATATAATACGGTCTTCATCGATAATTAGAGGGCGCTTAATAAGCATGCCTTCTTGGGACAACATTTCTGCTGCTTCTTCAATAGAGAGCGTGTCTACAATGTCTTTTAATCCGCGTTCACGATAAATCATACCAGAAGTATTAAAAAATCGTCGTATAGGCAAACCACTGCGTTGTATTATATCTATAAGCATACTTTGATCTGGCGTTTGTGTTGTAATGTTTTTTTCATCATAGTCTATGGCATGTTCATCAAGCCATTTCAAAGTTTTTTTGCACGTACTGCATTTTGGGTAGCAATAAATTGTAATCATCGTTTACTCCTTTATTGTAAATTGATAGTCTCCATCACGGTAATCAATAATTATGTCATCGCCTTCTTTGAATCGGTCAGCAATCAAGGCTTTACCTAGCTGCGTCTCAATAACTGATTGAACAAACCGCTTAACAGGTCTTGCGCCAAAGACAGGATTGTAGCTGTCTTGTGCCATTTTTTCTAATGCTACTGGGCGCACTTCAAGTGTCATATGTCGTTCAGCTAAGCGATGTCTTAATTGATCAAGTACCAAATCAACAATACCTTTAATTGCCTCGATTGTCAATGGTGTAAAAAGAACAATTTCATCAATTCTATTTAACAATTCCGGCTTAAACGTTTGATGCATAAGGTTCATAATTTGTTCTTTAATTTCTATAGGTATGTCTTGGTCAGCTGTTGCCTGAGCCATATAATCCAGTAATACGTTGCTTCCAATATTCGATGTCATAATAACCACTGTATTCTTAAAATCAACAACATGACCTTGATTATCTGTTAATCGCCCATCATCAAGTAATTGAAGTAACACATTAAACACTTCTGGATGCGCTTTTTCAATCTCGTCAAATAAAATGACACTATATGGTTTACGTCGCACGGCTTCTGTGAGCTGTCCTCCTTGCTCATAGCCCACATATCCCGGTGGCGCTCCGATCAATCTAGATACGGCATGACGTTCCATGTATTCACTCATATCAATACGCACCATGTTGTTTTCATCATCAAACATCGCTTCTGCCAATGTTTTTGCAAGCTCCGTTTTCCCAACACCTGTCGGTCCTAAAAAAATAAATGACCCAATAGGTTTGGAAGGATCCTTAAGGCCAGCCCTAGCACGTATAACCGCATTACTGACTGCTGTAACTGCCTCATCTTGACCAATGACGCGTTCATGCAAAATATCTTCTAAATTAAGCAATTTAGTTTTTTCTGTTTCTGCTAATTTGGTTATAGGTATCCCTGTCCATTTTGATATAATCTGGGAAATCTCAAATTCTGTCACTTCTTCTTTAAGCAGAGCATCTTTTTGAGGTTGCTTATGAGCCATTTGAATATCTTCGAGTTGTTTATTTAGCTCAGCTAAAGTACCATAACGAAGCTGTGCTAATTTCTCCAAATCATAGTTTCGCTCTGCTTGTTCAATCTGATGCTTAACTTCTTCAATCTGCTTCTTAATTTCTTTTTCCTTAGTTATTGCGGCTTTTTCAACTTCCCACTTTGATTTTAGTATATGAAACTCCTCTTTTAGCGCTGAGATTTCACGTTCCAATTCCTCGCGTCGAAGAGCCGAATCTTGGTCTGTCTCTTTTACCATTGCTTCTTTTTCAATTTCTTTTTGCATAATCATCCTTGATAACGCATCGACTTCTTGTGGCATTGAATCAATATCTGTACGTAGCATTGCTAAAGCTTCATCCATCAAATCAATTGCTTTATCCGGTAAAAAGCGATCAGGAATATAACGATGCGATAATTTTGCACATGCAATAATCGCGCCATCTGTAATGCGTACACCATGGTGGATTTCAAAGCGTTCCTTTAATCCACGAAGGATGGCTATCGTTGCTTCAACAGAAGGTTCATTGACAATAATAGGTTGAAAACGGCGTTCTAATGCTGCATCTTTTTCAATATATTTTCGATATTCATCTAGGGTTGTTGCTCCGATTAATCGCAACTCTCCACGAGCCAACATAGGCTTAAGCAAATTTCCTGCATCCATCGACCCTTCTGTCTTTCCCGCTCCAACAATTGTATGTAACTCGTCAATAAAGAGGATAATCTTCCCATTTGATTCTTCTATAGCTGATAACACACTTTTTAAGCGTTCTTCAAACTCGCCACGATATTTTGCCCCTGCGATAAGCGCTCCCATATCAAGGGCATAAATACTTTTGTCTTTTAGTCCTTCCGGAACATCCCCTGCAAGAACGCGTTGCGCAAGGCCTTCAACCACAGCCGTTTTACCGACTCCTGGCTCTCCAATTAATACGGGATTATTTTTTGTTCGCCGAGATAAAATACGTATCGCACGTCGGATTTCTTCATCTCTTCCAATCACCGGATCAAGTTTTCCTTCACGGGCCATATCAACCAAATTACGGCCAAACTTTTCAAGGGCATTATAGGCATTTTCAGGATTTTGCGATGTAACGCGTTTGTTTTCTCGCACTGCCTTTAGACCTTCTAAAAATATATCTTTTGTAATTCCCATGTCAGTGATTATCTTACGATTAACGCCTCGCGAATGATCAATAATTGCTAAATATATATGCTCAACACTAATGTATTGATCTTGCATTTTTTTAGCAATCTCTTCTGCTTCGATTAGGGTTTTGTTTAGATCTCTTGACCCATAAAGTTCACTTTGGTTTGTTTGCACTTGAGGTTCTTTTTCAAGCGCGTCTAATAAATGTTCTCTATATTTATCGACAAATATATTTTTAGAGCTAAGTACGTTGGAGATGAGTCCATGTACATCTTCAAGTAATCCGTAGTGTAAATGTAGTGTATCTATCTGCGAGTGATTAAATTTTATGGCCATCTTTTGTGCTGTCTCGATGCTTTCCAATGATTTCTGTGTCATTTTTTCAGTATTCATAACACCACTCCTTTCTTTAGCACTCTCTTCGTTAGAGTGCTGATAAAATAATAATACAAAAAAACCACCTATTTGTCAACAGATGGTTTCTATTTTCATTTTTATATTACTTGTCATCGTTACAATGAATAATGCACCTTACACCGTTCCATACCATATTTAATATGCTGTTCCATAGCTTGATATGCTTTTTCGGGGTCACGTTCTAGCAAGGCATCCATAATTTTTTTATGGTCCGCTAAAACGACTTCACTCATTTCAGGATTATCCTTTGTCTTGGCATACCCACCTTTGATTCCATTATTAATAATTGGAATGATACGATTCATGATAGGGTTATGTGTTGCTTGGGCAATGGAATTATGAAAGCGAATATCTGCACCGGTATGGTTTTTTCCAGCTTTTATTTTTTCGCATACTTGTTCATAAGCTTTTTGTATATGGATAATTTCTTCATCTGTTCCTCGTATTGCTGCAAGTCGAATCATCTGTGGTTCTAAAATTAAGCGCATCTCAAAAAAATGGAGCAATAAGTTATCTTCTTCCATAAAATATAGCCCCAACGGATCATTCGATACCCCCGGATTATCTGTAACAAATGTTCCTCTCCCTCGTTTAACTTCTAAAACATTCGTTGAAACAAGAATCTTAATTGCTTCACGAACGGTTGACCTACTGACATTAATGACCTCTGATAGCTCAATCTCGTTGGGCAATTTATCACCGGGTTCAAGATTTTTCTCCATAATCATTTGTCGAATATCATCAGCAACTTTTTCAGATAGAATACCTTTATCATATATTCCCATCTTTTCCTCCCTTTATATATCGCTAGAACAAAGCGATTATATCGCGTTATTTCAAAGAGATAACCTTCATATTTGAAAAGTTTTCTCTATATACTTTTTGCATTAAAAAACTGATATTGAGCACCATGACCCAATATCAGTTATTAAGCCTGCCTGATATTATACTATGTATTTTCTGTTCGTGTCAAATACTAGCTTATCTTTGAACGCGTCCAGATGCATCGCCTTCAATAAGTGTTTTAACTTCACTTACTGTTGCAAGGTTTGCATCACCAAAAATCGTTTGTTTTAATGCGGATGCACCAACAGCAAATTCTAATGCATACTTGAAGTCATCACTTGATAACAATCCATAAATCAATCCACCTGCAAATGAGTCTCCACCACCCACACGGTCAACAATACGAATATCGTAGTGTTTTGATTGATAGAATTCATTTCCATCATAGATCAGTGCCGACCAGCCATTATCTGATGCTGAGTGGCTTTCTCGAAGTGTTGTGACAACGTATTTGAATCCAAACTGTTCTTTCATTTGTTTAAAAATACTCTTATATCCATCTAATTCCAATTCACCTGAAGTAACGTCTGTTGTTCCAGGTTTAAATCCTAATACTTTTTCAGCATCTTCTTCATTACCAATACAAACATCCACATATTGCATTAAGTTTGTCATGCAAGCTTTTGCTTCCTCTGGAGTCCAAAGCTTTTTACGGTAATTCAAGTCAACAGAAACCATAACGTTATGACGTTTTGCTGCTTTTAATGCTTCTTCAGTTAGTATCGCCGCTTCTTTACTAAGCGCAGGTGTAATTCCTGAAAAATGGAACCAGTCTACCCCTTCAAAAATTGCATCAAAATCAAAATCAGCTGCTGTTGCTTCTGCAATTGAAGAGTTTGCACGGTCATAAACAACTTGTGACGCTCGCATTGATGCACCATGCTCAAGGTAGTATATACCTACACGGTCACCGCCACGAACAACGTGTTCTGTGTTAACGCCATAATTGCGAAGGTGATTAATTGCACTTTGTCCAATTGGATTATCTGGCAATTTTGATACAAAACTTGCATCCATTCCATAGTTTGCTAGAGATACAGCTACATTGGCCTCTCCACCACCATACACAACATCAAAGCTTTGCGCTTGTACAAAACGTTGTTTATCTGGGGGAGATAATCTTAGCATTATTTCGCCTAAAGTAACAATTTTTTTCATATTAATAGTCCTCCAATATTATAATTCTGCTCTTGCTTCCTTAACTGCTTGAACAAATTTCTTTGCTGTTTCTGTAACAGATTCATAGTCGCCTGTTTTTGCACCTTTGGTTAAAACACTACCTACACCAATAGCCACTGCACCTTTTTGAATCCATTCTTTTGCATTTCCAAGATCAACGCCACCTGTTGGCATATAGTTTCCTTGAGGCATAGGTCCTTTAAACGCTCCAATAATTGAAGGGCCAAATGCATTGCCTGGGAATACTTTACAAATATCTACACCTGCTTCAAGCGCAGCCACAACTTCTTTTGGTGTCATCACACCTGGCATAACAGGGATTGAATATCTATTACACATCTTGACTGTCTCTAAATCAAAATATGGACTTACAATATATTTTGCACCTGCTAAAATACAAGCTCGTGCTGACTCAGGATCTAAAACCGTTCCCGCGCCAATAATAACATCTTCATCTTTATATTCTTCAACCAAATCTTTAATAATGTCAACAGCTCCTGGAACCGTCAAAGTAATTTCTAAGGCTTTAATTCCACCTTTTTTTACAGCTTCAATAATATTTAATCCTTGTTCTTTTGATTCTGCACGTACAACTGCAACTACACCGCTATCGATGATTGCATTCAATGTATCATATTTTTTCATTATAATACCTCCGATTTGTTTTTAGAGAGCTTCAAGGGCCGTTTATTGTTGAGCTAGTACAAATCACGAACCCCTGAAATTTTTTAGGGGAATAAAACTTCTTTTTGTTATCTGCAGTCTGTTGTCAGACAACTAACTCTATCATATACCCCATTCGGGGTATTGTCAATAGGTTAATATAAATTTTCTAGAATAAATGCTTCTTTCTTGTCAAACACCATATCTTCTGGGCTAACGCCTATTTTCTTTAGTTCCTGATAAACTTGAACCAAAAACTCATCGCCACCTACAATATAAAATATACCTTCCTTCATTGTTGGGCGATCTACAAATAATTCTTGCAATGTTGTATAAAATCCCTGTCGTGAATCTACATAATATTGCTTGAATTTTCGTTCTTGCTTCATGTATGCTTGCATCTCATCATAAAACAAATATTCTGTGCTCGAGTCTACATTTAAACTCGTTACACTAGGAATACCCTGTGTGTTTTGTAAATATTTTTTGATGAGTGGACGCATGGTTGCAAGACCTACTCCTGCTGACAAAAAAATGAGTGGGCGGTCTTGACGTCGAAGCACCAAGCGACTTCCAACTTTAAACAAGTAGAACACATCGCCTTTTTGTGCTGTTCTTAACTCACGTTTAAAATCTGTACATGGTTCCGGCAAACGCGTTGTCATTCTAAGCGTATCTTCATCCATCAGTGAACAAATTGAAAAATGCCGTACATTTTTCTTTTCCCACCATCCCATTTCTTCATTAAAATGGTTTAGAGCAAGATGTGTATGCGCTCCTTCTTCCCAAGATAAGTCTTTGGGTTTGGTAAAAATATATGTATAAGTGTTTTTTGCTTCTTTTATAATGTCTAATAAAAAAATCTCATAAACTGTATAATTTTTAGATGTTTTAAGCATCAGATCACTCCTTAATCATAAATGATAATAATTATCATTTATGATAGCACATCTTTTCATTTAATTCAATATAAACGACACAAAATTTAGTAGCCTTTATATATTGTCTATACTTGGGATACAAACATCCGTATCAATATCTTGATCATAGTCGACATCCTCACGTGAGAACCCAAACAGCTTGTAAAATTCTTTTTGATATGCTTCGATATCTATCATTTCCTGCATGTTTTCTGAGTCTACCTGTTCAAAATATTCAAACGTCTCTCTCTGAATCTCTGGATCCATTTCATAATCATCAATGCGAATTCGTCCTTTTTCATCATAGATATCCGTTACATTTTCATCATACAATTTTGTCGAAAAAAGGCGATAAATCTGTTCAATACACCCTTCATGTGTTCCTTTTTTCTTCATCGTCTTATACAATGCCGCCATGTATAAAGGTACAATTGGAATTGCCGCACTGGCTTGGGTCACTAAAGCTTTTGCAATCACCACACTCGCCTGTCCATCCACCGATTTTAATAAATCATTAAGGGCTGCAGCTGTATTTTCAAGATGCTTTTTTGCACGCCCAATCGTTCCTTCACGATAAATCGGACGTGTAACTTCCGGTCCAATATATGAATATGATATTGTTTTTGCTCCTTTTGCTAAAAGATCATGCTCAAGTAAGACTTCTATCCATAGCTGCCAATCTTCTCCACCCATAACTTTAGTGGTTTGCTCAATCTCTTGTTCATTGGCTGGTTCAATGGTTGCCATACTAATTGTCTTATTGTGTATGTCAATCGATTTGTTTGTATATGGTTCGTGAATTGGCTTTAAAACAGACATATATTTGTCCCCTGTAACAGGATCAATACGTCGCGGTGCCGCTAAAGAATATATTACCAAATCAATTTTCCCAAGATCTTTTTGAATCGTCTCCAGTACTTCATCTTTTATTTCTTTGGAAAAAGCATCTCCATTAATGCTCTTTGCATAAAGGCCTTCATTTAACGCTTGTTCTTCAAAATACGCAGAATTATACCAGCCTGGAGACGCTGTACGTTTTCCTTTTGCTTCTTTTTCATAAAACACACCAAGGGTACTTGCACCGCATCCATATGCTGATACAATTCGTGATGCCAGTCCATAGCCTGTTGATGCGCCGATAATCAATACATTTTTAGGTCCATCTATTTTTTCATTTGTCTGAACATAATTGACTTGCTCTTCAACATTTTTTTTACATCCAATTGGATGTGCCGTTGTGCAAACAAAACCTCTTACTTTTGGTGTTATAATCATAATTTAATTCTCCTCTATATACATTCTTGTTTTAAATTCTATCGAAAAAACCAGCACTTGTCAATTGTTTTGATTGTCAAAGTATTTTTCTTTTCAAAAAAACCTGTGATTTTACTCACAGGTTTACTTTATGATTGTATCATAAGGATTGTCTTAAAGTTGAAGAAGTTTTTCAATCGTTACATATTGAATACATGTCGTCAGCACTTCAATCGCCAATTCCAATTCATATAAAGGTGGAAAAGTCGGCGCAATACGGATATTTGAATCTTTTGGATCTTTTCCATATGGGAATGTGGCTCCCGCAGGTGTTAATGTTACTCCATGCTCAGCGCAACATTTAACAACGGATTTAGCACATCCATCCATTACATCCAAATTAATAAAATAACCTCCATTAGGATTGTTCCATTTAGCAATATTATATGCTCCGATTTCACGTTCCATTACCTCAAGCACTTTATTAAACTTTGGCTCTAAGATCTCTGCATGCTTCATCATATGCGCTTCAATGGCATCTGTTGTCGGCAAAAATCGAACATGCATTAGTTGATTGATTTTGTTTGATCCAATCGTTTGATATCCCATATGTTTACGTATGTCATCTGCATTTTCTTCACTCATGGCCATGACTGCAATTCCTGACCCTGGAAATGTAACTTTAGATGTCGAACTAAACATATATACACGATTGGCATGGTTATTTTTTTTACATGCCTCTAATAAGTCTTTTAACTCATCCCCATTATTATTTAGATGATGGATGTTATATGCATTATCCCACATAATTCTAAAATCCTTAGCAGCACATTCCATGGAAGCCAAACGATCAACCACTTCATCAGAATATGTAATTCCTGTTGGATTGGAATATTTTGGAATACACCAGATTCCTTTTATCGTCTCGTCATCTCGAACAAGGGCTTCCACTTGATCCATATCCGGACCTTCACTTGTCATCGGAATTAAAATCATCTCAATTCCTAAATCTTCACAAATTCCAAAGTGTCGATCATAGCCTGGTGCCGGACATAAAAACTTAATTTTGTCATAATCTTTCCATGGTTTCTTGCTGTCTACTGTTCCAAAAAGCAATGTTCGAACCAAAGTATCATACATAAGGTTTAAGCTTGAGTTACCACCGATAATGAGCTCTTGCTCAGATACATTCATTCCTTGAGCAAACAAGGCTTTTGCTTCGGGTATTCCATCAAGTAATCCATAATTACGGTAATCAATATTAATACTATAATCAACCGTACCATTAATCATACCATTTGACAAATCAAGTTGTTCTTTACATGGCTTGCCCCTAGCCATGTTCAAGTTCAGTCCCATTCCTTTGTACCGATCAAGTTTTTGCTTTAGTTCATTTTGATAACGTTTTAATTCTTCGTGTGTTTTTCCTTTAAAATAATCCATATCTATTTGTTATTCCTCCTAAACTCACAACCTTTTGTATAATAATACACAATTTCTGCAAGATAATCAATAGATAATTTCATTTTTCAGGGATTTTATTTGGATTTCCATCATCTAAACGCTTTTTATATGCAAGTATACAATCTCAAAACGTCAATTATAACTTTTATTTCTAACAAAATCATTGCATTTATTTAGTAAAGAAGGTAAAGTATTAGTCATATTGACTATTTTAAGGAGGCCTCTATGTTATCACATAAAATCGCAAAAAAAATCAACCCCTATTTTTATTATGGTTGGTTTATTGTGTTTATCTCTGCTATTAGCATGTTTTTTTCTGCACCTGGACAAAGTTTTTCTATTTCAACATTTATCAATTATTATATTGAAGATTTTGGGTATACACGCACATATATTTCTTTTATTTATTCCTTTGCAACTGTATTATCCGGTTCGCTTTTATTTATTGTAGGACGTCATGTCGATAAATTGGGACAACGCAAGATGTCAATAATTATCGGACTCGCCCTCTCCATGGCTTGCATCTTTAATAGCCTTATACAAAATGTCATCATGCTTTTCTTGGGATTTTTCTTATTACGCTATCTTGGGCAAGGTTCTATGACGCTGATACCAAATGCCCTCTTGCCACAATGGTTTGAAAAAAAGCGAGCATTTGCAGTAAGCTTAGCCAGCCTTGGAATCATATTAGCCAATGTAATCGTCCCTCCTTTAAATATCTATTGGATTCAAAATTATGGGTGGGATATCACATGGCGATTTTGGAGTCTAGCTATTATTCTCATCTTTTTGCCTTTAGTTTACTTGTTTGTCATTGACAAACCTGAGGATGTCCAGTTGCTTCCAGATAACAACCCTGTCCATTCTCATCAGGACCTTTTGAATGAACTAGAAAAAACAGACCGTGAGTCCTTTACATTAAAAGAATCTATGCACACCAAAGAATTTTGGTTTATTGGCATAATCAGCATGATTGTTCCTATGGTTACAACCGGAATGATGTTTCACTTTTTTTCCATCATGAACCTTCAAGGAATCCAAGAAGAGACTGCTGCTTTTGCAATCGGACTTATTTCACTTCCCGGTTTTTTTATGCCTCTTGTATCCGGACTTATTATCGACCGCTATCGCTCTAAGTATATCATCGCTATCACCTTGTCTGTCATTGCTCTTGATTTGCTTTTTATGCTTATCGTCAGCAACCTATTTATGGCTATAGCTTTTATGTTAATCTATGGTAGTGCCACAAATGTACAAAACTTGACCCTAAACATTATTTGGGTGAAGTATTTTGGTCGTAAACACCTAGGTAGCATTCGTGGTGTCGCCACTGTTTTCACTGTCTTTGGCTCAGCTTTTGGAACCATTCCCTTTGGACTCTCTTATGACATCACCGGTAATTATATCGCCGTCTTTATTCTAATGTCTATCATTTGTTTTGCCGCACTATCCATGGCATTATCCATTCAGCGCCCTATAAAACTAGAACAGTAATTGGGCAAAGTAAATGACAACAGGAATAGTTAGCGCACTACATGCTGTAGAGAAAAAAACTGTCTGTGAGGCATATTCCGGTTCATTTTTAAACTCAATAGCTAAAAGCACTGTATTAATCGCCGTCGGTGCCCCGCTACAAATAAGTAATACTTGAGCCGGAATCCCTTCTAACCCAATCCCCCATAACAAGGTTCCTGTAATGACTGGTGCAATAATTAATCGAAGGGCTCCTGCAAGATAAACTCGCATTGATCGAAACTTTAACTGTGTATCTGCAAGTTGTGCACCAAGCGTAATCAAGGCTACAGGAACTAGCCCCTCTCCAGTAAGGTTAAGTCCATCTTGAATCGGTTGATAAATCGAAATATCTAGCACTTGTAATCCAAAGCCTAAAAAAATTGCATACATCATTGGCAATTTAAATATATCTAAAAAAGCTTCGCGCACACTTTTATGCCCAATATTTGTATTAAATATCCCGAAAATATTCAACAAAATATTTTGCATAAACATAATAATAATCTGTATTGCTGAGGCAAATGGATTGTTAAACAATAAAGCAATCAAAGGAATACAAAAGTTCCCACTATTATAAAAGCATGATGCATTAATCAAGGCACTTTTATGATTTTTATTATATCCAAGAACTCTTGCAAGTATCAATCCAATGAAAAACATTATAACAAAAGCCATGATCAAAACTGAGACCACTTGTATAAATAAATTGGCCTCAAGCTTTATCGTATACATATTCATAAATAAAAAAGCAGGTATCATAATATAAAATTGTATTTTTGTTAATGTATCTACATTCAATGTAAAACGTTTATGAAAATAATACCCTGCAAATACAGGTATAAAAATCGGCAATAATACGTGAAGAATAACAAAAACAATATATGACATAATAACCCCTTAATAATTTATTGTACTTTTCTCATACGTACCGCTGATATAAAAATAATAATATATCCAAGAACACTCCAAACGTCCGGATGCGAATTGAAGATAATTAATCCAAAGATTGCTGAAAAAATAACCCCAAAATAGTTATATATTGAAACTTCTTTTGCTTGCGCATGCTTATAGGCAAGAGTCACTCCATATTGGCCTCCAACAGCACATACCCCTGCCAAAATCGCATATAACAGCTGAATATCTGTCATCGGTTCATAACTTGCAATAACAAACGGAAGCAAAGAGACAAACGTGAACATAGCAAAGAAGAAAACCACAACTGATGGGTGTGTGCCTTCCCCTAGCTTTCGCAACATCGTATATGATAAAGCCGCACCTGCTGCCCCCAATATTGCTATTGTATATGGTATAAAATCAAAAGACAGTTCTGGTTTAATCACAAACAACACACCAATAAATGCAATAATAATAACAGAAAACTGCCTTTTTGAGATATGTTCTTTTAAGAAAATCCAACTAAAAATAATGACAAACACTGTATTTAAACGGAATAAAACTGTTGCATCCGATAAAATTAAGTGGTCCAGCGCATAATAATTCATAACAATGGCTACGGTTCCTGTAAAGGAGCGTAAGGTTAATAACTTAAGTTGTCGAATGGGAAAAATAGATATGTGATGAAACTTTAACATTACAAAACTAATATTTGCGATAACTGCTGAACGAATCAATGTTTTTTGTATAACCGGAACTTCTCCCGTTAATTTTACAAAAACACCCATCAGCGAAAAAGCCAATGCTGAAAATATCATATATAAAACTGCTTGTTGCTTATCATTTAAACGTTTAAAATGACGAATCATGTTTATTACCTTTCCATGTATACTCTGTTGATAAGATTCCCCGTCATCTTACTATAAACGCCTTAGTGCGTCAAGTCATATCCACGCTTCATTGCTCTTTATCTGATTCATATCTGATAATG
>DGAD01000006.1:0-29888 GCA_002382805.1 Clostridiales bacterium UBA4039
GTGCGGTTATTTAGCGCTTACGTTATTCACCCCTAAAATATATGTTTTTTACAGTATACTTTATGAATTGGCAACACTTTTCTAGACAACTTTTTTAAGGTGAATATTTTTATATTGTTTTGGGGTTAAATAACCAAGTGAAGAATGGATCCTATGATTATTAAACCAGTTTACATAGTCTGCCAGTTCGATTTTTAGTTGCTCAATATTTTCAAATTTATACTGCTTTACAAACTCAGTTTTGATAATCTTGTAGGTAGCTTCTGCCACAGCATTATCACATGGGCACCCTTTCATACTGAGAGATCGTTGGATAGAAAAGGTTTCTAATGTTTCATCAATTAGTTTGTTTTTGAACTCGTTTCTACGATCTGTATGAAAAATCTGGATCTTTGATAGTTCACCTTTGATGGTGGCAAATGCTTTTGATACTAATAATGCATCTTTTCTTGTACCTGCACTGTAACCGATTATTTCACGATTGAATAGATTGATAACGACACATATATAATTCCATGAGGAACCAACGCTAACATAGGTAAGATCGCTTACAACAGCTTGTTTAGGTTCTTTAGTATTGAAGTTGCGTTTGAGCAAATTAGCTGTTTTTGATTCATTACATGTTTCTTTATGTGGTTTATATTTTGACACTTGATATGACGAAATCAAGCATTCTTGTTTCATGATACGTCGAATTCTACGTTTAGAAACAGCGATCTCAAACTGAGTATATAATTCATTTTTGATTTTTAGAGCTCCGTAATTATTCCGGCTCTCTTTAAATATAGTTTTAATTTTCAAAACCAAATCACTATCATTGGGTTTGTGTTTGGCTTCATAATAATAAGTACTTCTAGGGAGTTGTAGGACGCGACACATTGCTGATACCGAATACTTGTGAGTATTGTTTCTATTACTTTGATTTTCGTCCCATTATCAGTAATAACCGAGAGATATCGGCGTCGAAGACGGTTTACGAAGTAAACTTGTGAGCTGCTTGCTTTAAAATATCATTTTCCATGAGAAGTTGTTGATTTTGTTTTCGAAGTTTAATGAGTTCTAGTTGCTCAGGTGTCAAGTTATCCTTTTCCTTAAAAGAACCACTATTCTCCTCTTGTTTGATCCATTTATCATGAGTTGAATAACCAACGTCATATTCTTTGGTAATATCGCATTTGCGTTTACCATTTTTGTAAAGCTGGACTAGTTGATGTTTGAATTCAGGGGTAAATATTCTTCTTGGTCTTTTAGAATGGGCCAAAGTATGATCTCCTTTAGTTTATGAATTTATAATACATGACCTTAAAATAACTGTCCAGTTAAGTGTAACCTATCCACCCTGTCCATCTTAATTTTAAGGTGGGCAGGGATATACATAGTGGAGGTGAGGGGAATCGAACTCTACATGTAAACTGAAACACTGATAGAAAGGAGGTTTTAGCACATCCAAATTTTAGGGGACTCAATTACGGACTCAAATCAACCCTTTTACTCACTTTCTGGTATTGCTGTTATATCAATTTTCATTTTTTTATCAGTAACTTCAACCATTTTTTTAAAATTATTAAGACCAAGTCTTTGAATATCTTCATCAGTTTCAATATTACGCATATTATTTAAAGCTACTCCTTCTGAACTTGATAATACATTCGAAACTGCTTTAGAATCTGAATCAGGAATTGTATTATCTTCTTCTGCTTCTTCACTAAGCAAATCAACTTGATAACTCCTATAGGCTAAATACGAAAGAAGGCCAGACATAGCTCCTACCGTTGCGAATACAATTAATACTGGACTGTTCTTTTCTACCTTACGTAACCTAATTTGCCTATCAGCTAGCTCTCCATTCAAGTACATTTGTTCAGCATTAATAATATCAAATCTATTTGTTTCTTCATCAAAAGTTCCAATTATCGGTCGGGATAAACTATTAAATAATTCTTCAAATTTTTCTTTTGTATTAGCATTCAAATCTTTAATAGTATCTTTGTATCCAAATTTGTATTTATCTACAATACCTTTAAATTTATTTAACAAGGTATTCATTTCGTTATAATCAGGCTTCTTCTGATTTTGATAAATTTCAAGCATCATATCTTCAATATCTACTATCAACTCTTGCATACATTGTTCTATATCATTTTTAATTAGTGAATCAAATGCATCAACTAACAAATTTGTTTTAAGCCTCATCTTAAAGTTATTTGAGAATACTGAATTCAACCTTTTAAAAACTTCAAAAAGAATATTAATCTTTTGTAAGGTTTCACTAGACTCCATAGGTGTAAAGTTACCCATATAGAATAATTTCTGGACATCAATATAATTACCTCTATCATTGACAAAATCACCATCAAAATAAGTACTATAATTTGTATTGAATGAAAATGATTTATCCACGATAAAGATATTTTTCTTATCCATACCATCATTAATTAACTTATTCATTTTATTGAGTACATCAAATTTATTATTAGCAACTGTAAACGAATTTACCACATGTGTTATCTGCCAGTTAGACATATTAACATCAGCTATATTTTTTAGTTCTACATTATAAACCTTCACAATTTACTTCCCCCTTTTAATATCTTTAATTTTAATTTCTACAGCCCATTGCCCTGCCATTGTAAAAAACAAAGCTAATAATAGCAGTACATTCGAATCAAAAGTCTTCATAAGTGAATCTATAAACTCTGTATTATTCACATGAGGAATAATTATCGCAAATCCAATTGCAATTGTATCTAGAATATACCTTATCACCTTTTCATACTTATTATCTCCAGAAAAGGTATCTATTGCTGCCGATACGCTTAAAATTAATGCACTTGATGTTAAAGCAAAATTAGTTCTCTCATTTATTCCCAATATACCAAGCATATACAAAAAAACGAAAACGATAAGTATTAACATCATAGATAACCTATAATTCTTCACATTGCTCACCCCCCACTACTTTGTTATTATAAAATATTATTCTACATGTATTTCTTTCTATTATTAAACAAATTATACTCTTTTTCTATGATTCTGTAAAAGATTATTAGAAATTAATCCATTGTATTTAATTTTGTCAAATAAGTATTTTAAAACTTTTTCATACACAAAAGTCTAAGAAAGAACAATTATCTATTTGTGTTCTGATACAATAAAGTTGTAACACCAAGAGCGAGTTTGATGATATAATTCAAACTTGAAAAGGAGTTACGATTATGGCAAATAACAAATATGATAAGGTCCTCCAGGACAAAATTATCCGTCTTCATCTTGAAGAAGGAAGAACCATCAAAAGTTTAAGCGACGAATACAACTTAGGTAGTGGCACACTCAGATATTGGCTGAATAAGCACCGTGAAGAATGCAAGAACAACCCACAGTTACAAAGCGAAACAAATCAAATGCTTGAAATTCAACGCTTGAAGAAGGAACTTGCCGAGACCAAGAAAGAGAATGATTTCTTAAAAAAGGCAGCAGCATTCTTCGCGAAGGAAATCGACTAAAGAAGTACGAGTTTATTCGTGAGTATCATCTAGAGTTTGGCGTAAACTGGTTGCTAAATAAACTTAGCCTTTACCCAAATGACTACTACAATTACCTAAAAGACCGCAAAGCAGCCTATCGTCAGCAAAAAGAAACATTGAAGCAACAGATCAAAGATGTGTATCACGAACTTAACGGAGCCATTGGTTACCGAATGATCTGCGATTTACTGAACCGTAAAGGGATTCAGTGCTCTTATGGTACCGTTTATTCATACATGCGTGAAATAGGCATTAAAGCCATTGTACGTCGCAAGAAGAAGCCGTATATCAAAGGTTATCAGCATCACATTTTTGATAACCTGTTAGGACAAAACTTTACTGCTGCAAAGCCTAATCAGGTTTGGTGTACCGATTTTACATACCTTAGTCTGAAGAATAGTTCTAAACGCTACAATTGTAGCATTATCGACCTATATGACCGCAGTATTATAGCTAGTCTCAACAGTAAATGGATTGATTCTAACCTTGCCACAGCGACCAGGGGTCGCAATACGCCTCAAGGGATTTCATTGCCTACTGTGCTAATAATGAGATTACTCAAAGTATGAGCAGAGCCGGCAATCCGTATGACAACGCTCCGATGGAACGTTTCTATAATGCATTGAAAACAGAGTTCGTATATCAGTACTCTTTTGAGACCGATGAAGATCTTAACCAAGGCATCTATGAATACATCTTCGATTTGTATAACCATCGTAGACCACACTCATATAACGATGGTAAGACGCCATTTGAAATGAGACATTCAAACTAGCCACTGGTATGACAATTTTGCTTGACTAGAACAATCGTCTATATTTCCGCTTTGAAGTTCGAGTAGTGGCAGTATAGACTAATATAACTCATAAGGTAAGCATTGTGGATCCTATTTTACTATTAATAATGGTATGGTTCACCGTTTAACACCTATTGCTGTTTTTTCAATTAATCATTCTCTCTCTAACTATTTTACATTTCCACTAACTTCATAAATAATTATTTCATTTACCTTGTCCTGCTTCATAGCATCGATAATCTCACCCGAGATAAAGATTGTTCCATCTTCAATATTGATTGTGACATATTGAAGATATTTTCTCACAATTAATTTAGCAGTCTGAAACCCAACTCCATTTTTTATTAAAGTTACAATCTTCATATTTGTTGTACCATATTTCAATTGATAATAAAGAGTCTCATCTATTAACTCTAAATCATTTATAGCTTCTATGAACTTCATTAAATTATTTTCAATAAAATCTTGCTCTTCCTTAATCCTAACAATCGCGAGATTTATTCTTTCAACTGGTGTTCTTAATCTAATATCCGTCCAAAGTTCTCTAAATGCTGTTCCTACCATATTAGGATTTTCTCTGATGGTATCGCCCCATCTATCAACATAGACTAGAGTATCTGTACCTTTTTCAATAATACCTTCCCAGTATCTCATAAAGCTATTTATCATCATTTTATAGGATACTTGTTTTATTTTCCACCCTATAAACATATTGTAGAAATTTAAAGCACTATCATTTTCAAGTCTGGTTATGTTCCTAGTTTTATCATTTTTCTCTACGTATTTAATAAACATAGCCTTAATAGCCTTAAGTAAATGCTCAGGTTTTTTGACCATCATTTCATTATCACGAAGATAGTCAACGATTTTTTGCATAGCAAACTCATTATCAAGAATATCTATCTCTGTTATATTGTTAAGAAAACATATCTTCCCAATCTCTGTTTCCGCATACTTCACATCTCGTTTTCCAGTAATACCTGGCGATTGATTCTCTAAAAAGTCTTCAGCACGTTTTCGATCAACTTTTGTATCCTCATTTAAAGTTACTTCACTAAGTAGTACATTTTCCACATTTTCTTTGTGCTTTAAATCAACTTGCAATGTATCTTTTAAGAACTTTGGAATATTAGCATCAGCACGCATATAGGTTGATTTTATAATCACAATATTTGGCTCCAATAGCTTTAATGAACCTTTCTTGGGATGAAATATCTCACTAAATCTGCTAACTCTACCAGACAAATTGCGTAGTTGAGAGTGCGACAACTTACTTCTGCCTTTATAATAATCCAACAGAAACATTTTTTCAGCTGGAATATTTACACCTTGTAACAATGTTGAACTGGTAACTATATATTTCACCTCATCAATCGATGAAAACAAATTTTCAATATAAAGCCTTATATTATCTGGGACTGAGCCGTGATGATATACAATTCCCCTTTGCAAGCAGTAAATCAGATTGTAGTTACCATGTATATATTCTGAAATATTCCTACACGTCGTGAGAATTTTCTCATTATCAATAATGTCAGTTTCGCTTGCTAACCTTTTAGCAAAACGCTCAATGTCTGATGGTTTATTAAGATATACAATATTCTTACTACCAGATAACTCTAAAATTGTAACTGCTACATCAACATACTTCTTATTACCAATTGAGTACCATCGATCCAGATATTGGTCATACAACTTCAACTTACTATCCACATCAGTCAAATTTACGAAATAATAATTCTCTGATTTGATATTCTCATCAATGCTGTATGCTTGCAAATCAAAATCAGTATAATCTACATTCAAATATTCTTCATTCTTCAAAAAAGGGGTCAGATATTTGAATACTGTATTTCCTTTCCTACCATTTAATAGAATTATTGCCGAAGCAAGCAATCTTGAACGAACATCATCTTCAAGCAATATATGAGCCTCATCAACAATAACATAATCAAAACAAAGTTCCTTATTCTTCTGTAGAAGCCGCAACAATCTTTCTTGTGTCAGTACTGCGATGAAATTCTCATCAGTTTCATTATACATATCTTGATGTGTCACAATCTTTCTTTCAAAACTGTAACTATCACTTTTCAAGATTCTACGTTTTGTCTGGGCTAGTAATGATTTAGTAGGCACAAGTATACATATGTTTGACTTTTTATTATGCTCAATCAATGACACAATTAACTCTGACTTTCCATAAGATGTAGGTGCAACTACAACCATACTTCTAGTGTTATTCTCACGAAAGTGTGTATTGAGCTTGTATTGCTCTTCAGTTAAATATATATCCCTGTCTCGAAACTGTTCCAAAAAAGATGATTGAAACTCTTTAAAAAAACCATTATCAACATCTACATCTTGAAGATGGTTTTTCTCAATAAATTTAGCAATCGGTACGAAACCATTTATCAATGCTACACTGTATAGAGGTCTATATTCATCAAAGTGGTTACAATACTTTAGTATAATACGATAACCCAATAATCTAGTGTTATTCTCAGAATTATTCATAAAAATGATTCCAAGTTTCAGTAACTTTATTTTATCAGAATTACTTATCTCATATCCACTGATCAACCCTTGATATAATGTGTTGAATTCTGTATTTCTCAACTGCCTCAATGTAAACTTATCCATTAATCAACTCCCCCTTTAAAAACTCTTCAACAGCTGTAAAGGTATTCTTCTGAATTGATAGCACTATTACATTTCTAAAGCTATCCGACTCAATTATTCTCTCTCTACTTTCTCGAATACCACTCAAAGTAATAGGGTCATTAATATCATTGAATAAAACCGATGAAAGAATAACGTTATGCTCTTTTCCAGTGTGCACTTCTAAAGATTTATCTTCTTCTAGAATAGTTATGATTGAGTCTTTGACTTTGCTCTCCTTCATAGCAACATATGCACCGTGTATTGCATTTTGCCATATATACAAATCATCATCAGCCAATCTTTTCACAAGGTCATTTTTGGCAATGTTTATAAGTGATAGATTTTTAGCATGACTGTTTTTTGCAGAACCTAGTTCTCCAGATTTAACTTCTGTTATCCAAAGAGATTCCTCTTCATCGACATAGAGTACATCAAACCCCTTTTTTATATGTCTCTCTTCTAAATTGAAGTATAAACTTATCGGCTCATAGCCAGTTATGTATTCAATAAATATAATATGAGTCAATAATTCCCCAATCATCCCTTTTTTTAACTTCAATTCTTTAGTTTCATATCTTTTAATAAATTCAGCTAAAGTCTTTTTGTAAGAATAAAACTTCGGGTTTTTAGATGGAGCTTGCTTTCCATGGCAAATAGAAACTAAGTTATCCTTAATTTTGTTTTTTAACTCAATTGATAAATGATTAATTATAAAAACAGAAGTGTTCTCAGTAACTTGCTTAGTAATCCAATCACACATTTGTATTCTCCTTAAATTATTACATTATTATTGCTCCCCAATAAAAATTTTACTAAAAACATACATTCCTATCAAGTCGTTGACACTTACCAATAATTAATTGTATCCTCACCCCCCTATAATGAGTTAGTTATCCAAAAAAACAAATAATTATGTAATTTTAAAAACACCCCTTCACTTATGATACGGTTCCCTTCACCTAATCCTCAAAACTCTTCAATACACCGTCGCCTTCTCTACCCCACTCTTGCTCCAAAGGGGATAAAGGCTAGCTGGGCTAACTTGAAGTGTTGCTTAGCGAAGGGGATGCCGATGAGGGTTATAGCACTTAAGAGTGCTGCGAACAGATGGCCTATTGCAAGTTCCCATCCAATGAATATAACCCATAGTACATTGAGGAGCAAGCCGCCTGCACCAAAGTGTCCAAGTTCAATATTTCTCCCAAAAGGAAAGAGGACAAATCCTGCAATTTTAAAGCATTGAATACCAAAGGGGATGCCGATAATGGTAATTGTTAGTAGAAGGCCTCCCAAAAACCATATCCCTGCAAGTATAACTCCACCAAATAGCCACCATATTATATTCCCTAGTACTTTCATTCTTCGCACTTCCTTTCTTTGAGTATGGTATGTATCAATCCGTTACCTTTAATGACACTATTTTTGTGCTAAAAAAACGCATAGCCATCTCGTGGGTATGCGTTAGTTTTTTGTATTCATATAGACTTTTCCTATTCGGCTGTCCCATCCGTCTCATCCCTGCACCTCACTGTATATATCTAGGTATATTTTACTATTTTACATCAGATATTGCAAGGTATGGATGGCTTTTATTAGCGAATTACCGTTTGCATGAAGACGTTTTGAAGTACATACAGTGACACCATCGATATAACCATGGATAGTATCGGGGTCATAACCCAGCCTGAACTTATTCGAAGCAGTTCACGACTATTAATATTACGACCGCCTTTTGCTATACCAATCCCCATAATCGCTCCAACAATTGCCTGTGACTGAGATACCGGAACTAGTGGCAGTGCCGGCAGGTTTCGCGATGTCAGCCACATATAAAGTGCTTCTGATGAGAATAAAAACAGAACAATCGAGGTTGCCAAGACAACGATAAAAGCACTAATCGGGGATAACTTAAAGATGCTTTTACCCACGGTTAACATGACCTTTTTAGAGTATGTATAGACTCCAACGGCAATAGCGATGCCTCCGAGTAAAAAAAGCTGTTGTACATCTGTGACAACAAAAGTATCCGAAATACTTAACGTGTTAAATGGCGACACATTGATAAAAACCCCCATCACATTGGCAATATTGTTCGCTCCCAGACTATATGCCCCAAAGGCTCCTACTATAACAAGGGCGTAGCGGGTGTACTTATCGACTCGAACCACATGAATGTTGATGTGTTCTAAGCTAAATCGAACAATCCAATAGATCACCATCGCAAAAATCGCAGCCAGCACAGGTGTAATCCCCCACGTACTGATAATCTTGGTCACTACAGATATATCCGTATCAATCCCGCCAAACAGATTCCAACCAATGATTGCACCTACAATTGCCTGTGACGTTGATACCGGAAGTCCACGCTTTGTCATCATCATAACGGTAAATGCTGCTGATGCTGATACCGCAAAGGCACCACCTATGGCATTAATCGCGCCAAGCTCACCAAGGGTATGGGATGCCCCTGCACCACTGACTACCGCTCCTAAGATGACGAAGATACTACAGATAAGCGCAGCCGTTGAAAATCTCACCATACGTGTTCCTACCGCTGTTCCAAAAATATTGGCGGCATCATTTCCCCCTAAGGACCATCCCATAAATAGACCTGCCGAGAGAAAAATCGTTGTTGATAGTGTAACATCCATTACAAAAACCTCCTCCGTCCCCTCTTATCTATAAGCTTCGTTTAAAACGAAATACCGCCAGTTTTCCGGCAATATCTTCTGCAATATCTGAAAGCTTAGCAATCTCTTGCGCAAAATAGCGCTCGTGCATCTTAATCGGAAAGTTCATGTCATCTTTATCCGAGAAGATTTTCACCTTTAAGTTATAGAGCAATGTATCTACTTCTGATTCAAAATGGTAAACCTTACTGACATAATCTTCAATCGTCCTAAACTGCGTCAGATAAATACGTACGCCTTTAATCAAAGTCTCAACCGCCTTGCGCGAATATTTTGCAATCATTTTAAAGTCGCTTCTATGGTCCGGGTTAATACAAGGACGTTCAACATATAAACCTAATAAAACGTCTTTGGCTATATCGTTGATATCATCCATAGCATCCATCAGTTCCAAGATATCCGCGCTCAAGTCCGGCATCAAATTATATCTAAATAAGATGAACTTCAACGTTTGCAAATGTTCATCCGCATCATTTTCCAACTCAATAATGGATTTGATACGCTCATCAAACTGTCCTTCATTGTCATCCATAAAGTCTTTAATACCTTCATTAAATGTCATCACACCCTTTTGGAGGCAATTCAAATAGAGATCCATCTCAATCTCTAATTCTTTATTCCTGTCTTGAAAAATTTTCATTACAATCTCCTTCTTTCCATAAAACTTCGCATATATAACGCCTTAGCATAATCATACGCTCAAGTCCTTCTAAAAAAAATGTGTCATGTTAACTTTCACTGTGTTATATTAACTTATTCAATAGATACAGATAGCTCTTGAGAAAGGATGTATGGATTTTCCTGTAGTATAGGAAAAGACCGCCTTAGATAAGACAGCCTTTTGATATATTTCTCGATTGTTTACATCATCACTCTTTACTAAGAATATCCAGATAATTCGTAAAAATACCATCCACGCCAAAAGTCTCAAACGCTTTAGCAACCTGTGGTTCATTCACTGTATAACTAAACACTTGATATCCATGGGCATGGGCCTGTTCAACAAACTGAGGATGAATAAATGCTTTGGATTGATTGATACTTATACAGTGAAGTCCTATAGATTGCATATAGTCCCATGGTCTAACCATTCCAGAGTCCAAAAGCAGTCCAAGCCGCTTGGCCCCCAACGACTGCAAATCCAAAAGTATCTGATGGTCAAATGCTGAAAAAGTTATGGATTCTAGCCGTCCTTTTTCTTCAACCATTGTATATACTTTTTGAGCTACATCTCTTCGATCGATACCCAAGCGTTTTATCTCAACATTAATCACTACATCTGAAGGCACAAGGTCAAGGACATCTTCTAGTAGTGGAATGTCCAGTTTTACTAGGTCCTCACTTAGCTGATCTTTGATAAACCCTTCTCCTTTTACAATCCTTCCTAGTTCAAAATCGTGATAAACCACTATTTTTTCATCGGCAGTTAACTGAACATCCAGTTCAATCATCGTCGCCCCCATTTCAAGTGCCTTTTCAAAAGATGCCATGGTATTTTCGAGGCAATATCCTGATGCTCCTCTATGTGCTATTAGAATCATATTCTATATCCTTTCCATATGTATATTATATATATGTATTACATAAGATTTGGTAAAAACATAACGATTGCCGGGAAGAACGTTATAATAAGCAGTGCAATTAATAATGCCGCAATCATAGGGAGGCTCTCCCGTATAAAATCATGGACTTCCGTCTTAGTTATTGAACAGGTGGTAAACATCATCGACCCAAAGGGCGGCGTTACTCCACCGATCATAATATTAACAATAGCAATCATACCAAAGTGAATCGGATCCACGCCTAAGTTTACAACAACAGGAACTACTAATGGCGTAACGATAATAAGCGCTGCACCACCTTCAATGAACATACCTAAAACCAAAAGCAATACGTTAAGAATTAAAAGCATCACCCATTTATTTTCTGTCAGCCCAACTAAAGCCGTAGATAATGTCTGTGGAATACGTTCCCAGCTCATATAATATCCAAACACTGAAGCCGCTACAATAATCAATACGACTGTTCCGGTTCCATAAATCGTATCTTTGATGATTTCTTTAAAATGCATGATTTTTAGTTCTTTATAGATGAAGAACCCAATCAATACAGAGACAAGCACCATAATGGCTCCGGCTTCTGTTGGTGTAAACACACCAAATCGTAATCCCATAATGACTCCAAAAGGTAGCAAAAGAGCCCAGATTGATTCAATCAGCTGTTTAAAAATCTCTATCGGTGTTGCCCGGCGTTCTCTCGTTGGTGTATATCCTCGTTTTTTTGAGATAATCGCCACAGTAATCATGAGTGTCAAACACATCAATAAACCAGGAACATAGCCGCCGATAAACATCTTCCCAACAGATACTTTGGCTATAAGAGCATAAATAATCAGGTTAATCCCTGGTGGAATAACCGGTGAGATTGCAGAAGAAGCTGCTGTAATCGCTGCTGAAAACGCACGTGAATAACCTCGCTTTTCCATTTCAGGAACTAAGATTTTTGACTGCATCGCAGCGTCTGCATTGGCTGAGCCCGATACGCCTCCCATCATTGTACTTAGAACAACATTGACTTGTGCTAAACCACCGGACATATGCCCTGTTAAGACTTCCGCAAAGTTCATCAGCTTATTACTGATGCCCGAATAGTTCATGACCGAACCTGCCATGATAAAAAAGGGAACCGCAAGTAACGGAAAAGATTGCGTTGAAGAGATGAATTTTTGTAGAATCAAATCCGGTGGCATCCCAACATTAATAAATGTAAAATATACAAGCGCTGCTGCAAATAATGCAAAGGCAATAGGTATACTTGAAAAATAAAGCAAAAACACTAAAACTATTGGAAGATATGCCATTATTCAACCTCCTCTTTCTTTTCAGTCATTACAAATTTTATGTCTTCAATAAAAAAACGAATGGCATGTATAAACATCAAACCAAAGCCTACCACAAGGGATGCATTCACATATGCAGAAGATATGCCTAATACCGCTGTTGGCTTGATGGATGCAATATTTGTAAATATAACGCTTAAATATACTAAATATCCGACAATGACAATTAACAAGACATCAACAAAAATCCGCATAATCTTTTGAATAACCAATGGACTTCGCTTCACCAAAAAATCAATGCCGATATTCATTTTATGTTTATAGGTCGCACTCGCTCCTACAAAAACTGCCCATACAAAACATATGGTCGCCACTTCTTCAGACCAATATAAGCCCATGTTAAAAAAATAGCGAAGGATAACGTTAATGATGACAATAATGACCGTAGCAACAATAAAGACTCCACTAATCAATTCTTCAATATTTTTAAAAATAAATTTTAACCACTTCATCTGTCGCACCTCTTTCGTAACCTTTGGTAAAAGAATAGATTCTGCAAATAACCTGCAGAATCTATTCAAAATCTAAACAATCTTTGGAGTCACTTTAGTTGTTTCGAATGATCTCAAGCTCTGCTTGAATTTCATCATAGATATCCATACTTAATCCTGGAAGTGTCTCATAAAGAGGTTTTGTTGCTGCCATGAACGCATCTTTATCAACTTCGTTAAACTCTACACCATATCCTTCAAGTTCTGTAACTACATCCGCATGTTGAGATTTTAAAAGTTCAACCATGTTATGTGCTTCTGCTGTAAACTCTTCTTGAATAATTGTTTGATACTTCTCAGGTATCTCATTCCATACATCAATGGAGATATACACACCGCATGTTCCAAGGAAGTGATTTGTCAAAGCAACATTCTTCATCCCTGTTTCATAAACTTTTGTTCCGATATTCGTAAATTCAGACCCTTCTAGTCCTTCAACAACACCTTGCTCCAATGCACTAAATGTCTCTCCCCATGGAAGTGGCGTCGCTGTTGCGCCCATCGCATTTAAGGTTTCAATAAACAATTGGCTACCTGGTGTACGAAGCTTGACACCTTGAAGGTCTTCTGGTTTTTCGACAACTTTATCTGTGATAACATTTCTAAATCCAAAGACAAAATCAAGTGCTAAAATTTTGATTCCTTGTTCCTCTGCTTTTTTCTTCCAGCCTTCAACCATCTCTGTTTGAACCAATTCTACATACTCATCATAGTTGTTATAAAGCATAGGTCCTACAAGTGCTGTAAATTCCGGAACATAGTCTCCGATATAAGATGGGTCTTCTACAGAGATGAAGTTAGCTCCACGAACAACTTGCTCAACCCCGTCCTTATATGTTGCAATCTGACCTTGTGGGAACGTCTGAATCTCTATCGCTCCATCCGTTTTTTCTAAGATGCTTGCCGCTGCTGCATCCATGGATTTAGTTAATTGCTCATCTGGACTAAACACATGACTGAGTTTTAACACAAGTTTATAATCGTCTGGTGTCTCTTGTTCTTGCTCTGACGCTGCTGTTTCTTCTGTTGTTGATTCATCTGCAGTTTCATTGGATCCGGCAGCCTCTTGTTGTGTGCCTGCATCCGTAGCTGCTTCTTCTTTTGCACATCCAGAGAATAAACTCATTATTAATACTAACCCCAATACAATTGCTAAAAGCTTTTTCATGATCACTTTCCTCCCAATTCATTTTGATACATTAATCATAGCGCATATTTCACATAATAGACTGTTCAATGTTAACTTTCATTGTTCAATATTAACTATTTTATACTTTTCTCTATAGTTACTGGCGGTTATGCCACAGATTTTTTTGAACACAACAAAAAAGTAATGGGTATTTGCATAACCAATCTGTTCTGCAATCTCATATAGCTTCAAATTTGTAGTACGTATTAGCTTCTTGGCTTCGTTCACTCGTACTACATGAATATATTGGGTGATGGTTACGCCCATTTCCTTTTTAAAAATACGTGCAAGATAAACTTTATGCAAGTGTAAATAGTCCGAGATATCACTTAAAGACACCGCTTCACACATGTGTTCTTCAATATATTGCTTGGCAATCAGCACATGTCTTGAATATTGTTCTTTTTCTTGAAGCAGCCCAATTAATTGCTGAGTTAACGCTACAAACCAAGCTCGCATCTGGGCAATGGTATCCATACTGTCTAAGTCATGAAGCGGACTAATATTTTCATCCATCAGCTCTTTTTGATCCACTTCATACTCTCTTGCCATCTCGATAAATATCATAACCAGTTGCTCATTAACCTCCATAAGATAATGGTATTGTATAAACCCTGTGTTTTTATCCGAAAAAAGCTCAATAATGGACTCTATTGCCCCTTCTAGGTTTCGATTGTTAATCTGTGTTTGTACCTCATCAATCAGTTTTTCAACATTCGGCTTTGCAGTGTTGATGCTTTTAACGATGCTTGAGTTATACGATATATTTTTAGCCCTACCAAGGTACAACCGATACCGTATAGCATCCATCGCTAAGTGAAAAGCTTCTTCTAGTTCATGTGCATGGCTAAATGTACGTCCCATAGCAATTGTTAACGTCTCTTTATGCTCCTTGGAATGAATATATCGAATAGCATTGGCCATTTTTGTCAACTCATAGTATAGCTGACCCTCACTAACTGTATTGGTCAATCGAGTTATAACGATGAACATTCCTTTTCCAATATGTGCAAACTCAAGGATGTGACTATTCTCCTGCTTTGCCCTGCACAATGTATCTAATACGCCACTTTTCATCTTTCCCTTGTCAAGTTCAGGATCATATAACTGATAACGTTTGTAGTCATCTATACTCACTACCATAATTCCATATGTTTCTCTTACCTGCATACGCAAAAACAAATACGCATCTTCAAAAGCTCCATTGACAATAAAATGCTTTAACCTACGACTGTTGATTTCCCAGTCTTCTTGGCTTACATCCATTGCCTCTTCCTCGCTTTGGTGTTTTGACACACTAGAAAACTGACACAGTTGATTAATGATTTCTTCTTTGGTTAACAGGTCTTTGATCATATATTCATCTACATTAAGGCGTATGGCTTCTCTGGCAAAAGCAAATTCTTCATAGCAACTGAGTATAATAAACTTTTGTGTTGCATCTGTTTGCCTAACCTTACGAATAAACTCCAGTCCATCAAGTACCGGCATATCAATATCTGTAATAATAAGATCAGGTTTTAACTTTTCATACAATTGATAGCCTTCCAAACCATTTTTGGCTTCTCCACAAACAATAAAACCGTATTCCTGCCAATCCACTAACGTTTTAACCAACTCTCTTGCCGGTTTTTCATCATCTACAATCAATACTGTATACTTACTGTCCACTCGTTTTCTCCTTTGTCTGTCGAATAATAAATGAAACACTGGTGCCCTCACCTACATGACTTTTAATGGTTAACTGACAACTTTTTCCATAATAAAGTTGCAGACGGTCTTTGATATTTTTTAAGCCGATGTTATTAAACCCTTTTTTACTTCGTACAAAGCTCTTTTCTTGGCGCATCACCTGTCCACTTAAGATTTGTTCTACTTTTTCTTTGGACATGCCTAGTCCATTATCACAAACTTCTATTTTCATCTTATCCGAATCTACAGGTGATATTTTTATTTTTAGATTGCCTTTGACGCCTTTGCCCAAGATTCCGTGGTATGCAGAATTTTCAACGATTGGCTGGAGAATAAGTTTAGGAACCAGGCATTTATTCAATTGAGGATCAATATCAAAAATCATATCAATCGGGTGATCATAGCGAATAGTAAAAATATTCATAAAACTCTTCACACACGCCATCTCATCATCTACGGTGATAAAATCAGAATCAATTGACATACTTGCACGTAACAGCATATTAAACGATTCAATTAAATCCACTAATTCCGATGCTTCTTTAACTTTTGCCAAGTATTTAATACTATTTAACGTATTATGAACAAAATGCGGATTAATCTGCGATTGAAGCAACTCAAGCTTTAACTTCAGATTATTAATCTCAAAATGCGCTTTTTCCGTTTGTTCTTTTTCAATGGTTTCTATGGACGACTTAATGTCACGCACCATAGTGTTATACCCTTCGACAAGAATTCGAAGTTCATCATTAGTCTTTGGAACTAAAGCTTCGGGCCATACTCCATAGTCTAGTGATTCCATCGATTCCGATACTTCAATAATCGGCTTGGTTATCCGCTTGGCGATATAAAAAGACAATAGCGAAACCGCCAATACACTGATTCCACCGATAAGGATGACGATATTCATAATCATACGATTACCTTCAAGGAGATTATTATAGTGAATGCCGCCAATAATCGTCCAACTTGGATGTGCTTCTATCGATTGATTAATAATATAAGTCTGCATCCCTGCACCTATAATATTACGGGTCTCTTGGTTTGCCATATCGTGGAGCACATCCTGCTTTTGAAAAGTAGTCGGAACCTCACCAGACTCTATGATTTTTCGCCCGTACTGATCCACGACAATAGCAAAATCCAGTTCTTTTTCACTTAGATCCATAAACTTTCCAAAGACACTATCAATATTGGTATTAATCATAATATATCCAATCTGGTCAAAGTGATTCAGATTAATGTATTTGGAAAAATAGGTAATGGTTGAAGCTTCTAATACCTGATTATTGTAGTGGCGATTAGGAAAAGTTGTCGGCACTGAAAACTCACTATATGCATCTGCTTCAATAAAGCGCTTAAATTCCTCAAACTCTGATACAATTTCATGATAAGGCTCAATACGATACAACGGATCCAAAATATTTTTATTCAAATCAAACGCAAAGATTGAGTTTACACTCGTATTGGAGTACGAATAATCTCTTAACAAATCCGATAATTCTTTAATCACTTGAGCATCATCTTGTTCTAGACGTCGATGCTTTTCCATCAACTCTTGAATATTGTTGTCATTTTGAATTTGATTTTGTAGTTCTAGGATTTGGTCGAGTTCTTCATCAATACTATCTGCAATTCGATCCATCTTCTGATTGGTGATGATAAACACTTGGCGCGTTAGTTCACGATTGTAGATATAACTTACTGCATAGGTTGTTAATAACAAGGCTCCAACGACAATCATGGAAACCGTAACCGCAATTCGATTGCGTATATGTGTAAATCGAAATAACATGCTTACCTCCATTGATTAAATAGTTCATCCATTTTTGCCTGAGCATTTTTTGCCGCTTCATCAAGTGCTATCTGTGCATCCACATTCTTGATGAGGACTTTATATGCAGCAAGTTCAAGTTGTTCGTTAATATGACCTTCTGTTGGGTCGATAAATGTTTTTGCCCCCATCTTGACTTGACGAATGGGTATAAAATAGTCTGGATTGGCAAGGACTGCTTCATAGAATGCATCTTGATCCATTACCGATTTGCGTACGGGTAGATACCCTGTTTTTGTTGCCCACAACACTCCTGAATCCACACTGGTCATATACTTAATAAAATCAATCGCCCCTTCTTGAACTGTGGCATCATTCATAGGCAAACAAAAAGATTGTAAGTTTACAACACCCTTAGGTTCATATAACTTATCATTCCAATTTGGCAACAGATATGTACCTATAATTGACATATCAAGATCTCCCATGTCACCACAAGAGCCTATATAACCTGCTGCTCTGCCTTGTTTGACATCATCAATCGTTGCATACCAGTGGTTCCACTCTTCCCCTCCATAATGAATGTACATAACTTTTTCTTCATGAATCAGACGACGAAAATAGTTCCATGCATCAACCCACTCTTTCGAATTAATCTTTATTTTTTTTCCATCCGCATTTAAAAACTCCCCACCATTACTGATAGAGGCATCAATAAGATTTTCCACTCCATACATAAATTCCCATCCATAGACAATGGTCTCATCACCTTGCTTTTCTGACAATTTTTCTGAGACGGATGCCAGAGACTCCCACGTTAATAAATCGACTGGTTTGATATTATTATTTTCCAAAAAATCTTTTCGATAATATAAGACCTGGGTTCCTCCAAACATGGGCATCCCATAGACATTGTCTTGAATTGTGTTTTGGCTAAGATAGGAGTAAATAAAATCATCTAATTCAAAGCTTTGCGTATCAATAGAATCAATGACCCCCTTTGAGACTAGGAAACTTAATTCTTGATTTTCCAAAAGTACAACCGAGGGAGCTTTTTGTCTTGCAATAGCAGCCTTTAAGGCAGCAAAGGTTTCTTCATGACTGGTTTGTTCGACCCCTATAACCTCATAAGTGGATTGACTATGGTTATAGTCTTCAATCATTTCCTTCATTAATTGGTTGGGATATCCTTTTAGTCCATACCAAAATTCTATCACGATTGCTTCATCTTCTATCTCTTCTTGTATGGTCTCAATATTCGTACACCCTGCTAAAAGAATACCTACGACACATAAATATATGTATATTTTCACAATAAGCCTCCTAATCCATTCGTACAGTTTGTTCAAATATACCATACTCTGATGGTTGTTGACAAGATTGTTCATCATTACGCGTGTTTTTTGATATCATTAGCTGTTGCAATAAAAAAAAGCTTGGATTCACTTTTTACAGGTGAATCCAAGCTTAAATCATTATCGTTGACTTATACATTGAAAAAATATAAGTATAAAAAATATTTATTTCAAATCTTTAAATAATTCATTCCAAAACTTATTCCCTTTTCAGTTTAAGTTCATCGTATATCTATCCACTCCACATATTAATTTAATGCTTTTTTTCACTTGCTAATTGATAAGCCTCTTTGACCGCTTTTACAAGTTGGTCTGCACACGATGTTGGTCTGTTACCACATGTTATACCTGAAAGTTTGTTTTCAATATCTTCAACCGTCCACCCTTCAAGTATAGCCGGAAGTGCCTTAAGATTACCACTGCATCCACCATTCAAAAACTGAATATTGGTTACAATATTATCCTCTACGTCCACCTTTATGTTACGGGCACACACCTTTTGTGTTTTATAAATATATTCCATTGTTGCCTCCTTATAGATATTACTATATCTTCATTGTCTTTTGAATATTCTACGATATTCATTGATATATTAGCATATATTGATGCAAAATAAAACCCTTTGATTCATTTTTATGAATTAAAGGGTTTTAGATTTATATTCCTTATCAATTTAAGTACAATCGTATATTTGTCCATGTAGCAACCAAAGAGTTAGTTGCATCAGTGACACCTAAAATCTCTGTAGGATGATTCCATGTCACTCCAAAATCCGTAGATACCATAAAATAGGTAGAGTCCATAGGATTTCCCGGTATATGACGCGGATTAATATACTCGGTAAATAATGGTGCAACCCCTTCCCATATTGGATTATATGATACCTCACCATTAATAATATAATTAGAATCATACAAAGCATCCTTGGTCGCACCAACATAGGATATGATTCCCCATTGATCACGTCCGATAAAACTATCTTGGGCTAAATCATAACTTAAATACTTTGCATGGTTGGCAGGTACAAACTGGAACCCTCCTCGTAAGTTGCTATTCGTCGTATATCCGACTTTTGAGGATGTCGAAAGACAGATAACACCAGGATGAGCCGCACGCAGTCTACCGACTTCTGCATATTCACTTCCACCAAACCGTCCGGTTCCTTGGACTCTTTGAATGATATCCGCAATATGCTTTTGTGTCCCATTCGGATAATGCACTAATACTCTACCGTTTTCTGACTGAACTATTCCACCGACAGAATCATTTTTTGCCCAGTTCTCAAACTCAATATAATCGGGTGTTCCATTGTTTATTGATGCTTCATATACCTCTATAAGCAATCGTTTAGGAATTGGCTTGGTAAAATCATTGTTAAAGTAGGTATCCAGACTTTCCCATACTCCATTGGCGGTTAAATATTTTACTGGATTTCCAACATAAGGTGCTGATGAGCCTCCAAAGATATTCGTTCCCCCTGCAATGGAAGTATAAATCATTGAGTCGCTGTATGTTCCTCCTGCATGTACATAATCTTCATTGATACCAACACTGATTTGTTTGGGTGTCCATGCAGTTGCCTGAATCGGATTGTAAGAAGCTGTTGGTCCTACTTTTAAATGCATGGCATTGGCTCCTATGGCAGTCACACATGAGAACGTGCCATCAGAGGCCTTATCATAGTGAGCTGCCCAGAATCCATCACTGGAATTTTTTGCTACTGTTGCCGGACGATAGACATTACCCACCACTACGTGGTTGCTGTTGTTATCAACAACACTCACAACGCCATTCGTAAAGTTTTCAATATAGATTCGATGTTTGAGTGTAAGGATTGGATTGTTTTCATCGGCTGCTTGTGCCGGCAATTGAGCATTAATATAATTATTTGAGGCCGTGATAGATACCATCATGAAGTTTAATAATAATAAAAATATAACGAGTCCTTTTATTTTTTTCATTCATATTCCTCCTTCTTTTACACTATAAGTTTTTCGATGTTTTTAAAAAGCTTAGGCTGGGTATACTTAAGCCATATTAAATCAATGCATTGGCATTTTATCGGTTGGATATATGCATTGACAAATGCAAACGCTGCAATTTCCCGATATATCGGATTGATTCTACACCCGATTTTTTTTGATAATGTCATGTCTACAGTCTCATAATGCCATTCTTCTAGATGATGAAAAAACTCATGTAACAAGATCATCTGCAACACTTCTCGTTTTTCCAGGTGTATTTTTTCTTGTTCACAAAATTGATACAGCTTTTCTAGAACGTTATCATTATATTGAATCATTTTTGTCTCAGGAAGATAATACGCTCTATGACTTTCATCGTGGATGTTCGCATCGCTAAATGTTACAATATGTGCGATTCCATAACGATAAATATCCTTTTCTAGCGTTGCCATATGTATAGGTGTTTTTTTCGCAATATCTTCTCCAAGTTTTACAGCTTCATCATATATATGTTCCTTATTTTTTTGTCTGGAAAAAACAGGCGAACTTAGCCACAAGACTTCATCGATTCGTCGTACATCGTCCCGCGCAATAATTGCTTCCATCGCTTACAACCACTTCTTCCCGGGGATCGCTCCCTGTTGATTAAGTACTGTTTGAACTTCTTGTATATTTATCGTATTAAAATTATAGTCACCTTTGGCACAAACACCTGCTGCGACACCTGCCGCCTCTCCAATCGCCATAGCTGTTGCTGATATTCTTGCTGATGCTATAGCCTCATGGGTCGCTGAAATACAACGTCCAGTTACCAATAGGTTGTCAAATTTTATAGGCACCATGACTCCAAAAGGTATATCATAGCAGCATGCCCTTTCTTTTCGCAACCAGTTAAGCTCCATGCCATTAGGATCATGTATATCAATAGGATAAGAGCAAATAGCGATACTCTCGTTACTTTCAAGATTTTGAATTACATTGTCAATTGTTAGTGTCTCTTTTCCTTTAATACGTCTACTTTCTCGTACCCCTGTTGTATTGGCAATCTTTTGTATATAGCACGATTGAAAACCATCTATGTATTTTTTGAAAAACTCTATAATCTCCATGATTTGCTTATGCGCTTCGAATTGAGTTATACTTAAATCCTTAGCATTAATTCCTGATAATTTAATAATTCTTGTCATATTCACTGTAATCTCACCTGGGTGTATCCCCTGAAAAAACAACACACGGTCCCTAGGAATGTTAAGGTCTCCATTTTCTTGCGCTTGTTTTACAAATTCAAAAAAACCTGAAACAGCTAGATATTTATTTAAATCGCTATTCTTGTTGAGTATAAATTGTTCTGTGTTATTCTCCACATATTCGATGACTTTTGATAAATCAACACCACCTACTGTAAAGATCAAGGTCATCGGTTGACATAGGCCATCTTTTGTCCTTCCAATATTAAACTCTGCCTTTGCCATGGCTGCCAAATCGCCATCCCCTGTCGAATCTATAAACATCTTGCCTGTATATGTCGCACTTCCACTTTTATTAATCACGCAAACTTTTTTTACAATTCCCTGGCTAGATTCGACAGAATAAAGCACGGTATCAAAGAGCACTGTGATATTAGGCAGCTCTTCTAACATCTCAAAATACACGATTTTTAAAATTTCTGTATCAATGGGCGTAATCGAAGACGCCATACCTATTGGATCCGGGATATGACCTAATGTTGCATTGTGTTTTGCAAGCCTGTCAATTATCTCTTGTGCTATACCTTTAATGACCTGCTGTTCTCCACAGTGAAATGTCAGTAGAGGCGATACCATAGCAGCTGTATTCATCCCTCCCGGATAGGAGTTCTTATCAATTAATAAGACCTCCAGTCCTTGTCTTGCAGCCGATATAGCAGCGGTCATACCACTGGGACCTGCCCCAATGACGACTAAATCATAAATTTTCTTCATATTATACACCTTTTAAGTATGTAACCTTATTTCCTTTCATCTGATTTTCTCATCATTCTACCTCTATATCTATCTCAAATGTTCTTGGCCACCAGATTTTATAGTTAAATGACGGTACCGAATGATTAAAGATTTGATTTAATACTCCCTGTTTGCTTTCAAAACCTTGATGCAACAGTGCGTTCCCTAGGGGTAAGTTTTCTATGCACCAAACATCTTGCTTGTGTTGACGAAGGTTTTGTTCCACCTTTTCTCGCACAATAGCTTGATAGACCAAATCATCTAATATACGCTCCATCGTAAACTTCTGATTGAGCATTGTATTGCTAGAACGACATGCAACAATTTGTGATAGGATTGTTCCCAAGGCGTTACTTGCTGTATTCCAAGCCGCATATCCAAAGAGTTGCCTCACATCAAGCGTTGCTGACACCACTTTCATAAATTCCATATCTCCACCATTAGCATAGCCTAGGTCCAACAAAAAACAATTTTTTCCACGCTTGTGCTCGGTTAGAATTCTCTCTGCAAAATCTTGCATCTGGCTATCATCATATTGGTGAGAGGCTTCAAGTTTGGGACAATGATCTCCTTGACTTGCTTTTGGCGGATAAATGAATAATACATCTTGTGCACTTTTTTCTTCACGGATATTCATCATCTGCATATGACTATACAGATTTTTTGAAAACTCTCGGTCTTCATATCGCGCTGTAAATGTCATGTTGTCTCCAAGCCAATGAATTTTTATGGATTTGCTTTGTCTAAGTGTGCAAAGTGCCAGCATACAAATCTCCATTCCTGCTTCATCGGTTCCATTATGAATATAGATTCTATTTTGTAGGTTGTGTTTGTTGACAAACTCTTGAAGCACCTGTTGCTCAAATTTTTGAATTCCTTGTGTCGCACAGTCTTCTTGTAATATTAGCAACCGCTCAAAAATGTTATCCTTAGCAAACTCCAAACACATCTTATTCATGGTATGATTCCTATTACGAACCTCCCAAAACTCCTCTAAGACGTCTCTAGGTATTTCCCTTTCTAATTCTTTAACGGCCTGCTGGTACTTTGGTTGGGACTGTGTTTGTTCTAGATAATACATCTTTGAATACTTGGCTACTTTTTCCCACCATTTTTTTGATTCTGCGTTAACGGTACTGACCGTAGTTCGCATTAAGATGTTATAAGCATAAATCTGCAAATTAGGCTTTGTCTGTTTTAGCTGTTTTATCAAGTCCAGCCTTTGTTTAGCCTCATCCATAGATACATAGTTTTGCCTTGATGCGATTAAACCTCCGTATAATAGCTGGTCAACAGACAAAATCAATATGTCGCTTTTACTTGCTGCATCTAATAGCCATGTTGATATCGCTTCATAGGACGAGGGTTGTTTAAAAAAATCCATCTGATCAATTGAAGGAACATTTAAGTCATATCCTAATAATTTGACCAGTTGTTGAGGAAAATTATACGTACACGGTCGTGAGTCTATAGGAAGCATACTAATTTTCATACGTTCATCTCCTATATTTTATCTATGGCGTTTCGAAAATTACATACAGCTTTGGCAAGGCTCTCTTGATGATTACCTGTGACAATCGAGCCAATCATAATCCCCTTTACCTGACACTCTTGCAGATATTTTACATCATCGGCTTGGATATTATGCTGCGTCGGTACAACGATAGGAAGTGTTGAAAGACTTGCAAGCCTTCTATATTGTAATAAATCTCTTGCGCTAAAGCCTTCTGCATATGTCTCCGGACGCATGATGGAGGCTTCCAGAACATCCACACCAATCTCACTTAGATTTTTAATTTCTAAATCTGTATATGTATAATCTACAGCTAACATCTTTGCAATGGTCTGCTCATTAAATATTCTAACCGGTGCATGATGGGCATACAGAGAAATAAAATCAAACCCTGCCCTAACCACCTGGTCAAAATCCTTATCTGCCGATGCCAAGTCTCCTCCAACAACAATGCCGCAAGGTCCTTTAGCCTCATCTATAATCCTACGAATCACATCGCTTTCTTCTTCAAAGCTTTTAAACGATGTTTTACTTGCCCTATGTTCAACATTTAAGTGTATTTTAACAATATCCGCCCCATTCTCCCATGCAGCTTTTGCCAACTGAAGATCATTGCAAGGCAAACTAACGACTAAGCTTAATTTTTTTTTCAATAATTTTTGCATAAATCTATTGTCCATATGTCCTCCTAACTATTTCGTGGATGTGCCAATAAAACAATAGGCTCATCTTCTTCTAGACCATCGAGTTCGATACGAATTAACTCCATCACCTGCTTATAATCTAAGATGGTTGAAAAATCAACCACTCGACTTTTATATAGCATAAAAATCTCAGGAATAATCATGCCGACATCATTATAAATGGATTCACTTTGGATAAACTCCGGTATTTCACCATTGGCGCGGGTTTGCATATACGCCCCTTTATTTAATTGAAGTTTGACCACCCCAGAATCATCAAGAATTCGATAGGTGATTTTATTTTTTGTCATCAGTCCAAAGAATTTTTTTATCTTTTCATGGTTTTGAAAGACGGTTAATCCTTTTGTTTTTGCTACCGCTGTTACACGATCTGCTTCTGACTTAAACGCTTTGATGGCACTTGCTGAGATTTCATCCTCGCTCAGGACCTTTTTATCCAGTGCATCTTTGTTCATGTGAAAAGCACCTGTTGCTATGGCCCGTAGTATATTCTTTGCATTATCAACTTCAACTTGTACCTCAATGGTACTACTTTGTGCTCCCATGGCTTCTAATCGACCGATAGCTTCTTTTCGAATAGCAACAATCTCTTGTTCTGTCGGTTCTAATACGGTTCTTTCAATACAGTCTCTTAACATAGCCATTGCTGCACCAATTGCAGATATAACCTCTGCTTTTTCAGCAATTATATGCTTCATCTGCATAGATTTTCCCAACCAATTCACCACAGCCGTAGCGCCTCCACCTCCACCTACAAGAGATACCAGTTCAGCGTCAATGTTATATTCATATAGTAAATCCTCAACAACAGGTCTGACTTTAGCTATCGCTTGGTCTAGAATGTCTTTTGCCAAGTTTTTTGCCGTTGTATTATAAGCTTTTGCTAATTCGCAAAATACATGGTCGACCGTCTCTTTATTCGCATATGCATAATCGCCTTCTGCGGTCATCCCAAGAACAATGGATGCATCTGTAAGGGTTACTGCAAATTGTTTTCCGGCTTTATTTTCTACGATTAGGTAATCGTTTGGATCAGATGGCATGGGTCGAATTAATTTTGGCTTTAAATCAATCAGTTCATTAGGTTGACTAAAGGCAAGATAGCCTAATCCTGCAATATGCGCGCTTCGTGGTCCCACTTCCAGGACTTTATTATTATGCATCCGAACCATGGATCCCCCACCTACTCCTACGGTTCTTGAATCTAAGGTTTTTAAGTATGTCAGATGTCCCCCGACATTGGCGCTTTTAATCATCGCCTTGCCATTTTTAATGGCAGATATATCTGTACTGGTTCCACCAACCTCTAAAAATATACCATCGGATATCTTGGCATACATAAGGGCGGCGGCAATGCCTGCTGCTGGCCCTGATAACATTGTTAAAATCGGTCTCTTTTTCATCTGGGGCAAGTCCATAACACCACCATCACTTCGCATAATCATTAATGGTGACGTAATCCCACTATCTTTGATACTTTTTTCTGTCAAAAGTGCTGTCGTTGTCATCTTCGGTAAGATACTGGCATTAATGACAGCTGTACGTGTTCGTACCTTTAATCCATAGAGTTGGGATATCTCATGGCTCGCTGTTGCAGGTAATCCCTTTTCACATGCAGCTTTGACAACCAACGCTTCATTTGTTGTATCATCGACACCAAAAGCTTCACTGACAACGATGACTTCACAATTTTCATTTTTTAATTCCTCAAGAACTATGCTAATCTCATCTTCATTAAACATTTTACTCCCTGAGTTTATATATCTATGGGATGTATCTAATAGTTTTCCTTGGCTTAACTCTAGGGATTTAACTTGGGTGTCGCTCTTTGCTTTTATACCATCTAGTCCCTTACCCATTCCAACAATTCCGACTTTTGCAACATCCCCTTCAAGCAAAGCGTTCGTTGCTTGGGTTGTACTATGCGCTACAAAATTAATTTCAGCATTGCTGGCGCCTGTCTGTTCAATGATGTCCTTAAAAACTTTAATAATCCCTTCTGATACCGACGCCTTTGACAAGTGTGTTGTCGGTGTAACTGCATGTGCAATCACTTCATTTTCCGGTTGTTGTATAGCTACTGCATGTGTAAAGGTTCCCCCTACATCAATACCTATACGTATAGTCCTTTTTTGCATTTGATAACCCCCTGTTTTTAAAGAGATACAGTACAAAGATTGTACCGCATCTCTTTTCATCATTTGGATAAGCCTTGTATTTAATAGAACATTACTGCTGCAATTACTAAACCGATAACGGATGCTATCCAAACAAAAGGTAATGTTTTTCGTAAGATATCATTTACGTCACATCCTATAGATGCAGCCGTCCATACATTATGTGTATTGGTCGGATCACATATTCCTTGAATTTGACCAACGGACATTAAGGCCGCCATAATGGCTAATCCTGACATTCGCCCTGTTGCCATCATAATCGCTCCAATCCCTAATCCCAGTCCCCAAACATTCAGCGGTCCACGATATAATGCCAGTGGTGCTAAAATTGCAAAAAACAGTACAAAGGTAAGTCCGGTCGTTGGTAATATCTGAGCTAACTGCGGTCCTATATTCTCTGTTACTCTTGGATCCATAACTACTTTTAAAAGCATACCTATACCAATAATCAAGAAAATTGCTCCTGCTGAGTTGGATATTCCTTCAATAATCGACTTTGTCAGTTGTTTTAAGGAATCCTTATTTATCGTAGTCGCCATACAATACAATATTCCTACAACAAAACCTGTAATAATATCCACTTTTAATCCTAAAACCATAATAAGTGGTACAATAGGTGTTAACATCGCCAAGAGATTGACCTTTTTTTGTGATACAGCCATAGGTTCTGGTGCTGGCCATGCAATTTTTTGCTTCGCACGTTTATTGACTCCAAAAAGCTTCCCACCAAATTTGACATCTACTACCACAAATAATAGGCCAAATACTAAAAACACAGCCCCCAAAGGATATGCAAACTTACGAATCTGTTCTACACTAAGTCCCATAGCATCCGTATATAATCCCCAGTTAGCTAAGTTAAAAATCCCTCCTGTACTGAGTGAAATTAACAAAATACTTCCAGAAGTCAGCGGTTTGATACCAACTGATGCCATAATAGGTAAGGCAATACTTCCGACCATAATAACTGAACCTAATCCTCCAAGTGTCGTAAATAGTAAGCTAAGAACAATCATGAACGACATTCCAAGTACAAGCGGTCGATCGCCTGCAAGCTCGGATACTTTTCTTACCGATGCTTCTGCGATGCCTGTAGTTTTTACATATTGTGCCAAAATAGCTCCAAATATCAACATCATCATAGCAGATGCTAATCGTGTCGGTCCTTCTACAAACATAAGTGTAAGGATTCCCGCTTGACTTGTCTCTTCAACCATTGTGTCCATAAACGGAATTCCGGAAACTAATGCAATGAGAAATGCCATCACAGGTAGAGCAAATAATGCGGATAGCTTCTTCGTGTACATCAGTACACACATCCCAATAAAAATTAAAATAATAAATACAGTTGTCATATAAAACCTCCTCCAAAAGATAATATATATTTTAGCTTAGAGCATAAAATATACGGACTTAAACCATTCTCTCTGCGCAGATATAGCCATGCCAATTTCAACATCATTATCCATTTGTTCAATGCAAATAATTGTTTTTTGATGTTCTTTGGCAAGTTGGTTCGCCATATTTTTAAACTCCTCTGTAAAATATCGAATAATAATTTTTGATACATCCAAAAATTTTATGAAAATATCTATATGCTCAAAAAATTCATGGATGCTATCAATTTTTCCGGTATAGTTTTCTTGACCGCGGCATATACTATTGTTCAGTACAAGTGCCGCCTTTGTCTGTGCCGATTCATGATAGCAAAGGTAATTATCCGTCTCTTTTGCATATCCAAACAATCGTTCTCGATAAGCTACTCCATTAGCCAAATGATCAATATATATAAACGTTAAAAATTTTCTCTCTAAAATCTCTTTTAAATGGACTTGCTTCCAGTTATATGCATCACAGCTGATAATAATCTGCTCTTTATAATTAATCTCTGCATCAAGACCGATACCAATCCCTATAATTTTAGGATATGTTCCCATGACTTTTTCGATAGCATTAATTAAGATTTTGATTACGCTGGCGGATGGTTCAATCTCTATACCAAAGCTTTCCACAAATTCACCAGCAAAATTTGTGATAACAAAATGAATGTTATTCTTGTATAAGCCTATGCCTAAAAAATGTGCATAACTACTATTCATTTTATATATAGCCGAGCGGCGACCACCGATGGATTCTTCAAACCCTGCTTTTTCTAATAAGTCTAACTTGATTAAGCTATTGACCGCCGAAGAGACTGTTGAGTTACTAAGCTCTGTATTTTCAACCAGGTCTGCTTTGGTTGTCACTTGTTTTGACAGTATACAGACCATAATCTTGGTAAGATTTTTAATCTTCATTTTATCTAACATCAGCATTGCTCCTTATATATTTTTACTTTTTACGAGCTTTGTAAGAAGTATTTGTTTATACCTTAGCACCTTTGTTTTTCTTTGTCAACTATTTATTATATTTTATTGATGAAAACATTTTTTTTGTGCATAACCAACAACCCTTATAAAACAATAGCAAAAGAAGCC
>DGAD01000006.1:29913-164206 GCA_002382805.1 Clostridiales bacterium UBA4039
GGCTTCTTTTGCTATTGTTTTGCTATTGCTTTATCTATGATTTCTCTTTTTTTCATTTCCTTCAAACATTCCAAATAATCCAATGAGTGCTGCAAAAGCAATTCCTGCAACCGGCCATATAATCCAAGTAATTCCCCAATCCATTGTCCATAAGCTCCAGCCGATATAGACAGCTGTAACTAACGGCCAATAAAAGGCACCAATTTTTTCCTCACGTTGATTCTCACTTTTTTTGTGTGGTGCATACTCTCCTTCACCGATCAGAAAGTTCAATGCATCATTCTCCATCGAAGCCGGTATAATAATGTAAGTGCCAATACCAACAATAATAACGAGCAGAACAACCATTAGCATTTCTAACATGTCAGAAGGTATCAATAAACTCACTGTTAATAACGGAACAACACTCATAACAAACAAGGTTACACTCAATGAAATTTTTCTGATATATTCTGGTTTATACTCTTTATACTTTTCTAGATAGATACTGCGAACACCATAAGCAAGCTCAAATGGGGTGTTTTGAAGTTTTTCAAAGTCACTACTATATTGACTGGTTCTTAAAAACTGAACAACACCTATGGCTACAATTGCAAAAAGCAGAATAAGTCCTAGTGCAGATGCAATGTCTGACGATAAGTTGATTCCCGGATTTTCCGTAAGTGCTTCTAAAAAAAGTAAGGGAACAATTGAATATATACATAATAGAACGCCTCTTGAGATTAACTTTGCCGCATCGCGCTTATTCTCAAGATACTCTCTTGCCTCTTCTAATGTGATTTTTTTGATTTCTGGGTCCGTATCTTCCGACACTCCTTCAACTTCTTCTATATCATCTTTGACTAAGTAGTCTGTAGATACACCAAATATTTCGCTAAGCATTAGAATTTTATTGAGGTCAGGTATACTGCTTGCACTCTCCCATTTTGAAATTGACTGTCGTGATACATTCATTTTTTCTGCCAACTCTTCTTGCGACCACCCAAACTTTTTTCTTAATGTAACAATCTTATCAGCTAATATCATATTGTTTCCTCCTCGTGTATGTTTTTATTTTTTATGTATTTAGCTTACCTAAAAATCCAGTTGCACACTACCAAATCTGCTTTGAAATCTGTCAACCAGCAGTTGCATTTGTTATAAAATCAAGTGTTTAGGGGAATCTGTTCAATATTTTCTAAAACCACATGCTTTTTTGAATAATGACATAAAATATATCCCACAGAACGCTTTTTTTCATATATACTTAGGTTAATGAACTATTCATTATTATATCATAGGAGGGATTTTACATGAAACGATTAATTAGTTGTTATGCCAGTGACTGTCAAAAAATGTTGCCTGACGAACTAAAACTTTCAATTATGGCTAGCGCCGGAAGAACCATTCTCGCCGAAACGGTTGTGACAGCCGCCCCACTGATTGAAGGAGTCACGAATGCTGAAATAATGGCTTCTTTTGGTGCCGACTTGATTTTATTAAATGAATTTGATGTGTTTGATAAAAAAATAAGGGGTATGTATGCATGTGATAATCCTATTGCTGAGATAAAAAAGCTCACCGGGCGTCCCGTGGGAATTAACTTAGAACCCGTCGATACGGATGCTGAATTTATTGAAAACCGATTAGAAATCGCCTCAGGTCGCCTTGCGTCAATAGACACTTTTATTGAAGCAAAAAAACTAGGGGTTGACTTTATATGTTTAACCGGCAATCCAGCCACCGGCGTCTCAAACTTATCTATAAACGCTGCGATTGCTGATGCCAAAAAACACTACACAGGCTTGATTTTCGCTGGAAAAATGCATGCCGGAGGTTTGACCGAAAAAGTTCTAGATGCCGCACAAATCCTTGCCTTCATCAAATCCGGTGCTGATGGCGTATTAATTCCTACTGTTGGAACAGTCCCTGGAGTATATGAAGATGAAGCCAGAATGATTACTCAACAAGTCCATGCACTCGGCGGCCTTGTCATCAGCGCTATTGGTACAAGTCAAGAAAGCGCCGATAGCTTTACCATTAAACAGTTTGGCTTAAGCAACAAACGCGTTGGCGTAGATATTCACCATATTGGTGATGGCGGCTATGGGCGAATGCCTGACCCTGAAAATATTATGGCACTCTCCATAACAATTCGGGGCAAGCGTCATACATACTTTAAAATGGGACAGTCTCCCCTTAGATAACGTTATTCTATAGTTTTTCAATTGCAAAAGTCAAGAATCAATAGTATAATTTTAAAAAACAATATACATTTACTGACAAATGACATATACAACTTGCATACAGGTTTATAAGGTGATACTTTGGATAATGAAAAAAGAGTTCGACGACGCATCGACTACAAAAATCATATTTTGTGTTATAATCACATTCCATACGACAAAGGTAAAAAACCAGATCTTGTTCCTATTAGAATAACCATCAAAAACATCTCTTACAGCGGACTAGGTATTATTAGTACGAAAAAGCTGGATAAAGACGATGTTCTTAGTTTTAACCTTGCCAACACCGTTGAAAAGCGGGAGGTTTGTGTGCAAGTCGTCTGGTGCCGTTATTCCAACGGCGAATATGAAGTCGGTCTAAAATTTATTAACATAACCAAAGATACACTTTTGTTTCTTGACCGATTCATCAAAAGTTATCTTCGTCAAAAAAGCTATCTTACTTCTGATGCCACAACAACTCGATTGCGGCCTTCACTTTTTGCCTGATATAACGCTTGGTCGGCTATTTTTATTAGTCGTTCGGGCGTTTGTTTTTTGTCTGGCACACTTGATGCAATACCTAAACTTATCGTAACTTTCGTCACTGCATCTTCATGCTTTATACATAGCTTTTCAATCTTATCACGTATTTTTTCTGCAATAACCATCGCTTGGTCTGCGCTTGAATTTGACAGTAGAATCACAAATTCTTCACCACCAAAGCGTGCAATAACATCTTCCGATCTATTTAGTGCATGTTTTATGACTTTAGCTACTTGCTTTAGACATCCATCACCTGCTAAGTGTCCGTAGGTATCGTTATAATGTTTAAACTTATCGATATCAATCATAATAACAGATACTTGATGCATCTTTTGTTTATTCTCATACCATACCTTCTCAAGAACAACATCAAAATATCTGCGATTATATAACTCAGTCAGCGGATCAAGCATTGTCATCTGCTCAAGTTCTTCATTCATTCGACTAAGCTGTTTAAACTTTCGAAGACTGATTACAGATAGTAAAACTACACTCACGAGCACACCACTACTTATCAACCACATTCTTCTTCGAAGGCTTTCTTCTGTAAAATAAACGACTTTTTTCCCTTGCCATTCGTTGAGTATATCTGCCATGGTTCCATCATCATATAATGCCTCTAACCCCGAGTTAATCAAATCAAGGATCTGCTGATTGCCCTTTTTGACTGCAATGTGCGAATAGAGACTTTCTATGGGTTTTTCTAAAATTTCAATCCCCTCAACCCTGCTCCTTGCCAGATGATATTCTCCAATCCATCGATCTGCAACAATTGCATCGACTTCTTGAGAGCCTAGCTTGCCAAACCCCTTCTCCCAATCATCAATTATAACAAGTTGTACTTGCTCCATATTTTTAAGCATATGAAAAGGGTATCCACCCGATTCAACGCCTACTACTTTTCCCTTCAAATCCCTTGCCGAATAAATACTTCGGTTATCATGCTGCTTAAAAATCGAGAATTCTGAGCAGAGCACCGCTTGGGAAAAGTCATATATTGCATCGCGCTCTCGACTTGGATTAATGTGCAGCAATGCATCTGCCTGTCCCAACAACACTTTGTCTTGTGCTTCGTCCCAATTCACCGCTTTGATTTCAACCGAATATCCAATGCGCTCTCCCAGCGCTTTGGCAATGTCAGCCGCAATCCCTTTTGCTTCTCCATTTTCTTCATACAAAATCGGTGCAATCTGACTATTTCCCATAAAAATCAAGGTACCTCTATCATCCTTGTCCGCAGAATGTAAAGATACCATATGTTGAAACAAAAAGACTACCACTATTGATGTAATGGCAACGGTAATATTTGCTGTATTTAGTTTGTTTTTTCTCATACTGACTTCAACCTTACCTTCTTGTTGCACTGATCATACAATGTCGACACCTTCATAATCAGTATTATTTTACTATTATATGTAAAATAATGCAAGATACAGTTTTAGGATTCATCAACTATCGTGTTAATAACCATACCCCTAAAACCATAAAGGCTAGCGCCCATACATAGAAAAACACCTCTGTGCCCTTTACGCCCAATACTTTTTCAAACAGTTGAATTTTTTTCATTTTCCAAATAGCCGCAGGTTTTGTGATGGCTAATACAAGAACAACGGCTGCATACACTAATGATAAGACTGCCCATATTTTCATAAGAAAACCTCCTCTTTGATTTGATTTAATCTATTCCAATCCTTTGCGTATTCTTGGTGCCAACACCAAAAACACAACACCACTTATGCCCGCAACAATACCTGCATAGGTTAAAATATCCATCCAAGTCCCTCTTCCAGATAAAACCAGGTCATTGCCTTTGTATGTCCAATAAAATGGAATCCAGTAAAATAGCACTTGCCATTTATCTGCCAAAAGTTCTTCGCCAGCAATTGATCCAAAGAGTGGTAAAAAAAGTAATTTCATGTTGCCTGCTGCATTCATGACATCATCATTGTTAATCCCCTCAATAAAGCCCACCAATATACTGATAATGCACGATACCAAAATCATGACCAGCACATGAAAAAAATTAATCTCACGAAAACCTGTAATCACTAAAAGTAAAATACTACCGACAAGTGGCACTACAACGCCAATCATACTTTTACCTGCAATATATCCTACCCTTGAGACTGGCGATAGATGCATGGCACTAATGGTATTATCCGCTTTTTCTTCCACAATGTTTAATGCAATAATCATGCCTCCTAGAATGGATGTAAAAATCATCGCTGTATTGACCATAAGTTTTTTTAGTGGTGGAATATCTCGACCATAGTCTCTAATATCTGCCATGGTATCTTCCACACGAATGTCAAAATGTTCAAATGCCGCTAGGTTTTTCACATAATCAATAACATACTCTGGTTCATTTCCTTGTGCTAAAATATAATACGTACCCGAATCTCCCGGCAATATAGCAACAATATTATCTCTTTTTCTGACCCTTTCTTCAATAGCTTCAAGGCTTTCTAGATGCTCGACTTTTGCAAATTGTTTCAAATACGTACTCTGTTCTATATTCTCCCCTTCAAGTAACACAATCTCAACCGTTGTATCGTTAATGCCGGGAGAAAACACATTAATAATAATACCAAATATAATTGGAACGACGAGAATGTACAAGGTGATAAAATTACGTACGCTGGTTTTAACATCCCGCCAAAATATAACAAAGATTTTTCTTATCATCTCGTAACACTCCTTTACAAGGACAGGGTTTTTTTAAAGCGATAATTGGCTAGAACAAACAATCCCAATCCAACCATTAGAAAAGCCATAGACGCTACAGCTACATAGGTCATATTGCCTCCAACCGATATAATGTCTTTGAAGCTTTGCAACATGACATAGCTTGGTATAATCTTTATCCAGTCCGGATCCCAGCTAGGGGTAAAGTATGAAATATTTGGCATAATCATAATTATAATAACCACATACATCGCTCCAAAAGCTTCTACAATATCTTGGTAAAAGCTTGTCAGTAGCAAGCCTAATGAAGCTGCAAAAAAGCCTGAGGTAATTAAAAAGATTAGCATCATGAAGTAATTAGGTTGTGTTCCCATAATCGGAATCGTAATAATGAGTGTTGTTATAACACTCGTTAGAATGATAACTCCAATCTTACTTAATAAATAGTGCCACACTGAAGATGCTGTGACGGAATAGGCTTTAATAATCCCTTCGCTTTTATCTAAAAAAATATATGCTCCAATGATAAACAAGCTCATAAGACTTCCATTAAATGTTAAAAAGACCGGAATCATATTTTCCTTGTCATTAAGGGGCGCTGAATCTTCATAGATACGCTTAACCGGTATTGTATCCGAATAGGCCTCAATGACATCATGTCCTGCCAAACGATTATGATACACGCGTAGCAGATTTTGAAGTTTTTGCGTCTCATAACCTTGCAAAAAGTAAGTGTATATAATCTGTCCCTCGGTATTTAGGTGGGCATATGCTGTCGGTACACGTTCTGAATTGGTAATCGCCTCTAATGCTTTTTTACTCTCTAATAGATATATCTTAGATTTTTCTGTTTCAAAAAGCATCGCTTCATAGTGTACATTATCCGCTTCAAGCTCGACCACTTCTGCATGTTCATCCAAATCTTCTTCAAGTAGATTCTTCACATAACGCTCCTTAACCACTTGAGGCAACTCTAGGTAAAAATACTCCTTGCCCTTGCTGTCAAAGTCTTGTGGTACGATAAAAAGAAGGATGACCAAAAGAATGATAGCCATTACTAGCTCAACATAAAAATACCAGCTTTTTGAAGATAACTTCAGTTCCTTTGAAAAACTGTACCAGAGCTTCATCTATACCAAACCCCTTCCGGTGACTTTTATAAATATTTCCTCTAGTGTGGCTTCTTTTGTATGCATGGTCTGTATATCGTGCTGTTTTATGACCTCCACTAGCCTTAGCTTTTCTGCTTCATCCACTGTTGAAAAGCTTTCTTTGACCACTTGACCGTCGTTAAAATACTCAACGTCAACAAGTTTTTGTCCATACTTAAGCTTTAAGGCTTTGGGTGAATCAATGAGCCGAATCTTACCATCGACAACAAAAGCTACCCGATCACACAGCTCATCAGCAATATACATATTGTGGGTTGTCAAAAAAACAGTTGCACCTTTTTGATTTTCTTGACGTATAATATTTTTAATGCCTGCTGCAATCGAGGGATCGAGTCCGGTAGTCGGTTCATCCAAAAACCACATCTTCGGATTGTTAATCATTGATCTTGCAAAGGTAAGGCGATGTTTCATGCCCTTTGAGTACTTTCCGGCCTTAACATGTTCATTGCCTTCTAATCCCACTAGCTTGATTAACTCTTTTGGGTCTCTTGTCTCTACATCAAAAAGCTTTCTATAGAATTCAAGATTCTCCAGCCCGGACATTTTACTATACACATTGGACTGTTCAAATGACATCCCTATATTGTTAAACATCTTGTCTTTTATATGCTTTACATCATAGCCTGCAACTTCGACTTCACCTTGTTGAAGCTGTAACAGCCCGACTAGAATGTTTTGTGTCGTTGATTTGCCCGCACCGGAAGGACCTAAAAACCCAAAAATCTCACCTTTTTCGATTTCAAAGCTAATATCATTGACGGCATAGACATCATCGTTATTGTATGAATGGTACAGGTTTTTGACTTTTATCATCGAACTCATCCCTTCTTTATTGCCAGGCTTATAGCTATATCTTCCATCCTTTTATCTACTCTGATTGATAATTGATGATGACATATTCGTCTGCTTTAACCCCTTCAATAATCTCAATGTTATCACCGCTTTTAATGCCTGTTGTCACTTCGCGTTCAATTGGCACTTTGTCTTGAAGAACGTTGACATACTGTTTTGAATCTTTTTGAATAATACAGCCCATCGGTACTACCAATCGCTGTCTTGCCGGTTCTACAACAACCTGTGTCTCAACTTCAACGCCAAACGCCAGACTCTTTTCCATTGGCGAAAGGGCAATCTCAACGGTTTGGCGATTTTCCTCTACACCAAGTTCGGATAAAGTGACAAATGCCTTAGGATATACCTGTTCAACGAACAGTCCGTTAATCTCTACATCTAATGATGTATCCTTTAGTGTTGCCTCTAAGCCCGGATGGATCTGTATAGCATCTTCTAACATAAAATCTACTAAGATTATCTTTTGAGACGGATCATATACTTCAAGCATTAGCATTCCTGCAAAAGGTTTATCCCCTTCAAATGTATTCACTTGCGTTACGACACCTTCAATATCCGAATATATACCTGCCTCTTGACGGCTTTGCTCTAAAATATCCACCGATAAAAGTAACGCTCCGATTTCCGCTTCATATTTTTCTCGCATATTCTTTGAAAGTCCCTTAGACACTTGATTATAGGTGTTTTGGGCAATATCCAAACTGCTTTGAAGTTGTTGAATGTTTTCGTTGACTTGTTCAAGTTCTACAAGAGAGACAACCCCTTCTTGATACAATGCTTCTGTTCTATCTCTTGTTTTTGTTGCTGCATCTATCTGATTTTTAATCCTTGCAATTTCAATCCTTGCTCCATTAACACTTCCCATATCTGTCCCAGATTGCGCCTCGCTGTATGCCGCTTCTAGTGCATCGATTTGTTTTTCCACTTTTTGGATTTCAAGGTCAATCTGTTGATTATTATCTTCATATTTTATAAGAAGTTGCCCTTTTTCAACCTGATCTCCTCGTTTAAGAGAGATTTGTTCCACTTTTTGTGCGCCATTACCATAATATCTTCGGATATTCTTAGAACTAATCGTTCCCGTATCTGCAACAGATTTGCCAATCTCTTCTGTCATCACTTGAACTGTATCATACTTGACACCGATATTGCCTATAGTTAAATAATAAAATAAACCGGCGCCTATGGATATAAATATTACAAATACGATAATCAACTTTTTCTTCATAATGACCTCCAAATCCAGCAAAACTGCTTTTTCATCAATGTTAACGTGATATCCGTATGCCACTTAAGTATTCGTTTTTTTGTAGTACATTTGTCGAAAATGCGATAAAAAGGCTTTAACTTCATTAATAATGCTTTCTATGTCGGGCTCAAATCCCATGTTACGTTGCACCATGTAGCGTTCTCCGACTTTTTCTAATGTATACTGAATAATCTTAACCGCCATCTCTACATCCACGTCATCTTTAAAAAGGGACTTATCCACATTATGGGTATAATACATATCAACGGATATAGGATTATATTTTTCAATCACTTTTTTCACATCTTCATAATCCATCCCTGCATACATTGCCTTTGTAAAGGAAACCAAGCTGGGCAGTTCATGAAATATCTCTACCTTTAACTTTGTAATCCGTTCAATACGTCGTATAATATCAGTCTCTTCTAATCCAACTTCTTGAGCTATCGGTACTGCAACCGCCTTCATTGCATAGTCAAAAAGATATTCATATAGTTCTTCTTTTGAGCGAAAGTAATGATATAACAACCCCTTAGAAATCCCTGCCGCTTTGACAATGGCATTGGTTGAGGCTTTTTCAAAACGATTTTCCCCAAACTCTTTCATTGCCGCATTAATCAATCGCATTTTTTTGTCAGGATCCATTTTATCTAATCTATCTGCCAAGAGCTCATCTCCTATCGACCGACCATTTCGGTCGGTACCTTTGTTTTTATTATACACCCACTGACCAAACTGGTCAATAGTTTTTTCCATCTATAATCTACATATACTTAGGTAACTCTGACACACTTTTTTTAAGCGCTTCAATCGTCTTGGCTTCGATAACACATCGCACATGATAGTTTTTAGCAAATCCAATATAGCGCTCTAACTGCATCTCCCCACTGCCAAGGGCTAGATGATGATCTATGCCGATGGCATCGTGTATATGCATATGTCGGATTTTTTCTAAATGTTCAATAATAAACCCGCGGTCATTTCCAAAGGAATAATCATGTCCAATGTCATACGTCATCACAATATTTGGGCGTTCTATGAGATTAAGGGTCCCTGCACGCATAAACTCTCGATCAAAATCCCCTGTATTTTCCACGCCTAAAAAAACCTTCTTGTCCTTAAGCTCCTTTTCAATCCTTTCTCCAAAACTATCTACATACGTCATATATCGCTCAATATATTTTTGATATATGTAGATTTTTTCTGTGGGCATAGTAAAGTATACTCCTTTTTGCATATGCATATTCACAAGGGGACTTCCGATAGAATCTGCAAATTCAAGGGTTTTAATAACAAGCTCCACATTAACGCGTCGAACCTCTTCCTGAAAATTAGCAATATCCATATTATCTGCCATATGAAAAGTGAAATAAATCTTATATTGCTCCATCAATTCAAGTAAATGTCCTCTATCTAAAGCCTCCACCTGAAAGTCCGGAACATTCATATTAATCTCTACAAACTTTAATCCAAGTTCATGACAGAACTTCGCATTGGCTTCTAATCCATCTAATTCTAATAACGTTGGCATCCCAAAATCTAACATGGGCTCACCATCCTTTCTCTTGATTTTATATTCATCTAAACACATGTGCTTAACATTTGTCAATACACTGTATCCTTAACATTTTTAGTGTAGAACGAAGCCCTCCTATTGAATAAAAAAAAGTGTAAACCTTTGCAGTTCACACTTTTCACTCTTTAAGTTATATGTACTTATCCTTTTACCGCTCCCGCAGTTAATCCTTTAACGATTTGTTTTTGTCCTATAAGATATACAATCAGTACCGGTATAATCACCAGTGTCACTGATGCTGCCATTAATCCATAGTCTGTTCCATATTTACTACTTATTTCATTAAGCAGGTTGCTAATTGGAAAATATGTAGGATCTCTTAATATGATAAGGGATGTAAATAAATCATTGTATGACCATAAAAACGTAAAAATCCCGACGGTTGCAAATGAAGACTTTGACAGAGGAAGAATAATCTTAACAAAAATCTGCCAAGTACTATATCCTTCGACATAGGCTGCCTCTTCCATTTCAATAGGAATTGTTTTCATAAAACTTGTTAAAACAATGATAGCAAAAGCCATATTTCCTGCAGTCTGTGGTAATATAACACCAAAGTAGTTGTTGATTAACTTCATTTTAAAAAGCATCTCAAAAACAGGAACAATGGTGCAATATACAGGAAACAACAAACTTGATACTAATATTGCATGTATTAATTTCTTCATTCTAAACTCATATCGTGCCATAATGTATGCCGACATACCCCCAAACACTATAACACCAATCACCACACAGCATGAGATAAAAATGCTATTAAAATATGCTCTGCCAATGTTGAGTCGACTAAATGCTGTAATATAATTAGATACATCAAAACTTTTTGCTAAGCTAAATGAATCGGAAAATACTAAAGCCGAGGTTTTAAACGAGTTATTTACAACCCAAAACAATAAATACAATGTCGTAAATGCCCAGCTACATAAAAAGAAATATATTAATGCTTTGGTTACATAGCGTGCAAAAACGCTTATGTCCGTATTTTGTCTAGCCACTACCTTTCCTCCTCTTAATAGGTGATGCTTTCTCGACTTAGCAACTTATTAACCGTTAGCGATATGACAATCCCAACAATAACAATCATGACCGCAATCGCTGATCCATATCCGATCTTTGCCGCTTCAAAAGTCTGTTTATACATATATGTTCCTAATACTTCTGTTCCTTCTCTTCCTCCTGATATAATCCAAACCAAGTCAAACACTTTGATTGTCCCTGTAATCGCAAGCACTATACACACTTGAATCACATCCCAAATAAGTGGAATTGTAATGTAGATTGCTTTTTTAAAGCCTGTCACACCTTCAAGTTCAGCCGATTCATATAGTGAATTGGGGATACGCTGTATACCGGTAAAGATAATAACAAAGTAGAATCCAACATATTGCCAGATAATCGGAACACTAATCATTTTCAACGCATGCTTAGTCCCTAACCAAAGAACCGGGTCACGCCCTAAGCTTTCTAACACTTGGTTAAGCATTCCACCATTAAAATCAAAAATGAGTTTACATAATAATCCTAGTGCTGTAGCCGAGATAACTATAGGAAAAAAATACACTGTTTGAAAGAATTTTTTTCCAAAACCTATGGATTCTACTAGTAATGCAAGAATTAATCCTAGTCCAACTTGAAATACCAGTGTCCATAACATAAGCACTAATGTATTTCTAAGTGCTTCCCAAAACAAGGGAGAATTGAGTGGAAAGGGATCACTTAACATAGTTTTATAATTATCCCATCCGACAAAGCGCCCCATAGATCCCCACGCTGTTATTTCAAAGAAACTATTAAATATATTTCTTAAAAATGGATAGAGTAAGAATAAGGAAATATACATCATAGCCGGAAATAAGAATAAAAATATCATCTTCTTATTTTTATAAATCATGAAACTTTTGCCTCCTTATCATTGTTTTTACAAGTGCCTTTTACCTGCCTTCATCACCTATTTTTGTAGATGTTTTTTGTCTGTTTTTTTTCTGTATTTTTTCCTCCATTCAACGTTTATGCACTTTTGTCTATCTCACATAATGTGAATGGAGAAAAAAACAGAATATTGTGTCTTTTAGATAATCAAAAATATATAAGGCTTAGTAATTATTTTCTTCAACCACTTGTAAAAGCAACTCTTCTGATGTTATCTTTCCTTCAACAACAAGTGGAATACCTTTTGTAAAGATTTCCCAAGCTGGTTTTTGAAGTCGACTATCAATTGGCATATCTGCACCTTTAGCTGCACCTGTAACTTCTGCCATTGATGTTAACAATGGATTATCAGCTTCGGCTACAACAGATGCCGCTGGCATTCCTGCATTAGCCGTAACGATGTTGCGAATTACTTCATCTGAAGTCAGATAGCTCACTAGGTCAACAACAGCTTTTTGCTTTGCTGAATCATTGTAGGCTTTTTCAGAGATGAAAAATCCTGAAGAAAATCCGGCAATCACTGAGCTAGGATCTTTTTTATCTGTTGATGATGGGAAAGGTAAAAACACGGTATTTTCAGTATCAACCATGCGTCCAGATAACCATGAACCATCAATAACCATCGCTGCTTTTTTGTCTACAAAAGCTTGTACTGTAAACTCATCTTCTGTTACTAACGTATCTTGAGGAAACGCACCCATGTCATATAACATTTTGATATTGTCTAATCCTTCAATCCATGATTGTGGAATCTCTTCTTTTGTCTTAGGATTGACTCTATGCTCTTCTACACCACCTGCTGAGAGAATAAAGTGTTCGATGACATAATGAGGAATATTTCCAAGTGCAACTGAAATCGGTACGATATCCGTATCTGCAAATGTCTCAACTGCCGTCATGAACTTATCCCAATCTGTTGGTAACTCTAATCCATACTCATCAAAAAGATCTTTGTTAACAAACATACCTTCATAAAATCCACTAACAGGTACACAGTAATTTACACCATCTTCTGCCTTCACCATTTCCATTGGGTCTTTATTGATATTGCTGGCATAATCTGGATAATCTTTTCTAATCGTATCAATTGAAACAACCTTGCCACTTTCAACAATTGGTTTTTGGTCTACTCCAGTAAAATACAAAAGAACATCCGGCTCATTTCCAACGGAAAAGTCCAATACAATTTTTTGTTTCCATGCTTCATCAGGATTTTGAGAACTATCCATGATTTTTACATGTGGATTATCTAGTTGAAATTGTTCTAATGCTGCCTGATATGGTGGTGCTGCTGCATTTGTTCCTCCAAATTGGCTGGCAATAGTGATCTCTACTTGCTCTGCCTCTTGCTCTGCTTCATCTGTTGCAGTCGTCTCTTCTTGTGTTTGCCCCTCTGTTGTTGCCTCTTGTGCTGCGCCTTCTCCTGTCTGTTCTGTATTTTGGCACCCTGTAACCAGTGCTGTTAAAAATGTAAGAACTAGAAGAACAGAAATGATTTTTTTCATCTGTTTCATTGTGTAATACTCCTTCCTTTTTCTTTGAATTTTGAGTCTTGCAAGCTCATTTTATCTGATAGCTCATTGAGCGAGCTGATCATTCACTTCCATTTGAATCTGGTCAAGTTCTTTCATACTTCGCATAAGCCCACCGTCTTTATTGCGTAGCCCCCATAATCGCTTAAACTCATTCCTAACTTCTTCAAGCATTGCCTGTATTGATTGCAGTATCTGCCGCCTGTCTGTATACGTCATATCCGTATGCGTCAAAGTATAGTGTCGAATCATCGCTCCTAATACAATCATCTTCGTTGCATGCTTATACTCTTTAATAATCAACGCTCCGTCATCACTTTTTAAATCCACTTTCTCCAGTTGACTTTCTAATTTTTTTACATATGCTACAAGAGCGTCATATGCATATGTTTTTTTGTTCTTCAACCGTTGATGAATGGATATGGACATCGGTTCTTTTTTTTGTTCTGCATCAAGTATTCCAAACCTATCATGCAAAAGTTGTACGATATCTTGTTGTAAACCAAACGTATATGAAGACATGGTTAAGGTCATATTAAACATCGGAAATTCTTCAAATTGATTGTACCGGCCATAATCTAAAACAATGTCGCCCATAAGCTGCTTTGCATCTTTAAAAACATAGGTATTTAAATGCTTCGAAACATCTGCCTCACTGCAATCTGCTAAATTCCAACTTAGCCCCATAGCATATACATATGCGGGATAACTGATTGGAAGGTGTTGCCAATGCCCTTTGTCTCCCCATTCTGTAACAACAACCCCTTTTGCCTTATGCTTTTGCGCCGCATCACATGCATTTTGAATATGATGCAACATATTCTGGGTTCTTCCTGTCAAACTCAGCCAAGCATTCGTCCCCGGACAGAGATAAAAATCTTTTTGGGACTGGCTTAAAATCTTAGCGTATGCATCAAATGGATAGTCTTGTTCATATCCCCATAGCATCACCGTTATATCTTCGGGCAATTTATCTACGAGCTTAGGGTCTTTTATGAGGATATCGCCCCACATTAGCATCTTTTTTTTGTAGGAACTGATTAGGTCATAGACCCAGCCAACATGTTGCAAATAGAGGTCTTCTGCACTGATCCCTTCCTCGATGGCATTACTTCTTCCAGTACCGAGCATAATAGGTTCATCTAGATTGGCATTAAAATAATCTGATGAAAAGCAAGGCAATATATCTTCAAACATTTGCTCAATCAACGCTAGACTCTTAGGATTTCTTGGATTAATTGTGGTCGGAGGCGAATCAAAGACTCCCATAATCTTCACCGATTCTGTATTTTCTGCTAGCTCTTTATACTCTTCTTGTGCCAACCATTGCTCCATATGCCCCAAGCAATTTTGATTGCCTACAAGATCAATAAACCTATCCGAACAATATTTTTCCAGTTGTTGGAGTTCCTCAATTGTAATCGGCGTCTCTTTTCCCTCCCATAGGTGCCTAAATGAAGGGTAGGCAAATGAAAAACCTTCAATATATAATTGAAAATGATTTATTTTTAAATCACTTAACATATCAATCAAACGCTGTAGCGTCTCAAGTGTTGGAACCTTGTCACGGCTTATATCAAGCATCACACCCCGTACCTCTATATCCGGCTTGTCTTTTATAAGAAGACACGGTAAATTCTCTTTAAATTGATGTATTATATGCTTTAATGTGATAAGGGCATAATATAGTCCTGGCTTTTGTCCATATGAAATAATCACACGTTCCGGCATAATCTCTAATATATATTCTTCCTTGGAAAACCCTTGTGCTTCCTTAAAAACCACATTGGCATCTAAAGTGTTCGCTTTTGTTATTTTCTGTTTTATTTGATATGTGAAAAAGTCGGTAATCAGTTGCTCTACTTGCGCATCACTGGAAAAGTAAAAATTCTCTAAAGATAGCCTGCCGCTGGAAAAACAGACTTCCTTTGGCTTCGGTAAAAAATTCAGTGCATACTCCATAATTCCCTCCAAAATCCATGTAATATCTCTTTATAGTTGCAATGTACAAAACTTTGTATATTGAGAGTGTACCATTAGCCAATTTTTTTGTCAATAGCAATTTACATGTCTTTACATTTGTAATTCTTTATAAAATATATACAAAAAAAACAGAGTACGGGTCCGTACTCTGTTGACTTTAACCCACGATAAATGGCACTTTGTTGATCATCACTTGCCCACAATGGTTCAGTTTAAGCTCTTCTGATTGCACCTCAACATCAAATTTATTATTAACAAATTCTAAATGTGCAATACTTTGTCCATAGACTACTGGACGCTCTCCTGGATCAATGGCATTATCTGCAATGACTATGTGCTTATGATAAAACTTTTCTTGAATATGCCTTGACATTTCAGGGTCAATATCAAATAATCCTGTTCCCCAGATCGGATTATTGTTAACGCTTTTTATCGTGTTCCGACGAATCTTCACAATACTGGTCGGTCCGGCTTCATACCAAAGATTAGTATCGCCACTTATTTTAATTGCTGCTGATTCAGAAATAATCGTATTGTCCTCAACCAAAATCTTTTGTCGTGAGGTCAATAGCAATCCACGCGCACGATTTTTCCATACCGTGTTATTTCTAAATATCACCTCTGGATAACGCTCTACATCTTCAATACAATAGCTCTTGCCTGCATCCAAATCCAGTACATCCTCAAATGTTAACAACACATATTCTCGGTTGATAATCTTCTTGGCTTGTAAGTGTGTCTGCGCCACTGGAAGCATCGTCTCGACATCAACAATCTGGATAGTCGTCTGTTCGTCCAAACCAAAAATCCCCTGCTGCTGATAATGACCAATCTTGGCTAGGACTTGATTGTCGCTGACTTGCCGTTCCATAATCAAATAGTTTCCATGCACATTGATGGCATCATCCAACTGACTTTCAAATAAGCTGTTTTCCACGCGTACAGTTCCTTTGCACCCTACAAAGTGTGTCGCATCTGTATTGGTTGAAACCACACGTTCTGAGTCTTCATCCGTTGCAACGATCACTTTATTCAGATACACATCTTCACAATATTGTGCGACAAAGCCCATAGTTCCTGCTTGACGAATCGTTACATTTTCAAGCATAACCTGTTTGCAATGATCGCACACAATCGCTGGAATTAGCCGCTTTTCATGTTTAATCACAAGAACTTTTCCAACCATTGGTTTTCGATGGAATGTATGATAAATCTTAAGGCGCCCATCCTCAAGTTCCTCTGCACGCACTCGATCATCCACAAAAAAATCCTCACACCCATAAATGGGTTTTTTCTCTTCTGCCTCAAACTCAATGAACTCATGGACAAAATCACTGGAATAATGCTTCCCTTTAAAAACCAAGTTTCCCTTATCTATCATGTAGGGATAACGCTCCTTATCCACTGTAATAACTACATGCTCTAAAGAGGACTCCTGTATAATCCCTTGTGTATAGTATGGTCGATCAACATCAATTGTGATGTTTTTTATTGTTAAATTCTCAATGTTTTTCGCAAAAAAAGGCAGGATTCTTCCAGAAAAGACAAACGTAGCTCCTTGTCCATCAATTGTCACATTCTGTCCATCCAAGATTGGAAACGCCATTTTTTTAAGCCCATGATCATTGTTCGTTACATAGGTATACTGTTCATAGGCATATGTGCTTTCAAAAAGATAGATCGCTTGCTCAAAAATTATTTCAATATTTTCTCGCTCTTTTGTCAGCACTTGATTGATGTCATACGTCATATCTCCAAATGGTGATGGGCGCTTCGTATCAATATATATTTTTTTCATCATCATATCCCTCTATATGCTTGGTGCTTCAACATGCCATGGTATATGGCTGTTTTCACCAAGTTCAATCAACTTATCCATTAATTTTAATCGCATCTCTTTTTTTACCTTTGAATATCTCCCATTGTCCCACAGATTATATTTTTCCTCTGGATCAATCGCCAAATCATACAGTTCTCCGTAAGAGCGGTTCATGTAATAGACGAATTTGAATCGTTCATCACGGATACTTCGAATATCCCTCGCTTCAAGATAGATTCTTGACCACCGCTTAACTGTTTGGGGCTCTGTGTAAAAAGATGTAAGACTACGTGTTGAAATATTTTTAGGAATAGGAAGTTCTGCCGCTTTAAGGCACGTTGCCGCAATCTCTACAGAGCTGATAAAGGACTTTTCTTCATATCCGGCAAAGTCTTTTATCGGAGGTTTCATTAAAAACGGAATACGAAGCAAAGCTTCTGAACAATACTGAGCTTTACTTGCCACTCCAAAGTCTCCAAGAAAATCTCCATGGTCTGATGTAAAGAGGATGAGTGTATCGTCATATAAGTCCAGAGCTTTTAGTTTCTCAATCACCGCGCCTATTTTCCGGTCAATCAACGTCATATTGGCATAGTAGGCACGTTTGAGTAAGCGTAGTTCTTCATCTGTAAAGCCATCTGGGGATGTCTGGTTTTCCAAATCAACTTTTCCATATTTTTTTACAATATCTAAAAAATGAGGCGGCTTAGTAAAAAGGTCTTGAACCGACGTAGTCGGCAAAGACATGTCCATGTCTTCATAAAGGGCATCATCAGGTAATCCCAGACCATCAAAGGGCATATGAGGACCAGGAAATGATAGGGTCATAAACCAAGGTTGATCCGTTGGACGTTTTTCTTCAATCCATTCAAGGCCTCTATCACCGATATAGCTATCCACATAATATTTTTCATCACCAAAAAATTCATAGATTCCCTTGGCGTTCACCTCACGATATAATTGTTCACCTCGAGTAAAACCACTATCATATAAAAATTGCACATAGCTAGACACTCGATCTGCCGTTGTCCGATGTGCCGGCAATCCAAAATAATCATCTGTAATTTGGTCAAAAATCACCTCTGGCGGTTCATGTTCATCAACAATATCTTCGTAATCATAGCCTCTATCCACAGCTGACTTCCAAAAATGCTGTTTCCCAACTACTGCTGTATGATATCCTCCGTCTTGAAGCAACTTCATAAATGTCGTCTCATTTTCATTTAAGGGCGTCATATAACCAGAAGCTCCATTTTGGGATGGATATCTGCCTGTAAAAATAGCTGCTCTTGCTGGAATACAGGAAGGGTTTGTCGTATAGGCATTCGAAAAATTAATTGATTGTTTTGCGAGTGCATCTAGGTGGGGGGTAATAACTTCTGGGTTTCTATAGCCGATGGCATCAAATTTTTGCTCATCTGTCATAATAAACAATATATTCGGTTTCTTCTTCATCTTCGACTCCTTTTTCACACTACAGAGGCATTCGAATCATTACTGACGTTCCTTCCAAATACTGGCTTTCAATATGTAGTCCATATTCTTCGCCATAATACAATCGAATGCGCCGATGAATATTTTGAAGACCTATACTCGTATGGCGATTGTCCTCTTTTGTGTTTTTCTTTTTCGTATAATTTTCGAGTTCTTCTTGAAGGTTTTGTAACTGGATTGGTTCAATTCCTTCTCCGTTGTCTTCAACTTTGATGATTAAATGTGTCCCTTCTTTAGTGATTGCCACGTGAATCTCTCCTTCATTTCCTCGATGAGACAATCCATGGTTGATGGAGTTTTCCACCAAAGGCTGAAGGCAAAGTTTAATCATCTCACAATAAAGCACATCCTCATCAACGTCTAGTTGAAAGCGTATTTTCTTATCGAATCGTGCATCAATAATTTTTATGTAATTTTTTAAATTCTTGATTTCTTCTTGAACCGGAACAACAAGCACATCGTTTTTTGTACTGTATCGAAAAATACCTGATAGTGCTTTTGCAATCTCTCCAATCTCATCTTGTCCTTCGATTTCAGCCATACTTTTGACCATGTCCAGCGTATTATATAAAAAATGCGGATTAATCTGTGCTGTCAGTGCTGATATAACCGCTTCTTTTTCTGTAAGCTTTGAAGTCAGGACTTCATTAATCAAGACATCCATACGATTAGCCATTAAGTTAAATGTGTCACATAACTCGCCCAGTTCATCTTTTCTTTTAATTTTAATATTGACATCATAGTTCCCATCAGCGACCTTACTTATCCCTCGCTTTAACTGTCGAATAGAAATCGTTAAATTGCTGGCTAGTACAAAGCCCAATATCACCACGACCAAAATACTAACACCCATAAGTATCAACGTAATTTTTTGTAATTCTCGTACAGGGCTTAAAAGTAGATTGACATTATCATAATAAATCACTTTAAATTTGGAATTCTCAAGGAAAAACTCACTACGTCGCATTGTACTGGATAAGGTTTGTTGTGATATTTCCTTTGGTACGCTGGTATAGATGACATTACCCACTTCATTTTCAATGGTCAGGTAGCCACGATTGCCGTGGGTGTAGCCTTCAAAGGATTCCAAAAGTTTATCTTTTTCAAATAAAATTGACACTACTCCCAAATCCGTCCCAACATTGCGTATCCCAGAAATTAATCGAACATAGACGAATGCCCCTGTATCCGTTGTGATGATATCAAAATTTTTATACCTTTGTTTTAGCATATCTTTTTCAATCTCTAGCTCCGGAAAACTATAGGTCACATCATTTTCTTGCTGAATAATATAGGAATTACCAAAGCTATTCTCTATTTTTACAGCATCAAGAACATCAAAGACTTTAAAAAGCTCAAGATTTACCCGGAAAATCCGTTCTATTTGCTGTAAATATGTATAATTTTCCAAGGCATTTTGAATATCCTTGGATAGAATATCTTGAATCCCTAAGTCATAACACACATTCGATGTAAACTCGATTTTATTGAGTGTAGCATCCAGCTCATTTACACTACTTTGCTGCAATAACGTGTTTTCATAATATATGTTTTCTTCAAGATTATCATAGTAGTTGGATGAAATATATCCAAACAATAACGCCATCGGGACAATCGCTACACAGAACATATACACAAAAATTCGCATACCAATTTTACTTTTCATAATGCCCTCCTAATGCTTTTCTCGATATTGTGAAGGTGTCATCCCATAGTACTTTCGAAACACACGGCTAAAATATTTGGGGTCATTAAAACCTACATTTTCACTAATATCTACTAGAGACATTTTGGTACTGCTAATTAACTGCGTTGCGGCGTCTAATCGAATATTGGTTAACATGTCCGAAAAATTCATACCCGCCTTTTCTTTAAAACATTTGCTAAAATAGGAACGGTTCACACCAAACTTATCACACATTGCCGATAGACTTATCTCCTCTGCATAATGTATAAGCAAATGTTTCCTTGCCCGATCCACCAGGTCTGTTACATTGCTGTATTGATTGCTTTTTAAATACTTAATCACTTTTACACCAAACTTTTCCACCCAACTGACCATGGAAAAAACATTGGAATATTTTTGTATTTTCACACAAAAATCATATCCTTCACTAATCAATGTATTTCTTAATTCTCCATCTGTCTCTTCGATTTTTTTTATCACATCACTGACGAGTCCAAAGATGAACATCCGGATTTCATCTAGGGTATATTCATTATTTTCTAAACGAAAACTTAGTTGTCGACAATAATCTATAAAAGTATTGTCATCAAAGCTATTCATCGCAAGTAGCATGCTTGAGCGAATCGCATACATCACATCTTTGTTAAATGCCTCTATCACCTGTCCGCCTTTTGCATTGACGACGTGCGTTTTTTGCATCGCTTGTTCAACCTTCTCCAAAGCATCGGAAAGTTTTTCTACTCTTGTGTACATCTGACTTAATACGACCCTACTTTGGATATACATGCGTTCAATGCGATCGATTAAAAACTGTTTCATCAAAAAAATATCTTTGGTTAACTGGTGGTGAAAAAAAATAATCACTTTGTAACGAAGAGCGCTTTCCGCAATAAGATATACATGTTGTTGCAGATATAAGGGTAAGATGCTTTCTTCAAAATACTGTTGAAGCGTAACCCTGTTGTGCTGTGCTATGTCTAGTTGAATCTCGCCAACAACCATTGCTTGAATGCCTAATCCACTGGTCACACCTATAATTTCTAACAACGTTTTTTCTTGTCGCGATTTTATATACGCACTTAATAGATTTTGAAGGGCATTGTCAACCGTCATAGCATCTGCATTTGATTTCCCAGTGTTTTTTATCGTCTCTATGGTTGTCTCCAGCACTTCATCCAATTCACTTTTTTCAATAGGCTTTAGGAGATACCCCATTACTTGTAACTTAATCGCTTTTTTAGCATAGGCAAACTCATCATAGCCGCTTATGAGAATGATCTTGACGTCTTGGGCCATTTCTGCCACTTCTAGTCCTGTCATAAGAGGCATCTGTATATCTGTAACCAAAATATCCACATGCTCTTTTTGCAAAATGTCTAAAGCATCTTTTCCATTATCCACTGCTGCGACGATCTCTATATCCGTTCGAAGTTCCCCAATCATTTTGGTTAACCATTTTCTTATCCATAATTCATCATCTGCTATAAGTACCTTATATTTCATTATTTCACCATCCTTAGATTTTATTATAAATGACGAAGGATAAGAATACAAAGCTGAATGTTAACACTAAGCCTCTAAAGTAAAATATACATGAATGAATTGACCGCCAGTAAGCGGTCAATTCAATTGTTATCTACTTAAGTTCTATGGCAATCTCAATAGCCTGATCAAGTTCTTCAACAGCTTCATCTACCGTTGCACCACCTAAGACATTTGCACCATATTCTTTTGCTAGTGCCCATGGATTATAGTTTGCAAAAGACGCATTAACCCATGGTGCATCTTTTCCTTCTTTTAACAATTGCGCAACAGGAGCCACTTCTTTAATATCTGTACTTGTGCCATCTTTTAATACTGTAAAGGCACTTTGACCTTGCACATATGTATTTTGGTTTTCTGTTGTCAACATAAACTCTAAAAACCGTTTTGCTGCTTCTTGATTTTTTGAATTTGCGTTCACACAAATGAACACCCCTGTATTACTAAGAACAACAGGCTCTTGTCCAATGGGAAGTCCCTCAAGTGTAAAGTTTAGCTCCGGTGCAGCTTCTTTAACCGCTTTAACCATCCAGTTTCCTGTAAGCATAAATGCCACTTCACCCGATGCAAATTGCCCGACAGAGTCTGGACCCGCATTCATCACTAACGCTTCTAGTGGATCGATATACTCTTTATCCATTAGCTCTTGAACCATCTCAAATCCGGGACGAAGTACTTCTCCTAATTTTTCTTCTCCTTTGTCTAATGCCTGTAATCGTGTCGATGCATCTGCGTCCTTATACACAGGATATAAGCCTTTGGCTGTGATAAAAAGAGCCGCTCCGGTTCCGTCTTTTGATCCTGCGACAACAGGTATCTTCCCAGCTTGCTGTACCTTTTCACATACCGATAAAAATTCTTCATATGTTTTAGGAACCTCTAAGCCTAGTTCATCCAGCAAATCTTGATTTGTATACATTGCAAAAACCGATTTTTCATTAGGAAGTCCTAAGACATTGCCATTAATCGAGATATCACTGGCATAATTATCAACTACCTCCATATCATTTAAGGCAAGGACATACCCTGCTTCATACAAAGGTAAAATATTGGTTCCGTTCCCAAAGAACAAATCATCACCTTGTCCTGAAGCAAGTCGTGTATTTAAGACATCTTGATAACCTGAGGCATTGGCTACACCTTCATACGTTAAGTTAATATCTGCATTTTCTGCATTGAATTTTTCAATCAATGTCTCAATAACCTCTGCTTCACTTGCTGTCTTAAATCCAAACATTGTAATTTCTTTAACTTCACTATCCGAAGCCGTGTCTTGTTCTTTCTCTGTCTGTGTGGTATTCGTTTGTTCGCTTTCCCCGCCATTTCCATTTGTTTGTGTTACAGGTTCTTCTTTTGGTGTACACCCTGCAAAAAGTACTCCCACCAAAACCAGCACAATGCTTAACAATTTTTTCATACTCATTCTCCTTTTCTTTATTATAGATTAGAATCATTTATAATAAAATGCTTATTGCATTTTATTGTTACATTTTAACGGAGCCACTTGTCATTCCATCAATAATCTGTCTCTGTAGAACAAAGTAAAAGATAAGTAGCGGAAGAACCACAAGGGTAGTTGCTGCAAACATGATGTTCCACTCAACCACATTGTCACCTTTGAAAAAATAGACCGTTAATGGCAATGTCCTTGAGTTTTTCCCCTGAAGTAAGATAAGTGGATACAAAAAGTTATTGTATACACGTAAAACCATAATAATCATCAGGGTCACCATTGGCGTCTTAAGTAATGGCAAAACAATTTTTCGAAAAACTGTAAATTGTGATGCACCATCAATCCTTGCCGCTTCTTCAAGTGCGATCGGTACCGTTTTGACAAATCCTGTAAAGAAAAACACACCAAAAGCCGCATTGGCAGCTACATAAACTAAGGCCACCCCAAAAAGATTACCACTTAATCCTAAGCGTTTCATCCATAAAACAAGAGGAACCATAGCAACTTGCTGTGGAAGTGCAATACCAAACCAGAAAAAACTAAATAATAAGCCAAATAGCTTCTTCCCTTTGAGCGCACGTGCAATACCATATGAGGCCGTTGCACATAAAAAAGTACACATAATCGCTGATATTCCGGTAATATATACCGAGTTAAACAATGCTCTCCAATAATTCATAGCTTCAATAGCTGTTTTATAATTGCTCCATTGAAAAACCTCTGGAATACTATATGGATTCATAATATAATCCGCTTGTGTCTTTAATGAAATGTTCATCATCATAATAATGGGATAAAAAATAAGTATTGCCGCAATAACAATCATTACTACTGTTATTTTTTTTCTGAATGTACTTTGAATCATTAGTAAAGAACCTCCTCACGCTTTTTGAGATATTTCGTCAAGAAATGTCCCGATACAACGATAAGCACCATCATAATGATTGTCAAAGCCGAAGCAAATCCATGCATATTTTCATTCATCTTCTTCATGACATATGTCCCCATCGTCTCTGTTGCACCGTTGGGTCCTCCATTGGTCATTGCATACACAAGATCAAAAATCTTAAGACTTCCCATAAAAGCTAAGCTAACATTGACCGTTGTTGATGTTGCAATCATTGGAAATGTTATTTTTTTAAATTTTTGCCATGGATTACATCCATCAATGGCCGCCGCTTCAAGAATATCTTTTGAAATACCTTGTAGATCCGCTAGATATATGGTTGCTGAATATCCAATCCACACCCACGTATGGGCAACCATAATACAGATTAGTGCCGTATTGGGATTACCCAGCCAGACATTGTCGCTTCCTGTCAATCGATTAAGAAGTCCATCCGAACTGTAAATGAACTGCCACAGATAGGCAACAACGACCGGTGCTAGCATACAAGGCGCAAAAATCAATGTTCGTACTAATCCTCTTGCTTTGAACTTATGATTCAACCCAAGTGCCACTAAAATCGCTAGGCCATTTTGCAACAGTGTAATACCCACTGCCAAAAAAACTGTATTCTTAATTGTTCCAATAAATATGCGATTCGTCAGTGCAACTCTATAATTTGCCCATCCTATAAAGCGTACATTTGGATTAATTCCGTTAAAGTTGGTGAAGCTATAGTAAAAACTTTGCACCACAGGAATAATAAAAAATACAACATAGATAATCAACACCGGTAAAACTAAAAAAAGGTAGTAGTAAAAATTATTATAGGTCAGTTTCTTTTTATTCATGTATAACCCTCCTTTACATAAAATTATAGGGGGTAGACACCTCTAAAGAAATTCTACAATTTAGTTATACAGGGTGAAAAATGTTTGTTTTTTTTGTTCTGACTTTATAGCCTTCATTCAAAGGGTGTTTTTTTGTTGTTTAGGGTAGATTATTTGTTCACCTGTAAAAAAACTTCATCCACTATTAAAAAAAAAGGTTATGTGAAGTGGAAATTCTCTTCCTTTTCACATAACCTCTATTTTAACGCCTATTAAATTGTGTCTAATAATGTATATTTATTTTTCATGCGCAAAAGTGCTTCATCTAGCCTTGACTTTGAAGTGGCAAGATTGACTCGGATATATCCTCGTCCCTCTTTTCCAAATTTTGATCCCATATATACTTCAACTTTTGCCTGTTCAATAAACCATTGTTCCAATTTTTCCTCGGATATCCCTAGCTTGCTACAATCAATCCATAGTAGATAGGTGCCTTCCCTAGGTAGGATATGAAACTTTGGCATGTGCTGCGACATATATTCTCGAACAAAGGCTTCATTGGCATCGATATAGCTGTTAAGAGATGCTAACCACGTATCACAGGCACTATATCCTGCTTCAACTGCAGCCAGAGAAAATATATTGGGATTATGCATACCTATTCGATCAATTTCCGCTTCCACTTTTTGACGTATTTGCGGATCCGGAATAACCATATAGGAGACAATAACGCCTGGAATATTAAAAGTTTTTGTCAAAGAGTTCGCATAGATAACCTTATTGTCTAATTGGTTAAGCAATGTTAATGCACTGGTATATTCTACATCTTTTGCAAGAATATCTGCATGAATTTCATCTGAGAATAAAATCAAGTGGTGTTTTTTACAAAATACCGCTAATTGATTTAATTCCTCTTTTGACCATGCTCTTCCACTTGGATTGTCTGGATTGACAAGGATAAACATTTCACTTTGATCATTAACGATTTTTTCCAAATGATCAAAATCCATAACAAAGCGATCATCGATTCGCTTAAGCGGATTCATAATGGCTGTGCGCTTATTCTTAACAATTGCATCCACTAAGGGAGAATATGCAGGTGCATTAATGATTACATGCCCATCTTCCTGTGTTATGCTCTCCACACAGACACTGGATGCAATATTAATTCTTGGGCAAAATACAATCCATTCCTTTAAAATCTTGATTCCTGTTTTTTTAAAAACCCAGTTCTCGATACTAGAGTAAAATGCATCGTTAAGGTCTGTATAACCTAAAATCCCATGTTCTATCACCTTTTGCATTGCGTCTAAAATCGGCCGTGGTGCTTGAAAATCCATATCCGCAACTCCTAGGTGAATCAAATCATTTTTTCCATATTTTTTTGCCAACGAATCCCATTTTGCGCAGTTGGTATTTCGTCGGTCAATTGTTACGTCAAAATCACTATATTTTGTCATTGAAATAACCTTTCCACATATGCTTTTCATTGTTAGCCGTCGTCAAATTTATTCCGTAGCGAATGTTTTCTTTACACGTGCTTGTGTATGTTCTTCTTCTTGATTAAGGCGAACATATTCTTCATAGTATTCATCACCTTTTTCAATCTTCTTGATTCCAATTCCTGTTGCTGCCCATATTAGAGCAAAGATAACGCCTGTATAACATAGAATTGCCCAAGGAAGTAATTCCAGTGTCGGTACACCAAGTGTTGTTGCCATATATACCCCAGCTGCTGTCCAAGGTACAATGGGTTCAACAACTGTTGCTGAATCTTCAAGTGTTCTTGACAGGTTTTTAGGTTGTAATCCACGCTTGATATATGTATCTCTAAACATTTCCCCAGGGATTAGAATAGATAACTGTCCATTGGATGTTACAAAAACAGCGGTTATACAAGAAATAGCGGTTGCTCCAACAAGTCCAAGTGTTGATTTTACAGACTTTGTTAGTTTTTCAAGAACAATATTTAACGAGTTGGTCACTGCAAGCGTACCTGCAAATCCATAGGCACAAAATGCAATAAGCACTGTACTTAGCATCGATTTCATACCGCCTCGGTTAAGTAGTCTTGCCACATCCGGGATCAATGTTGCCGGGTCAAACCCTTCAATGTTGACCATCGAAAGATTAAATCCTTCAATTGCTGCACTAAAACCTTGTTGTAAGGTAAATCCTTCAAAAGCCACACCATTAAATAGGGCTATTGCACTTGAAATAAGCATCACTGGAATCGTCGGTTTTTTTGTGATTGAGCCAAAAAGAACAAGAACGACCGGTAATAACAAGAAAATATTAAAGTTGAAAATAGATTCTAATGAAAATAATACAGCTTCAACTTTTTCAGGTGTTCCATAGCTTGCTGTGTCAAGATTAAATCCAGCAATTGTATAGACAATAATACATAGGATTGCACCTGGACCTGTTGTCCATAACATATGTCCTATATGGTCATATAGCTTTGATCCGGCTGCAATTGGTGCAAGATTAGTTGTATCTGATAGTGGAGAGAGCTTATCTCCAAAGTATGCTCCTGATACAACAGCCCCTGCAACGATAGGTAGTGGAGCGCCCATTCCTGCCGCTACCCCCATGATAGCAACACCAACCGTTCCAGCCGATCCCCATGAAGTTCCTGTACATATCGATACAAATGCAGTCACCAAAAACGACGTTACAATCAAAAACTTAGGACTGATGATTTTTAATCCATAATAAACCATCATCGGAATGGTTCCACCAATCATCCATGTCCCAATTAGTAATCCTACAATAATTAAAATAAAAATTGCAGGCATCGTCTTGGATAATTTTGCAACTATCGAATTCATAATATCATCCCAGGAATATCCTAGGCTATAGGCAATAACTCCTGCAACCGCTGCCGAGACTAACATAAGTATCTCCGGGCTTAACCCCATGACCCCATATCCAATACTCAATAATACAATCATCACTAAAATCGGGACTAATGCTAAAAATAAAGTGGGTTGTTTTTTTACCTTCTCTTGTTTTGCATTCATTTTTTATTCCTCCATCGTCTATGATTAGTTTTTCACTGCAATGACTTCAACTTCACAAAGGACATCTTTTGGAAGCTGCTTAACGGCTACACATGATCTTGCCGGCTTATTGGTAAAGTACTTGCTATAGGTTGCGTTGAATTTTTCAAAGTCCTCCATGTTTTTTAAGAAGCAGGTTGTTTTTAATACTTGGTCAAAGCAACTGCCTGCTTCGTGTAAAACCGCCTCTAAATTTTTCATAACCTGCTCTGCCTGTATCGTAATATCATTATCTACCACCTCTCCACTTACAGGATCAATCGGAATTTGACCTGAAGTTAAGATAAGGTTTTCAAACACAACGGCTTGAGAATAAGGACCTATGGCTGCCGGTGCTTTAGTTGTATTTATTTTGTTCATCATGTTGTATCCTCCGTGTTAATTCATTTTATCTGACTGGCCAGTCATAAATAACTTTTTATTAGCTATAAATAGTATTATAGCGATGAAATATTTTTTAGTCAATGAAATATTGTTTGTTTTATGTACAAATTTTTCCGTCCAATTTGTTAATTTTCACTAAACTTTTTTTTATTGCATGAATTTATTTTTAGGGTTATAATGAAATAAAGCGATATTGGAGGTATTTTTTTGAAAACGAATTTTCTTACATTAACACATACAGATCGACTTATTCTTGATTCGTATAAGTCCCTCATTGATGGTCTAGATAACTACCTAGGCAAGGGATATGAATTTGTTCTACATAGCTTAGAAAATCTAAATGAATCTGTCATTAAGATTGTAAATGGGCACTACACCGGTCGGGTTGAGGGCTCTCCCATTACTGATTATGCGCTATCTATGCTGGAACAAATCAAGCATAATAACGACCTACAGTCTGTCAGTTATTTTAACAAAACAGCTACAGGTGTTGATATTAAATCAACCACTATTCCTATTATCGGGGAAAATAATCGCATCATCGGTTTACTTTGCATTAATTTTTATATGAATATGCCCTTTTCAGATATCATTGAAAACTTTATTCCAAAAGCTCGCATGGTTCCTAATCCTGCTGAGGATTTTGTGGTCGAAAATTTTTCAAATTCTATTGATGATATTTTACTCAAAGCTCTGGATGAGGCAAAAAAAAGTGTTCTGTCGAATCAAGCGATTTCAGCTTCGAACAAGAACAAAGAAATTATTGCTTTATTAAATTCAAAAGGAATCTTTAACATGAAAGATTCCGTTGTGAAAGTTGCTGATTTAATGAATATCTCAAAAAATACAGTCTATATGCATTTACGCAATTTAACCAATTCTTAAGTTTATTGGACGCGATACACTTTTGTTGCGTGTCTTGGAACCATCACGGAAAAAGTATCTTCAACTTTGATATCTTGATGGTTCCAAGCATCTCTAATTTTTGATATCTTTTCTAATCCTAATGCTTTCCATTCAATGTTCACTTCAATGTCATGGTCACTTCGGTTCAATATGGCTATGGCTTTTTGTGTTCCATTGTCTTCACCTAAATCTTTTATCCAATACTCCACTTCTCCATCAGATACAGCCACATATGGCATACGACAGGCTTTATCTTGATTAATGGCAATCAGCTCTTCATTCTTTACAATCTCTAAAGTTTCTTGTGCTATCGATGTTAAGTCATTACCTAACATTAAGGGTGTAGACATCATACACCACATCGCAAAGTGGGTCTTATCTTCTTCCAAACTTAAACCTCGCCCAACTTGAAGCATATCAAGATCATTGACATGGCCCGGGCCATGATATTGCGCCAATGGTTTGACTGCATCTATTTGTCTTAGGACACTTTCAAAAGATAAGTCTATATCAGCACTGGTTCTCCATGAATCCGCCACATCAACAACCCATGCTCCTGGAAACTCCCAACGGCAGACATTATAGATTATATCTTGTCCTTTTTCTTGACGAAGTGTCTCAATTAATTGACCGATTCTACTGTAGCGTGCTTTCTCATCCAGTTTTAGACATAAGCCTCCACACCAGTCAACTTTGATAAAGTCATAATCCCATTCTACTAAATATGTTCTAAGATCTTGTTCATCATAGCCATATAAGCCGACACCTAAACCATCCGTATTCCCATCATCATTATCATGCATGTGGGCACATGTATTTTCTCCAGCATCCGAATATATCCCTGCTTTTAATCCTTTGTCATGAATATATTCTGCCATCGCCTTCATTCCACTTGGAAATCGTTTGGGATGGGAGCGAATCTTTCCGTCTTGATCTCTTCCCGCAAAAAAACCATCATCAATGTTAAAATACGTATACCCAACGTCAGCAAGTCCTGTCTCCACTAATGCATCGACTTGCTTTTTCAATAGTTCTTCATTAATATGAATTCGATAGTTATTCCACGATGCCCATCCCATAAGGGGGGTCAGTCTTTTTTCATATGCTGTACTCATTATCCTTCACTCCTTTAATATGATTACGTTCTTGCCTCTTATAATTATAATCGAATATATGCTATTCTCCTATACACAAAAAGACAGATTTTTGTCACTATCTGTCTTTTTATTACTCGATATGGTAAAATATGAACATCTTCTAATAAATGCCGAGGTGTCTTATGAATCAATTTGTCAATGACTTTTCCCTTTCAAAAATTGAATTCTATCATCGTTACACCCTCGATCCAAGCTATGTATTTAATGGACATAGTCATAATTCTTGGGAGTTAAACGTTGTACTTGATGGTGCCCTAGAAATCACCTATGACACCTTTGTTTTTAGGCTCAATAAAAACCAGGCTTTCCTCAGTGAACCCAATATTTTTCACCGAAATAAAGTCATCGAAAACACTTGTGCCAACATGGTTGTCATCCATTTTCTAAGTTCAGATTTACCACGTTTGGCTTTGCCTAAAATCTATGAAGTTAGTGCACTACAATTAGATTTATTGCACTATGCAATAAAAGATATAGAGATTTTTTTAGACGCACAAAAAATACCTTGTGGAGAAATGTCTATTCTTCCTTTCAGTTTTAAAAAAATTATTGAAATCTTTCTTTCGAAAATAACGCAAGATGCTAGACCTTTAATTTATACCAAAAACAAAGATACCCATATCTATAATAAAGCTGTACAACATATGAAGGCTAACCTTAGTAGCGGATGTTCATTATCCGAACTTACAGCTACATGTTGTGTTAGCGAGTCAAAGCTAAAACAGGTCTTTAAAGCTTATACCGGTCATGGTCCTATGACATACTATAATCATATTCGTTTAGAATATGGTCGACAATTACTCACAGATAACCATAGTATAGCCGACGTAAGTGCCCGTCTTGGCTATTCTTCTCAAAGTTATTTTTCTCGGGTATTCAAGAAAAAATATCACCAATCCCCTTTAGCATTTCAACAGACGCGACATTCTTTCATTCTATAATCAAAAAGTTACTCGACTAATTGATTTTTCATTTTATCCTCTATTTTAGCCTCTAACAAGTGCCAAAACGTCCTCTTGGCTGGTTAACGTTAGTGCCTCCTTAGCTATCTTACTTGCCTGGCGGCTATCAATCGTTGCGGCTTGCTGGCGCGCTCTTAAGATTCCTGGCGCACTCATGCTAAACTCATCTAACCCCAAACCAATCAGTAATCCAAGGGCCATGGGTTCGCCTGCCATCTCTCCACACATGCCGACCCATTTACCTTCTTTATGGGCCGCCTCTATTACCATATGTACTAGATTCAAGATTGCCGGATTAAACGGTTGATATAGATAGGATACGTTCTCATTCATACGGTCTGCTGCAAATGTATACTGAATCAAGTCATTAGTCCCTATGGAAAAGAAGTCCACCTCTTTTGCAAATACCGGCGCCATTATGGCTGTTGACGGTATCTCTACCATGATTCCAATCTTATACTTAAACTCGGCTTCACTATACTTTGTGTTTTGTTGTAGCTCTTCTTTGGCCACTTCAAGCAATCCTTTTGCCTGGCGCAACTCTTCTAACGTTGCTATCATCGGGAACATGATATGCAGATTCCCATAGACGCTCGCTCGCAATAATGCTTTTAACTGGGTCAAGAACAACTCCTCATTCGACAGGCACAGACGTATCGCACGATTTCCTAAAAATGGATTCAACTCCTTATCCATTGTCATATAATCCAGCTCTTTGTCTCCTCCGATATCGAGTGTTCTTACTACCACCGGTTTGTTCTCCATGGCTTCCAACACTTTTTTATACGCCTCGAATTGTTCATCTTCTGTAGGGAAGTTTTTCTTGCCCATATATAAAAATTCTGTTCGGTATAGTCCTATACACTCTGCTCCATGGGACAATGCTCCTTCGATATCTTCTGGACTTCCGATATTGGCTCCAATCTCAATATGCACCCCATCAGCGGTTACGCTGGCTTTATCTATATAGGTCTCTCGCAGTTTCTTTTGGCGTTCAAGCTCTTGTATTTTCTCTGCGTATTCTTCCAATCGCTCTTGTTCCGGGTTCTGATAGATGATGCCTTCATTCCCATCTAGAATGACCTGCTCGCCATCCTTTAAGCTCTCAAATCCTGTCATTGTACCTACTACTGCCGGAATCTCAAGGGTTCTTGCCATAATGGCGCTATGGCTGGTTCGCCCGCCTATATCCGTCACAAATCCTTTGACCCATCGGCGGTTTAACTGCGCTGTATCTGATGGCGTCAAATCTCTTGCCACTAAGATGACCTCTGAATTGATCTCGCTTAAGTCATGACTTTTTAGCCCTTTCATATGCATGAGCACACGTCGGGATACATCCTTTATATCTGCCGCACGTTCCCGCAGATATTCGTTATCCATACTTTCAAACATTGCCACAAACTGTTGGCTGACTTTCTCAAGCCCATATTCTCCATTGATTTTTTCTGTCTCTATCACTTCTTTGACTTGACCGATAAACTCCGGGTCTTTTAGGATTTCTATATGTGCTTCAAAAATTGCCGCTGTCTCCGGGCTGATGTTTTCTTGCGCATGCTCTTTGATTCCTTCTAAATCAACAATGCTTTGGCTTACGCCTTGCTTAAACCGTTCTATCTCTGCTCCACAATCTTCCACTGTGTTTGTTTTTGCTTGCACATCGACATGATCGTACTTAAATATCTTGCCTATGCATATGCCTTCGCTCGCACCAATTCCATGTATCAAATTAGTGTCCTCCTTAAATCTGTTATGCCTCTTCAAACTGTATTTTTTTACCGTTTTGTGTTGCTGTCTCGCTAGTAAATAGTTCTACTGCTGTTGCTCCGATATCAGACAATGTACTTCTTAGTCCATAGCGCTGATTTTTTAAATTCTTTTTATAGACAAGAAGAGGTACATATTCCCGTGTATGTTTTCCATGACCAATAAGCGGATCATTGCCATGGTCAGCAACAATACATAAGACATCATCTTGTGCCATCACTTCTTTTAGTTTAGGTAAATGTGCATCCACCGTCTCTAATTTTTGAATATAACGCCCGGGGTTTTGATCATGTCCTGCAAGATCTGTCTCTTGCACATTGGCACAGATAAACCCTCGTTCCATCTGTTGGCATGCTTGGATAAGTTCATTCATAACTAATGTGGTGTCTACCGCTGGTATACTCTTTCCGAAATCGTTTTGCACAATATCCGCAACTTTACCGATTAATGTTACCGGAATATTTTGTCTGCCTAGAATTGTTGGTGCTTGAACCTCTGGGTCAATGCCATATCCCATATGAATAACCTCATATCCTTGGTCATAGACGCCTACTTCTGGCGCACTCACCCCAACCATCGTATTATCCTTTTCATGGATAGAGGAGATAATGTTAATCAAGTTGACTCCTTGACCTCCAAAAGCAATGACCCGAGGTACTTTTGCATGCTGTCTAACCACGCGACCTACTTTAATGACATCTTCAAATGACACGTAGTCAAATGAAGCTGTCACATTATATGCCAAACCGTAATCCGCTTCAAGATTATCTCCAACAGTAATACAGTTATTTACCAATAAAATTTTATGCTGGTCACCAATATACTTAACATCATAGTTTGCATCGATAAGCCCTTGACGAATCTCATGAATACTTCCTGAAAACGGGATCTTTTGGGTAGGCTTTGGGAATGTTCCCATCATTTCTTGATGTCCATAAAATGTATCCGCCCCCTGATGCATTAGTGCCATTTTTCCATAGTTCGCCTGAGGATTAAACTTCATTTTCAGTGACTCTTTGCCATATGCATTCATTAATCCTAATGCTTCTAAATTAGGCAATGCTAAATCCTCTTTGTATTTTAAAAGACTACCAAAAGTATCGGCATAATATTCGCTATCTGCATCCGGCATTTGTCCCATTCCAAATCCATCTAAAACAAGGACTATCATTTTACCTTTCATCAATATCCTCCTACTCTTTCTTCCTGTCACACGTCTTGGGATTTTCCTCAACATTCCTCACGAAGTCTTCCTTGTGAATCATATACTCCGACAATATGGGCTTTTCCTTTACTTAGTCCTTCCACAAGAACAACATCACTTCGGGTTACAAAAATTTGTGTTCTAAATGCAGCCACAACCGGATAGGACACGTTGCATGGTTGATTAATTTCAAAGTAATAGTCAATCGCTGTTGGGTCTAAGGGTAATACATCAACCATCTGTGCTGTTGCTAGCGATTGTCCCACCAATGCTTTATTCATATGCGAGCGTCGATAATGTCCCCCACCATAAAAATAAGCCTTTGAGCCAAAGGTATGTGAAATCTCACTTGCATACACAATCGCCGGTATTTCCCCATCGGATTGTATCGCATGCTTTGGTGTCGTTCCACTTAGACCATGTCCTGGTTCGCCATGTGTTCCTCCAGCTTGGTGAATCATCTCGATTGTTTCCATGGATGTATTTGATGGAAGATTAACCTGTGTAATCTCTATTCCCATTTTTTCAAATATTTCCAATGCTTTTTTTATGGTCGCTAGATTACGCGTCCCTTCGACTGTATGTGTCTGTTCATTATATAAAAAGCAAGGAAATGAAGTAACTCCGCGAATATTGACATGCTCAAGACGTTGTATTTTTTCTACGGTCGCTTCTAACTTTTCTATAGCGATTCCACCATTTTGTCCCTCATAGATACAGTCATCTGTGTCTAAAACACGAAGCATCAAATCCACTTCTACATTAAGCTCTTTAGCTACTTCTGCAATTTCTTGAGCCTTTTCAACTGTATAGATCGTAAGGATTTCCGGCTTTAACTGAAGAATCTTTGGGATGCTTTGTTTGGGAATCTGAACCAGATGCCCCACATGTCCGATTTTTACTCCATGTTGTCCAAGTGACAAGGCTTCTTTATAATCCACACACACCGCACCTTCATACCCTAATTCTACAAGTTTTTTGCCAATATAGGGATTACGTCCGATTTGCTTTGTCATAAAGTACAACTTCACATTATACCTTGTCGCCACGTCTAAAATATTCTTTGCATTAGTAAGAAGACGATCCACATCTATAATATAACTATCCGGTTGTATAGCTCCTTGAGCTAAAAATTGAAAAGCACACTCGACTAATTCCGGATTTTTCTCGATTGTTTTTTCTAAAAACATTTATCCACCTTCTTACGTTATGGTCTCTGTGATAATAATTTTTCCGATATGAACAAAAACAAACCACTTTTCTTCAGGAGGGAACTCAAAGTCTAACATCTCACATGTTCCCTTATACATTTCTTCCATTTTGGCGTAATGTTCGCTACTCATCAATTCCTCCACAATCCCTTGATCGGGTTCATTGATTTTTTCATTGCGTTCGACCCGCATCATCGCCTGAGATAAATGTGTTATCATCATCGATGCGTTGTCTTCTGTCAGTTCAATGTTATAGGTCCTTTTATAACCGACAATCATGTTGTTTAATTTTTCATAGATATTTTCCGTAATTAATCCAGCTTCACGCAAGACATTTAAGCGTTCTTCCATTTACATTCCTCACTTTCTGGATTTTTTATTCCCTACGTTCAAGTAATCTCAAGACATTATTACGTAATAATTTCTTGATGACTGTATCGCTGATGCCCTGGTTTTTCATCATAGGTACAAACGTCCCAAACATGTGATCATAACCATATCCTCCATTCGACTTCAGATACGATTTTCGAGTGATGTCTAGAGACAATACCAATTGCTCTTCAAATCCTGCTTCCAAAAGCTCTACAAGCTTCTCTAAGCGTCGCTCATCTGTAACATATCCGACTTTTCCGATTGTATCAAATGCAATACTTACCCCTTGATTAAGGACTTGTTTCAAGTACTCCACATCATCGACCAAATCCATATGTCCAATAAGAATTTTCTCCTTTACGACATTGTCCTTGAATAAAAGTTCAACTTGCTCAAGAGCCATTGTCCCAAGTTCACAATGGGTGAAAATAGCCAAACCAGTTTTATTTGCCGCTATTGCCGATGCATGAAAAACTTTTTTTTCATCTTCTGTCATGGTTTGATGACTTGACCCAATCTCTGCAATAACGCCAGCCTTGTGCTGTGTACCATCAATTCCGGTACACAGCTCATGAATAAATTTTGCTGCAAGTTCTTCAACAGTACTTTGTCTTACTTCATCCATGTAGTAGCAATCTTGGTAAAATCCTGTACTTGCAATGACATGAATTCCTGTTGCTTCAGATATTTTGACTAAACGGTTCACATCTTGTCCCATGCCAGTATTTGACACGTCCACAACAGCTGATAAACCCATTGCCTTTGCACTTAACAGCTCTTTTGTCATAACATGAACTTCACCCAAAATAGAATCTGCCTCTTGTCGAACATGTGATAAATCCATGACTAAATGTTCATGAGCTAATGTATATCCTATGTCTGTTGAGGATACTTTGCCTAATACTGTTTGTATCATAAGAACGCCTTCTTCCTTTTCTTTTGCTTTATACGATTGGAGTAAACAAATTCATAAAGTATAATACATTTAATAAGACTCCGGTAACAATCGCTGCAATTGGTCCAATTGCCAATTTCATAATAGGTTTTCCTAATGCTTCATTTCCAAGGTATATCAATGCTCCAATGAAAAATCCTGTATATCCACCCATTTTAATTACAGCAAACATCGCTCCCAACAATAATGCTAATTCCATAGACATATTCATTGCTGAACGGATGTTATCTGATGCCATTCGAATTGATGGGAATTTTTCAAAAAAGCTTCCAAGTTTTCTAAGTAAGAACACTTCCAAAACGATCACTAAACCACCTAGTGCCAATGCAACCGTCCAGTGAGGTGCTATATATCCAACAACATAAACAAACGTTAGACCTGCCACACCATATACTCCCGTTGATAATGCAGTTGTTGCAATCAAAGGTATAAAACTTAATCCTCGCATTGTCTCTGCAATAGCCGCCTGATTAATAAGGTTTGTCGCTTGTGCTGCATCTGGAGAACTATAAGCATCTTTTAATAAATAAATAGATACTTCTGAACCTGCAAAAAAGTCAAGATTTGCAGCTAAGGCTATAAGTGCACCTGTGATTGCTAAAAAGGGTAAATTTTTACGTATTCTTAATGTCCTTACCTCAAAAATCGAGTCTTGCTCTTGTTCATCTGCTGATTGTTCCATGCCATGATCATGAATAACCGCAAATACAAGTAACATAACCATACCGACAAGTAATTGGAATGATTCTGGATAAAGAGCTGTGAACTTTACTAACAATACGCGTGTAATTAAGACAAGGACCCCTGCAATAATTCCTTTTTTCTTGCCAAACTGTAAGAAAATCGCCAAAATTGGAAATAGTGCAAAAGCTGAAACAACCGGTCCACTTAATTCTCCAAGTGCTGACAAAAAGTCAACTGGCAAACCTGTAAGTGTTGTGTTCACTGTAGTTAATGCTACAACAACGATGAATCCCCATAACGCTCCACCCACTGCTGCAATCCATTTTTTTGGTGAACTTACACCGATAATATCCGTAGGTAAAAAAAGTAACCACGGATTAAATAATCCTGTTGCCAACGTGAACGATATCCCTACCGATGCAATAAATCCAACACTTAATCCAAAAGCAACACTGGCTACTTCTTGTCGCTTCATTCTTCCTTCTACAAATTCAGGCAATATTGGTCTGATTCCATCATGAAAAACTGCCATAGCCCCATGTGCTAATAATGATGTCATCCCTGTTAACAAACAAATTACTGCTATTTGAATAATATCAAACTCCATTTTACGTCCTCCCAATACGGACACCCTAACAAGAGTAGGTCCTATTTTTCTAAAATATTTTTCATTAATAACTGAACTGTCGCTTCAATATTTTCTACTGACATGCCAAAACAGATTTTACCTTCGTCCAAATATTTTTTAATTACCTTTTCATCTGCTTTTTGACCGTTTTTTGCTACTGTACAGCATTTGTTATACCCCACCATTCCAATAAGAATGGATATCGCCGCACCACCACCACTATTACAAGCCCCAAAATAATAGTCTGTTTTTCCGGCCTTTATGTCCTTTGCTGCACTCATATCTGTTGTCTCATATACTTCAACATCACTATTTCCATGTTCTCTAACACTTGCTGCCATCCTATTTTTATCTAATCCACCTACTGCTATTCTCATTGTAAATCCTCCTTCGCCTTGATTGGTTGTTTTTTATTATCTCACCTCCATTATACACGAAATTCACATTACCTACTATAGTAATATACATTTTTTTGTATATTGAAAGTATAATAGGCCTATGTTTTTCATTTTTTACATACTTTACATTGTCCATAAGGTATTGATCCTGAGAAAGTTCAAACCCAATGCGCAATGTACAAAATACTGTATATTGATTATAAGCCTTTTTCCTCTTTTTGTAAAGAGGAAATGTTAAATTAATACTTTGGAATTAATTGTCCCGTAATAACTTGCTCTTGAATCCCAACGACTTTATCCACATCAATCACCTTTTTTAAGAAGCTTTTGATATTTTCATTGCCCTTTTTGATGACAATAACCGCTTTAGTATCTTCACTTTCATTAACAAATGAGTCAATGTCAATGTAGTTTAAATCTACATTTTTATTAAGTATTTCATCAATACTCCATACCGCTGCATCAATCGTTCCTGTCTTGATATTTTCGATAATCTGATTATATGGCAATTCTACATACTCTACATCATAACCTTGACATACCCTTTTGGTTAGAGCGTAAATATCTAAGGAGGTTTTATCCAGTGCAATCTTCATCCCATCGTCCAATCCTTCACAATGCGGGGCTAATATCAGTCCATGCTTATTCACATAGGATCGGCATCCAAAATCAAGAATACTTTCTATCTCATATCCTTGTTTGATAAATTCAATGGCAGAAAATTTACTCATGACCGCAAAATCATAGCGTTCATTAATAATTCCCTGAACCCTCAAACTCGCCCCCCGCATATAAGCTAAATGAAACGGAATAATACTATCGCCTGCTACATGATATAATCCTGTCGCCAAACCTTCATATAGCTTGGAATACGGCAAGGGCATGACGCCCATGCAGCTTCCAAAATCTGTATATTCCCATAATTTTTTATAATTAATAAATGTAATGTATGACCCAAGATGTCCTTTAGATTGAATATCAATTACTTTGTTTTCTTTTAATAACGCAAATGCTGACTGTACTGTTCCCCGTGCAAATCCAAACTTTTCTGCATATGCAGCGACTGTTTCTATGCGTTCGCCTTCTTCTTTATAAATCAATTCTCTTGCTAATTCAATTGTTGCAAGCCCGTGCTTTTGCATTAACTTTGATTTCATCTATAACCTCCTATTAACATACAATATATTGTATATTATCATTATTATAAATAATAATCTAAATTTTGTCAAAAAAGCTTATACAATTTGCGCTTTAATTTTTGCAATAATATGGGATGTATCCGGTGCACTTTTATGGATATATGCAAACACATCTTCAATTGTCTGAACCGTTCGCTCTAGCGTTGCTTCTTTTTTGCCAACATACATTAAATACATGGCAAAAGCGCCATCTTGGGTAGGTAGCCAATAATCCATGGGAAGAATCTGAGCCCCCAAACGCTCATAATAAGTAATCCGGCGTTGTTGATTAACATTATCTTTTTCAGGTATCTCTACTTCTAAATACATGCCATCATAATCTGCTTGATATGCATTGATAATGGATTCAAAAAACACAGTGCCATACCCTTTAGATTGAGCACTAGGTAACACCGCTAAAAAATCTAGCCATAATGCACGCATTGCTTTTGATTTATATACAAGTGCATAGCCAATCAATTGCTCATCATACGCAAGTAAAACATCATAGCGTCCATCTTGCTCTAGCTTTATAAACTCAGCATATGTTTTTAATTCATTGGCCGGAAACTCTTCAACCATGTGTGCATATACATCATCAATATGTCCCAGCCTGATTGTAATCTCTTTCATTTTATTTTCCTTCGCTTTCTTTTATTTCAATTGAATAGGGTTCAAAAATATTGTTTGCATTAACAAACATACAACTAATCGTCTCTTCACTTTTATCAATGACCCTTCGCTGAACACTTTTAATGCCTTCTTGACTTGTGCCATGTTCTTCAAGAATGTAATAGGCAAGCCCTTCGGGTCTTTTAATATATTCAGGAAGCTTGTCTTTGGATATTCGCATAGTATCCATCACCTCATCGGCTATATTCATACTCTTTAGTATGGCATAATCGATGGGCTCTTTGGCCTCTATGTTTAACTCCACTAAAAAAGTCTCTTCCATCATCTCGTTATTATCTTCCATCGTATATGATTCACTTAAGGACTGACTGGCACGGGCTCCTGGATAAGAGTCAAAAGACAGACTGCTTCCTCTAGATACATAAATCTGTCCATCCGAAGTCTTGTAGACCGGATTAAAAATAACAAGAATCCTCTCTTGGTTTTCTACATAAAGTGTGGCTTCAATCTCACGTGTATTATCACTTACAGAAATATGTAGATCACTCACGCCTATACCTGCATCCACCTTGGATACATTAACCCCTTCCTCATCTATATAAGATGCGTCAATTAATGCTGCCCCGTCAATCGGAAATATATGTTCTCCATCCGGTCCTATTTCGGCATAGATACGACCTTCACTTCGCAAATCAGGTAATATGACCTCTTCCCCATTAAGAAGCTCCTTAATCATCGCATCACTTATCTTATCTGACAGGTCTAGCTCATCTTCCATCACAGGCAAATCTTCAAAGGTTGCAAAAATCCCGATAAGTTTATCTGCCTTTTCTTGTGCCTCTTGTGCATGGGCAAGCTGACAGCCGCTCAATAAAATCAATCCACTAAATAGCACGCCTATATTTATGATGCTTTTTACTTTATTCATCCACACACTCCTCCAGCTCACCGTCAAATTTTAATATGTCACCTACATCACATTCAAGATAATAACAAATTTGGTTAATCGTCCCAAACCGAACTCCCTTTGCTTTCCCACTACGAAGAATTGATAAATTGGCTTCTGTAATTCCAATTTTATGGCATAATTGCTTTGATGTCATCTTCCGACTTTTTAATACTTCATTAAGATATACCTTAATTGCCATAAATTCCTCCTAAAATTATATGAATGAATCCACTTCATTTTTTAGTCGCCGACTGTCAGCAAAGTATCTTGACATTAGCATAATCATTAATAAGAACATCATAGACATCACCGGAATCATCAAATGATAGTCGAAGCTTAACAATTGCTTTGAAAAAAATAGTTGGCTGATATGGATGAGGATAATTGAAAGTACCGTCAGGGAAATCACTGTCTTACATCCGTTTTCCAGTTTTTTGGCTGCAAAAACCACTTTTTCTCCATATTGGTTCTCCTTAAGTGCATCTAGTAGGCATCCGCCTAAATACATAATCCAAATATTTAATAAACTGGGTAGTCCTTTACCAAATTCTCGAAGAACAATAAATACATCCGAAACCAAAAAATTGATACCAAACATGGTATTGTTTTCTCGAAGATTCGACATTTGAAGCATTATTTGTCTTGTCGTTGTTGAAAATACTGACGCAACGCTCAGCATCGCTAAAATAAAAATGAAAACGGATAAGTAGTCCAATAAATGTAGCGTTTCCACCTTTACTAATTTTTTTATAAACGTCAAAATAACATATCCTGAAAGTAAGGCATAAAAAGTACTCCCTAATATCATAGCCCCTGTCGATTCCATACCAACCGGTGTTAAATATCGGCTGATAAGCCCTGGATTGATTAGGAGATATAAGATGCCAAAGACCATTCCACTCATCACCCATAAAAGAACATCCCAAGACCTTATCTTGTCCTTATGTCGTCGTATCACCCAAACGATTAAGGGTATGGCTCCGATAAAAACAAAAAGGATCCAGGCAATGGCATTACCTCCACTTCCCGATAAAGATAACCATCTTAAACCTCTCGCCAAATAAACAAACGGGAATGTAATAAACTGCTCATAGAGCGCTCCTGATTGTATGTTTGACACTGTGAGCATAATGCAAACTATCGCCTCAATTAGTAATACAACTGTTACTTTTTTATATTTCATTAATCACCCTCCAAAATTATTGTTTTATTATAATTTTAGATTCAGTCTATCACTAAAATTATTGTTTGTCAATAATTATGTCAAGTGCTTCATTCAATGAAAAGCTATATATGATCGTTTGCTTTACATGTTTTCCTGTCATACGTTCCAAAGCTTTTTTATAGTACTCCAACTGGAGTTGATAACGCTCTATTAATATCGATGCATCTTGATTTTTCAAAAAATCTGTCTTGTAATCCACTAATACCAACGCATCTTCTTCAACAAAATACAAGTCAATAACCCCTTGAATCATCCGTCCATCACCCTCGTCATCAATCTGCAATACAAAGGGTTGTTCTTGGCGAATCTGCTTTGAATCCGCCTTCAAAATACGCTGATACAAAGAAGAACTTGTAAAGCGTTGGAGCGCATGAATCGAGATACGTCCTCCTTCTTTTGATGTAATGATATTGTCTTTAACCATCTTTTGAACAAAGGCTTCTAACGATTCTCGTGTCCACGAGATGGAAAAATCAAGCTTTGCCAATACCAGGTGCATAAGTGTTCCATAGCGTGCCCCTTGTTGAGGCTGATTTTCAAGTGTCGCATCCATAAACGCCGGAATCGGTTCTTGGACTGATTTAATCAATTGTTCATATGCCCACTGCTGCTCTTCTATTTGATTTTCTTGATGTTTTCGCTTTATCTCTGAAACTGACATAGAGAGATATTTTTGGGTGGATGACGCATAAGCATAAGGCTTATATATCTCCTCTTCATATTCGCTAATGTCTTGTTCCCATTCTTCTTCTCGTTGATAGCTTTGCAACAGCATGTCTTTTAATTCTGATTTTTGCTCTTCTTGACTCAGTTCATAGAAGGCTTCTTGCTCAACGATTTCATCGTAGTGTACTTTCCTTATGGAATACAATGCACTGCTTTGGCTATTGCATCGCATGAGAATCAGTTCCAAATAACTACGCGTACTTTGTACAAGTCCTGAGGGTACATATACGTCTGCATATTTAGAATATCTTTCCATCATTTTTTCAATATTTTTTTCATAGTCTGATGTCGTTGCAAGTAGATACAGCTTTTCCTTTGCTCGAGTTAATGCTACATATAGAATACGGATTTCTTCAGAGATAAGCTCATTTTTGGCTTTAATCCGAAGCGCCTCTGTAAAGACCGTCCTTTTTTTTGTACGCGCATCAATATCGATATAATCACTGGCCAACCCTAAGTCTTGATCCATTAAAACCGTTTCGCGCAAATCCATTTCATTAAATTGCTTTTGTAAATCCAAAATAAACACAATAGGAAATTCAAGTCCTTTGCTTTTATGAATACTCATCATAGTCACACTGTTATCACTATCTAGCGTATAGGTAGGTTCCGGCGAATCCACTTTGTATTTTTTCATATGCTCAATATAGCGCACAAAGTTAAATACGCCTTTATAACTTGATGCCTCAAAGGCTTCACTTTGCTGTAATAAGTACTCCAGGTTTTGCATGCGTTGACTGCCATTATCCATAAAACGAACGATATTTTTATAGCCTGTCTCTAAGTAGATTTTCTGTATGAGTTCATGTAGTTCAAGATATTTGGCTTCTGCTTTTAACCGATTATATAAAGTTAGAAAATAGTGAACTTTTTTAGTTAAGGGGCTTTGTTCTTCCTCAATTGATTCTTGATGTACTTGTTCATATGCTATTAGTGCCTCATAAACACTTAATGTTTGATCTATTTTTTTTAACTGAATAAGGTCATGTTCATCAAATCCCATAAAAGGCGCACGTAACACGGATACAAGGGCAATATCTTGTATGGGATTATCTAAAACCATTAATAAATTTAAGACCACTTGAACTTCAATAGCCTCAAAATACCCTGTTGATACATCCGTTGCATAAGGTATCCCTTTAGCATCCAATACATCTTTAATATCCTCCATAGCTTTTGATGGACTGCGCATAAGAATACAGATATCTTGGTATTTTACTTCCCGTAGCTCTCCTGTTTTATCGACAATAGCCAAAGACTTTTCATTGACCATTGCATGAATCTTATTTGCAACAAGTTGCGCTTGAATTGTTGCCTTGGACTCACCTTCCTTTGGATCTTCAATGATCAGTATCTCCGGTCGATAGTCCTTTGCACTTGCTTGTTTATACTGGATAGCACCATAATTAAGCTGTGTTTTTTCATCATATTTAACATCACCAACGGCTTCACTCATGATGCCCTTAAAGATGTGGTTTGAAAAGGATAGTACTTCTTGACGACTTCGAAAGTTCTTAGCCAAATCAATTTTTACTTCATTCGCCTGCTGCTCGTCGTCATAAGAAAAGCGTCGATATTTTTGACTAAAAATCTCCGGTCGTGCTAACCGAAACTTATAAATACTCTGTTTTACATCACCCACCATAAACAAGTTTTTTTCTTCTTCTTGCTTAGACACTGCTTGAATAACCGCTTCTTGAACCTCGTTGATATCCTGATACTCATCAACAAGCACTTCATGGAACATATCTTTATAACGCTTTCCAATTTCAGAAACTTGGTTTTCGTCGTATAATAACGCCAATGCAAAATGTTCGATATCGCTAAAATCAATTAACGCTTTATCATATTTTTCTTCTGAAAAACGCATATCAAAAAGCTGTGTTAATCGTACAAGCTCTTGAATATCTCCTGCGATGACGCCTACTTGCTCGATGCTTTCTTCTTCATCAAAACATAGAAGCTCTACAACGCTCAAGTTATCTTTAATCTGATTGATGATGTCTTTTGCCTCTTCTGCAAGTGCCTTGTCATAACCTTTTGACTTTCGACTTAACGGCGCAATCGACTGACTTTGGTGTGCTGACTTAAGCGCCTGCACATCTTTGCTTTCAAGGGCGGATACATAGCAATTTAACAGATATTCTATATCTGCGACTGTGTCTTTATACTTATCCGGTCCTGCTTCAAGCGCCATAAGTTCATGTAGGTCAGGCAACATACTCTTGACAACAGCCAAGTTATCTGCCACATGCTTTTGAAGCACATTATAAAACTCTGTAGAATAAAGCTCCTGTGCATCATGAATTTTAAGTGTTTCTACAGCTTTATTTAACCATGCTTCTGGATTTGGATGACTTTTTGAAAACCGATATATCGTCAAAATGATATCCCGTATTTTTACATCATCATTACCATAGGAAAAAGCTTCAACAATCCGGATAAAAGCCGGACTTTTTTCTTCATAAGCCGCTTCAAAGATTTCATCCAGGATTTCCTCTTGTATAAGAGCCAGTTCCGTCTCATTACCGATACGAAAGTTTGGGTCAAGTTCTAAAAGATAGTAGTAGTTTTTTAAAATCTGCAAACAAAAGCTATGCAGAGTCATGATATTAGCCGATGCCATCATCGTCAGTTGTTTAACCAAATGCTGCATCATCTTTTCGTCTGCTGTTTCTTCAATAGCTTTTTCAATAGCTAAGCTTATTCGCTCACGCATCTCAGATGCAGCAGCGTGGGTAAATGTCACAATAAGCAGCTGATCTACAGATATCGGTGTATTTGGATTGGTAATCTTTTGGATAATACGCTGTACAAGGACGGCTGTTTTTCCCGACCCCGCTGCCGCCGAGACTAAAAGGCTTCGACCGCCATCTTGTATAATTTTTTCTTGTTCTTGGGTATATTGAAATTTCATATAGTGAACCTATCTCCTCTTTTGTGCTATTATTCTTTCCCCTTCTCTTATTGTAGTATAAGTTTGTCGGAAATTCCATATACAGTTTTAGGTAATACTTTGGTATAATAGTATTGAATTCATAAATCAGAGGAGGTTAAAATGAATAAAACAAAAATTATATGTACAATCGGCCCCGCAAGCGATAATAAAGAAACCTTTACCCAACTCGTTAAGAGTGGCTTAAGTGTCGCTCGTCTCAACTTATCCCATGGTAATCAAGAGTATTATAAAAAAATAATCGCAATGATTAACGAAGTTAGAGAAGAACTCAACGTTCCTATTGCTATTCTCATGGATACGCGTGGACCTGAAATTCGTACCAAAACATTCGTTGATGGTTCAGCTGAACTAATCACAGGCGAGTACACACGTATCTGTCATGGAGATTTTGAAGGTACTTCCGAAAAATTCTGCGTGACCTACCCAACACTTCATGAAGATGTATGTCCTGGTAGCGTTATCTTAATTGATGATGGTTTAATTGAACTTGAAGTTTCTGAAATTGATGGTGAAGATGTTATCTGCAACATCAAAAATGGCGGTATCGTTAAAAATCGAAAAGGTGTCAATATCCCAAATATTCACCTCAACCTTCCATCCATGACACCAGCTGATGAGTCCGACTTAATCTTTGGAATTGAAAATGATGTAGACTTTATTGCAGCATCGTTTATACGAACGGCTTCAGACGTTCAAATGATTCGTGACCATCTTAATAAAAATGATGGTGAAAGCGTTAAGATTATTTCAAAAATCGAATCTCAAGAAGGTATTGATAATATCGATGCAATTATTGAAGCATCTGACGGCATCATGGTTGCCCGTGGTGATCTTGGTGTTGAAACGCCACCTGAAGCCATCCCACATATCCAAAAACTCATTGTAAAAAAATGTAACGAAGCTGATATTCCGGTTATCATTGCAACGCAAATGTTGGATTCGATGCAAGTTAATCCTCGACCAACCCGTGCCGAAGTATCCGATGTTGCCAATGCTATCTTAGATGGTACGGATGCCATCATGCTTTCTGGTGAATCCGCTGCCGGAAAATATCCAATCGAATCGGTTCGTTCAATGCGACGTATTGCAGAAGCGGCAGAAGCATCTATGGATTATCAAAACTTGTTCACAAAGATTGTAAGCCGACGTGAAAAGTCCATCACCAACTCCGTAAGCCATGCATCATGTTCAACAGCAATGCAGTTAAAGGCAAAAGCGATTATATGCCCTACCTATTCAGGAAGTACTGCAAAACTGATTAGTATGTATCGACCAAATGTTCCAATCATTGCAACAACTTCTAATCCTAAAGTGCAGCGTCAGCTGATGTTAAACTGGGGCGTTCTTCCATTGATTATGGAACAACAAACTTCATCAGATATTCTTTTTTATAAATCTGTAGAAAAGACTAAAAGCTTAGGACTCGTTAACTCAGGCGACCTTGTTGTAATTACTGCTGGAGTTCCACTCGGCATCACCGGAAAGACCAATCTTATGAAAGTCCAAGAAGTCGATTAAAAAGTAGCCCCACAGGGTACTTACTTCTAAATCAATAAAAAACAGATGTAGTGCGATAATATATCGCATTGCATCTGTTTTTTTATGTTCACCTACTATTTCACACTATTTTTAATTCAAGAGTTCGACTAGGCTAACTTCACTTAAATCTCGTGCACGCACATCTGCATCTGGACAGTCATAGGCTGACCCAACTGCAAGTGCTTTCATCCCTGCAGCTTTTGCCGCTTCAATCCCTGCATACGCATCTTCAACCACTAAGCATTCTGATGGTTTAATATTTAATCGTTGTGCTGCCAATAAGAACACTTCAGGATCAGGTTTGCTTTTTGTAATATCATTACCATCCGCCACAGCGTCAAATGTATCTTCCATACCAATGTATTTAAGAATACGTGGCGTATTACGGCTTGAGGAACCAATGGCAATACGAATATCGCGTTCTTTAAGTTCCTCTAACGTATTTGTCACCCCAGGTAAAATATCTGCATCGGATAATTCATGTAAAAGTTCAATATATGTATTGTTCTTTTCATCCAGAAATTCTTGCTTTTCTTCTTCTGAAAATGCATTTGTTGCATTTTCAAGAATAATATTCAAGCTTTCATAACGACTAACACCACGTAAACGTTCATTAATTTCACGGTTAAATGGAATGTGTAATCTCTTGGCTAATTGCATCCATGCTTGAAAATGAAATTCGTCTGTCGAAACAATTACTCCATCAAGATCAAATATTACTGCTCTAATCATAATGTCCTCCTAACATAAGCCCTCTCACATTTTATCTGACTCTATGTTTATTATAACCGATTGGAATCTAGACAACAAGACCTATCCTTTATTCATTGACCATCGCTTTACATTTGTGCTAAAATGAATTAAATTTTATAATTTTAGGAGGTTTTTATATGCCATTAATCGACATGCCACTTGATGAACTCAAAAATTATCACGGCGCCATGACCAAACCCGATGATTTCGATGCATTTTGGGATGACGCTTTAGCTTCTTTAGATCAGCTTGAACTTAATCTTTCCATTACAAAAGCAGACTTTCAAGTTCCTTTTGCTACCTGTTATGATGTTTATTATAACGCTACTGACGGTGCAAGAATCTATGCTAAAATGATTAAACCCAATGCCCTTACAGCTAAAGCACCTGCCGTCCTTCGCTTTCATGGATACGCTGGTGATTCTGGTGATTGGACCGGACTGCTTAACTATGCTGCTGCCGGCATGATTGTTCTTGCCATGGATTGCCGAGGTCAAGGCGGAAAATCCACCGATGTTAGTCAAGTCAAAGGCGGAACGCTATACGGCTTTATTATGAAAGGGGTTGATTCTGGTCGAGATGCTTTGTATTTTAAACACGTCTTCCTAGACACCGTACTTCTTGCTCGAATTGCTCTGGATATGCCCGATGTTGATTCAAACCGTGTATATGCTTGCGGTGCCAGTCAAGGCGGTGCGTTAACACTTGCTTGTGCGTCTTTAGAGCCTCGTATACGTAAGCTTGTTCCTGTTTATCCTTTCCTTTGTGATTATCGACGGGTATGGGATCTGGACCTTGCAAAAGATGCCTACATTGGGTTACGGGAATACTTCCGTCACTTTGATCCCAGACATGAACGTGAAGATGAATTCTTTTCAACATTGAGCTATATTGACTTGCAATTTTTAACCTCGAGGATTCAAGGTGACGTACTTATGTCCACAGGATTAATGGACACCATCTGTCCTCCTTCAACCCAGTTTGCTGCTTACAACAACATCATGAGCTCCAAAAAAATGGACATTTACCCTGATTTTGCTCATGAACATCTTCCTGGACACAACGATCGTGAACTAGCCTTCTTGTTGGAAAATTAAAAGGCTTTTATAGGTATAAAAAAGCATGTCCACATACAATGTACGTATGTGGCATGCTTTTTTTATTTTTTCATCGACTTTATCATCTTCAGTCGCGTAAATTCTTCGCGTTCTTTTTCTTCCAACGCATTACTGATATCCTTAGTCAAGGTTTCATACCTTGGAATCATAACATTTTGAAGTGCATTCGCTCTTTTTTGTGTTCGTTTAATATTAATAGCCAAGCGATAGATTGCATTTTCAACTTCTGCCAATAAAAGTGTCAATTGCTTGACTTTTAAAAATTTTTCATAGGCTTCATCCAAGGAAATTGTTGTACGTGCAAACCCATAAGATGGTTCGATGTCTTTTTTTATTTCCCCTATAATCGGAATCTCCACACCCATGATGGAACGTACATTAATGACGATTTGGTCTTCTAATTCAACCGCCTTACTTATTTGTTCCACTGTATTAATACCAATAGTTATATTGGCTGTTTGAAGCGCTTTATAGGCCGCTGAAAATGTTTCACCAATCTGTGCTTGAATTTCTTTGGCCTGATCGATTAACGTCATCATTTCACGCACTAAAATATTCCGTTTTTTATCCAAAAGCTCATAACCCTGTCTTGAAAGGTTTAGTCGGCTTTTTGAAAGCATCAAATTTCCTTTGGTGGGAAAAAGAGTTGCATCCATGATTATTCACGTCCTTTTTTTCGTGGTTTATAGTAACGATCCAATAGGTCATCATCTAAACGGTCAAGCTCGTTTCTTGGCAAAATACCTAGAAGCTCCCATCCAAGGTCAAGGGTAACATCCATAAATCGATTTTCATCCGTCTCTTGGCTTACAAAACGCGCTTCAAAGGCATTTCCAAACTCCATATAGAGTTGGTCAATTTCTGACAGCTCGTCCTCACCAATAACCGATGCCAACGCTTTAACCTCTTGAACATGGGCATACGATGCAAACAGTTGATTAGCAATCTGAGGATGATCTTTACGAGTAAATCCTTCTCCAATTCCATCTTTCATCAAACGTGAAAGGGAAGGCAGTACAATGATCGGTGGATAGATTCCTTTTTGATGCAGTGCACGATCAAGAACGACTTGTCCTTCCGTAATATATCCCGTCAAGTCTGGAATCGGATGGGTAATATCATCATTTGGCATGGTTAATATCGGAATCTGCGTTATAGAGCCTTCCCGATCATTAAGCATTCCAGCGCGTTCATATAATGAGGCTAAATCTGAATACATATAGCCTGGAAATCCTTTTCGACTAGGTATTTCTCCTTTTGATGAAGATATCTCGCGCAAGGCTTCGCAATAGGCCGTCATATCTGTCATGATAACAAGCACATGCATATTACGTTCAAAAGCTAGATATTCAGCCGCTGTTAGTGCACACCTTGGCGTAACGATACGTTCGATAACCGGGTCATTTGCAAGATTTAAGAACATGCATACATTTTCCAGTACTCCACTTTCTTCAAAGCTTCGCTTAAAATAATCGGCAACATCATTTTTGACACCCATTGCAGCAAACACAATGGCAAAATTTTCCCCTTCCGCCGAGTCAATCGCTAACTGGGCCTGACTAGCAATTTGAACCGCTAAGATATCATGCGGAAGACCATTACCAGAAAATACAGGAAGCTTTTGTCCGCGTATAAGTGTCGTTAACCCATCAATAGCTGAGACACCCGTTTGAATATAGTTTCTTGGATATTTTCGTGCTATCGGATTAATAGGCGCTCCATTAATATCCCAACGTACTTCCGGCGATATAGCACCCAACCCGTCAATCGGCTGACCTTTTCCATCCATGGTACGCCCTAGGATTTCATCGGATAATGGAAGTAAAAGCGGTGTTCCTCGAAGACTTGTACGGGTATTGGTCCGAGATATTCCCGAAGTTCCCTCAAACACCTGAACAACAGCCATATCTTCGTGGACTTCGATGACACGTCCTACTTTGGTTCGTCCGTCATCAAGCTTAATATCCACCATTTCTTCATAGGATGCATCCTTAACGCCTTCAAGAATGATTAAGGAACCATTGACTTCTTTAACACCTAAATATTCGATTCTCATTCTTTAATCACCCTTTCAAAGCCTTTGTAACTTTCATTGACTTTTATAAACGCTTCGTCAATTTTCGTCTTCAAGTCATCAAACGGCGTAAAATCTTCGTTATTAATTGTATATTTCATCTTTACAAGTTCATCAAAAATACCTGTCTTGCGGATTTGAGATACCGGAATCCCACGAGCTACAATTGGCCTTGACGCCTCATATAAAAACATGATGATTTCCATCATTTTAAACTGTTTTTCTACGGGAACGTAGGTATCCACATCATGAAAAGCATTTTGTTGTAAAAACCCTAATCGAATCAGTTTTGTTACTTCTAGAATAAGCTTTTGTTCTTCCGGTAAGATATCGGCTCCGATCAGCTTGACAATTTCCATTAGCTTGCTTTCTTCTTGGAGCAAGCCTAACATTTTTTTGCGTACATTCATAAAATCCGGTGTAACCTTAGCATCAAACCAGGGCTTTAATTCATTCACATATTCACTATAGCTATTTAGCCAATGAATCGCCGGATAATGCCTTGAATAAGCCAAGTTACGATCAAGCGCCCAAAAACAACGTATAAAGCGTTTTGTATTTTGGGTGACCGGTTCACTAAAGTCTCCACCTTGGGGAGAGACCGCACCAATAATACTCACAGAACCTTCCATGCGATTTAGTGTTTCAACATATCCTGCACGTTCATAAAACTGTGAAAGTCTTGAAGGTAAATATGCTGGGAATCCTTCTTCTGCCGGCATCTCTTCTAGTCGACCGGATATCTCCCGAAGCGCCTCGGCCCACCTTGATGTTGAATCTGCCATAATCGCAACATGATATCCCATGTCACGATAATATTCAGCAATTGTGATACCTGTATAAATAGATGCCTCTCTAGCTGCTACAGGCATGTTTGATGTGTTGGCTATCAAAACCGTTCGCTCCATTAATGGTTTTCCCGATTTGGGGTCAATAAGCTTTGGAAAGTCTTCCAATACTTCTGTAATCTCATTGCCACGCTCCCCACATCCTATATAAACAATAATATCCGCATCTGACCATTTTGCCAATTGATGCTGAGTCATCGTTTTCCCTGTACCAAACCCTCCGGGAATCGCTGCCGTTCCACCCTTAGGAATTGGAAAAAGCGTATCAATAATGCGTTGCCCAGTAATCAATGGTTGATCCAATCGTTTACGGCTGGTAAAGGGTCTTGGATCTCTTACCGGCCAATATTGTACAAGCGTCAGTTCGATAATCTCGTCATATGCATCCTTAATTTTTACAATACAATCTAACACTTTATAGTCACCTTCAGCGGCTACTTCAACAACCTCTCCCTTTAAGTTTGGAGAGAGCATAATCTTATGGTTAACGAGCTCCGTCTCTTGAACTGTAGCATAAGTCATACCTGCTTCTAGATAGTCACCGACTTGAACTGTTGGTTTAACCGACCAGACTTTATCTGTATCTAAGTTTGGCGTATCTATTCCGCGTCCAATAAAAGATCCCGTCTTTTCAAACAATTTTTCAAGTGGTCGTTCAATTCCATCAAATACGCCCCCAATTATTCCAGGTCCTAACATCAATGATAAAGGCGCACCTGTAGAATATATGGGTTCTCCGGCTTTTAGACCTGTGGTTGATTCATACACCTGAATAATCGTACTTTCTTTTTCTATACCGATAACTTCGCCGATAAGCTTTAAATCTCCGACATATACCATTTCCATCATGCCGAGTTCTTTGGTTTTACTCACCGTTACAACCGGACCGTTTATTCCGGAAATAATTCCTTTTTGTTCCACTTTAGTCACCTACTTTATCATCAATTTGTATTCCACAGTACTGTAAAAAGTTTTCTCGTTCTTCTTCTAGGTGTTTTGCATAGCTGTCATCAATAAACACATTTTTAGATGTGTTAAGCAGCTTAGATCCACCAATCATTTCAATGTGTTTTTGTTCAATGTGTATTTGGTGCTTTGGATACTTTTCTTTTAAAAAATGATAAAGGTCTTTGTCTTTATAATTAATATAAATGATATAGTCTCCTTCACCCATATACTCCATCTGTTTATCAATCGCTTGGGTAAGCTCATCTTTATATTGTTCCGTTTTTGTATGCTCTTCTAAACGTTTAGTTGCTTTTTCAAACACTTGGTCGATGATATTTTTTCGTCCGTTTAAAAGTGCAACTTTATTTTTCATCAATGTTTTAGAGACCACTTCATTCTTTTCTCGGTCAATATCTTTTAAGCCGTTTTGAATGATTTCATATGCACTCTCAAGATACTCCAATTCTTTTGCTTCATAATCTGCCTTGAGTCGCTTATCTTGCTCCATCTCTATTTGACTTTTTTGCTCAGCGACGCCCGACATGATTTCACTTGTAAAATGCTCTAGCTTGATCATTTCATTACTCATTTTATTCACCTCATTACGTTAAATTCTTAAGCCGATTGCTTCTCGAACATACTTAGTAATCGAATCCAGCCCTCGATCACTTCCATGTCGGTCCGGTATTAAAACGATAAGTGGTGTCTGATAGTTCATTTTGATATAATCAAGACGTTCGCCTACTAAATCGCCTAATTTTTCTGTTATCAACAACACGCCAACTTCTCGGTCTTTAAGTATTTTATCTAATTGTTGTTCAACCTCTTGTGTCTCATGAACAACAACACCGTCAATACCTGCTAGACGCATCCCTGTCAGCGTATCTACATTATCACTGATTAAATACATTTTCATGTGAAATCACCTCAAATTTTTGTATTTAATATTATCCTAAAATCATAATGGAAATAATCAATCCATAGATAGCTATCCCTTCAGATAACCCTACGAAAATAATGGTTTTACCTAGAAGCTGTGTATCTTCACTAATAGCTCCAATAGCTGCCGCTCCTGATGCCGCAACTGCAATCCCGGCACCAATGGATGCCATGCCTGTTGAAAGCGCCGCACCAATAAATTTAAGCCCTTCTCCATTGGATATACCTGCTGCTGCATTAACTGCAGTATCTTGAGCCATCGCAACGTCACCACTGAGCATATAAACTGTTGCACCAATCATAAGTAAGAAAAATGTTCCAATATTAATACCTAAAACCTTTGTTGCTTTCTTGTTGTTCATTCCTCGTTTGATTGCCCAAACACCTATACCAACTGTTGTCGCTACCAAAATTACTGTTATTACCAAAATAAATTCCATGTTTTATCCTCCTAATATGTCATTATCCCTTTATTTTAAATGGTTTAAATTCGGTACCATTACCTTCAAAGAATTTTGAAAACAGTTCATAATATTCTAATCGAATGCCCTGAATGGCAACAATTAGACCCTCTAAAACAATAATAAGAATATTCCCAAAAATCATAACCCCTATGCTTCCCGTTCCACCAACAATATCCGCTAGCGCATGAAATGCCATAAAAAACCCAACATGGTTTAATGCAAAAGCTCCAACACGCATAAACGACAACGTGTTACTAAGTATTGACAGAAGTGTTTCTATAAGTTCAAATACCGTTTCAATAATAAATCCACCTTTATCCTTCGGAAAAATTTGTTTTTTTCTATTCATCAAATTGGCGAGTGGATGTTCAAAAAACATAACTACTAATGGCGCCACCAAAAAAATGACAATCAAAGTCAGTGAATACGGTATCTGCATCACAATGGAAAACACAAGATAAATCATCGTCAGATAAAAGATGAGCCCAATAATTCCATTACGATCTAACAACATTTTTGGATAGTTCTCTTGCTTATATGCATTGATAATATTTAAAATCATAGCAATAATAAGTAATCCAATACCAAAGACCACTGTAACTCCTAACACTGGAATCTTGTAGTCCATCGGATTAATCATCGGGATAAACGGTAGCGCTTTACGAAGAATTTCTTCATTACCAAAAAACGAACCATAAAAGACACCGGCAATAGATGATACAATTCCAATATATACTGCAATTTTTCCCAGCATATTCTGGGTTTTTTTAAAGAACAATCCTCCTACCAATGCAATAACCAATCCTTGTCCTACATCGCCAAACATAATTCCAAAAAAAATCATATATGTAATAGCTAAAAAAGTAGTCGGATCAAGTTCATTGTATCCTGGAGTTCCATACATTTGAACTAAGGTCTCAAAAGGTTTGAAAAAGCGATGATTCCTCAGTCGCGTCGGTGGGACGGTTTTCTTTACGGCATCATCATCTTCAATAATACATGAAACATTGCCGACATCATCTACCATCTTTTGAAATTCTTCGACTTGTGACAGTGGAATCCACCCGGTCAAGTAAAATGCTTCTTTGGAGCGCAGTGCATATTGACGAACATTATAGACTTCATTTAACTGAATCGTAAAGTTATATAATTCTTGTAATCGTTCAAAGTTACGTTCAACAAAGTCTTGTGAGTCTTTATCCAGCATTTGTATCCTATTTTCAAGTTCTTCGATCTCTTCATTCAAGCGTTGTAGTGCTTCTTTGGGTCGCCCTTTAACATCTTCTGAAATCCATATACGTTCAAAAAATAACGAAGCAAATAGCGAATCAATATTTCCCACCTGAGCGTGAGGCGTAAAGTACATAACATAGACGCTTTCATTTTCTTCAGAAATTTTATAGGTGATCGTGTCTAAATTCTCAACGTACTTGATTAATTTTTCAAACCCATCTTTGGGCATTTTCCCAAATCGAAAACGCATATAGTCAAAATGGAAAAGCTTATCGACTTGAACGTCTAGATTTTGAAGCGGAATAATTTGCTTACGCAATTCTTTTTTGTGTTCTAAATCAACCTTTAATGATCGTCTAATACGTTGAATAGTTTCCAGTTGTCGCTCATACCCATCGATTTCAGGTTCCAAGAGTGCAATTGGCATCAATTCAGCCGCTTTGTTTGGATCGTAATGAATGTCTCTATCAAGGACACTAATCAAATCTGCCACTTTTTCGTTGAGGCGTTCATATGGGTTCTCATCTGAGAAAGGTTGCATACCTTTTACAGAGTCTAAAATATACATGGCGTTTTCTAACTGAATATCAAAAGGCACAATTGCCTTAATGACAAAATCATCCATTTCAGCAATTCGACCTGCAATATTCACAAACCGCATTTTCTCTACAGCCATATCTGTATGTCTCCCTTCTATTTCACTCCAGCTAAATAGCCTTTGATGTTATCTCGTCCAATATTATACCGAATTCCTTCAACAATGTTGGTAATATTAAGGACTTCTGTCTCTTTTAAGTACATATATCCAATAATTGGTGCAATGGAAAATGGTTTTTGGCGCATACTGCGCTGTTGTAACTCGTAGATAAAACTCATCGATTGCAATTCAACACGCTCATGGGTAAAATCAATAATCTGCCCATAATAGGTTTTTTCCACTCGGCTTATGAATCCATCAATTGAATTGGCATCAATCATTTCAGACAGCGTTTTTTTGTTCAGTTTATACGTGTGTGGTATCAAATATCTAAAAATCATTTCACGATTCATGTGATAATATTTTTTTGCACGATAAATCCAAAAGATATTCTTAAAGTCCGCTTCCACACCAAGCAACTGTTCTAATAAAAGTTGATCGGTTCTTGACTCTGCTTTTTTTACTTGTTTTGCAGTTTTTTGAAAATAGTATAAGTCAAGTATCATCTCAGCAATAAACGTGTCCATTTCCCCTTTGGGTGTAATAAGTGGATGCAGCAATCCATAAAAATTCGTTCCCTCTAAGCTATCCACAAGTTCACTAACATTTTTGGCTGCTAGGGATTTATCAAAATCAATACGGCTGTATCTACTAACAAACAAGCCTGCTCTGTCTAGTGTCTCAAGTGATTTGCCCGAAGCTAATGTTCTTAGCATTTTTTTCAAGTCTTCAATCTCTAATTTACGATAAATATAGCGATAAATTTTCTTTTCTGTCCCACTAAGATGTTTAGCTATTTTTAACGCATCACTCACCACAGCTCGATATAGCATAACTTCAAGTTTTCCACGATGAATATCGCTTTCGTTTAAATCTTTAAGCGCCTCTTTATAATACGTATTATTTTTTAGGTACAAGGCAACTTCTTTAACGTTTGGCTTATTCATCATTTGTTCATAATCATCTTCAGTCAGCATTTTTCCTGTCATTGCTCGAATCTTCGTCGACAAATCTCCATATTTAAATAACCCAATCATAACAACACTCCTAGTCTAATACACGACGAACGAGTTCATCCACCCATTGATCCATCTTTTCATTTGCATATGTTTGCATTCGATCAAGCCGATCCTCACATTCTTTTTCCATCGCTTGTCTCTTCGCATTAACCTCTGCAAATTCACGTTCACGTATCTGCTCAACTTTACGATGGGCATTGCTAATAATCGTCTCTTCCAAGTTTTGAACCTTAGCTTCATGCTCTTTTTCTTTTCGTTCTTTTTCCTTTAATGTCTCATTAATAACCGATTGGGCTTTTTCTTCAATCTCAATGATTTTTTTAATGACTTCTTCCATTGTGGTCTCCTTTCATTGTTTCAAAAACATTTTCTTTGGTCTCCGGTCTAATTTGACGAAAATGTTCTGAATGATTTGTCGGATCAAATCGACATATACTTTTATATTGACAATAATCGCATCCTGTTTCTTCCTTATAACGGTAAGGTTCAATTAATAACTGTCCGTTATAAATATTTGATGCAATTTCTTTGGCTTTATTTTGAACGAATTTTTTTAATGTCGCTAATTGCTCCTCTTCAATCGTACTGGACTTTTTGGATATTGAACCGCTTTTATTGATAAATGCCGGAATAACTAATGAAGATTGCTCCATGGTTTCATCAAAGTAACGAAGAATTTGCTCATCATGGAGAAGTATACCTCGCAGTTTCAAACTTTTTAAGCGTTCCTTTTCAATATCTTTTGTATCAATGTCTGAAATATTTAGCATAGGGTCTTGGATTTTGTAATAATACATCCCACAAGGAATGACTTTTTTCTTGACTTTATGGGCTTTTATTTCCTCAATTACGTTCATATAAATAATCAGCTGAAGCTGAATTCCCTCTTTGACAAGATTATAATCTAAATCCTTTGACCCGGACTTATAGTCAACAATGCTAAAATATAACGCATCCTCCGTTTCATATTCATCCACTCTATCAACAACACCTGATAAATACGCTTTATGTTGATCGGAAACTTTTAATGTAAGGCTATCTAGTGGATATTCCCGTCCATTAAAACTATACTCCGCTTCTTTTGGCTTGAACTTGCTTCGTTTAAGCTGTTCTTCAATTCCCCAGATTGCTCTTTTTAATATCCGCGTCAACTTAAGGATAAGATAACGATTACGATGGGAACTTGTAAATATTGTCAGATGGTCGATATCTAATGCTTCTTGGATCGATTCTTCTATTAATTGATTTCGCAGTGACACACTGACCTCATGAATATCAATTTGGCGCATGAAGCACTTCTTCATGTACAATTCTAGGCATCTATGAAATAGTATGCCGATGTCGGGCATACGAATAACATATTCTCCACGTTCTTTAACCCCTAATCGATAGGTTAAAAAGTGTTTGTAGCTACAGCCTGCATAGGTTTCAAATTGAGAAACACTGGATTGTGTATCATGTCCCATCACTTCTAACTGGACCGGTTTGTTTGTATAATCAATCCCTTCAATAAACTGATGCGGATTAATCCCAATCGTATGTTGTCTATTATACGCCTTATTAAAGAAAATGTACAATTTCTGGATTTCTTCTTCATAATCTCTAAATTCATGGCTGCCCGATAAACGTACCAATCGATTAAACAGTGCATAACACCGTGTCGGCCTATCATAATTTTTAATAATATCTTCTGCCAATTGGGTTTCAATTGTTGGAAACATTTTACGTAGCAAAAAGACAAGTGTTGCCGGACGTTCTGACTTCTCTTCCAACACGCGTGCATAAGATACGTGCAAGAGCTTACGACCACGTGTAAGTCCCATATAGATATTCATCTGCTCTTTAAATAAACTTTTTTGTTGGTTGGGTGCCAGCTCTAAACCTAAATCAAACAGCGTACTTCGTTCATGATCGGTAAGAAGTCTATTCGATGCACGAACGAGTGGCACCTTGCCTTCGTTAACCCCTAGAACAAAAACATAATCAACTTCTCTAAAGCGAGTTCGACTTAAGTCCCCCACAATAATTTGATCTACACTTGGAGGCGTTTGTCCCATTTTTATTTGTGTCAGTCCCGTTTCAATTAGGCTAACATAATCTTTAATTGTAATTTTTTCTTCGCCAATCAATTCAACCATTTCGTCAAAAAGTTCTATCACCAGTTGATATACACGGACATAGCTATTGGCACGTTGTAATTGGTGTTGTTCCTCAAATTGCTTGCTCATCTCCAGGTTTTTATCATAAATCCCTGATTGGACCAAATACGTATATAATGCCTGTGTACGCTCATGGATTGTTCTTGATGACTTAAATTGATTTGCAAACTCCATAAACGGCTGAATCAACTCGACTTTTGTTTCTTCATATTCATCCCAAGGTTTTTCCCATTGACTTTTCCTTTTGATTCCATGGGCCAAAACATAATTCTCTATTTTATGAATATCTTCTTCTGCATGCACATAGTATAAGGATTTTAAATGATAAAATATATATTCGTATTTAAAATTATAATGTATGGTTAACATAGCCGATAATATAAATTGAACCAACGGATGCGAATCAATTGTATCCTTTTGGTCCAAAAATACAGGTATTTCATAATTTTCGCATATACTTTTCATCGTTGTCTTATACAAACTTAAATCTGAAGTTAATATCATGATATCCCGATAACGTACCCCTTGTTCTACAATTAATTGATGTATACGGCATACAACAGCTTCCACCTCTACTTCAATTGTTGCCGCTTCCATCAAGCGAATCGCTGTATTATCTAGCGTATAGGGTTTTACAGGATATTGGTAGAGATGGTTAATCAGATGCTTAAGCGACGCTTTTGACGTTCGATAAATCGTCTCTTGCCATATAGCCTCTTGTTCAAGGATACCTATACGCTCCCCAATTTCTCGAAGGCGACTGACCATCTTCTTTGATTCATAGTATATTTCTGCTTCATTTTTTAGATCTTGTACTAAAACATCCGTCGGTAACGTAACGACGAAGATAATCTCTTGACAATAGTGCATCAGCTGTTCAATAAACGCATACTGTAAGGGGGTAAACCCATAAAAACCATCAATATATATCCTCGTCTTTTTAAGCGACGTTATCTTAGGTACTTGTTCAATCAATTTTAAACTCGCATGTTCAGAAGTTAAGTAGCGCTTATCCATTAATGCATTAAACTCATGCAAAAGCACTTTTAAATCTTTCAACTTATCTTGCAATAGTCCAGGGGACAGCTTTTGAATATATGCATCTAATGTGTCTACATCTACATTATATTGATGGCACTCTTTTAGCAGCTTATTCAACTCTTCCATATATCCTTGCTTTTTACGATGCTTTTGTATCCACGTCAATTCTTGGGTAGTGTTTTCAAGAATTTTACGTATCAACATGCTCTTGCCCGTGTCATGAATCATTGCCGTATCCGCTAATCCTAGTTCGTCAAAGTACCGATAAACTAAACGATTAAAACTTAATACTTCAATGTCTAAGATCCCTTTAGCCTTGGATAGCTTGATCACATCTTCTTGTGCTTGCAACGTATATTGTTCAGGAACAATATATATCACAGGTCCTTGGTCTTGATGCATCTTTTTAATCACATATTCTGTTTTTCCAGTCCCTGTGGCTCCTAATACAAATTGAAAACTCATGCCTCTCCTTTATACACCTTTATAATATATGTTTATAGCTTCCAGTCTTGCCAATATGCATCGATTTCTTCATTTTCAATGGCTACAAGATAACGATCAACAATTTTAAACAGTTCTGCTTCATCATCCAAGTTCACTTGAACCTTCTGTCCTTGTTTAATTAATTTTTTGTTTTTTTGTTTTTTGACATATTCCTCAAACTTCTCAACCCAATCATCAATATGCTCCTTTGTTATCTCCTCATATCCTGCCATTTCCGCTTTTATTTCTTCTATAAAATCCACTTTATCTAATGTAAACATTCAATTTACCTCTTTCTGCCTTTTACTTTGGCTATTCTCCAATAATCTTTACTAATACCCGTTTTTCTCTTTTTCCATCAAATTCTCCATAAAAAATCTGTTCCCATGGACCAAAATCAAGCTTACCATCTGTAATAGCTACAACCACTTCCCGTCCCATAATGGTTCGTTTAAGGTGTGCATCGGCATTGTCTTCAAATCCGTTGTGATTATAACGGTCATAGGGTTTTTCAGGTGCCAATGTCTCTAGCCACTTTTCAAAGTCTTTATGCAGACCAATCTCATCATCATTGATAAAGACACTGCTGGTAATATGCATGGCATTACACAATAGTAATCCTTCCTTGATTCCACTGTCAATTAATGCCACTTGTACATCTGACGTAATGTTAATCAAATCCCTGCGGTGACTTGTTTTAAAAACTAACTCCTCTCGATATGTTTTCATAGTCTCCCTCCTTATTCTTCTTGTCGCTTTAACTTGTAGTAACTGCTGATATCATAAGGTCCTCGTATGATTTTTTTTGATATTTTAAGGTTACCTTCTTCATCTGGTCGCACTCTCCAGTCAATCAACATAATCTTACCTTGGGCAATCTCGATACCGTTAATTCCGCGCGGATGAATACAACAACCGCAGTTAAAATACGGTGCTTCATTTTTTTTAGCGAGCTTAGGTCGGTGGGTATGCCCACAAATAATAGCTACCTTTTTTCGGTTAATCCACTTAGTAAAATTCAGTTCAATCTTATGACGTTTTACACGATTTTTTGAAGGACTTGAGGGATTATGAAATCCAAGTATATGCAAAAATCTCCAAAAATATCGTAAAGAAAGCATGGATATCGGCCATAATTTATCATTGAATAAATCTCCCTGATGCCCATGTACTAATAACATTTCTTGACCTGTTTTTTTATACTTAAGTATTATACTTTCAGGTACAGATATCCGATCAAATAAATCTTTGCTTTGATCTAAATACTCATCCTCAAAATGATATAGATATTTTCTGACCCATGCATTGCTTTTTAAGTATATATTGTGGTTTCCATATACCATTTTTAAGCGATTCGATCGAAAAAACTTTCTTAGCAACATAAATACATCACTGTGTGCACTCATGATAACTCTAAAATCAGCATGCTCCCATAGCTCGTCCCCATCACCTAATTCATAGTATTCATACCCTTCTTCATAGTATTTTTCTAAGGCATGATAATATATGTTTTGGTTGTGAGCAAATTCATCGGACATACTGTTGTCTCCACGATGAATGTCACTAAAAAAAATAATACGATCACTATCATCAAATTCAATGGTTTGTGCTTTTTTATAGCATTCATTCAGCCTTTGAATAGTTTTTACTTTCATCATTTCAATCATATCCTTTCATTTATATTATATCATGTTTTGTTAGAAAAAAAAGCTACAGCACTAACAATTTGTTAGCGCTGCAGCTTTTATACATATATATTATGTGTATAATAATGTCTTTTGATTATACAGTATAATCCATGTTCGCCATTCTCACATAGCTATCATAACGCTCTTTTGCGTTTTGTTCAGCTTGCTTGAACATATCTTCAGCGATTTCTGGGAATTGATTCATTAATGAAGTGTAACGTACTTCACCTTGTAAGAATTCTTGGAAATCAGCTGTAGGCTCTTTTGAATCAAGAACAAATGGATTCTTACCATCTTCAGCAAGTAATGGATTAAATCTCCATAAGTGCCAGTATCCAGCTTCAACTGCTTTTTTCATTCTTTCTTGTGATTTACCCATACCTACTTTAATTCCATGGTTGATACATGGAGCATATACGATAAGTAGTGATGGTCCATCATAACTTTCAGCTTCTTGTAAAGCTTTCATGAATTGGTTTTGGTTAGCGCCCATAGCACATTGAGCAACATATACATAGCCATATGTTGTTGCAATCATACCAAGGTCTTTTTTCTTAACTTTTTTACCTGAAGCAGCAAATTTAGCAACTGCAGCTGTTGGTGTTGCTTTTGAAGATTGTCCACCTGTATTTGAGTATACTTCTGTATCAAATACAAGAACGTTAACGTTTTCACCACTTGCAAGAACGTGGTCAAGACCGCCGTAACCGATGTCATACGCCCATCCGTCACCACCAACAATCCATACGGATTTTTTAACAAGGTAATCTTTGTTTGTTTCAATATCAGCAAGAAGTTGGTTCGCTTCTTCGCTTCCAAGATCTGTTCCAAATAAAGCAACAACTTTTTTAGATGTCTCTTTTGATGCATCCGCATCATTCATGCTGTCAATCCATGCTTGAAGTGTTGATTTTACATCTTCACTTGTATCAAGTGCTAAGATTGCTTCCATTTGAACACGAAGTTGGTTACGGATTTGTTTAACACCCATAGCCATACCATATCCATACTCAGCGTTATCTTCAAATAATGAGTTCGCCCAAGCTGGACCTTTGCCTTCTGCATTGGTTGTATAAACTGTTGAAGGTGCAGAACCACCCCAAATTGAAGAACATCCAGTTGCGTTGGCAACCAACATACGGTCTCCGTATAATTGTGTAATATCTTTTAGGTATGGAGTCTCTCCACAACCTGCACAAGCTCCTGAGAACTCCATTAATGGTTGTGCAAACTGACTTCCTTTTACTGTACCTGTACTTACATATGTATCTTTGTAAGATACATTTTCAGATACATAATCCCAGTTTTCGATTTCTTTTTCTTGTGTTTCGATTGGCTTCATAACAAGTGCTTTGTTCTTTGCAGGACAAATATCAGCACAGTTTCCACAACCTTGACAGTCAAGAACATCTACTTGCATTACATACTCAAGTCCGTCGAATCCTTTTCCTTTTGGTCCAACAGTGATAAGACCTTCAGGTGCATTTGCTTTTTCATCACCATCTAATAAGAATGGACGAATAGAAGCATGTGGACATACGAATGAACATTGGTTACATTGAATACAGTTTTCTGGCATCCACTCAGGAACGTTAACAGCAATACCACGTTTTTCATATGCTGCAGTACCTTGTGGGAATGTACCGTCTTCTGCGCCAACAAATGCAGAAACAGGAAGATCATCACCTTTTTGTGCATTTACAGGACGAAGAATGTTTTTAACGAATTCTGGTACATTAGCATCTGCTTCGATTGTATCTTCAGCATTTGCCCAGTCAGCCGGAACTTCTACTTTGATTAATGCATCTTGACCTGCGTCAATTGCATCATAGTTTAATTTAACAATCTTTTCACCTTTTTTGCCATATGCTTTTTCAGCATATTCTTTCATGAACTTCACAGCATCTTCTGCTGGAATTACATTCGCTAACTTGAAGAATGCAGATTGCATAATTGTGTTGATACGATTTCCTAAGCCAATTTTTTGTGCTAAGTCAACAGCATCGATAATATATAGGTTAACGTCTTTTTCAGCGATTTCACGCTTTAATTCACCTGGAAGGTGCTCGTTAAGCTCTTCAGCAGTCCATTGTGTATTAAGTACAAATGTACCACCTTGAACTAAACCTTTTAACAAGTCATATTTATCCACATAGGATTGATTATGACATGCTACAAAGTCAACTTCATCAAGTAAGTATGTTGATTGGATTCTCTCTTTACCAAAACGTAAGTGAGAAACCGTAATACCACCGGATTTTTTAGAGTCATAGCTGAAGTAACCTTGAGCATATAAGTCTGTTTTATCTCCAATGATTTTGATTGTGTTCTTGTTCGCTCCAACAGTACCGTCAGATCCAAGACCCCAGAACTTACAACGACGTGTTCCTTCTTTTTCAGTTACAATTCTTTCCTCTTCAACTAATGAAAGGTTTGTGACGTCATCATTAATACCTAATGTGAAGTTATTTTTAGGTGCAGCTGCATCTAAGTTTTTGTATACTGCAAGTATTTGTGAAGGAGTTGTGTCTTTTGATCCAAGACCATAGCGTCCACCAACAACAACAGGTGTTCTGTCTGAGTTGTAGAATACTGAACGAACGTCTAAGTATAATGGTTCTCCAGTTGCACCTGGCTCTTTTGTACGGTCAAGCACAGCAATTTTTTCTACAGTTTTTGGTAAAGCTTCTAAGAAATGCTTTGTTGAGAAAGGACGGTATAATCGTACTTTAAGTACTCCGACTTTTTCGCCTTTGTTCATTAAGTATTCAACTGTCTCTTCAATTGTATCTGTTACTGATCCCATTGCAATAATCACTTTTGTAGCATCAGCAGCACCTACGTAATCAAATAAGTTGTACTCACGACCAACGACTTTACTGATTTTCTTCATGTAATCTTCAACAATTGCTGGAACAGCTTCGTAGAAATTATTTGATGATTCTTTTGCTTGGAAGAAAATATCAGGGTTTTGAGCTGTACCACGAGTAACAGGACGCTCAGGATTAAGTCCGTTATTTCTAAATGCTCTTACAGCATCCATATCTACAAGTTGCTTGAAGTCATCATAATCGATCATTTCAATTTTTTGTACTTCATGAGATGTTCTAAATCCATCAAAGAAATGTACAAAAGGTACACGTGACTTAATCGTTGCAAGGTGAGCTACACCACCTAAGTCCATAACTTCTTGAACACTACCAGATGCTAACATAGCAAAACCAGTTTGTCTTGCAGCCATTACGTCAGAATGGTCACCAAAAATTGATAATGCATGACCTGCAAGTGCACGAGCACTAACATGGAATACACATGGTAATAATTCACCAGCGATTTTGTACATGTTAGGAATCATCAAAAGTAATCCTTGAGAAGCTGTATACGTTGTTGTTAATGCTCCTGCTTGAAGAGAACCGTGAACAGCACCTGATGCTCCACCTTCAGATTGTAATTCTGTTACACTAACTTCTTGTCCGAAAATGTTTTTTTGACCATGGGCAGCCCACTCGTCAACATTCTCAGCCATTGGAGAAGATGGAGTAATAGGATAGATAGCTGCTACGTCTGTAAATGCATAAGATACATATGCAGCGGCTTGGTTACCGTCCATCGTCTTCATAACTTTTTTGTTAGACATTATTATACCTCCTTGAAATTTAAAAAAATATGTTTTTGGGTCAACTGCTAAGCAGTCTACCATATATATAAACTCTACGCTTAAACAAGGTCTTTAAGCATAAAGTCATTATATCAGTTTCATGTTTTAAAGTAAACTATAGAACACTCCAAGAACAAAATAACTGAGCACGCCGGAAATTCCAGGCGTCATCAACCATCCTATCAAAATACGTCTTAATAATTTAAAGTTGATGATTCGATAATCTTTTATTAATCCAATCCCTATAAGCGCACCGACAACAGCTTGACTTGTCGAAACCGGTATACCGATGCGTGCATACAAATAAACGGTAATACCCGAAGCAATAACCACTAAAAATCCTGTCACATTTGACAAAGGAACAATCCCATTGCCTACAGTTTTCATCACCGGCTTTGAATAGGTTAATGCACCTATTGCAATGGCTAAGCCCCCTAAAAGTCCTGCATATGTTCGAAAAGCTTCGCTTGACACTGACGAAACAACGCCAAATACATTCGCTACATTGTTCGCTCCCAAACTATATGCTCCAAAAATCCCTGCAAATATATATCCAAACCAAATAAATGACTGAAAAAAACGAAATTTGGTCAAGCGTTCTTCAAAATATTTTTTTACAATGCCATACAAAAGCATGGCAAAAACCATTCCGCCAATCGGCGTAAAAATCCAAGCCCCTACAAACGCTTTAGTCTGATCAAGCGCTCCTTGGCCCATGAGCAATCCATGCCCCATGATCGCTCCAATAACCGCCTGACTCGTGGATACCGGCAATCGAAGCTTCGTCATTAAAAGCACCGTTATCCCTGCTGCAAACATGACTATTGCCGCAACAAACATTGTAGAGATTCCATTTACTCTTGAAAATGCACTGACTTTTTCAATGCCGTTATTGCCTTCTAACACTGCACCTAATGTTACAAATATCGCAGTCAAAACAATTGCAAGGCGGTAAGAAACAACACGACTATAAACAGCCGTACCAAAAATATTGGCTGAATCGTTCGCTCCTAAACCCCAGCCAAGAAATACACCGGACAATAATGATAAAACACTCATTAAATCCTCCTAGCCGCTAAAATAATCTCAACTTCATCGGATAAGTCCTCAATATTGTCTGAGACTTTTACTACTAGATTGATTAAGGCTTTTAATTGATTTTTATAGGCTAGTTCTACGGATGATAGTTCAAAAATCTGTCGGATGACTGCATTTTCTATTGCATCAACTTGTGACTCAAGCTTTTCTATGTGCTCCAAGTCGGATAAGACATCCTCCAAATTATAGTCCGATACAATTTTATGCATCAAATCAATGTATATATTTAATTGTTGATGTGTGATTGTGTTGATTTCTATAATATATTGAATCAACCATTTAGGTAGCTGTATTTGTTCATAGACCATCATCTGCACAATATCTTCCGCCAAATCAGCCACATAGTCAAGGCCTTCAATTAATCGCATTGTTGACTTTCGATTATCTACAAGAAACCCACCATTTAAAAGATAGCGAATCACTTCATGGCGAACTTGGTCCGCCTGATTTTCAAGCTGACTTATCCCTTCTACCATTGCTGACAACGCTTTATGTGTGTCGTGTTGTGACGTCTCCTGAATCTGTTCAAGACACATTTGATATGTTTCAAAACACTTTAAAACAAGGCTTGAATGCAGTTCTAACTGTTCAATGATCTTATTTGCTTTGGAAAAAAACACAACTTCACCACCAATCACTCTCTATTATATCATTTATGTTTATTGTATACAAGGTGCATTAAAAACTTTTTTAGTTAAGATAGCTTGCATATTTTCCAATTGTATTAATATCCAATAATCGAAACGTATTTTGATAATAATCCAACAGACCTTCCTCTTTCATCCGAGATAATTCTCTTGACATTGAAGGTCTGGACACATTCAAAAATTCTGCCAACTCATTACGATTAAACCGTATATCAAAAGTTTGTTTTTGTTGACGCTGATGCTCTTCCATCAAAAATTTCGCTAATTTTCCCCGCATGCTTTTAATCGATAGATAACTCACTTTACGGTTTAATGCCAAGGCCTTGTCTGAAATCAGATGCAACAGATTGATTGTAAGTTGACGATGGCCTTGACACATATGGCTACATTGACTAACAATAACTTCCGGCTTAATAAAAAGCACATTGGTCTCTGTATTAGCCATAACCGTTGCCGGCCATTGGTTGATAGACGAAAACGCTACCATCTCACCAAAGATGCTGCCCACTCCAAGAATGCTCATCATAATCCGTTCACCAGCCTCATTCGTTTTTGTCACTTTTACCTCCCCTTCAAGCACAACCCCAATTCCGGTAAAAGGATGCCCCTCTAGAGTGATCAAATCATTGGCTTGATAGCGCTGTCTTGAAGGCTGCAAACAATTCAATACATATTCCAGTTCTTTGATATCAATATTTGCAAATAAGGGTATCTCCAACAAATTTTCAATATATTTTCGTTCCAAAAAACCCCTTCTCTCTACTTTTCATCTAAAAAAACCGCTTTTTCAACCTGGCTCAAAACCTTCTCAAGCCCTTGTCCATCTTCAACCAGTAAAATCTTATATACATAGTCTTGTTCCAAAGAGCTACAAAGCTGTTCGCGCATATGGTCGGTGTATACTAAAATAGCCAAAGTATTTTTATCAAGCCAAAAACAATACTTGTTTTGTTCCTTAATATGGCTTATATCTTTGCGAGAAAATAGGGACTTGTCTTTTGCGGATGCAATAATAACATAAAACGCCTCCGTACTATATTGCATATTATCAATAAGTTCAGCAACCATGTTCTTAAAGTCTTTTGCTTCATCCCGAAGAAAATGTGCTTTGACGTTCTCAACTTCATTAAGCTGCTTAATCATAGGTGCAATATGGTTTGAAATCGTTTCAAGTGTCAATAGATTTTCTTGGGAAAACATCACCCCATTTTCTATTGAAAACAAGCATACGACACCAATTAACTCCGGTACAATATAGTCAATATGCATCGGTACAATGATGGCTCCTTGAACAATATCATATAATTCATCTGTATAGATTTGTGCAAAAGCATCGGCAACATCATCCGCTGAATATTTTATAACTACTCGCCCATTTTGCAAAGCTTCCATATCCTGATTCAAGAAAAACGCTGTTTCATCCGTATGAAATCCCACGCTGTTACGAATAGAAAACGCATTACTCTCTGGATTATACATCGCTAGACAGCTCGTCTTATATCCAAAAGCAACCTTTAATGTCTCTAATGCAAGTTCACCTAAAGCATCAATATCTTGCGCAAGATTCAAATTTTTAACTAGCGTGTTCATCACTTGTAATCGCGTAATTTTTTCATCTAAGGATTGTCGATGTGCTTTAAGTGTCTCTACATTCCTCGCATTGATAACTGCTATATATGTTGCCGAGGCTAAACTTTCAATCAATTCAAAAATTTCCCTGTCATACTCCGTATTATTGATTTTCTTACTTAATGTTACAAATCCAAGTAAATATCCATCATTCACTAGATTGATAATGTACTTGGGTTCATGCGTATCGAGGGCATGAATGGAAGATGAAAAATACTGCTTAAACAGCTGTTGATCCTCTGCATCTTCATAATCAATGACCACTTTTCCCTGTAGATTCTTCACCTCTTTGCTTTGAATGCTTGATGGTCTAAAACTGACTTTATTATATACATCAATCATTCCCATACATTCATAGCGTTGTCCAATCGTATCATAAATATAAATCGATGTAATTCGACTTTGGGTCAGCTCCGAAAACACACTATTGGTCATTTGTACAACCCTGCGTACATTCAACTCGCTTAGCAGCGCTTTTGACGCTTGATTAATCGCAAAAAGATTAAATACTTTGGCATCAAGTTTTTTCTTCACCTGTTCTAATGCATTATAGGAATCATAATGCGACAGTGACAGACTAAAAAGATTCATAAGGGCATTGGCAATAATCAAATCCGCATCCAATACACGTTCTTTATTAAACACCACAAACCCAAGTAAGCTCTTGTCCATAATAAGAGGAATAGCATACTTAGGTTTTTCTTCTAAAAACAACTCTGTAGGGATATAGTCTCCTAAACGTTCTTCATCCACCAACCCTGCATGAAAGTAAACCAATTCATCATGATGCGCCTGTTTAGGAAAAAAAATGTGCGGATTGTAACCCTCTGTATTTTTTACGACTTTATACGTACCTTGACTTTCAACAATAAGCACACATGACGAAGGATGTATCAACTCCATCGAAAAATCATAGATATACTCTAACATGTTTTCTAGCGAAAAACGCTGCGAAAAAAACTCAATCGCATTCACGAGTTTTATATATTGGTCGGTCTGCTGCATAGAGCCCCCTATTCTATCGTTACCGATACAAGTGCCGCTTGATTATACGCATCAGCAACGCCATAGCTAATCGTATAGTCTTTAATTTTCACTGTGGCAAACCCTTGTGTTCCGACTTCACCAAACTTATTTGCCACTTGATTATAATCACTAAAGATAAACCATACATCATCAATATCATTTGACATTCGGGGCAGCAATACACTCGAAGCTTCATCTGGAACAAAGCGAACAACCGTGCCAAACGATAATCTTGACGTCTCATGGTAAAAAGTTCCTGTCAATTCAACGTCTCCATTAAACACAATTTTACTCAAATCATCGATTTGACTAATCTCTTTAACCAACATTCCAACAATTTGATCTCCCACTTTTATATCATTAGGTTTAAATGGATTATCAATATATTTTGGTATTGGCATGACTTCAATATCTACAATTTCTGTTGTATCTTCTTCTACACGAATCGTAATCTCTGTTTGTGCACAAAACCATCCTGCCACATACCCTTCTTTATTGGGCTCATATTCAATCAAATACCATATACGTTTTTGGGAATCTTCTTTTTGGTCTATAACCTGAAATTTATCATTTTCATACACGGCTCCAACTTGCGAGCTTTCGACGTCGGCATCACTTCGAACATTTAAGCGCTGTGCTTCAACGTTAATATAACTAGCGGATACTGTTCTCGGCTCGAACACAGGTTCAATTACGGTTTCTTGCTGGGCCTCCTCATCTTTTTCATCTTTGATTTCAACGGATTCCAAGGTACATCCTGCAAGAAGTACCATGAGCCCCATAACTATTATCACTTTTTTCACGATTGTACCTCCTCTTTTAAAAATTGTTTTTTTAATTGACATTTACTGTTAAACATATTCTTTGCCGACAAAATAATGGCTAAATATATATTAAAATATTTTGTAATAAAAATAGCTACCATAATGGCGATTTGATATCGGATTGCTTCAATGGGTATTGTTCCTCCAAGAATTTGACCCGTCATCATCCCCGGCAAAGAAACTAAACCAATCGTTGCAATCGATGCAATTGTCGGATTAATCGACACTAAAACCGCTTCCTTAAAATAGGGCTTTAATGCTTCAAACTTTGTCGCACCCAGCATGAGGTCATATTGATAGACATCTTCATTTTTTATTAACCCATTGTAAAATGTCGACAGCCCTATAATATTGCCACTAAGACCGTTACCTAATAACATGCCACCAATCGTAATAATGTACTTGGCGTCAAAGATTTGATTAATTTGTATAACAACACCATTAAAAAAAAGCAGCATAAATATATTCGGGATAAATAATGACACCAAAACCGGAACAAAAGATATCGAGCGTTTAATTGGAATAGCCCCCCCAATAGAGATTGTTGCCACTATCATCATAACAACAATATAGGCAATATTCAACCCAATATTATTTAAGTCAAAAATGTATTGTAAATATATACCAACAATAGATAGTTGAATGACCATGCGCATAATTGCAACAACTATTTTTTTTGTTTGAACTATGCCAATCGTTCGATTAATCATAAAAATTGGGATAACCAAAATAATGAGAAAGGCTAAATTCAATACTTCAATGGATGCAACTCCCATTAATTCCACGCCACCTTTCTAAACGTTGCTTGTTCTTCCCAAATTTGATCATGGCTAATCGCCAAAACCGTTTCAGGGCACTTCATAAAGAATTCTACTGTCTTTTGCTTTAATTGTTTATCCAACCCCGACGTCACTTCATCGAGTAGGAATATAGGACGTTTCAACATAATCGCCAATATAATTCCTAACCGTTGACGTTCTCCACCAGACAGTTCTTCTGAATTTTTATAGATATAACGCGGGTCGAACTCAAAATACTCCATCAGTTCTTGATCTAACAGATATTCTCCTGAAAAATCCAGGGTATTGTGGCGATAATTTCCCATCGCAAGCAAATAGTCTTTTACTTTTCCCTTACGCAAGGTCACATCTTGATTAACATAAGCAAATTGATTGCGCACTTCTCTAAAGTCTTTACCTTCAATGGCATGTCCTTGTACAAATATTTTTCCGCCTTGATACTCAATAAATCCTAGCAATGCCTTAATTAAGCTGGATTTACCTGTACCTGATTTTCCGGTGATCAATATTTTTTCTCCACTTTTTACCTTGAGGTCAAAAGCTTCAACAACAGTTCTCTCACCAAACTGAATTTTTAGATCTTCAAACTGTATATCATACGTCATTCAACTACTCCTTTGTTTATTTTTTGAGGAGTCCATAGCCTCCATAGACGGGCTTAACATCATTCACTGTAATGACCGCATTATATTCCAATGCTTTAATAACTTCGATGGCCTCTGCCGATCGCTTACGTTTAATATGCATAACCAAGACCGATCGCGAGTGGTTCATACCTTGACCCACAAGTTCTGTCACCGCAAATCCTTTTGAACGTAAGGCTTTAGCCAGTGTTTTTCCTGAAGTTTCTTTAACAATGACTTCAATTCGAACGCTTCCAAATCCGAGTTTTTGTTCAAAAAACGAACCTGAAAATGTTCCAATAGCAAACCCTAATGCATACACTACTAATTTAAAAGGATCTTCCGTTAAATTATCTAAAACTTTGGACACAAGTAATGCCCAAATAATAACTTCAATAAGTCCAATCATGGCTCCTTTTATTCGTTCTCCTTTGGTAACAAGAACGATTCGTATCGTTGCCATCGTTACTTCAATAATCTTAACTACAAAAATCAGTAAATACACATAAATAGGTTCACTCAATATATTCATGACTTCAACGCCTCTTTTTCCCGTTTTAATTCTTCAACCAAATCAGCAAAACGCCATTTGATGCTTGTTGGCGTCACCATAGCTACAATAGGTCTAGCGGGTGCTTCTTTAAATAGTTTTGTAATAAAGGCATTAATTTCATATTGGCTTGTGCTGTTAAACACAATCACCTGGTCCTCATGAGCCATAAGCTTATGCTCACAAGTCTCTTCTTCTAATGCTATAATTTCCTCTATATGCTGCTCTGCTTTTGATTGATCGATATAAATCAATTCATCAATTCCTGCATGTTCACGAATTGTATCTAACGCCTCCACACCTTGTTGGTCATAGCCATAGACGAGTATCGCATTACGTCCTTGAGGGCGTTTTCGGTCTTCTAAATCCATTTTACTAAATGACATATGTATAACCTCCTTAATGAAATGTGAGTACCTTATCTAAAAAAACTTTAAGTTCTTGAGTCTGGGGATTTTCTAGAATATTAGCATTGCCATGCTCAATAATATGTCCTTGTTCCATATAGATAATATAATCGGCTATTTCTTTAGCAAATCCAATCTCATGGGTAACTAAAATCACATCTTTATTATCTTGAACCAAAGTCTCTATCGACTGTAAAACTTCATATGTAAGTACCGGGTCCAGACTTGATGTTGGTTCATCTAACAAGATAACTTCTGGTTGTATAGCCAGTGCTCTAACAATAGATACACGTTGGGATTGCCCCCCGCTGATTTGATGCGGATGCTTATCCTTATGATCAATCAAACCAAATCTATCCAATAGAACTTCGACTTCTTTTTTTGCTTCTGAAGGTTTGCGGCGATGGACTTTTTCCATCACCAGACAAATGTTGTCAATGACCGATAAATGATTAAACAAATTATGGTCTTGAAATACAAAACCAATATGTTTACGATATTCTTCTAAATTCACCGTACCAATTGACTGATTATTTAATTCTATGTTGCCACCTTCAAAGGTTTCTAGTCCAGCAATCAAACGTAGCAGTGTCGACTTTCCACTGCCTGAAGGTCCGATGAGTGCAAGTACCTTTATATCGTCCATGGATAATTCAAGGTTATCCAAGATTTTTACATTATCATAAAACTTATTCACATGATCGAGTTTTAATTTCATGCTTTCACCAATACCTCTCTGCTATTTAATAATTCGCACGTGAAGTCTTTCCTCCAATTTACGTACAAAAACAATCAGCGGCACCGTTATAATCCAATACCCTATGGATACAACAATAAATCCTTCTGCAAAACGGAATGTGTTTGACTGAACCACATTTATTTCATTGAAGAATTCATTTAATGCCATGTATGACAATAACGCACTCCCTTTTATCGTTAGCGCAAATTGTCCTGCAAGTGGAGGTAATATACTCTTAAGTACTTGCGGAAAAATGACATAACGATAAGTTTGGACTTTTGTAAACCCAAACATTTTCGCTGTCTGCCACTGATTAATATGAATGGATTCAATGGCCCCTTTATAAATATCTGAAATATATGCTCCGATATATAATCCTAACGTTACAACGCCTACAAATAATTTTGAATCGATCGAAAACGCATTGCCAATATAATAATAAGATACAATGGCAATCACGAGTAACGGCGTTCCAAAGATAATGGTCTTATGAATAACAGCTACATATTTTATTGCTAAAATATTCGACTCATTCATAAAATATAAAATCAATCCAACCATTAACGATAAGAGTACGCCCAGCACGCTAACTTCAATGGTACGAAGCCACCCGTTAAATATTACTTTTCTATAAGTATAGTAAGGGGCAAAGTCAAGACTCACCCCTATTGTTTGTGTTGTCACAAAGTAAAACAATCCTAAATACAGACATAAAGCTATCATGAAGTTTACTGTTTTATTGTTTTTTATCATGCAGTCCTTCTTTCATGGAGTTTTATTGAATTAGAAGAAAAAGTCCAACCCATATTCTTCAAATTCTGCAATTTCTTCTTGCAAATAGTCTTCACGTATCTTTTCATATGTTCCATCAACTTTAGCTTCTTCTAAAAATGCATTGATTTTATTCTTAAGTTCATCTTCGCCTTTTCGCATTGCAATTCCCCATCCCTTGGTATTTGGAAGTGGTTCTAAAATTGTCTTGGTTGTATCCGGATAATTTTGATTATGTCGGATAATAGATAATGGGTCATAAATAAATGCATCAGCTTTTCCCTGAGCAACTTCTAATACTGCCGTTGCTTCCTCTTCAATATTTACAAGGGTAGCATCTGCCGCATTCATTTTAGCCCAAATTTCTGCTACTGTACCTGATTTTACAGCGATTTTTACTTCTGCATCATTTAAGTCCTCTGGACCGTTAACTTTTGAATCTACATGCGCCAAAATCATTAAAGGCGCCGATGTGTATTCGTCTGAAAAGTCAACACGTTCCAGACGCTCTGGTGTAATTGTCATTGAAGAAATAATAATATCAACGCTTCCTGTCTCCAATGCAGGAATTAAGCTTGCATATCGTGTGTCTACAATTTCAATGTCTTTACCTAAATATTCTCCTAATGCATATGCCAGCTGAACAGATACGCCATCTGCTTTTCCTTCAGCATTTTTTGTCTCAAAAGGTGGGTATTGAAGTTCCATACCTACTTTAATTACATCTTTTTCCATGGTTGACTCTTTTTCACCATATGCATCTTTTGTTGCATCCGAGCCACAACCAACCAATAATATTACACTTAATAATAAAACACTTATTTTCTTTATCATCACTCATTCTCCTCCTAAATATTACTACGTATACTGACAAGTTTCTCTTTATTTATAACTCTTTTAATTATACCGAAATAAAAAATTTAGTCAACATTATGAAAGTTCTTACGTTAATTTTTCTTAATTCTAAGGATTTTTTAATGTTTATCAGTTAATATATGTTTAATAGATAAATTAAAAAAGTATTAAAGGAGTGAGTATTTATTATGAAAATTGGACTGTTTACCGATTGTTATCTACCACAAATCAATGGTGTTGTAACTTCCGTCCTAATGTTAGAAGAAGAATTAACACGATTAGGACATGATGTCACAATTATCACTGTTGAAGTTCCCGGTCACATAGATGAACGCGCTAATGTTATTCGCATCAAATCCATCCCTTTTCACCGATGGAAAGAATTTCGTGTGGCCATTCCCATTAGCGCACACAAAGTATCCAAAATTAAACAAATGGATTTTGACATTATTCATACCCACACCGAGTTTAGTATTGGATTATTAGGACGACACATTTCAAAAATTCTTGATATACCCAATCTTCACACCTATCACACAATGTATGAAGATTATACCCACTATGTTAACCGCTTAAAGTATGGACACGGCATGATTAAAAAATTCATCAAAACCGGCAGCAAATTCTATGTCCGCACATATGATGGCGTCATTGCCCCTTCCAATAAGACACGTAACGCTCTTATTCATTATGGTGTACGTAACGCTATCTTCGTTATGCCTACCGGAATTGATTTGAGCCAATTTGTTCCTATAAGTCAAGATGCCCCTGAACTGAAGTCTTTGCGTCAAAAGTACGGATTGACTCAAGAGCATAATCTGCTATTAACCGTCGGACGGTTAAGCGAAGAAAAAAGTCACGACATGCTTATTCGTCAACTTCCAGAGCTTGTTGCACAAGATTCTTCAATCCGCGTTATGTTTGTGGGCGACGGTCCGGATCGCGCAAAATTGGAAAAGCTTTGCCAAAAGCTTCACGTAAGCGATCATGTTATTTTTACCGGAAAAGTTCCGTTTAATCAAATTCATCTATATTATAATTTAGCAACTCTATTTGTCAGTTGCTCCAAAACGGAAACTCAGGGACTAACGATTATTGAAGCGATGGCCTGTAATATTCCGGTCGTTGTATATGATGATACACATGTCCAAGATATTGTATATCACAAAAAAACCGGCTATTTGTTTACGACTGAAAAACAGTTGTCAGAAAATATTCAACATGCATTATTAAATCCGATTATCCGTAATCTCATGACACACAATGCACAGATCATCGTTCAGTCGATTTCAAAGGAAAATTTCGGAAAAAACATCGAAAAAATATATGCATCTATTATCAAGCAACCTAGATTAACCGCTATATAGGAGGACTTATGAACATATTACTATATTCTGAAGGCTTACATTTTATCAAACACTCTGGAGTGGGCCGCGCCATTTTACATCAAAAGAAAGCCTTGGATTTAAACGATATAAGCCATACATCAAAACTTAGTGATTTGGATGCTTGTGATGTCGTACATATCAATACGATCGGAATCCAAAGTTATCTTCTTGCAAAGTACGCAAAGTATAAAGGAAAAAAGGTTGTCATTCACGGGCACAGCACAGAGGAAGATTTCAAGAATTCTTTTATTCTTTCTAACCATATCGCCCCCTTATTTAAGCATATCCTTCGCAAAATGTATAATACCGGAGATGTTATCATTACACCAACCCCTTATTCAAAGAAGCTATTGCAAAGTTACCATTTAGAACCGCCAATTGTAAATATTTCTAACGGTATCGATTTGACCCATTTTAGCCGTCGCCAATTTCAGCATCAATCCTATAGTTTTAGAAAAACTTATGGGTTTTCAGAGGATGAAAAACTTATTCTCTCTGTTGGATTACAGATTAAGCGAAAAGGTATTCTCGATTTTATTGCTCTGGCTCACCAAATGCCTGATTATACCTTCGTCTGGTGCGGTACCACTCCAAAAGCACTCATGACCAAGGCTGTTAAACAGGCGATAAAATCCGCACCTACAAATGTACGCTTTTTAGGCTATGTTGAGAATATGCTTGCAGCTTATTGTGAATCTGATGTGTTCTTAATGCTTAGTTATGAAGAGACTGAAGGAATTGTAATGCTAGAATCTTTAGCTTGTGAGTTACCCATCATTGTGCGAGATATTCCGGTATATTCTGACTGGCTCCAGGATGGACTGCATTGTAAAAAAGCAACTTCGATACAGCAGTTTAAGCAATCGCTTCGTTCCTATTTTGACGGTACTTTACCTATTGATCTAGGCGCCGCCTATTGCGTTGCCAAACAACGCTCTCTTAAGACCATAGGTCGTACTCTTTCTGATACATATTCTGATATTTTATATGAGGTAAGCTATGAAACACGTACTGAATAAAAAAAGAATAATCCCCGTAGTATGTTTTGCTATACTATCCGTAATAATTCTTCTAAAAAATGAGCATACACGTATCCTTTCCCAATTACACTCTGTAAATCCGGGATGGATTGGTGTTGCTTTTTTCTTAATTCTTTTATATTGGGCATTTGAGGCCAAGTCTTTGCATTTATTTATAAAAGCTTATGATGCCGATTATGCCTACAAAAAAGTTTTTAAATTAGTGCTTTCTACTCAATTTTTTAATGGGATCACCCCTTTTTCTACTGGCGGTCAACCTTTTCAAATATATGCCTTAAGCAAAGAGCCCAAATTCAACGTAAGCTACAGTACCAGTCTATCCACTCATAACTTTATTGTTTATCAAATCGCTCTCGTTCTTCTTGGTTTTTTTACTTTGATTTTTGGTCACTTTAGCTATGCAAAAGTATCGATGACAAATTCTGCCGGGATGTTTACCATCGTTGGGTTTATTCTTAATTTTATAATTATTATCGCGTTATGTACCATCGCCCTATCCTCAACCGCTTCCCAGTGTCTCATGAATTTTGTCCTTGCACTGATTAAACCTTTTTCAAACGAAGAAAAACACAAAAAACGACATAAAAAATGGAAATCGCATATTGCTGATTTCCACAATGAAATACATTACTTATTAAAAAACAAACGTCTATTTATTTTTACTATCTTGTTAAACATGATGAAACTCATATGCTTTTACACTATTGCCTACTTTATTCTACTGTCGCTTGGAATTTATCCCTCCAGCTTTTTTAGAATTATTCTTGCAAGCTCTTATGTAATGCTCATTACATCCATCGTTCCTTTACCTGGTGCTTCCGGTGGTGCAGAAGGCGGCTTCTTTTTAATCTTTGGCACCTTCTTAGTACACCATCATATCGCATCTGTTATTCTAATATGGCGCTTTATCACTTATTATCTTGGTTTAATCATCGGTTTTATAACCTATACATTTTTCCATGGTCATAGGAACTACGCCTGATATATAATCTATCGTTCATCCAAAGGAGTATATTCTCGTCTCTTTGCGACAGATCGATATGCAGGTCGAATAATTTTACTTCCATTATTCAGTTCTTCAATCCGATGTGCACACCAGCCCACAGTTCTAGAAATTGCAAACAGCGGTGTGTACAATTCTCTCGGAATTCCCAACATTCGATATACAAACCCTGAATAAAAGTCTACGTTGGCACTAACGCCTTTGTACATTTTCTTTTTCTCACTGATAATCTTGGGAGCAAGGCCTTCCACTCGACTATATAGATTAAATTCATCCGTTAAGCCTTTTTCTTTTGCCAACGCTTCCACGTACTCTTTAAAAATGACCGCTCTTGGGTCAGACAAAGAATATACCGCATGTCCAATTCCATATACCAATCCCTGCTTATCAAACGCTTTCTTTTCTAATAAACGCTCAATATAGTCTGATATCTGTGCATCATCTTCCCAATCTACAACTTCTGTTTTAAGGTCTTCTAACATATCAGCCACCTTAATATTAGCGCCTCCATGTCTTGGTCCTTTTAATGAGCCTATAGCTGCTGCTATGGTTGAATAGGTGTCTGTTCCTGACGATGTTACTACATGGGTTGTAAAGCTCGAGTTATTACCTCCACCGTGCTCCGCATGGAGTACAAGTGCTAAGTCTAAAAGTTGTGCTTCTAGGGGTGTGTATTCATTATTATGTCTAAGCATATACAAGATATTCTCAGCCGTACTCAAATCCGTTCTCGGAGAATGAATAACCAAACTACTTTTTCCTTGATAATACTGGCATGATTGATATCCATATACAGCTAATAACGGCATTGTGGATATCAAGCGCAATGATTGCTTAATAATATTATCAATACTGATATCATCTGGATTGTCATCAAATGTATATAACGCAAGAACACTTCGTGCCAATACATTCATCATATCTTTACTTGGCAATCCCATAATCATGTCACGAATAAAACCTTCCGGTAATATACGATATTCACCAATGACTTCAGAAAATTTATCTAACTCCGCCTTCGAAGGAAGATCTCCCATCAAAAGCAAGTATGCTGTTTCTTCAAAACCTAATCTTTGGTCCTTTCGGAATCCGTTAACCAAATCATCAATATCAATTCCACGATAAATCAACTGTCCCGGTTGCGGCACAGTTTCACCTTCATCAATAATGTACGAGTGAACTTCACCAATACGAGTTAACCCTGCAAGAACGCCCTTGCCTGATAATTCTCGCAAACCTCTTTTTACTTCATAACGCCCATATAATCCTTGATCAATCACATCAGCTTCTTGTGCAAGCCCACTCCATTTTGCAATTAAGTCTGAATAATCTTTCATGTTCACACCTGACTTTCTCTAATTAGAGTATTAACATATCTTAACTATAATAGCATTTTTACAAGCAAAAGTCAATATTTCAGCATGTTACAGGGGTTATAAAGTTGTTTGATATTTGCAATTAAATTTCGTATATAATTTTTTTGATAGTTATATTTAGCGTATCTGCATTTATCAAGTTCAATTGTTGCAAATCTTCAACACGTCTTCCTTTTTCAATAATTTTTACAATGGGGCGCAAAGGATTATCTGCATTATATCCTGTGACCACAGCTTTTTGACTGTTAGAGAGTAAAACCAATGTTCCCATAGGGAAAGGAACAATTCGCCGAACAAATAGATTGGCAATCTCAAAATCAAAAATCCGCCCATTTCCCGCATTTCCCATAATGTATTCAATAGCTTCGTTTGGGGGAACAACTTTTCCCAGGTGTCCGGATGTCATTTTATCATATACATTGGCTACATGAATAATTCGTGCATTAATATGAATCTGCTCTTCTCGTATACCTAAAGGATATCCACTACCATCGTTACATTCATGATGTTCTAAGACACCCATTCGCGAACCAACACTTAGCATCGTATTTTCCTTTAAAAAATCGTTGCCCAGTTTACAGTGGCGTCGATAACTTTCTTTTTGTTCTTCCGAAAAGTCCGATCGATAATGAATGAGTTCTTTATCAATAAAAGCAAGTCCAATATCATGCATCATGGCACCAATTGCCAAATCTTTAAGCATCTTTTCATCCATTTTCATTGATATTCCAATCAGAATGGACAAGACGGTTACTTGAATGGAGTGCTGATATACAAATGACTGCATGTTCTTTATATCTACAAGCCCCACCATTACATCCTTGTTATGTATAATGTCACCCATCATCTCATTGATTATCTGCTCTATGCTTTGAAAATACTTTTGGTCAACCATCAGGCGAAGGCGTCGATTCATTTGCGCCTGTTCAGATTTAAGGGTTTGAATGGTTCTTTCAACTTCTTTACGAATCGCTTCAAAAACAGTTTTTATTTCTTTTACTGCCAAATGACGAAGTTCTGGTCGTATGACATCTTTAATTTCTCCAACACTATAATCGTCTGCGATATGCACCGCATATACTTGGTTCACTTTCAGTTTATCAATCAACGACTCGGTCAGCTCAATGCCATGATTTAATAGAACACGGCCTTCCTCATCGTAAATACTTTTCGCTAATAGCGATCCTTCTTTTATTGAGCCAATAGGCACTAGTCGCATACATACACCTCTTTATTTTTTTATAATCGATTAAATCGATATCCCACTCCCCAAACCGTCTCTATAATTTTCGGCCGTGTATAATCTTTTTCTATTTTCTTTCGGATTTTTTGAACATATACAGGCACGGTTCCTATATCTCCGTATTCATCCTCGCCCCATACACGTTCAAATATCGTTTGCTTGCTATGCACAATATCCGGATTTTTCATGAAAAAAAGAAGAATATCAAATTCAGTTGTTGTCATAATTACTTCTTTTTTATTCACATACACACGTCGAGACTCTTCATTAATCAGAACCCCATTATACTCGATTTCTCCTTGCTTTGATTTCATATTCAGCAAGCGGTCATACCTGGAAAGTTGATTTTTCACACGTGCAACAAGCTCGTTAGGGTTGAAAGGTTTGGTCATGTAATCATCCGCCCCAAGTTCAATGCCTTTGATTTTATCCATGTCATCACTACGTGCTGAAACCACAATAAATGGGATATTTAATTTATCGCGTATCATCATTAGTATATCATATCCATTAACATTCGGCAGCATTATGTCAATAATAATCAGTTGATATTCTCCCGTCATCGCTTCTTTTAATCCTTTATGTCCATCGGTTTCAATATGGACCTCAAACCCGTTCATTTCCAAAAAATCTTTTTCTAATGCTGCAATTTGTTGATCATCTTCAATAATCAGTATTTTATTCATCTTTATCCTCCTGTAGCTTTTGGTCCTTGAGCGTAAAGGTTATGGATGTACCTTTACCGACTTTTGATGACGCAAAAATTGTACCACCATGTGCTTGAACTAATTGTTTTGCTATAGATAATCCTAAGCCCGTACCTCCAATTTCTTTATTTCTCGAAATATCCTCTCGGAAAAACACATCAAAAATCTGCTCTAAATTCTCTTGGGAAACGCCTTGCCCATTATCCGATATGGCCACTTTAACTCCATCTGGAATTTCTGTAGCATCAATATGAATCTTCGGCGTTTCTTTATTACCATACTTAATTGCATTGGACATAATGTTTGACATGATACGATAAACCATTTTTCCATCAATTGCTAATTGCATATCCTGGGATATATGTATTTCATAAGAAACCTCAACACCATTTTCCTCAAGTTCTAATTGTTTTTCAATAATAACATCCTGTAAAAATTCACAAATCGGCATTCGCGTAAATTCATACTGCATTTGATTGATATCCAGTTTTGAGAATAAAAATAAGTCATCAATAAGTTTATTGGTATACTGCGCATTGGATTCAATAATACTTAAATATTTTTCTCTCTTTTCATCCGTCGTTGCAACGCCTGATTGAATAGCATCTACATAGCCTATAATTGATGTGATCGGTGTCTTTAAATCATGGGATATACCGGCAATGAGTTCCTTTCTGTTTTGCTCATAGCGTTCTTTTAGTTCCTCTGCTTCTTTTAGCTCAACGCTCATGCGATTAAAAGAAGCGATAAGGTCACCTACCATGTTAAACTGTTCTTCTTCAACGGTGAACCCATAATTTCCTTTTGAAATTTCTTCCACAGCAACTCTCAGTCTTTCTAATGGCTTCATCAAACGTTTACGCATATGTAAAGAAAATAACACAGTACTGACTTCTTTTAGGATAATAACAGTACTAATCGTGATTAAAATGAACGCCGGAAAATTAAGCTCGAACAGTTTCATGACCGCAAAGAAAATCGCGCCTAAAACCGCTAGAAAGAATATAGGCACCCAGCGCAATATACGTTGTAGCCTTTCAAACTCGCGCATCGCCTGATAAATTTCTTTTTCACTAGGGGGGGTATTAAAAAAACCGCTAATGCGGATTGTATGAACAACTTTGTCTTTTTTTTGTTCCATTGATTTCACATCCATCTATCGATTTGTATAAATAATATCTTATACCTATTTTACTATATTAGCACGTACAAATATACCCTTTATAAAAAAAGTATTAAAAATATATAAAAGAGGTACTCCATGGAATACCTCTTCTAATATTGACTCTATCATTTTATATTGTAATTCATCTTATATTGTAAATCGTTTCATAAGCTCATTGAGTCGATTGGAATTATCCGATACTTGCTTGGCTATCGCATCCAAATCTGAAATAATTTCTTTTTGCGTCATCATGCTCGCATTGATTTCTTCACTGGCCGCCGCATTTTCTTCTGTGACCGCCGATATTGATTGAATGGAATGAAGTGCCTCTTCTTTTGCACTATTGATCCCTTCAAAAGAGACTTGTACTGACTTCACTTTTTCATTGGACTTCGCCGTAATCTCAGAAGTTTCTTCAAAAGTACTCTTTACATTATTCATTTTTTCAAAAGCCTTCTTAATCGAATGATTTGAATAGTCCATATTCTCTTTTGAAGCCTCTACACTTTGTGTAACCAAATGAATAATGGTATTGATTTCTTTAGTCGAATTTGTTGTTTGCTCTGCCAACGAGCGAATCTCTGATGCAACAACCGCAAATCCTTTGCCTGCTTCCCCTGCCCGCGCTGCTTCAATTGAAGCATTTAAAGCCAATAGATTTGTTTGTCCTGCAATTCCTTCGATAACACTAATGATATCATTAATGCTTTTTGAATGTTCACTTAAATTTTCAATATCATCATTGAGCTTTTGAATGACATCCAGCGTTGTATTAAACTCCTCAACAAGAGAACGTACAGATTCGTTTCCTGCTTCTTGACGACTAAATACTTTGTTGGATAATTCCGACACTTCTTCTGCCAGCGTATTACTTTGAGCGATAAACGCATTCAAAGATTCCAAACTTGTCACACTTTCCTGAGCATCCTCTGCCTGCTCTTGCGCTCCTTGGGCAAACTCATCCACCGCATTAACTACGGTTACTGAGTTTTCTTTTGTAGTTGAGGATATTTGTGCCATGTCTTTAACATAAGTATTCAAGTTTGATGTAAACTGCAAGATTTCCTGAACCACTTCACGCAATTTTAAATTCAACGTATCTAAGGAACCTGCCATCACACCGATTTCATCTTTGCGTCGCGCCAACTTAGCCGTGTCTTGATCCATCTCAAAATTTAAATCTGAAACTTTTTGAAGGTTTTTTGTCATTTTTCGAATAGGCTTTGTTATCGTGATACTAAAAATAGTCGCACCAACAAAACCGAAAACAAGCATCGCTATAGCCATAACCACAACAACGCCTAAACTACTTCGAAGTTGCTCGCGATTATTTTGTCTTCTGACATCAATATAGGTTTCAATATCATCAACATAATTGCCTGTTCCAACAACCCAGCCAAAGGGTTCAAACAAATGTGTGTATCCTCTCTTGCGTTCCGCAACATCTGATCCTGCCTTTGGAAAATAGTAATCTGTATATCCACCTCCATTTTTAGCCGTCTCAATCATAAGCTGAATCATTTTTGTTCCGTGAGCATCGGTTAATTCTAACCGATTGGTCCCTTCTGCCTCGCCGCCTAGCAACACGATATTATTTCCCTCAAGATCATCCACCCAAAAGTATCCTTCCGGTCCATATTTCGCATTACGAATCACATCTGCAGCAATGAGTTTTCCTTCTTGTTCACTAATAACACCAGCCTCAATTTGATTAACTATGCCATCTAGTTGCGTTATTAAGATTTCCACATGTTCGCTAAGCATTGCATCATATTGAGAATACATCACCGTCTCAAGCTCTGAAAGATTGTCATTCCCACTGCGCTGTAAAGCAAAAAAAGAAACGATGGCCAATACAGAAACAACACCTAAAATTAGCAAATTTGTAAACACTGTCAATTTGCCTCGAATTCCCATATACATACCTCCTTGTCTATATCTTATTATACTCTTATTTTTGACTATATGCTAGAAAAAAGAGGCTACAGGTCCTTCGTCTTCGTAATTTATTAAAATCTAGTATAAAAAAAAGAACTGTACATCACATGGTAACGTCAGTTCTTCATCTTATATATTTAAATATTCTTAAGCACATTACTTTTCGTTATTGTCTACCCATTCTTTTGCATCCTCAACCGCTTCTTCATGAGGAATATGAACATGGGTCTCTTCTTCATAACGTTCTGCATCTAATACTGCCTCAGTTCTATTTGCTCCTAAGTTTTTATCCTTACCAATGTCTTTCATAATATCACTCCTCTACATTTATTTTACAATTATATAGTCTATCTACAGTATGCACTATTTTCTAATAATTGTCAATAGCAAGTGATAATGATTGTTAATTAGCGTTAGTTATTTAAGTATCCTTCTGCTTTTAATAGTTCTGCAATAAGAACAGCTCCACCTGCCGCACCACGAAGGGTATTATGTGATAAACAAACAAATTTATAGTCATATTGACGATCTTCGCGTAAGCGTCCTACTGTCACACCCATTCCTCGTTCATAGTCTCTATCTAAATGCGTCTGCGGACGGTTATCTTCTGTCATATATTTTATAAATTGTTTTGGAGCCAAAGGTAACTCTAACGCTTGAGGTCGACCAGAATATGTGTTCCATTTTTCAATGATTTGTTCTTTTGTCGGCTTTTTATCAAAATTAACAAATACCGCTGCCATGTGCCCATCTAAAACAGGTACACGTATGCACTGTGCTGAGATTAAAGGTTGGGTAGCATCAACAATTTTATCGTCGATTATACTTCCCCAAATTTTTAAAGGCTCATTTTCACTTTTTTCTTCTTCGCCTCCAATAAACGGAATTATATTATCAAGCATTTCCGGCCATGTATCAAAAGTTTTTCCAGCACCACTAATTGCTTGATAAGTGCATACAGAAATATCTTTTGGTCCAAACTCTTTTAAGGCACTAAGCGCAGGTACATAGCTTTGTATTGAACAATTTGGCTTTACGGCTATAAATCCTCTTTTTGTTCCCAAACGTTTTTTTTGCGCCTCAATAATTTGAATATGTGCATTATTTACCTCTGGAATAACCATAGGCACATCTTGCGTCCCACGATGCGCTGAATTATTTGATATAACCGGCACTTCCGCTTTTGCATACGCCTCTTCCAATGCTTTAATTTCATCTTTATTCATATCCACCGCACAAAAAACAAAATCTACTTCTTCCGCAACACCTTTGATATCCGTTGCATTTTTGACAATAATTTTTCCAATATGCTCTGGTATTTCCATGGATTGACTCCATCGATTACCTACAGCTTCTTTATATGTTTTCCCAACCGAACGAGGGCTTGCTGCAATCGTTGTCACTTCAAACCATTCATGATCATGCAATAATGTAACAAAACGTTGCCCTACCATACCTGTCCCGCCAATAATTCCAACTTTTAATTTCTGACTCATAATCTACCTCTTTCCTACCTCTGTCTTCTTGGTGAAAACAATTGTTTTTCTGCTGTGGATATTCTATCATGAAACTAAAGTTGCGTCAATATTTTTTAACGGATTATATGACGAAATCCATAGTCATCTTCTAGTTCACCTAATTGTATTCCCGTTACTAAGTCATATAGCTTCTGAGACACCTCTCCGATAAGGTTATTATTAAATACATATTCCCTTCCTTGGTATACCAACGCACCTACAGGAGAAATAACTGCTGCAGTCCCTGTTCCAAAAGCTTCCGTTATTTGCCCTTGTTTTGCCGCATTTATAATTTCATCAATACTGATTTTTCTCTCTTCAATAGAATATCCTAGGCTTTTAGCGATTTGAATCACGCTATCGCGTGTGTTTCCAGGTAAAATACTACCACTTAGCTCTGGAGTAATCAAAACCCCCTCTTTTACGAAAAAAACATTCATTGTGCCTACTTCTTCTACATATTTATGTTCTTTACTATCTAGCCAAAGCACTTGAGAGCACCCTTGGCTTGAGGCTTTTTCCTGCGCCAACAGTCCAGCTCCGTAATTACCGCCGGTTTTAGCAAATCCAACGCCTCCGACACTTGCTCGAACGAACTCTTCTTCCACATGAATTTTTACCGGGTTAAGCCCCTCTTTGTAATAAGCTCCTACTGGCGACAGTATCACCATATACTTATATGTTGTCGCTGGATGTACTTTTAAAGATGCATCGGTAGCAAATACAAATGGGCGTATATATAAGGCCGTTCCTGGATCATTGGGAATCCAACGTCGATCTACTTTCACTAATGCTTCAATACTATGTATAAAATCTTCGACCGGAATCTCTGGTATACATAAACGTCTGTTCGATGCATTTAGACGCTTAGCATTATACTCTGGGCGAAACAGATAAACCTCCTCACCTTTTCCTTTATAGGCTTTTAATCCTTCAAAGGTTTCCTGTCCATAGTGTAGCACCATCATTGAAGGGTCAAACGCTATCGGTCCGTAAGGTACGATTTTAGCATTGTGCCACCCCTTCTGCTTGGAATAGTCCATCATAAACATGTGGTCGGTAAAAATAGTACCAAACCCTAAATTATCCGGATTTGGTATCTCTTTTAATACTTTTGATTTATTTATTTCAATTGATATCATGTTATATCCTTTCCATAATGTTTTTATTTCTCTTTGATTGCAATATTTAGTTCAATCGTTCCGTCGTCAAACGCTAATGGGATCCCTATCATACGACTATCCCCAACGTTAAGTGATAAATCTCTACTGACAAATATCGTTGGCGGGGTTATATCAAGCAGTATGTCTTTTTCTGCAAAAATTGTCATTGCATTACCCATCATCATGTTCATAAGTTCTCCAAGTGCACTTTTTGCCATATCATTCAATTCTGGAACAGGCATGCCCATCATCATCTTTGATGCCAGACCCTTGGCAACTTCTTTTGACATCGCCAAAATGACCTGTCCATGTAACTGACCCGTGATGCCTAACAACACGACAAAAACGTCATTAGAATACTCTGTTTGAGTTACATAAGGCTTTCCAGGTTTTAGTTCTATTCCACACGTTTGATTGATAACAAATTTTGACGCTGTTATGATTGGATTCAAATGTTCCGCATTCATGGCTACACCTCTTCGTATTTGAGTTAGTATTATTTACATTATCACATATTTTTTTATTTTGTTCAACAAAAAAATAAGGATGCTTGTAAGCATCCTTATTATCATCAAATCTTTATTCTTTTTCCAACAATAAAGGGATAGCTTTTTTCTCCCATAAGCACTTTACCTTCACCAACAATCACATCTTTATCCAATACAACATTTGTTAGCTGTGCATTATTAAGAACTTCTGTATTTTGCATGATAATACTATCCTTAATAACTGCTCCTTGATTAACTTTAACACCTCTAAAGAGAACACTATTAATAACCGTTCCTTCAATAATGCATCCATCAGCTATGATTGAATTTTTCACTTCTGCTTCTTCATTATATTTTGCAGGCGTTTCATCTTTGACTTTTGTAAACACACGTCCATCATTCATAAATAATTCTTGACGAATATCGGGATTCAATAGTTCCATATTTGCCTTATAGAACATAGGGATCGAATGCATTGCTCTCCAATATCCATCAAAACGATATCCCTTGATTACCAGTTGATCCAGTTTTTTTATTAAAATATCACGAACAAAATCATAATACCCTTGGGAGGCACTTTCTTCCAACAGATCTATCAAAAGTTCACGTCGAAGTATATATACACCCATTGAAGCCAATGTCCCCTTAGGTTTTGATTGCTTTTCATACATCTGGACTAATCGATTATCTTCGTCAAAGGCAACCATGCCCAAGTGTTTAAGTTCTTCTGGATCCAAATCACTCATGTCTCTGTATAGAATTGTTATGTCCGCTCCACTATCGATATGTTCTTGAAGCATTTTATCATAGGTCATTTTATAAATACAATTGCCCGTCGTCATTAAAACGAATTCATCATTACTTCGACGCAAGAATGTTGAATTATGATACAACCCATCTGCTGAGCCTTTATACCAACCTGAATGATCTCCTGATAAATATGGTGGGAACAAAAACAGACCGCCACGACGTCGATCAAGATCCCATTCTTTTCCCGATCCAATATGATCCATCAATGAGCGATAACTATATTGCGTTAGGACACCAACTTTATTTATTCCTGAATTAATCATATTCGACAGAACAAAGTCTATGGCCCGATACCGTCCTCCATATGGAATGGCCGAAACCGATCTCTTTGCTGCCAGTTCTTTTAGCTTTTCATTTTTTCCACCTGTGATAATAACTCCTATTGTGCTATTCATAAACAATACCCCCTTTTAAAACAGTCTCTCCTGAAGGTACTTCTAAATCTTTATAGTCTTGAGCTGTTACATGACGATCAATAACGACATTTTTACCGATTTTACATGCATCCGGTATGGTCGCACAATCTGCAACAACTGTAATCCCGCTATTATATAAATCCGGCTTACAAATGTTAACGATATCTTCACCATAGCCTATCTCAACATCATTTCCTACCGTTACATTTTCGCTAATAATAGCTTTCTTTATTTTTGTGTTGGCTCCAATAGTCGTATTGGCCATAATAATCGAATCTTCCACAACACTTCCTGGGGCTATCTGTACTCCCGGCGAAATAACGGAATTAATCACTGTCCCATAAATCATACACCCTTCTGCAATAATGGACCGCTTAGCTATGCCTTCTGGTCCGATATAATTTGCGGGCATCACTGGATTCACTGTAAAGATCTTCCAGCTTTGATCAAACAAATTAAAATCAGGTATTCTTTTGACAAGGTCCATATTCGATTCCCAATATGCCTGAATCGTTCCCACATCTTTCCAGTAACCGGAAAATTCATAAGAAAATAACCGTTTATTATCTTTTAACATTTTAGGAATGATATTTTTACCAAAATCATTGGACGAATCAGGATCAGCTTCATCTGCAATCAAATAAGCTCTTAGAACTTCCCATGTGAAAATATAGACCCCCATTGAGGCCAGATTATTTTTAGGCTTTGCAGGCTTTTCTTCAAATTCATATACACTACCATCTTCGTTGGTATTCATAATTCCAAATCGGCTCGCTTCTTCGATCGGTACTTCAAAAACAGAAATCGTCGCATCTGCTTTGTTGCGCTTGTGAGCTGCCAGCATCATCGCATAATCCATTTTATAGATATGGTCTCCGGATAGAATAATGACATATTTCGGATTCATTTTGTCAATATAGTGAATATTTTGATAGACTGCATTGGCTGTACCTGTAAACCATGCACTATTGTCACTTTTTTGATATGGTGACAAGATTGTTACTCCTCCTGAAATTCGGTCCAAATCCCATGGTTTACCAATCCCTATGTGCGCATTTAATTCAAGTGGTTGATATTGTGTAAAGACACCTACTGTATCTATACCGGAATTAACACAGTTACTTAGGGGAAAGTCAATGATTCTATACTTCCCTCCATATGGAACCGATGGTTTTGCTGTCGTTGTTGTCAATACGCCGAGGCGACTTCCCTGGCCGCCTGCTAAGAGTAGGCCTACAATTTCTTTAGATACCATAATTTCAACTCCCATCTTTAGTCATCTTATGTATATCTATATTTTATCACAAAACCCTTATAAGCGCACAAAGAATCTACATTAATTCATCATCTTATTTACTTTCTCGAGGATTTCCACCCATAAATGCCACTGCAAGCATCCCCGGTCCGACATGCGATGCGATTGTTGCTGACAGACATGTGAGAATAATCGGATTGCTTTTTTGGGTTTTTTTCAGTTCCTCGACTAGGTATTTTACATCTTCCGGTGCGTTCGCATGACCAATAATAATGATTTCTTGTGAATCTTGTAGATGTTCTGATATTTTTTCCAATATGTATTTACACGCGCGTGTCTTACCTCGAACCTTTCCAAAGGTTTCGAGTTTTCCACTATAATCCATTGAAAGTAAAGGCTTCACGTTTAGCATTGTCCCTACATAGGCCATAGTTGCCGGAATTCTCCCGCCATTTTTTAAGTGAATCAAGTCATCGACAGCAAACCAATGATTTGCTCTGAGCTTTTCTTTTTCTAGATATTCAACTAACTCTTTCAAATTAGCATTGTCGTGTTCCACTTTTTGAATAAGGCAATAGATTAACACTCCTAATCCAATTGAAGCTGCTACGGAATCAACTACCTTTATCTTAGTTTTTGGATACTCTTCCAAAAGCATATTTTTTGCAAGTACTGCATTATTAAACGTTCCACTTAAACCTGAAGAAAGACCTAAGTATAATATTTCTTTGTCTTGTTTTGCCAAGCGTTCAAAGCATTCATAAAATGTCATGACATTAATCTGAGAAGTCTTTGGCATTGTCCCTTTTGCCATTTCCTCATAAAAAAAATCATGCGAAAACTTTTCGCCCAAATCATCTATATATTCTTGTCCAGAAACCATAACCGGCATTCCTAATACTTCAAGATTGTTTGAATGTTTTTTTACATATGACAAAGGTAGATCTGAGCTTGAGTCTGTTACTATCATTATCTGCATTATTTTTCCTCCACACTATTCATCGAAATTATCCGGCAAATCATTTTCGATAAGAACGACATCGCCAGCTTGTACTAGCTCACGAATTTTATTAAACCCTTCATATACGCTTTGGCATATATGGACATGATCCATAGGGTATTGACTTTCTTGCAAGCCTTTGACAATTGCCTTTGTCTTGGTTTCCCCAATTAAAATAACCTCGTCACACACCGCTGCAATTTGTTGCCCAAAAACTGTGTGTAGTTCATTATCCATGGCACCTAACTCAATCATTCCAGGCGTCATAATAATATGGCGTCCCGTTTCAAACTGTGCCAATACATCCAAGGCACTTTTTGCTCCTGTCGGATTCGAGTTAAACGCATCATCTAAAATATAGTAATCACCTTGCGTTTTTAATTCTAGTCTGTGTTCAACCGGCTTCAATTCTTTTATGGCCGCATATATTTTTTCATAGGGCACGTTAAGCTCCATCGAAATCGCGACAGCGCCTGCAATATTAAGCATGTTATGCTCTCCCAACAGTTTTGTTTGGAATCGATATCCCTGTTGGTTGATACTTACCTCAAATTCTGAACCTGATGCATCTTGACGTATATGTTTAACCAAAACCTGATTACCATGTTCACTTCCATAGGTTACATATTGAACCTTTGAGTAGCGCTTTATCCCTTTTTGAACATTGGCATTATCGCCATTGACATAACAGATACCTTGGGGATACACGCTTTGTGCCAATTCAAACTTGGTATCAATTACTGTATCTACTGTTCCAAACGTCTCCAAATGTTGGGGGCCTACCGCTGTAATTATACCATAATCCGGTTTGACTAATTGACAGATTTCTTCAATATCTCCTTTTTGCTTTGCTCCCATCTCAACCACAAAAACTTCATGTGAACGACGCAGCATATTACGAATGGTTAGAATTACTCCTAATGTCGTATTATAACTATGTGGAGTTATTAGCGTATTATATTCTTTTGATAATATTTTTTCCAAAATGAATTTGGTGCTTGTCTTTCCATAACTTCCTGTTATTCCTATAATCTTTAAATTTGGATGTTCTCTCAAACGTTTTTTAGCATCTGTATAATAATATTTTTTCATTGCATTTTCCCATGGAATCAAAAGTGTATTCGCTAACATCACAATAGGCATGCTCATAAAAAATATAAATATATACCCGATGCTTCCAAGTTCTAAAGTATATACTGTCCAAAGAAAAAATATATAGAGTATATTTTGTACAAACAACATGCGTTTAACACGCGCAGTCAAAACCAAAGGTTTTTTTACTTGATGCTTACGACGCATCGTATAGATCAGATAAATCCCCAATGCTCCTATAACTGCCAATCGATTATCAAAACCTGCCAAAACAAATACTATAATAATAAACAGGCTATTTTTAATTGATAATATTTTTTTGATGTTGTTACGTAAAAAGCGAAAGAAGCGTTGGTAGCGATAGGAATTTAACTGGAACATATGTGTATAATATAAGCTACGTTTTACAAAATATGCCGTTCCTAGAATTAACAAAGCAATATAAATTACAGTATCCATTTTTACCTCCATAGCACGCATTATATAAATGCATCCAATACTTTTATAAATCGTTGCGCTTGTTCCAAAAACGCATAGTGTGTCCCACCTTCAAAGATAACTAATCCGGCATCTGCAAACTCTTTTTCCATAATCTTTCCATCATTAAGCGGTGTCGCCGTATCATTGTCTCCCCAAATAAGTAACGTTGGCACCTTGACGAGTTTAAACTCATGTATCAAATTTTCATTAACCACTTTTGAGAGAATTTGTTTCATCGTTGGACTTGCCTGATTGTAATCTGCGGAACCCGCTTTATTTCTATAACGTTCCAGCATATTCGGGTACATTTTTTGAACCGGTTTAAGTTGGTATATACGCTTCATGAGTTTAAATGTATATACTTTAACATAGTATTTTAACGGACGTTTGTTGACTACACCTGCACTCCCTGTTAAAACCAATTTTTCAAAGGTATAAAATGTTGCCATTTTTATTAAGATGCGTCCTCCAAAGGAATGTCCAATACCTATCGGTGTCTTTATACCCAAGAGCTCAAAAACATCACGCATTTGTTTGGCATATTCCATGGTACCCATAATCTCCTTGGGTTCTTTTGAACCGCCAAATCCTGGTAGGTCAAAGGCAAACACACGATATTTTGTCTTAAAGTGTTCCACTATAAAATCAAACATCTCTTTGTTACATCCCCATCCATGAAAAATAACCAAGTCTTTTTCATGCTCTTCTCCCATCACCGTATATTCTATATTATATTTTTCCACTTTTTTTTTCATAACGGCCTCCATATGCCTTAGTAAAACATTTAAAAGGAATTATATCATATGTTTTTCATCACATCAATGTTTTCAATCTCAATAAAAGAGTGGAAATCTTCGCTTTACTTTGATAAAATATAAACTAGTCTATAACGATATACCAAACGGAAAGTGGGTAACGCTATGAAATCACTTACAATTGAAACCAATTTATCGCTAGAGTTTCTTTATAATCTGACCGGCATCGCTTATTATTCCATTAATCAAAATGCTGACGAGACACTCTCAACCAAGCGTTTTGATCATTTTATCACCAGCTATGTCGAACAAATTTATCCCAAACTACCTATTTTAGTCATCAACGATATCGAACTTTTTTTAAGAGATTTTTCTTGCTTTTATATTGTTTTGCTTGATGTGATTATTCACGAAAACTTATCACACCCTCTTGACCTCATTGGCTATCTTAAAAAATTCACCACACGTCAGTTGCTGGATTTATATATTGACCGCATTGATATTCCTGTATCCATCGAATCCGAAAGCGCTGCACTGGATCATCTTTTAGATGAGCTTACCAATCTTCGCCATGAATTTGGAATGGATAAAACACTCTATTACCAATTCAAAAAGTATCCTGACGGTGTTATGGAACGTTTGATTTATTCCTTTGAATTTTTCTATACACACTTTTTTTCAAAAAACGAAGATCAATTAACACAACAGCTACAAAAGATTCAACCCAAGCATCAACAACTATTGGATGAAAACCCGGATGATTTTATTAATGCCATCTTGTTTCAAAGCAAAGAGGCTTTGTCCAATGAGCATAGTTCCATCCGCATTTTTGTCGGTTATTTTTTTGGTGACAAAATCACCGTAGCCTATGGCAACCACAATGAAGTATATTTTTTCTATGGTGTTGATGCAGAAAAACAACTATACTCTGACCATCATCAAGTGCACTATGAAGAATTAATCAAATCCCTTGCCGATGATACTCGCCGAAATCTTATTCGCTTTTTAATGCATGCCCCTCATTATAATAAGGAGATTTCAGACCACTTAGGAATTACAACAGCTACCATTAGCTATCACATTAGTCGGCTAGTTGATCTGGGAATTATTCACATGAAGTATCAAGAAGGTAAGCGTATATACTACCAAGTCGATGGTGAACGCTTTAATCAGTTGTTTGACGGATTAAAACGTTATCTCTACATTGATCCTTTTTAAACCATGCAGACGCAATTAATGGGGTATACGAATCAGCGTCTCATAATTCATCCCATATTTTTTAGCTATTTCTATACCATAACTTTTTCCAAGGGGTCGCCCGCGTTCAATAACATAGGGTGATTTATCCATATCTTTTCCCGCAATTAGGCTTTGAATACTCTTTTGAGGTATTTTTTTCTCCAGTGTTTCAACGAGTTCATGTAAATGCGTATTGAATAAAACGAAGCTACCTCTTTGATAGATGGCTTGTAATATCTCTACTGAGATTTGCAAGCTTTCATGGTGGGATGTCCCTGAAAAAGACTCATTCATAAAAAAGAAACTCGTTGAAGAACTCTGTTCAAACATTTCTTTAAAGCGGTTACATTCTTCACCTAACCGTCCATAATCCACCGTCTCTTTTTCTTCTCTTGGAAAGTGGACCTTCAACGCACTAACTAAAGGAAGCTCTATTTCTTTTGCCGCTACAAAAAATCCCAGTTGCCCCATCCATATACTTTGCATAATGCTTTGTGTCGTTGTCGTCTTGCCGCCTCGATTAGCTCCTGTCAATATATTAATCGGCTTATCTTTGGTTAACTCTATTGTGTTAAAAACCAGTTCATCTGGCTTAAGCATCATCGCCAAATGCAGATGATACAAATCCTTCGCTTTGTAATCTTGCCCCCACTGGGGCAATGTCATTATATAGCCTTGGTCGGTAATTTGTTGATACATTGTTACTCCGACGCTATAATACGGCAAGTCCTCATGAAGAATACTAAGGACCTCAAGAATTTTACGGGTAAATTGATCGCAAAAACTAATCAGTTGAAGCATGGCCGGCTCAACAATTTTTTCCAAATTGTTAAGTGCTTCGGGTGGTGCAATCGTTTCCTTTGCAAAAATTTTTCGCGGAATCAGCATCACTTCTTTCATGCCTTTTACCGCATAATATTCCATTTTCTTATCAAAACGTCCATACCTAAACACTTCTTCACTGACATCTAATAAAATAGCTTCAATCGGTTGCAAGTATTCATCCAAATTCAAGCCGATTTTTATACTTTTAACACCAGCCGCTTGCGACTTAATCATTTCAACATCCCGAATAAACGCATCATAAATCCTGGAATCAACAATTTCTTGTAAAAGTTGATGATATTGCTTTAATCCTTGTGACTCGATAGTGGCCTGTTCAAACATATGCAAAATATCTTCCAGCGTTTTTCGAATCCCATCCACTTCTGTCACTCTTTTGATTAAGTTGTAAATAGTCGCCTCTTTTTCAAATGCAAATTTGCTTAATGTCATCTGATGGTAGGCATCTTGTCCGTATGAAAGCAGTTTATCAAACAGTAGCGGATTATTCACACAGTCTTTTAAGATACTCTGACGATATTTAATATCTTGGATTTCAATTGGGATTTCATGAATTATTGTGTCTAAATTTTGCTTTTTCTCCCCTTGAAAAAAATCGACAAACCATTCAATCCCCATATCATCCATATCCTTTTTTGATAGGGTCATAGTTTTTTTACTTGAATCCTTACTCCATAACAAACTCATTAACGACTTATTCATCATCCACCCCTACGACATATCTTTTATAAGTTGTTCATATGTTACCCCATATTTAATAGCAATTTCCCTTGCATAGCTTTTTCCCATTGGCTCTTGTTCAATCATGACATAGGTACTGTCAACCTGTTCCATCTTTGTTGTCAAACTGATTAAGTGATTTTTTAAGGTGCTCAACCCTTTATGCTCCAATTCCCCTAATACTTCTTCATATAATTCATGTAAGTGGGTATTAAAGATAAAAGGAATACCTGCTTGCATCATTGCAACAACACCTTGTGTTGCAATACTTAAACTTTCTAGATGACTTGTTCCGGCAAAAGATTCATTCAAAAGCATAATCGAACGCGGTGTCACACGCTTAAAGCTTTCAACAAAAACTTCACATTCTCTTCCAAATTTCCCCTTATCGACAGACTCATTTTCTAACGCCGGAAAATGCGATTCTATCGTATCAACCAAACTAATCTTAGCGGACTTAGCCGGTACATACAACCCAAGCTGACCAAGGAGCTGTATTTGTCCAATACACTGTGTATAAGTTGTCTTTCCTCCGCGATTAGCCCCTGTTATCAGAAAAAACTTTCGCTCTTCGTTTAACTCAAAGCCATTTAAAACAATCGCACTCGGTGCAACTGTACCCTTTATGGCCAAATTAATATTATATCCATCCTCAAACGCTAAGCATGTCGCATTGGCCACAATTTCTGGTTTGGTAATCGGAAGCCCTTTTTCTTGTAATGTGTGAAAAAGCTTATAACTGGAGCTATAAAACGCAATTTCTTCATATAACCGCACAAACGGTTTTATATCAATACGCTCATAAGATTGTATAAATGCCTCCAATTTAGCTTTATGTTCACGTAAAGCATACTCAATTTCTTCCAAAATATTATAGTTCATTTTTTGTACTTTAAAAACAGGAACATAACTTGAAATACGCCGATCCAAAAAGGTCTGATCATCCGCTAAGACATCCGACACATGTCGAAAGGCTTTAGGGTATCGATATCGGTGATGATCAATCTGCGTTACCTGAGCAAATTTAGGGCGCATTCCTGATGTCATAGATACCGATAGCGTTGCCCCTTTAATCGAACTAAATATATAGTGTATCTCCTTTAGATCCCTTTTCATTGACTTATATTCATCGGTACCTATATTCGCATACACACTATCGCATAGTTTTTTTAGCCCCGGTGATTCCAACCGATAGTATCGCAGTATCTGATCTAGCTGTTCTAAACTGTCAATTGCCTTTTCCATAATAATAAGCATATCAATAATACGATACAGATTAGATACTTTATATAGTTCTGAATGATACAAGGGTTTTAAATGATAAAAAGCTTCTAAGCTCTTCATCAACTCATCCAAGAGTCCTTCATTGCTCATAAAGTCCTTAAGAATAGCCTGACGATATTCAATCGTTTGAACATCCATACATAACGAATAAAGAATCTCATCATTTGTAAGAAGTTGTTGATAAACTTCTTCCAAATTGAGATTCTCAATAATTTTATGATGAATTTGATTTTTGACACTCGTATTTAGCCATAAAATACTGTTAAATTCCATCTATTCTCCTCAACAAATCCTCAAGTGCATCAAAGCTATCTATGAATTCATCTGCTTGTTGCGGAATCATTCCTTTGTTTTTTTCATATGCTTGACCGCCAACAATAATCGTGCAGGATTCACATGTTTGTTTTAAGCATTTAATTAAGTTAATCAGTGCGTCATTAAGGGTCTGTGTCGTCAACGATAGGGCTATATATCTGGGCTTGATTTGCTTCACAAACTCAACAACTTCTCCCGTTGGAACATTAGCCCCTATATAGAAAGGGTGATATCCAAGCAAGTTAAAGTAATCTGCAACCATACGTATGCCTAATGTATGCTGCTCACCTGATAACGCCATGCACAACACATTGCCTTTTGAAGATGTGCCTCGTTCAATACCTTGAGATATATAACTTACCATACGCCATATACACTCAGAGATATAGTGTTCTTTGGCAATGGATATCTTACCTTCTTCCCAAAGAACACCAACGTCTATGAGTAACGAGCGAAAAACACCTTCATACAAACGAATAATTTCTTCACGGGTTACTTTATATCCTTTAATAACGTCCATCGCTTCGCGCTCTTTTGCGCGTAATAAAAGGTCTAAAAGCGTTTGCTTTAATTGTATTTCATCAATGCCTTCGCTATTTATCTTAAGTTCTTGTCGACCCAGTAATTGATCGACGGATACATCAAATACATCCGCCATAATCATTAGGGACTCTTGATTTGGAAAACGAATATCTTTTTCATAATTTGCTATTGTCGTTTGCCCCACACCTAAACGCTTGCCTAATTCCTTTTGACTCATATGGTGTGCTTTTCGTATTTCTTTGAGTATAGCTCCAAAGGATTTCATTAAATCACCTCAAAAACATCTTATCACATTTTGTGATTAAATGTCCATCCCTTTTATTTGGATTCTATAGTCTCCCACTTTTGCGTTTTTGAGGACTTGACGAGCTGATCTATAATATGCATGTTCATTCGGCTGTCTTCTAATGACAGCGGAACTGCTTCATCCTTAGCTATCGCATCAGCAAATGCATCAAACATTTCTCCATATTGATTGGTCGGTTCAAATTCTATCACTCGGCGCCCTAAGTCGTTGGTCACAATAATTTTTCCGTTGATATCATATAAATCATTAAATGGAATGACGACTTCAACTGTCCCACCCGTTCCATATATTTTCACTTCTTGTGCAGGATACATCGCTGTTCCCACTGAAAATAATGCGCGTGCCGTTTGAAATTCTAACATCCCCGATGTCAATATATCCGTTTGAAAAGTAGGGGAATACGTCATTTTTGATATAACACTCTCTGGGTCCTTTCCCAAAATATATCGCGCAGAATTGATAGCATAGCAACCGATATCCATAAGGGCTCCTCCACCATATTCCTTAATATTACGTATATTATTCTCGTCTTGATTGTTGTAGGAGAAAATAGTATGAATGGTCTGTACCTCTCCAATCCCCGACACCTTCATCAATTCTACAACCTGCTTCCATTTGGGATGGAATCGATACATAAACGCTTCCATTACTTTAACACCTTTTCCTTGAGCATAAGCAATAATATCGTCCGTTTCTTTGGCATCAAGCGTCAGTGGCTTTTCACAAATCACATGTTTCTTGGCATCGATCGCTTTTTTCATCCATTCTAGATGCATATGATTTGGCAGTGGAATATATACCGCTTCAATCTCAGGATCATCAATTAACTGTTGATATTCTCCATATGTTTTCTTTATATTCCATGTTTTGGCTACTTGATTTGCTTTTTCTATATTGCGAGATGCCAAGCCGACAAGCTCTACTTGGTTTGATTGACTCAAAGGAAGCATCACCCGTGTAAGTAAATGTCGTGAAACACCTAGCGCCCCTATTTTTAACTTTTTCATAATGTATTCACTCCTTTTTATATGCTACCCCTATCATATCATAGTTATCTATTGCTTTTCAAACTTATTTATGCTAAACTTATCAAGTTTAAATATATCATTTTTACTAGTATGGAGGTCCATTTTGTTAAGTGCAAATAATGTAAGTTTAAGTTTTAGTGACAAGCAACTTTTTAAGAATGTTAACCTGCAATTTAATCATGGCAATTGCTATGGTGTAATTGGGGCTAATGGTTCTGGAAAATCTACTTTTTTAAAGATTTTATCTGGCGAAATCGAACCCAATACCGGAGATGTAAGCAAAACTCCTGGTGAACGAATCGCTGTATTAAAGCAAGACCATTTCCAATACGATCACGAAACCATTATCGATACCGTCATCATGGGTCACGAGCGATTATATCAAATCATCCATGAAAAGGAAGCGCTGTATGCAAAAGAAGACTTCACCGAAGAGGATGGTGTTAAGTCCGCTGAACTCGAAGCAGAATTTGCTGAGTTAGATGGCTGGGATGCTGAGTATGATGCTGAAAAACTTCTTATCGGATTAGGTATTCCAAAGTCCCTTCATCAGACAAAGATGGGCGATTTAAACGGTTCTGAGAAAGTAAAAGTATTGTTGGCTCAAGCTCTTTTTGGCAACCCACACACTCTACTACTTGATGAGCCTACAAACCATTTAGATTTTAGAACCATTAACTGGCTTGAAGAGTTTTTAATTGAATATCCAAACACGGTTATTGTCGTATCCCATGACCGTCACTTTTTAAATAATGTATGTACACATATTGTTGACATTGATTTTGGGAAAGCCAATCTCTTTATCGGTAATTATGATTTTTGGTATGAATCTAGTCAGCTGATGTCAAGAATGATTAATGACCAAAATAAAAAAGCTGAAGAAAAAATCAACGAATTAAAAGCCTTTATTGCACGCTTTAGTTCAAACGCTTCAAAGGCTAAGCAAGCAACATCACGTAAGAAGATGTTGGATAAAATTAAAATCGAAGATATTAAACCCTCTTCACGACGTTATCCTTTTGTCAATTTTAGTCAAGATCGTGAAGTTGGTAAGGAGATTTTACGCGTCGAAGGAATTTCTAAAACAATCGATGGTGTCAAATTACTCAACAACATTAGTTTCACTGTCAACAAGGATGACAAAATCGTTGTTCTTAGTCGTAACGAACAAGCAAGAACTGCTTTGTTCAAAATCCTAATGGGAGAAATGGAGCCGGATGAAGGCGAATATACATGGGGCGTTACCGTTACAACTGCCTATCTCCCAAAAGACAATAGCGAATACTTTGAAGGCTCCGATCTATCTTTAGTTGATTGGTTACGTCAATACTCAAAAGAACAAGACGAATCCTTTATTCGTGGCTTCTTAGGAAAGATGCTCTTTAGTGGTGATGAAGCGCTTAAAAAAGCCTCTGTCCTTTCCGGTGGGGAAAAAGTCCGTTGCATGCTTTCTAAAATGATGTTATCTGGAGCCAATGTTGTCTTGCTTGATGAACCGACAAACCACCTTGACCTTGAATCCATTCAAGCTGTGAATGATGGATTAATTAGTTTTAAAGGAAATGTTATCTTCTCCTCTCATGACCACCGTTTTATAGAAACTGTGGCAAATCGAGTGTTTGAGATTACACCACAAGGTCTTGTTGATCGTCTATCTGACTTTGATGAGTTTTTGGAGAACGAATCTCTACAAGCACAAATTGATGAAATGTATGTCATCGAAGAATAATAACATTTGGTTACTTGACATAATTGAATTTTACACTAAATCCTGAGTCTTGTGCTCGGGATTTTTTATAACAAAAGGCTGTAGCACTATTTTAGTTAGTGTACAGCCCCTTGTTATCTCTGTTGTTAAATTTTAAATTGTTGTATCATCGCATCAAGCGCTTCAGCGGATGCCATGTTTTTATCTGCAATACTTAAAAAGTTTTCCGCATCTTGGGAAATAATTCGCATATTATCTCGAATCTGTTCCACACCTTTAGCTCCGATGTTGGTTGAATCAGCAACATTGAGCATAGCTGTATGTATCGTATCCATCGAACCAAACAATTCTTGGGACGTGGCACTTAAATCCAGCATAATATCATTAAAGGCATTGGAGTCTTTATTATATTGTTGTCCTAAACTCGAGAGTTTTTCATAATCTTCTAGCACTTTTGTATCAATAAAACTAAGCATTTCTTGTGAATCATTGACCAAGGAATTTACCACCTCTTCAATACGAACTGTCACTTCACGTATATCTTCCACCATGGATGACGATGATTCTGCCAGTTTTTTTATTTCTTGCGCAACAATTGAAAAGCCTCGTCCAGACTCACCTGCTCGTGCCGCTTCAATGGAAGCATTTAATGCCAATAGATTGGTTTGATCTGTTATGTCTAGGATTGATTCCAGCAATTCATTAATTCTTGATACTTCTGATGCACTCTCAATGGCTATGGTCATTTTTTCTTTTGCATTCGCATAGATCTGTTCTGCATCTTTTTTTGATTCTCCAGCTTCATCTTTCATCTGAATAGCTCTTTGGCTAATTTCACTCGACATAACCGAACCATTACTCGCTCGTTCTGCGATGGTCTCGATCGCATTGCGTGCTTCGCCAATAATATGCGCTACCTCTTCTGAATTTTGTCGCGTCTGATTCATAACATTTGCGATTTCAATTGTGCTTTGCTCCGTCTCATCGGTTACCTGATTAAGACCAGATAAGCTTGTACGAATTTCTTGAAAACTATTATGAATCAATGTTGAACTCTCACTTATTTTTTGAACCATTTGACTGATGCCTTGGCTCACACGATTAAAAGCTTTTGCAATGACGCCAAATTCATCGGATTGCTCTATTTGAATAGCTTCTCTAAAATCGTATTCTTGGTATTTTTTTGTTGCAGACAACATTTTAATTAATGTTTTTTCAAGAGGAACAGTAATGGCAATAACAAGTAGCACCGTAACCATAATCACGATACCCGTACCGACTAGAACACGATTTCTTATGGATACTTCTATTTGTCTTAAATCATCGACATAAACACCTGTCCCAACAATCCATCCCCATGGTTCGTACTTTTCGACGTAGGATAGTTTCGGTTGTTCTGAAGTGGTTTCATTTACAGAAACTTTTGGCCACAAATACCTGACAAACCCCTTACCATCTTGATTCGTCAGACGAACAAACACCGAGAAAAAATTTTCCTGGGTTCCGTTGGCAACATTATAGCTTGGATCATCAAGAACCGTACCATCCAACTCCGCAGAGGTGGTATGCATTATCATCGTAGGAATAGGCAACGTATCATCATTAATCCAAAAATATCCCGTTCCATCATCATAGCGCAACTGTTTTATAGCTGCTAGAGCCATCTGTTTTGCTTCATCTTCACTAAGGTCTCCTTCAATGGCCATTTGATGATACTTCGCGATAATTCCCATTGGCATTTCAACAAATTCAACGAGTTTTTGTTCTGTCTTGGTCTCTAGAGTGCGATTAAATGTCGGCAATACTGAAAATAAGATCAATGCTATAAAAGCAAGAATCATCATCATGCTTAACAAGATTAACTTGTATTTTAACTTGATATTGCGCATAAGTCCTCCCTATATTAAATTTCTAAAAGTACTTTTTGGAGTATCCCTTGGTTTAAGTAATAATCAATGTCGACTGTACTGTCTAATCGCATGCGTACTTCAAAGACTTTCACTTTACCCTCTTCACTTTCTGCTATCACCTTAACTTTATCCATTGGTTTTGCTTGGGAAAGTCCCTCAATACGATAAGTTTCTCGTCCTGTCAGTCCAAGTGCTTCAACCGATTCTCCTGGTAAAAATTGAAGCGGCAATACGCCCATTCCAACTAAATTGCTTCTGTGAATCCGTTCATAGCTCTCAGCAATTACAGCTTTGACCCCTAACAGATTTGTTCCCTTTGCGGCCCAATCTCTAGAACTTCCCGTTCCATATTCTTTTCCAGCAATAACAATCAGCGGTATGTTCTTTGCTTGATATTGCATCGCTGCATCAAAGACGGATAGCACTTCGCTACCTTCTCCCATTGTTGTGTAGCCACCTTCAACGCCATCTGCTAAACGGTTTCGGATACGAATATTCGCAAATGTTCCTCGCATCATGACCTCATGGTTACCACGTCTAGAACCATAAGAATTAAAATCAAGACGATCCACACCCATACTTGCTAAATAAATGCCGGCCGGCGATTTTGTTGTAATACTTCCTGCCGGTGAGATATGGTCTGTCGTAATCGAATCACCCAACGATAGTAAAACTTTAGCTCCCACGATATCTTCAATGGATTCCATTTTTTCAAGATTTTTAAAGAACTCCGGCTCGCGAATATATGTTGAATCTTCTTCCCATTCATAGAGCATTCCAGATGGTGCATCAATAGCATTCCATTGATTGTTCGCTTCATAAATACCTCGATATTGTTCAATGAACATTTCATTGGATACTGCTTGTTTTACAGCATCACTAAGTTCACTATTTGATGGCCATAAGTCTTTTAAGAAGACTTCATTGCCATCTTTGTTTTTTCCAATGGCTTGTGTATCAAAATCAATATCTAGTGTCCCTGCCAATGCATACGCCACCACAAGCATTGGAGAAGCCAAATAGTTTGCCTTTATATGCTGATGAATCCGTCCTTCAAAGTTTCGGTTGCCACTAAGTACAGAACCGACAAGCATGTCATTATCAACAATGGCTTTTGTTACAGGTTCATCCAAAGGTCCACTGTTTCCTATACAGGTTGCACATCCATAACCTGCCACATTAAATCCTAGTCTTTCTAAGCTTTCAAGGACATTGGCTTTTTTCAAATACTCTGTTACCACCAAGGATCCAGGTGTTAAACTGGTTTTTACATAATTAGGTACACTAAGTCCTGCTTCAACAGCTTTTTTTGCAACAAGTCCGGCTCCAATCATTACGGATGGATTCGAGGTATTGGTACAACTTGTTATTGCCGCTAAAACTACATCCCCCGTTCGAAGTTCTGATGGTTGTCCATCGGCATCTTTCCACCCGTCTAATAGAACTTTTTTATCTAAATCATCTGTATTCAATCCATACCCGCCATCTGCTACCGGCTTCATGGCAATCTCTTGAAACGCATTCTTAAGTTCACTTAACGGCACACGGTCTTGTGGACGTTTTGGTCCTGCCAAACTTGCCGATAACGTTGATAAGTCAAGTTCTATAACTTGGCTATATTCAACTTCTGTTTCAATATCTATTCCGAATAAATTTTGACGTGATAAATATTCTTGTACCAGCCCAATCTTTTCTTCATCCCGTCCTGTTAATGCCATATAGTCTAATGTTTCTTCATCCACCGCAAAATATCCCATCGTCGCACCATATTCAGGCGACATATTTGATACTGTTGCTCTGTCAGGAAGAGACAACGTTTGTGCTCCCGGTCCAAAATATTCAACGAACTTACCAACCACATTATTCTGGCGAAGAAGTTCTGTTACGCGAAGGGCAAGATCAGTTGCTGTAACCCCTTCTTGAAGTTGTCCGGTCATATGTACGCCCACAACTTGGGGTGTAACAAAGTATAAAGGTTGACCAAGCATTCCTGCTTCAGCTTCGATACCTCCAACTCCCCAGCCTAATATACCAATTCCATTAATCATTGTTGTATGTGAATCCGTTCCAACCAATGTGTCTGGAAGAAGCATTGTTCCCCCGTCCACTTCGCGCTCAGCAACAACGGTCGCCAGGTATTCTAAGTTCACCTGATGAATAATACCTGTTGACGGTGGAACCGCTCTAAAGTTTTCAAAGGAATTTTGCGCCCATTTTAGAAAACGATAACGCTCATGATTGCGTTCAAACTCTTTTTCCACATTAAATTTCAGTGCCTCTTGGCTACCATATGCATCCACCATGACAGAGTGGTCTATAACTAAGTCTACAGGAACCAACGGATTAATAACACTCGGATCTTTTCCCATTCTTGCTACAGCATTACGCATGGCTGCCAAGTCTACAACTGCTGGCACACCTGTAAAATCTTGCAAAACAATTCTGGATGGAATAAAGCCGACCTCTTTGACATCATCGGTTTCTCCCCAGTATAACAGCTGATTAATATGTTCGCTTGTAATGAGATTTCCATCGTAATTTCGAATCACGTTTTCCAACAAAATTTTTATGGTCTTTGGCAAGCGCTCTAAGTTAACACCTGTAAGTTCTTGAAGCTTATTTAAGTTTACATATTGATATGTTTTATTATTAAATTCAAACGTATCTATTATGTCTTTTTTCTTAAAATCGATCATTTTCTTACCTCCCTATAGCATGAATAGTCATACTAAAATATACCACATTATGACAATTTAATCAATTGCATCATCACAGCTTGATGGTTTTTAACGTACACTTTCTTGCAAAAAAATCTCGAACAGATGTCCGAGATTTTTATTATGAGCGTTGCAAAGCAACATTCTGAATATTTTCTTTTTTTCCTTTATATGCAAGCTTTAATAAGATTGGAGTAATTAAAGTCGTTACTAAAACCACAATAATAATCGGCGCAAAATACTCTTCACGAATTAATCCGACCGCAGCACCTTTATTTGCAACAATAAGTGCTACCTCTCCTCGTGAAACCATACCTATCCCAATTTTTATCGAATCTTCCCTGCTAAACCCGGTAAGTCTAGCACCTATACCACAACCAATAATTTTTGTCATGATTGCAACAACAATCAAAAGCAATGAGAAAAAGACAATATTCCAACTCATCGTGTGAATCGAAGTTTTTATCCCTATACTTGCAAAAAATATAGGTGAGAAAAGCATATATGATGTGATTTCCACTTTTTCAGCAACATATTCATTGCTTTTTAAATTACTAATGATAATACCCGCCAAATATGCACCGGTAATATCTGCAATTCCAAAATACTCTTCTGCAATATAAGCTAAAATAAGGCACAAGATGAAGCTGTATATAGGGATTCGCCGTTTTCGTCCATATTTTTTACTCATATATTCGAAGCCTTTATAAAATAAAAATCCACATACTGTTGAAAAAACGAAAAAGAGGATAATGCGCATAACAATACTTGTCAAACTCACCGAACTATCTCTAAAACTTATAATAAATGTCAAAATGATAATTCCCATAATATCGTCAATAACAGCTGCTCCCAATATCGCTGTTCCTGACTTTGTTTTTAGCTTTCCCATTTCCCGAAGTGTCTCTACGGTTATACTCACTGATGTGGCCGTTAAGATGACCCCTATAAAAATATTTTGCAACAATTCCAGTTTTGACATTGATGCAATATTACCTGAAAAAACAGCTGCTGCTAAAAAGCCTCCAATTAATGGAATTCCAACACCGAACGCTGCAATGATAAATGAAGCCTTACCTGTTTGCTTTAATTCCTTGATATCGGTTTCCATACCGGCAGTAAACATCAGCATTATCACACCAAGTTCTGCCATCTTATCAATGAATTCTGTTTCCTGCAATACATTTAAAAAAGTTGGTCCCAAAAGTACCCCTGCCAATAAAGCACCTACGACTTGCGGCATTTGAACTTTTCTTGTCAACAAACCAAAAATTTTTGTACTCAAAAGTATAATCGCTAAGTCTAAGAAAAAGTCATATGATAACATCGTCATCCTCCATGCATATTTTTTAAAATCCTAATGATTTTTCAAGAATAATGACATCCATACGTTCTCCGGTTTTTGTACTAATATCATTATGAATAGAAATAACTTTACATCCTGTAATCTCTTCAATCATTTCTTCAAGCTTTGGGCGAATAATCTCCTCTAATTGATAACGCATCTCTTTAACTAACGCTTTTCCTTTTTCCTCACGCGCCAACTCTTTTTCTGCCGCTGTCAATACCCCTTTGAGGCGAATGACAATCATATCATCAATAATATATGTTTTTGCCGATTCCGCTCCACGTCCCAGTTGTTTACGTTGGAACGTTATCATGCTTGTACTAATGTGTGCCTCCATTTGTCCTTTTTCCATTGTCGCCTCCATCATAATCGTGCACAAAAAAAGACCAATATGAATACACCAAATCTAGGTATCATATTTGGTCCATAACTTTGCTTGCATATGCACTCAACTTTATTTACCAATCGTTCGATTCCATTCATTATTATATGCTCCTCAAATCCTAAAGTCAAATCTACGGATACGCATAATATTTGAAATCTTATATCTTTGAGTTTGTATTATATGTCACTATATTTTTACATCAAAGAATATTTTTTGTGTTTTTTATCTATTTTTTTGTGGCAACACTTTTAAACCCTCATCTATTTGCATAGTATTTATGTATATTTCACTGAAAATTTAAGCATTTTTCCACCCTCTGCATATAGACATCTCAAAAGCACAGTCATTTTGTACTTTCTTTGTTCTTTTCTCAAAGTATACTTCACATAAATCAGGTGAGGTTATTTAATCAGCAGGAAAAACCACACCGAGTTCCTTACGAATGTTATCAACAATTTTTAAGCTTTCTACAGAAATCCTATTTAACTGCGTCGGTTCTTTGGTTCCCCAAATCGCTTCCATAAAATATCTAAGTTCAAATTTCATATCTTTCTCAATTATTTTATCATACAGAATCTCTTCTTCTCCACTTTTCCAGCGAATCCATACTTTAGAAGTATTGGTAATCTTATCTATAAGAAGCGCCCCTTTCTCACCTTGAATCTCACACGGCAAGTACGAATTGGAAACTTTTGAATAGGTAATCATGCAGTACATATTCTCATATTGAGCCACAAGGTGTCCATAGGCATCAATGCTGTCTTTGAGCACTTTTCCATAACCATTGACCTGGCGTGGTATCCCTAGCAGATCTAGCATGACTTCTATCGGATAAATACCGATATCCATAATTGCACCATTAGATAACTTCGGATTAAAGGCATTAAGAATCTGTCCTGCTTTAAATGCGTCATAGCGAGAAGAATACTGGCAAAATCTAAAATCCGCAAAATGTATTTGCCCGATTTTTTTCATTCCTTCTTTGACTCGCTCCATCGCAGGATGAAAAATAGGTCGCATCGCTTCTAAAAAGATTACCTGATTATCTTTAGCTGCTGCAATCATCAATGCTACTTCTTTTGAATTACTCGCTAACGGTTTCTCACATAAAACATGCTTTCCTTTATTCATAAGTGCAATACTTTGTGGCGCATGTAATGCATTGGGACTTGAGATATACACAGCATCATATATCTCTAAGTTCAAGAATTCGTTAAAATCACAACTTACTTGTATGTCCTGTGAATCAAGACCTAACTTCGATGCATTTTCTGGATTCCTTGTATATAATGCTGTCAGCTCAAAAAACTCATCTGTTTTTGCAGCTTGAAGAAAGTCTTTAGCTATAAAGTTGGTTCCAATTACGGCAAATCTTATCTTTTTCATATGCATTTACTATTACCTCCGATTTTTTATATCCGTCTTTTATATTAGCACACTGAGCTATTGTAGTACTTCTCATGGTGGAATATCTCTACGATAGTCCCCCTCTTTGATATATTTCTTTTTAAAATATAATAACCTATACACAGGCAATTGACAACTCTTGATGACTACTTGATGCAATACTGTTACTATATACGCAAAAACCCCTGCCCATAGCATAAGCTATGAGCAGGAGTCTTTACTTTTAATTTATGTTGTTAATATTTGCTATTCATTTATTTTTCTGCTTTTTCAGTTCCTTCAAACACACGCGTATAGATTTCTTTTATCTCACTGATAAGTGGATATCTTGGGTTAGCACCTGTACACTGGTCATCAAAAGCATTTTCACTCATTTCATCAAGCGTTGCATAGAACTTCTTCGCAGATATACCTGTCTCTTTGATTGTTTTTGGGATACCTACTTTTTCTTTTAACTCATCGATAGCCTTGATTAAATTTTCAACTTTTTCTTCCTCTGTCGTTCCACCTAATTGTAGGTAATCAGCAATACGTGCATATCTCCATTTTGCATTTGGATATTTGTATTGAGGGAATGCAGCTTGTTTTCTTGGGTTGTCTACAGCATTAAAGCGAATTACTTCGTTAATTAACAGTCCGTTAGCAACGCCGTGTGCAATATGATGCATAGAACCCAACTTATGTGCCATCGAGTGACAAACACCTAAGAATGCATTGGCAAATGCCATTCCTGCCATCGCTGAGGCATGAGCCATCTTTTCACGCGCTTTGATATTTGTTGTCCCTTCATTATATGCCTCAGGCAAATATTTAAAGATTAATCGAATTGCTTCAAGAGCTTGTCCATTCGTATACTCCGATGCTAATACCGATACATATGCTTCCAGCGCATGTGTTAACGCATCAATACCTGATGCTGCTGTTAATCCTTTTGGCATATTCATCATTAATTCAGCATCAACGATGGCCATATTCGGAGTGAGTTCATAATCTGCTAACGGATATTTAACATCTGTTTTTTCATCTGTAATAACCGCAAATGGTGTTACTTCTGAACCCGTTCCTGCTGATGTAGGAACTGCAACCATCATTGCTTTTTGCCCCATTGTTGGGAATCTAAAGACACGTTTACGTATATCCATAAAACGCATTGCTAAATCTTCAAATCGTACTTCTGGATGTTCATACATAACCCACATAATTTTTGCCGCGTCCATTGGTGAACCTCCACCAAGTGCAATGATCACATCCGGCTCAAAGGCTTGCATTTCTTTAGCTCCTTTTCGTGCAGTTGCTAAAGTTGGGTCAGGTTGAACATCAAAGAATACTTTTGTATCAATTCCAACACTGTCTAATTTGTCCGTTACTTTTTCAGCATATCCTAAGTCATAGAGAACTTTATCTGTTACAATAAATGCTTTTTTCTTGCCTAAGTCCTTTAATTCATCCAAAGCGATGTCTAAACATCCTGATTTAAAGTATACACGATTTGGAACTCGATACCATAACATATTTTCTCGCCTTTCTGCTACACTTTTAACATTGATCAGATGTTTAACACCTACATTCTCAGAGATAGAGTTTCCTCCCCAAGTTCCACATCCTAATGTAAGTGACGGTGCCAGCTTGAAGTTATATAAGTCACCAATCGCACCTTGAGATGATGGCATATTAATAATTGTTCGTCCGGTCTTCATCTTTGCTCCAAATTGTTCAATACGATCTCTTTGTGTGTTTTGATCTGTATAAAGTACAGATGTATGTCCCAATCCTCCTAATTCAACCAAACGCGCTGCTTTTGTTAGTGCTGCATCAAAATTATCCGCTTTATATAATGCAAGTACTGGTGAAAGCTTTTCATGTGAGAATGGTTCTTCTAGTTCTACTGAAGACACTTCACCGATAAGCACTTTGGTCGCTTCATCTACTTTAATTCCAGCCATTTGAGCAATTTTTGCTGCCGGTTGACCTACGATGTTAGCATTTAATCGTCCATCAATCAAAATGACCTTACGTACAGCGTCTACTTCTTTTTTACTTAATATATAGGCTCCACGTTCAGCAAATTCCTTGCGAACTTCATTATAAACTTCTTTTAACACGATCACCGATTGCTCAGACGCACATATAACACCATTATCAAAACTTTTTGATAGTAAGATTGAGCTTACTGCCATTTTAATGTGTGCTGTTTCATCAATAATCGCCGGTGTGTTTCCAGCTCCAACACCAATCGCTGGCTTTCCTGAAGAATATGCTGCTTTAACCATGCCTGGACCACCTGTTGCTAAAGTCAAATCACAGGTTTGCATAACAGCTCCTGAAAGTTCAACACTTGGTTGATCTATCCAGCCAATAATTCCCTTAGGTGCTCCGGCTTCAACTGCTGCATCAAGAACAATTCTTGCGGCTTCAATAGTACATTGTTTTGCTCTTGGGTGTGGCGAAAAAATAATACCATTACGTGTCTTAAGCGCAATTAACGCTTTAAATATAGCTGTCGATGTTGGATTTGTTGTCGGAACAATTGCTGCAATAATTCCAATTGGTTCTGCAACTTTTGTAATTCCAAATGCATGATCTTCTTCGATAATTCCACATGTTTTTTCATCTTTGTATTGATTGTATATATACTCTGATGCAAAATGGTTTTTGATGACCTTATCTTCAACAATTCCCATGCCTGTTTCTTCTACAGCCATCTTTGCTAATTTTATTCTTGCATTATTTGCCGCCATTGCAGCTTGTCGAAAAATCTCATCTACTTTTTCTTGTGGGTATGATGAAAATTCTTTTTGTGCCTCTTTTATCTCTTGTATGCGTTGTAATAATGTTTCCATATCTTTAACTGTTGTCATTGTTGCACCTCTTTCTCGTTAATAAATTAACATATTGAATTATAGTTTTAAATTAGAAAAACCTCTTATCAAGCTATTTCACTAATTTTATAGCATGTTTTTTGGTACTTTTTCCTGTTATTCAATGAATATAGGGATATAATACCACACCCTTTTCTGAATTGCAATACTTTTCTCGTTATTTTTTTATCATACTTATTATGTATAACAAGCCTTATTGTTTTATGCTATAATATAGTAAATACTAACAAATGATTGGAAGATCATTTCACCCTTCGAAAAGGAGTAGCGTTTATGGATAAAAGTAAAACAAATCTTCATGCGAACATTGAACATTTACTTTATAATTCAGTCAGATCAAATACAAACGAATCCTTTTACGTCAAAGACCTTCAATCACGCTTTATAGCGCTAAGTCAATATCACGCCAATTATTTTGGCTTAGATTCTATTGAAGATGTTCTTGGTAAAACAGATTTTGATTTTTTTACCAAAGAACATGCTCAAGAAGCTTTTGATGATGAGCAGGAAATTATACGAACCCAAAAACCCATTTTGGCTAAAATTGAAAAGGAGACCTGGAAGGATAATTACATTTCCTATGTGATTACTTCAAAGTATCCCCTACTTGATGACAACGGTCAAGTCATCGGCACATGGGGCCATTCTATTAATGTGGCCACAACAGCATCAACTTCTCCTACACTTAAACAAAAAGCTCTGCATTTTGGCGACTTTAAAGAACACATCCCAGGCACTTCTAAAATCGATCCGCTTACAAAATTGAACAATATAACATCTTTTTATGAGTTTATGAACTTATTTTACCAATCAGCAATGAACACAATTAATATGCCTGATGTTGTCCATTGCATTATGATTATTGACATTAGCAATTATGCTCTTATAAATGCCAAGCATGGGCAAGCCTCCGCTGATTGTTCTGTTCAATCCGTTGCCAAATATTTAAAGACACTTCAAAGCTCTACTCTTAATGCTTTTCGATACAGCGGTGATCGCTTTGCCGTTCTATTTGAAGATACATCTTACGATAATGGTGTCGCTATGACAAAGTCTCTTATTGATGCCCTTAGTGAGCTTACAATCGATCCACAGCACCAAACCAAGATAGAAGTTAACGTAGGGTTAAGTCAGTTCATCGAAAGTCTTCCACTTGGGAATATATATGATATCGTTAACTTAACGGACAAGCGGCTATATGCTGCTCAGAAGTTACTTAAAACCAGTTTGGTTTATGATGATTGCTACTAGATCTTTTCAATAAAAAATAAGCTGTACACCAACTCGGATACTTCGAATGAGTGTACAGCTTATTTTTTAATTATTTTCCATTGATTTCATTTTCTCAGCTTGATCTGCTGTATTTAAACTATCGATAATGTCGTATATGTCTCCATCTAAAATCGTATCTAGTTTATGTAGCGTTAGTTTGATACGATGATCTGTCACACGTCCTTGAGGGAAATTATATGTACGTATTTTTTCGCTACGATCTCCTGTTCCCACCTGACTTCGACGATCTTCTGCCAATTCGCTTTGCTGTTTTTCAAGTTCCATATCGTATAATCGAGAACGAAGTACTTTCATCGCTTGATCGCGGTTTTTAAGCTGTGATTTTCCATCTTGGCAAGAGACAACAAGTCCTGTCGGTAAGTGGGTGATTCGAACCGCTGAATCGGTTGTATTTACACTTTGTCCTCCATTACCTGAAGACCTAAACACATCAATTCGCAAATCATTTTGATCGATATCAACTTCTACATCTTCAACTTCAGGTAACACCGCAACTGTTACTGTTGATGTATGAATTCGTCCACCTGATTCAGTCACCGGCACACGTTGCACACGATGTACACCACTTTCAAATTTTAATTTCGAATATGCACCCTGCCCTTGAATTGAAAAGACAACCTCTTTAAATCCACCTACGCCACTTTCATTGAGGTTCATAAGGTCCACTTTCCATCGACTTCGTTCAGCAAAACGTGTGTACATCCGATATAACTCAGCAGCAAACAAAGCCGCTTCATCTCCACCTGCTCCAGCACGAATTTCAACAATAACATTTTTGTCATCATTAGGATCTTTTGGTAACAATAGCTTTTTAAGTTCTGCTTCATTGTTTTTTAATTCTTCCCTTGCAGCAGATAATTCTTCTTTGGCTAACTCAACAATTTCTGGGTCTGACTCTTTTAACATTTCAAGTGATTCTTGAATGGTCTCCTCATTTGCCTTATACGCTTTGTATTTTTCAACCACAGGCGTCAAATCCGAGTGTTCCTTCATATATTGTTGCCATTGCTTTTGATCTGCAATAACATCTGCATCATTAATTTGCGCAGATAAAAATTCGTATCTGTCAATAATTCCATCTAATTGATCTAACATTTTTTCACCTCTTAAATTTATTTCTTAGTACCTGAAATTATTCTCTCAAGACCAGCCATATCATTAATTTCTTGTATATTCTGAAATCCGTTTGCTTCCATGATTGCCTTTATTTCTTGCATCTGTCCATGTCCAATTTCAAAAAGCAACATTCCGCCATTGCTTATACGTACAACACTATCTTCTATGATTCGACGGTAAAAGCGAAGTCCATCACGCCCACCATCAAGTGCAACCATTGGCTCATATTCTCTTACTTCCGTCATAAGCTCTTGCAGTTGACCATGAGGAATATATGGAGGATTTGACACAATAATATCAAAAGACTTTGACGCATCAATACGCCTATAGAGATCGCTTTGTATCCAAGAAATTATTGATTCACCCAGAATACTTTGCTCATTTCTTTTACTCACGTTAAGTGCGTCCTCTTGAATATCCACACCGACCCATTCAAAATCAATTTTTGGATACTTTTTATGTAATGCTGCTGCAATACTTATTATGATACATCCACTTCCCGTACACATATCAAGTACTCTTATTTTTTTTTGCCCTTGATGAATGGCATGTGAAATATTACTAATACATAATTCTACCAGCATTTCTGTTTCTGGTCGAGGAATAAGCACAGCTGAATCCACGTAAAATTTATGTTCCATAAAATGTTGTTCATGGGTAATATACTGTAACGGAATCCCTTTTATCCGTTCATGAATATAAGATAAATATGTCTGTATAGCTACCTCATCTATGGATTCATTGTATTTAAAAACCAACGTTGTGAAATCAACTTTAAGAACATATTCAAGGAGCAATCGTGCTTCTATCTTTTCTATTCCCGCATTATCCAATTGTTCCTGTCCATATTTAAGTAATTGGTGTACTTGATATATCTTCAATGCTTGTATCCTTTATCTTTTTTTCAGTCGTATCTACTTTCACTTCATCCGTATTTTTTAATACACTTTTTAATGCTATAAGTGCAACTTCCAATTGGCTGTCATCCGGTTCTGCCGTTGTTAGCTTTTGTAGTAAAAGTCCAGGTTTAGTAAAAACATCAAGTATTTTTGATTGGCTTTTTCCTAAAAACTTTAATACTTCATATGATATTCCAGCAATGACAGGTAACATAACCAAACGCACTACGAGTCGATGGGCTAATGTCTGTGCATTGATAACCGTCAACACAAAAACACTAATAACTACGATGTAAAGTAAAAAACTCGTTCCGCATCGCTTATGTAAACGCGTCTGCTTCTTCGCATTTTCTACTGTTAATTCTAAACCGCATTCATAACAATGAATCGATTTATGTTCGGCACCATGATATTGAAACACTCTCTGAATATCCTTCATTTTTGATATCAACACAATATATGTTATCAAGACCGCAACACGAATAATACCATCTGCAAAATTCACCCATTGATCCGAAGGAAGTATCGGTTTCATTAAATGGGATAATCCCAACGGCAATAATACAAATAGGCCGATGGACATCACAAGGGCAAGGACAACGGAAATCATGATAAATACATCATTCGCCTTGTCCTTAAAAACCTTATTAATCCATTGATCAAATTTCGACTCTTTTTCCTGTTCATCTTCAACCTCAAAAAATTCGGCTGAAAAAGTTAATATCTTCATTCCCATGACAAGGGATTCAACAAATGCAACAATCCCTCGAACAAAAGGAAGTCCCAATATCTTGTTTCGTTTTGTAAAGCTTTTATGATGCATCTCTTCTACGATGATCTCTTTATCCGGCTTGCGAACAGCTACAGCATAGAGGTCGTCATTTCGCATCATAACGCCTTCAATGACTGCTTGTCCACCTACACTTGGCTTCTTATCCTTCATATTTTCACTTCCATTTCTATATGATAAACATTTGAATACTTCTTCTATTATATACCGAACTCTAAAAAAAATAAAGCTATGCTTATACAGTTAAATTCTTTATATTAAAACAAAAAGTTGAGGTTGCCCTCAACTTAATATTATTCATTGTCATTTTTAATACCATATTTACGATTAAATCGATCAATACGTCCACGCGCTTGAACAGATTTTTGTTGTCCAGTGTAGAACGGATGACATTTTGAACAGATTTCTGTATGAATTGCTTCTTTTGTTGAACCTGTAACAAATTCATTTCCACAGTTGCATTTTACAGTTGCTTGATGATATTCTGGATGAATTCCTTCTCTCATTCTTTTCACCTCTTTCATACATTACTTCTAAACTATTAGACTCTCGTCTGATGAATTCTTGTCCATCTAGACAGCCTACACATTATATCATACTGACTCCATCATTGCAATATATATCTAATAATTATTCAATATATTTTTCGATAATTTATGTGCATATTCTTCATTACTATTTGTATCAACAAAAACTTTTAGCATACTATCAATAACATCTTCTGCTCGCATATTTGAAGAAACTTTTCGAAGCTTATTAACAGCTTCTAACTCCATCTCACTATACAATAGGTCTTCACGTCGTGTTCCAGACTTACTCACATCAATCGCTGGGAAAATACGTTTTTCTTGAAGTTTTCGATCAAGAACCAGTTCCATGTTTCCTGTTCCTTTAAACTCTTCAAAAACAACATCATCCATTTTACTTCCGGTTTCTACAAGTGCCGTTGCTAAAATAGTAAGAGAACCGCCTTCTTCGATATTTCTAGCTGCACCAAAAAATTTCTTCGGCATATGAAGTGCTGCAGGATCCAAACCACCAGAGAGCGTTCTTCCACTTGGTGGAATAATTAAGTTATACGCTCGTGCCAATCGCGTGATGCTATCTAGCAATATCACAAGGTCTTTTTTTTGTTCGACCATTCGCTTTGCTCGTGCAAGCACCATCTCAGATACTCGTTTATGATGCTCTGGAAGCTCATCGAATGTTGAATGAATAACTTCGACATTTTCCCCCAAAATAGAGCGTCGTATATCGGTGACTTCTTCCGGTCGCTCATCAATAAGTAATACAATCAATCCTACATCCGGATGATTTTTTGTAATCGCATTGGCAACTTTTTTAATGAGCGTTGTCTTACCAGCTTTTGGAGGTGAGACAATCATCCCACGCTGTCCTTTTCCGATAGGAGCAATAAAATCCATTAGGCGCAGTGCATAATCATCGGAACGTGTATTTAAATTCAACCGTTCATTTGGGAAAATAGGCGTTAATTCTTCGAACTTAGGGCGTACAGCTGCTTTTCCAGGATCATCTCCATTAACTGACTTAACAAATAATAGCGCTCTGAATTTTTCCTTTTCTTTAGGTATACGAATATTACCTTCAATAATATCTCCAGTTCTTAAACTAAAACGTCGTATTTGAGACGGAGATACATACACATCGTCTTCACCAGGCATATAGTTCTCGCTTCGAATAAATCCAAAACCATCTGGAAGTACTTCTAATATTCCTTGGGCAACTTCACCACTATCTAAGGCATTACTTGACTTTGACTTTGCCGGCGTCTTATGAACGGATTTTTGTGGAGCAACTTCTTGTGCAGGCTCCTGTACGGTCTCTTCACTTATTTCTTCTCTTTTTTCTTTGCTCTTTTTCTCTTCGTTTGCTTGTGAAATCTCTGAATAATTTAATTCACGCGTTTCATATTCTCTTGTTGACTTACGTTTAGCCTTCTTTTCTTCATTTTTCAGTTCAATTTCAGCTAATAATTGAACCAATTCAACCTTTTTAAAGTTTTTTACATCAAGTATACCTAATTCCGTGGCTATTTCACGCAACTGTGCAACCTTCATCTTCGAATAGTTCGTTTTCAATTTTATCCTCCTATTTAGTTCCATACTTCATTTCACAAATATAACGCATGAAAAATCGCAATTCAATTTTAATCACAGGGATATATTATCTTTGAATATTACTTTAGATAACTTGGGATAGTACTACCTAAGATATGAAACCATTATTGTTAATTTCTATACATTAAGTTTATTATACCACAAAATACAGATTACACAATATGTTTATGATGCGAGCCTTATATACCTAAAAAGATCCATGCTGCAATGGTAAAAAATATTAAGAGTGTTGTTGCATCTGTTATGGTTGTTATTAATGGGCTTGCCATAATTGCTGGATCTAATTTTGCTTTTTTAGCCACAATTGGAAGAATTCCTCCCATCAATGCCGCCATTGTTGTTGTTCCAATTAATGTCAATCCCACAATAATCGCTAGTTTAACATCTTGACTAAAGAGCATAATACGTAAGAAATTCAAAAAACCTAGCGTAACACCTATAATTACCCCAACACGGATTTCTTTCCATATGACTTTAAATAGATCACTAAATTTGATATCTCCAAGAGTTAGTCCTCGAATTACAAGCGTAGAGGATTGAGCACCAGCATTTCCCCCTGTGCTCATGAGCATAGGCATGACACCAACTAAAACGGTAAATTGTGCTGTTAAATAGCTATGCTTATCTGTAATTAATTGTGAAATTGTAGCTGAAAACATCAAAACAACCAACCAAACAATTCTTTTTTTTGCCAACGTAAAAGCAGACATCGACATATACTCATCATCTGAAGGTGCAATGGCAGCCATTAACTGGAAGTCCTCTGTTGTTTCTTCTTCAATAACATCTACGATATCATCAATCGTTATTATTCCTACTAAACGACGTTCATTATCCACAACAGGAACTGAAAGCAAGTCGTATTTTTTAAATATTTCAGCAATATACTCTTGATCATCATGAGTATTTACACTAATGAATTCATCTGTCATCAAATTTTCGACTAATTCATCTTCTTGAGCCAGCACAAGGTTCTTGAGCGATACAATCCCTTCAAGTTCTCTATGTTCTGCCATAACATAACAGGTATATATGGTTTCTTTATCTAGTCCAGTCTTACGGATGCGTGTCATCGCTTCCTGTGCATTCATTTTTTTATGCAAATCTACAAACTCGATTGTCATCAAGCTTCCTGCAGATTCTTCTGGGTATTTTAAAAATTGGTTAATTAATGTTCGTTGCTTTTGTGTCGTATTTTTCAAAATCTTTTTTACAATATTGGCAGGAACTTCTCCCAATAAATCCATCATATCATCAAAATATAGTTCATCTACAATGGCTTTTAGCTCCGCTTCACTAATTAGCGAGGTTATTTCTTTTTGTCTTTCCATATCAATAAGGGGAAATACTTCGACAGCTTCAGTTTTCGATAGCAACCTGTACACAATTAAAGCTTCTGTTGGCTTCATTGTATCGATAAACTCCGCAATATCTGCAGGCATCATATTTACAAGATAATCTTTTAGTTCTGTAAATCGTTTTTCTTGTAACAATTTTTCTAGAAATTCTAATTTTTCTTCGTAACCTTCCACGCTATCCCTCCTAACTTATGATTTTATGTTCTTTCCTTAGAAATATAATACCACATAAGTGTATTCTAAGACAAAAAAAATCTATATCCAATGATATAGATTTTTATTCTAGCGTGCGCAGAAGGATTTGAACCCTCGGCCTTCTGGTCCGTAGTTAGATATATCTAAATCATTGAATATAGGAATTTTTCTCATTGATAAGTATTTTGTGTCTATAAAGATTGCATTACCTTTTTAAAGTTATACTTAAGCATTTGAAAACTAAATTCCTCTTTTTTACAGATCATGTCACAAAATCCTATATATTCATAGTCATTGTTTCCTGCCTGTATCTGGTACGTCGAAAAAACCAAATAGTTGTTTACTTGTATGTTGTCTTCTAGTATAAATTTTCCCGTCTTATTAACCATGGTATTAACCGCTTGATATTCTGTTCTGTATTGACTTGTATACTCCCTTATAAAATCATCTTTTGTGGGGTTAGTACCATACATGTATATAATTACTGCAGCTAATATAAGGAGCAGTAATCCGTTCAATACTCCATTAAGAATGTTCTTTATACTCTCATACATCATATCTCCCTTTTTCTTTCATTAGCCTGTATTTTTTGATGCAGATGACGTTACCCTTCGTTTAGCTATTCGTTCATATGCATCTTCTATTATCATCTCCATTTTTATTAGTTCCTTTTCGTCAAGGTCATTTAGTATTTCTGTTATTTTGCTGTATTTTTCTTTTGGTTCTTCTTTGTGTACAATGTCATCGGTGTACATCCCAATTGTTTGTGCAACCCTTAGAAAATCTTTAACTTGGTCTGGAAGTTTCTTTTTCCAATTAGTTAATGTGTTTCTTGATACCCCAAGCTTAACTGATAGTTTTGATTGGCTTTCTGGATACTCTTCAATTAGTTTAGTTAGTCTGTCTATTATCTCTTTTTCCATTAAAACACCCCAATCTTTTTTGCGTAAAACTCTTGAGTTGCACAATTGTTTGTGCTATAATATATTTATAAGTAGTTTATCAATGAGAAAACACCAAAAAGGTGTTCTTCTCTATATTGTACCAAAAGTGAGTGTAGAAAGGAAGATTTTAATGATTAAATATGAATTTGAAGGGTTAGATGTTGGTAGTTATCAATATAGAATGTTGAAATTAGCTTTAGACAAAGAATTTAGTGATTTTGTTGATGCACCTTTGGACTATTTTTGTAATGTTACTATTCTTTCTGCAGATGAATCTGCCATTGGTTTAAAGGTTATTTTTTCTGATGTAAGCTATGAATTTGAATTTGCTCCTAAATATATTTCTGTAATTCATAACGTTGTTGTTTTGAATATAAATCTTTTTGAAATTTTGCGTTATGAAAAAGATTTTCGTAACATACTTTCGGAAGAAGGTCTTTTGTGAAATGCTGTAGCTTTTGTTGCCAAGGTAAGGAAGATATAGACATATGGTATTCGTCAAGAGTAAATAATCTTTACATTTGTAATGCTCCTGAATGTATGGATTACTTGAAGCAAATTAGGGAGCAATATAATTCTAGCGTTCGACCACGTAGATATATCACTCAAGGATTTGGAAAAGAATACTTAGAGGAAACTGTCCCGGATGCCGTTGAGGACTTCCAAGACTATTTAGTAAGGAAAACGAAACTTGAAGGTACACAGATTAGATGGTGGTGATAGTATGGAAAAATTCAAAGATTTTTTATGTGAATTTATATATAGGTTAATTCTAGTTGGTACATTCATATGCGGAATCTGTATACTTACTTTTGTTCTCGAGTTATGTCCTTTGTATATGGTCCCACATGTTCTTTATACCTATATAATCACACTTGTTATTATTATCCTTTTAATGATAAGTAATGAGTAAGGAAAACGAAACTTGAAGGTACACAAGTTAAATTATGGTAGGTGATAGATAATGCTTGTTTGGTTAATGGATGTTCTATATGCTTCATTCGAATTGGATTTAGGATTGATTGTTTTTATATATTTTTTGTTTTTTTTTGTATCTATATTCAAAATTTCACATGAAAAGCTAACCTCTAGCAAAAGCTAGTTGTTATAAATTAAACTTTCTAAATGGGGGACTAAGTCCCCCACACTCCTAGTAATTAATTACTAACCTATTCTAGAGAGGTTAGAGTTAATAATAAATTAAAGAAAGAGGTAATAATATGTTTGGACAAAGTATTAAAACAGTTGCATTTAATGTTTCAATGTTTGATGGTGTCATCAAAAACCGAGAGACTGGAGAAGAAACATCTGTGGATGATAGTTGTAAATTAACTATTCTTTCTGGGAAGTATAACGATACAAATATTAGAGCTAGTGAAGATTCGATTTCAGAAAAGTACGGACGTGAAGTTGCGCAGTACAAGATTACAAAGGAGCAGTTTGACCAGCTCAAAGATTTGAACTTTCCTGTTTTGGTCGACCTTAATGTCGACTATGTAAATAACAAAATGAACGTGCTTAGCGTGAATAGTGTCCAAGAGATTGACATTGTTGCCAAAAAGGCACAGACAACTAAGACCGCTTAAGGTTAATTTCCCATTAACATAAGAAGAAAGCGACTTTACCCTCGAGGACGAATATACCTGTGTCAAGGAAACATGGAATACCGGAGAACGAAGTTCGAGGATATGCCGTGAAAGTTCCTTGATGCAGATGGATATTGTCACACTGTCCCCGAAGGGGTAAAGCAACGCTTTATCCCCTTGCCTAACGGCGAGTGTTTAAAAGTTTAGGTCAAGCCTTTTTAAAGGCTTGTAGGGTTTGGGACTAGTCCCAAGTAGACCAATAAACGAATCATAAAAAATTTGATATAGAATCAAAGTAACACGCGCTCGGGATTGAAGCCGAAGGTCGAGACTACAGGCTCGATTTACGAAAGCCCATCACGAAGTGAGCGCCCAACTCTTTTGTATTAGAAAGGATAATATTGATGGATGAAATAGAAAATGTATCAAAGTCGAAGAAATCAAGAAAACGCTTTACAGTCAATCAGGCTTTAGAAATAGCCATGTTATTGTACATGACGATGCTTTACGCAAAAATGAATGAAATTCAAGAAGTAATTACAACTCTATTAAATTAGTAAAGGATTTGACATGAAAAATGCAGATAATAATAAATTGGTAATTATAATCGTGATAATTGTAGTTTTGGTCTTTGTGTTAAAAGGCTGTGGGGGTAGTTCTGCTGGTGGAAACTCATCTCCTCCATCATCAAATTATGAGGGTCCAGCTTCAGGTTCTGAAATTGAAGATATTGATTATGATATTTTAAATGAATTTGGTGCTATTCCTGTCTCTGTTCATAATTCAGATGTTTATGTCGGAACAAATAGGATAAAAACCATTGAATTGATTTATCACCTTAGTAAATATAATAACAAGAATGTATATCTTTATGATTGTGGCGGGTATCGGTCAACATGGACAACGGTAAAAGATTTATTATTAGATGCGAATTATACTGTACGCTATACGGAAAATTATGCTCCACTTTCCCATCTTTGGGAAAATTGACATGCTATAAAGGGATTGAACCTTTATAAATAAATGAAGGAGGTATACATATGGAAACAACGCCTACTATGTTTACTGAGTTTACAACGATGATGGAAACAGCTTGGCCGTATCTTATGACACTGATTTTCGTTGGTTTGATTAAACAAAAGTTATAAGATGATTGAAATCTTATAAGGAAGGAGTTTGTATGTTTGCTGACTTTACAACAATGATGGAAACGGCTTGGCCGTATCTAATGACTTTAGTTTTTATTGGTTTGATTAAACAAAAATTATAGTTATTAGGTGAAGGGACACCAAGTGTCCCTTTTTTCATATCAGAAAGAGGTGATTTGATGTCATTAAGATTAACATTTATTACAACAATGATTTTTAGTTTTCTTCTATGCATATTCATACTTCTGTTTTTACGAAGTAATGTCTATGCTGCCGAACCTGAACCGACACCTAATGTCATAGTTGAATCAATTTCAAAGGAAGAACTTCAAGAGGTTACTTCTGAAATATATGCCCAGTATATGCAAGATCGCCAACAAGAACTTCTAGAAAAACACACTAAGCAAGTAAAGGCGGGAACCACCTTTGCAGCAGTTGCAATTTTACTTATGGTTGTTCTTCGCTTCTATCAAAGTAGGTGATTTTATGTATATCATTCAATTTTTATTTTCAGTATTCATGATACTTTTTTTATTAGATTTAGCTGACATCATATGAAAGGAAAAAAATGAAAAAAATGCTATTAGTTGTTGGTGTTGCTTTCCTTATCGGCTATCTCTTTTTTCCTAATCTTTTTGATTCGGATGAAGTCGATGCCATAAGTGGTTATACAGAAAGTTCTATTCCTTATATAAGCACAAGTAAAAGCTATGCTGATGCCACTGATGTACGTTATTTTGCTCATTATCTCTATGCCAATACTTTTCTATTCCCTAATGGCAAAGTGGGTAAAATACCTTATTTTTGGAACGGCAAAGCAAATAATATAGACTTAGAAACGGGACTAGACAAAAATTTTTTGTCAATAAAGCTTGAGAATAGTCCTAACCATGGCAATCGCTATCGTGCATATGGTTTGGATTGTTCGGGGTATGTCGTCTACGTTATGTGGCTGTCGGGTTATAAGTCTTTTCCAGACGGTTCACAAAACATGTTTAATCAATTCAGCACTATTAGTGCATCAAATGCAACTACAGGAGATTTAGCATTCATTGATGATAACGGCACAACGTCTCACGTTGGTATTATCAGTGTTGAATCGGGTATTAAATATGTCTACCACTCGGAAGGTGGTAATGGCATTGTTAAAACCCGACTAGATGAATCTCTTACAACTTATTTCACAACCGTGAAAGCCAATCCATATGTTAATTAGGGGGAAGTATGAATAGATGTAAACGTAAAAAGAATATAGTTATGTTTTTCTTTATCACAATAACTATATTTTCAAATTTAGCATACTTAGAATCTAACGCAAGTCAACTTGGTACAATGTCTGTGCTAGTTAAATCTGCATATGATCTAGACAATTTAAGCGTGGATTCTATTGCTTATAATGATACAAATGGTTGGATACAAGTTGTTCTTAAAGGTCCTGACCTTGTCGGTTGGGAACGAGAGGATATAAAAGTAACTAGTAATGAAATTACAGGAATAACTCTTCAAAAGCAAAAAATGTCTAATGAATTGCAAGTTACAGGAGATTTCTCTAAGCTTTATACTCCATCCTTAAATCTGAAAATTAATGAAAATTTCATAGGTTCTAGGGTTTTGTATGAAATGCAAAATTTTGTTGATAATATATTTGCTCCAAGTAATCCTATTATTGATGAAGAAACAACTAATTTAATTAGGGATATTCGCAATATGCTTTTTGTTGATATTCCTGCTCAATTAGAGGCTTTCACAACTGCTAATCCTGATGATTTTGTTGCTTCTATTGAAAATTACCCTAATGTATTGATTCTTGGTCATTATCGTACTGGTTTAGCAGCAGCTGATAATCCTGAAAAGTTAAAAATTATCTATTATGATGGTTCATTTCATTTTGAAGAAAATGGTGAGAGGGAAGAAAAGATTAGGTATAAAGTTGTTAATGATACTTCAACGAAATACTATATCGTATCAGTGGATTGGATAAAAGATGATTTTTCATCTGTAGATGTTCTTGCTGCTTTTGACAATGTGACTACTGAAGCTTTGTATGAGCCATGGGATTTAAAATTCATGTCTGATATGTTTGTTTATGCATCTAATAAACCTTTAAGTTATTCGGGATTAAAGTTTCATCCTAATTACGTTGAAATCCCAAATTATCTAGAGCCTGATTTTAATATTGATGATGCTACAAATACTAATGCTTTACATACAATTGAATTAATTAATCAAAATCAAAATACAAATTCTTTTAGTTTTCAAGCTTTAGTTGATTCTCGTGCCTGTGATAATCGTTTGTTTGTAACTTTTGACTCTGCTTCTCCTCTTAGCGCAAATTATCGTGCTGATATAACGCATGATGATGTTAAATTTTATATATTTGACTTGATAATGAATCTTGATGTTAATGGTGAAAAAGAAGAAACAATTAGAATTAAATACGGTGGGGATGAAGTTTTTTCAAAGCCTTTTTTGTTAAATAATACTTCACCGCCCGTTCCTTCTGTTTCCGAAGATATTTTTTATCTTCGTACTTTAGAGGGTTATATTGATTTCATCCTAGAGACGAATTCGAAAAATCTAGATGAAGAAGTTGATGCTTATAGGTTAATAGATGATTCAAATCAAGCGACTGTCAAAGATTTTCCTTCTTATTACAAGCGTTTTGAAGAAGAACTTGAAGGATATTCTCAACCTCGTTTTCGTTATACCTTTAGGTTTCCCTCTGAATCTTTTGCCACAGGAATGTTTTTGCGTGGTCAGATTGATTTTTCAGACGGCACGCAAATGATATCTAATAATATGATTGATTATCAGTTAAAGACCTGGGGAGATACAGGTGAATATGTGCAGGACACACCTATTTATGATGTCATTCCTGATATCGATGATGAACAAATAAATGATACTGTCAATAAAGCTAAAGATTCCTACAATCAAACAGTTCAAGAAATGGAACAAAGTCCTTTCGGTCAAAAGATGAAAGCCTTTTTCGGTGCAAATTGGCTTCTAATGGTTATTGGCATTGTTGTTGTAGTAATTATCTTATGGGGGTAAATATGAAAAAAGTCGTAATAATTAATAACGAACAGATTAAGTTTGAATCTATCCGTAAAATTTCGGATGGAATGATATATACATGGAAAAGAAACACTTACTCTAGTGTTGATACTGTAAAAAAATATGATGGTAAATGTGAGTATTACTTTATCGGTAATTTTGACGAGGAAGAACTTGCTAACCTTGACTATGCTAAGAATCTTTTTAAGTCTCGATTTTTTAGGTCATTGACCCGGGACAAGTTTTCTATTACTGAAATTATCATCCTTGCTATGCTTGCTCTAAATTCTTATCTAGTTTTCCAAATGCAATCAAAGCTAGGTGAGTTTCTTGAATATTTAGCTATATAGAAAGGAGTTACTATGAAACGTACTATGGAAATTGATAGTGTTAATGCTCTGCAGAAACTTCTTACCGGTAATCAAGCGGAAGATAATTCTGCAGTTTTGGAAAAGATAGAACAACATGGTGTAAAACTTACAATCAAAAACACGGTTGCTATTTCTGCTCTTAGACTTTTAAATGATTATTTTAAAGCAGATGACATTAATGAATGGATAGATAATTATTTAGCTCTTCGTCAGCTTAGTCCAGAATCCAATAAAGACTTAATGAAAGCTATTGATGTTATGTCTAATAAAAAGTTACTTGAAAAAATGACTGTTGGTATGAATGTGAGGAATTAAAAATGAGTATACATGCTGTGTTTGGTCCTCTTGGCTCTCGTAAAACCTTATTCTCTATTGTCGCTGCATATGCTATTCGTGATCATTTGCCTTTCAATTATCAAATTATGGCTAATTTCACGCTTTCAGGCGCGAAGAAGATTACATGCTTTCAAGATATAATGAACGCTGAAAATGCGGTTTTATTGCTTGATGAAGCACATATTTTTATGAATTCTCGTAATTATAATTCAAAAGAGAATAAGGCTCTTACTCAATTCGGTCTTGTTACTCGTAAACGTAATTTGGAAGTATTCTTTATTCTTCCACGGCTTGGAAGTTTAGATGTAAATATAAGAGATATTTCAGATTTCTTCCATTACATGCAGTTGCAGTCGGCAACTGTTTTCCATCAAGTTTATACGCATGATATGATAAGTGACGAATATGCGCTTATGGGTTCAAATACTTACAGTATTGAACACTTTGAGCCTTATTATCTTACTTATGATACAAGAGAGATTCCGACTAATTTCATGCTCGGTGCAAAACTTTAGAAATCTGCGTTTTGTTGTTCGACCTTTAGGTCGGACAACAGCAGATTTCAGTTTTTGCAGCATGAAATTAGGAATCTCTTGCATAAAATTATGCATAGGGGCGGTCTTGTAATACGCCCCAAGGAATAAATTGTCAAAATGGCTTTAAGCCCCAAAAAATAAACAAAAACTTAACAATATAAAATGGTGTCAAACTTAATCTGACACCAAATTGTGCACAATCTAATTCATAATATACATAAAATAATGAATATATATTCATAAGGAGTGTAAAATATGCGAATTGATATAAAACGTACTAAAATTTACAATGAATTATCTCATGAAATGGCTAAAATGTTTTTTAAAACGACTAATCATAAAGTTGTTCCCAATATTGACAATATATATTATACCGTCTTTCTAAAGGGTGATACTAACGAAAATGTAAATGTGCTTAATTTACTTAACGAAATTAAACTAAAAAAAGAACTTGCTCTTGAACGTTATGAGGATATTAATTTTCAGGATGACCTATTTGTTAAAATCAAACGATATGATACTTATTCTCTTTGCCTGTCCTGTGAAGAAAAGTATGATATTTTCTTTACCGAAACCATTCCCAACTTACATACACCACGTATTGTTGTACAGATACGCTCGAAACCTCTATGGATGGGTTCTTATGATGATATCCTTTTTGAAACACATATGGTACTTGAAAAAATTCTCTCTAAGTATCAATTACAAGTAAAGTCTACTCGTGAAAATCGTATTGACTATGCTTATCATACTAACTTAATTCAAAACCCTTCATCACATTTTTCTGATGATAATCTATCTCAAACACTAGTTACTGATTTCTATGATATGCAAAAACATTATGAAATCAAAAAAAAGCGCAATATAGAAACAGACTATATCGCACTTGGCAATCGTAAATCAAACAATAACTTCATTCGTATATATGATAAGACTAAAGAAGTTATTCAAAAATCAAAGAAAATCTACTTCCTTGACATTTGGTACCATACAGGCATTATATCATATTACGATAAATTTTGTCTAGAGCATGCCTATGTACAAAATAACTATAATAAAAGATACGAAGGTGCTCTTTACTTCTATCTTGAACATGGCAAAGATGATATAAAAAAGGAACAAATTAAAGAATTAATGAGTGACTATAATAAGAGCATTGATGACTATGAACAATATGCTAAAACTCTTTTACCTAAAATTACAACGGTTCTCAATATCGAATTTGAAACAAAACGTAAATACTATTATAACTATGGTACTGTTATTGATGAACTAAATTGCCGTTATCCGAAACATGCTCTAGCACGTATTTTTAAAATCATTGATAATCAATCTCTATTTCTTAAAAATCTTCACGGACGAACTTTATATTTTGAGGATAGGCTTACAGGTGAAGTAAAGTCATGGTGGAAACGCATTCAAAGCACTAAATTATTTGGATTCGAGTACAAAGAAAAACTTAACCGTGATTATAAAAAACACATGGATAAAGCTCGAATTATTCAAGCAACGGTCAATAAAGTAGCTTCTAATGCCGTCTACAATGGTAAAGATGAATCTGACTTTATACAAGATATCTCTGACTTGCTCGCCAATGTTAATGATAACGATAAGGTACAGTATGAAATTAGGCAACTTGAAAAAAATGTAACTGATAAAGACAGTGTATACCTTCGTCAATATACTTCAAAAAAACGATTGAAAGCATTAAAAAATAAGCATATGATAAATGAGAAGGCACAGCAGATTTTAGAGGTCGAAATAGACCGATATAAAAAGAAGTATAACATAAGGGAATTAACTGACGAACAGTTAAATGATTGCATGAATCAATTATGCATATCATTTATAGATTAAAATTAAAGGATTGGGAGTGTTATATATGAAGTTATCGTTATTGTATCAGATGTTTTATGACAAGCTAAAATATGAAGATGCTGCAAAACCAAAAACGTTATCGGGGTATGATTATTTTATTAAGGATCTATTTATAATTAGGTATTTGCATGATAAGGATGTTGAGGATTTAATCCTTGACGATTATAAAAAGTACCTTGTTTATTTACGTGAAAAAGGTACTCTTAAGTCAAAGAGTATACATACTTACTTTAATTCTGTCCGCACGTTCGGTAATTTCCTATACCGTGAACATTACACGGATGTAGATATAGTTCGTGATGGTCCAAAAGTTAAAGTTTATAATACTATAAAAGAGATTCTCTATGATGATGAAATTGAACTTATTTTTTCAGTTCTTGATGATTCGTCAGACCAAGGCATGATTATAAAGCTTATTTTTGCTATTCTGCTGGATACAGGCATTCGTCCTTCTGAACTATGTTCGATTGAAATTAAGGATATTAACTTTTCGAATTCAACTATTTTGATTCACGGAGATAAGGTGTATTCCGATAGATTGGTTCCTATCTCAATCTTTACAAAAAAGTACATAAGTAAATATTTGCAACGTAGGATTGACCCTTTGGAGAGAAAGGATAGAGATATTCTTATTATAAGTCTAAGAACTAAGAAGCGCTTAACAGTTCGCTCTATACGTGGTCTTTGCGATAGATGGATAAAAGACCGTGCCGGTATACAACGTGCGCATGCTTATTTATTCCGGCACACATTTGCCACACGTTCGCTTTATCTTGGGAAGTCAATTTATGATGTTAAAATCTTACTTGGTCATAATCGTGTGAGTACAACCGAAGGATATCTTCGAAACGTGTCTCAATTGAGATTAGCTGAAAATCTTCATATTTCAGAAACAAAGGATTTGTTGCGTAAGCTCTTATAGGTTTACTGTCATAAAAAAGATAGACTAATTAATGTCATTTAAATTACATAAAACTACATCAAAAAACCGTTAATCTATTATAGACTAACGGTTTTTATTCTAGCGTGCGCAGAAGGATTTGAACCCTCGGCCTTCTGGTCCGTAGCCAGACGCTCTATCCAGCTGAGCTATGCGCACATATTGAGTGTATGCCCGAGACCGGAATCGAACCGGTACGATTTTTACATCGCAGGATTTTAAGTCCTGTGCGTCTGCCAATTCCGCCACTCGGGCATAATATTTAATTAAATGGGCGCAACAGGGCTCGAACCTGTGACCCCCTGCTTGTAAGGCAGGTGCTCTCCCAGCTGAGCTATGCGCCCTGGGATAATGATAAACTTACTTAACTACTATATCACTTTTTATGAAGTCTCGCAAGTAAGTTTACTAGCGACCCAGAAGGGACTCGAACCCTCGACCTCCGGCGTGACAGGCCGGCGCTCTAACCAACTGAGCCACTGGGCCATACAATTTAAATATAAAATATAAATGGGCCATCAGGGACTCGAACCCCGGACTCTCCGGTTATGAGCCGGATGCTCTGACCAACTGAGCTAATGGCCCCCATCTACTTTATTATAATTTTATATAAAGCCGACGATCGGACTCGAACCGATAACCTGCTGATTACAAGTCAGCTGCTCTGCCAATTGAGCCACGTCGGCATATGAAATTACTTGACGGCAGAGCCAGTCTGCCCACGTGTGCCTTCGCTAAGCTCAGTTCACTGATAGAATTGAGCTACGTTAGCATATAATATATTTTAAAATGACCCGTAGGGGAATC